>JBAQDI010000022.1:0-124307 GCA_049294655.1 Azonexus sp.
CCTATCACATGTCCTCGCCGCACCCGGAAGGCCTCGGCGCCAGAATGGCCATGGAAGCTGCGCTGCGCTCGGCCGGCCTGAGTGCCGATGACATCGACTACATCAACCTGCATGGCACCTCGACACCGGCCAACGATGCCGCCGAAGGCAAGGCCGTCGTCGCGCTGTTCGGCGAGCGCGTGCCGTGCAGCTCGACCAAGGGTGCGACCGGCCACACGCTGGGCGCTGCCGGTGCCGTCGAAGCGGTGATCTGCGCCCTGGCGCTGAGCCACGACCTGCTGCCGGGCAGCCCGCACACGGCCACGCTCGATCCGGGCATTCCCATCCAGTATCTGTTGCACAGCCGCATGGGCCAGGTCCGTCACGCGCTGTCCAATTCCTTCGGTTTCGGCGGCAGCAACTGCAGCCTGGTTTTTGGAGTCGCCGCATGAACCCGATCCCGCTCACCGCCTGGATTTCCGGCATCGGCTTCATCGCCCCGGGCCTGCCCGACTGGGCCACGGCGCGCGCCGTGCTGCTCGGCGAACAGCCTTATGTTGCCGCGCCTTCCGTGCTGCCCAGCCCGGCAATCCTGCCGCCGGCCGAACGCCGCCGGGCCAGCCGCGTCGTCAAGCTGACCCTGGGCATCGGTCTCGAAGCCGCCGCGCAGGCCGGCGCCGACATCGCGACGCTGGCCACCGTGTTTTCCGCCTCGGGCGCCGACGGCCACAACTGCCACGCGCTGTGCGAGCAGTTGGCGACCGACGACCGGCAGATTTCGCCGACCCGTTTCCATAATTCGGTGCATAACGCCGCCGCCGGCTACTGGGGCATCGCCACGCATGCCATGGCGCCCTGCCAGGTACTCTGCGCCTTCGACGCCAGCTTCGGCGCCGGCCTGCTCGACACGCTGGGTCAGGTCATCGTCGACCAGCAGCCGACCCTGCTCATCGCCTACGACAGCGAATACCCGGAGCCGCTGCACAGCAAGCGCGATACGCCTGATTGCGCCGGCGTCGCGCTGCTGCTCACAACGGAAAGGACGGCCAATTCACTGGCCCGGATTACCGTCAGCCCGAGCACCGAACCGGCCGAGCAATTCGCCGACGCGGCACTGGAAACCCTGCGCACGACCATCCCGGCGATGCGCGCACTGCCGCTGCTGCACAAGCTGGTCCGCGGCGAAGCCGGTTCGGTCTGCCTCGACTACCTGGCGCCCATGCAACTCACCGTCGACATCGCGCCGTGCTAGACCACGCCTGGATCGCCGCCCACATCCCGCATCAGGGCGACATGTGCCTGCTCGATGCGGTGCTCGAGTGGTCGGAAAACGCGATTTCCTGCCGCGCCGTTAGCCACACCGATCCGGCCAACCCGCTGCGTGCCGAAAACCGCCTCGGCGCGGCCAACGGCATCGAGTACGCAGCGCAGGCCATGGCCATCCACGGCGCGCTGCTCGCCAGCCAGAATGACGCGCCGCGCCAGGGCTACCTGACCAGCGTGCGCAGCGTCACACTGCACGTGGACCGCCTCGACGACCTGAGCGGCCCGCTGGACATCCAGGCCGAACGCCTGTCCGGCGACGCCAACAACATCCTCTACCAGTTCTCCGTCGGCCAGGCCGGCCGCTGCCTGCTCGAAGGCCGCGCCGCCGTCGTGCTCGACGCCTCTGCCCTCAAGGAATCCGCATGAAACGCGCCCTCGTTACCGGCGGCAGCGGCGGCATCGGCGCCGCCATCTGCAAGCGCCTGGCCGCCGATGGTCACCATGTCATCGTGCATGCCAACCGCAGCCTCGGCAAAGCCGAAGCCGTCGTCGCCGAAATCATCGCCGCCGGGGGCAGTGGCGAAGCGGTCAGTTTCGACGTCACCGACCGCGCAGCGACCGCCGCGGCGGTCGCTGCATTGCTTGAAGCCGGGACTATCCAGATCCTGGTCAACAACGCCGGCATTCACAACGATGCGGTCTTTCCCGGCATGTCGGGCGAACAGTGGGATAGCGTGCTCGACGTTTCGCTGAACGGCTTTTTCAACGTCACGCAGCCCTTGACCATGCCGATGATCCGCACGCGCTGGGGCCGTATCATCAATATTTCGTCGATTGCCGGGATTACCGGCAACCGCGGCCAGGTCAATTATTCGGCCGCCAAGGCCGCGCTGCACGCCGCCGGCAAATCGCTGGCGCTCGAACTGGCCAGCCGCAACATCACGGTCAATGCCGTGGCGCCGGGCATCATCGCCACCGACATGATCGAAGGCGTCTTCGATGCCGAGACCATCAAGAAACTGGTGCCCATGCAGCGCGCCGGCAAACCCGAGGAAATCGCCGAACTCGTCGCCTTCCTCGCCTCCGACCGGGCCGCCTATATCTCCGGTCAGGTCATCTCGATCAACGGGGCGATGATCTGAAGATAGGCCGCCGGACGAGGGAATTCCCTCGCTGGCAGCCGGTCCATGTTTCCGTAAACTGACGATTCTTCAACACTCCGCCCTCGGCGGACTGGTATTCACGGAAAACCGCGCATGTTCCGCTCCATCAGCAAACCCGAAGTCCTGATCACGACGCTGGCTGCGGCCGGCATCCTGATGATCACCATGGGCGGCCGCCAGTCGCTCGGGCTGTTCATTGCGCCACTCGATGCCAGCACCGGACTGGGCATCGCGACAATCAGCCTGGCGCTCGCTGTCGGCCAGTTCACCTGGGGCGCCATCCAGCCCATCGCCGGCGCCGTTGCCGACCGCTACGGGCCGCGCGCCGTGCTCATCGGCGGCATCCTGGTCATGGCCCTGGGCAGCGCCATCACGCCCTTCATGGGTTCCGGCTTCGGCCTGATCGTCTCGCTCGGCATTCTTTCGGCCATCGGCTCGGGGGCCGGCAGTTTTTCCGTACTGATCGGCGCCGCCGCCCAGCGCCTGCCGCTCGAGGCGCGCGGCACGGCCTCGGGCGTCATCAATGCCGGCGGCTCCTTCGGCCAGTTCGTTTTCGCGCCCGTGCTGCAAAAGCTCATTCAGGGCATCGGCTGGATGAATGCGATGTGGGCCCTGGCGCTGATCACCCTGAGTGCGCTGCCGCTGGTCGGCAAGCTGACGGCCGGTGAAAAAGTGCATATCCAGCACGCCACGCCGGATGGCGGCGTCAAAAACGCCGTGCGCGAAGCCATGGGCGATCGCAGCTATCTGCTGCTGCATGCCGGTTTCTTCACCTGCGGCTTCCATATCGCCTTCCTCGTCACCCATCTGCCAGGCGAGGTCAATCTGTGCGGCCTGCCGCCTTCCGTCGCCAGCTGGTCGCTGGCCATCATCGGCCTCGCCAATATTTTCGGCAGCCTGTATGCCGGCTCCTGCGTCGCCAAATACCGCAGCAAGTACGTGCTGGCCGCGATGTACGGCTCGCGCGCCGTGCTCATCGCCGCCTACCTGCTGGCGCCGCGTACCGAATGGACCTATTACCTGTTCGCTGCCGGCCTCGGCTTCACTTGGCTGGCCACCGTACCGCCGACCGCCGCCATCGTCGGCAAGCTGTTCGGCATCCGCTATCTCGGCACGCTGTTCGGCCTGACCCTGTTGTCGCACCAGATCGGCGGCTTCCTCGGCGCTTACCTCGGCGGCCTGGCGATCACGCAATACGGTGACTACACGTGGATGTGGTACGCCGACATGGCGCTGGCCGCCGGCGCTGCCGTCATCAACCTGCCAATCCGCGAAGCGCCGGTTGTCCGTCCGGCCAGCGCCTGATTCCCCGAAAGGAAGAGCATGAGCCAGTTACACCCTGAAATCACGCCGGAAATCCTCAATCGCCGTGGCGACGAATACCTGCCGGGCTATCTCGGCATCGAGGTCGTCAGCCTCGCCCAGGGGACAGTGCACAGCCGCATGCCGGTCAAAAAACTGCATGTCGCGCCCAACGAGTTCCTGCACGCCGCCAGCATCGTCGCCCTGGCCGACACCAGTTGCGGCTACGGCACCATCGCCCATCTGCCAGAAGGCGCCCAGTCCTTCACCACCATCGAGCTGAAAAGCAACCATCTGGGCACGGTGCGCGAAGGCAGTATCGTCTGCGTCGCCACCGCCCAGCACCTCGGCAAAACGACGCAGGTCTGGGATGCTGTGGTCAGCGACGAAGCGAGCGGCCGCAAACTGGCCTTGTTTCGCTGCACGCAAATGATACTCTGGCCGAAAACCTGAACCGGAGGAACAAAAATGCGTGTCATGAACCTCGAAGCCCCCTTGCTGAATTTCTGGGTGGCCAAGTCCCTGGAATTGCAGCCGGTGCCGGATGGGCGCGGCACCGGTTCGATCAGCGTGGTCAATGCCGATTCGGGCCAGGCCGAACCCTACCAGCCGAGCATCGACTGGTCGCAGGCCGGCCCGATCCTGGCCAGCGAATGGTATGAACTGGAAACCGTACTCATCGAATGGTTCGGCCCCTTCTGGCCGCACCTGCAGGAATTCCGCGACCAGCCGCTGGTCTGGTTCATGCGGGCTCTGGTGACGCTGCGTTTCGGCCAGGAAGTCGAAGAACTGGCAGCCGAGGCCTGAGCGAGCCCCGCGTTATTTGGCGCGGAAGATGATTTCGCGCAGGCGGGCCAGCTTCGGGGCGACCAGCGGCACGGTGAGCATGGTGCTGGCCACGGCCATGAGCAGCAGGGCGGTAAACGCCTCGCTGGTGATGATTTTCTTGTCGAGCAGGATATTCACGAAAATGATCATGATCAGCGCCTTGGTCTGCAGCAGCCAGCCGATGATCGAAGCTTCGCCGGGCTGCCACTTGAGGATCTTGCCGGCGATCTGAATGCCCAGCAGCTTGCCGCTCACCGAAGCAAAGAGCAGCAGGCCGGCGGCGACGAAGACCGCCTCACCGCCCAGCGTCCAGTTGGTACGCAGGCCGGTAGACAGGAAGAAGACCGGCATGATGACCAGCAGCACATGGTGGCGCAACATGTCCATGCGTTCCTGGTCGAACCATTCGGCTTCCATGACCGCCCCGGCCAGGAAGGCGCCGACCATGAAATGCAGGCCGGCCCAGTCGGCCCCGAAGGCGCAAATGGCCAGCCAGATCAGCGCGACGTACCAGCGGTCGCGCTCGGCCAGCCAGGCCATGAGCTTGCGGAAGGCAAAGCCGAAGACAATGAAGGCAACGAGGAAGGCGACCTGCTTGCCGACCCGCTGCCAGTCCATCAGGATCATCGCCAGCACGCCCCAGATCGCAATGTCGTCCAGGCTGGCATAGCGCAGGATGCGCTGACCGATGGGCTGGCGCAGGATTTCGAGCTTTTCCATGAACAGGATCAGGATGGGCAGCGCGGTCACCGCACAGGCCATGCCGACGCCAAGCACGAATTGCCAGGTCATCGCCTGCGGCCCCATCCAGCCATCGCTGAGCAGCAGGAAGACGGCGGCCAGGCAACCGAAAAGCAGCGGCGTGCCGAGCGCGAACCCCGCTGTAATCATGCTTTCGCGGCGATGCGCCCAGGCCTTGCGCAGATCGAGCTCGATGCCGGCAATGCAGACAAAGAGCATCACCGCCCACCAGGCGATGCCGTTCAGCGACTGGATGACGGCCGGGGAAAACACGAAGCTGTAGTAATCGGGGAAGAAGCGCCCAAGGACGCCCGGCCCGAGCAGGATGCCGGTAATGATCTGGACGACAACGAGCGGCGCGTAATACTCGGTCCGGCCGACCCGCCAGATCAGATAGGGCACCGTGAAGATGATGCTCATCGCGATCAGGAAGACTTCGGTGGTATTCATGGTGTCAGGCCTTGCGACCGAGGTATTCGCGGAAGACGCCGAAGGTCACCGAGCATTCGACATCGACGAGGCCGGCGCGGCGCATCGCGGCGAGGATGAATTCGGGCTCCAGGGCCAGTTCGATGGTGTCGCGATAGTATTCCCAGAGACGTCCGATAGCGGCCTGATTGCCGCTCAGACGGGCCAGGAAGGGCACTACGCCGCCGATGTAGGCGCGCAACAACCATTGTCCGAGACGACTGTGCGGCCGACCGATTTCCATGATGCAGACCCGCCCGCCGGGCCGCAGCACACGCTGATATTCGCCAAAGGCCTGGTCGAGATCGCCGACATGACGCAGGGCATAGCCCATCGAAATGAAATCGACGTGGTTTTCCGGCAGCGGAATCGATTCGGCATAGGCCTCGATGGTTTCGACATCGAGTTTGCGGCGCAGCTCGGCCAGCATGCCGGGCGACGGATCGAGGGCCAGCAGGCGGCCGCTCTGACCGATCTGGCGCAGGCCTTCGGCGGCCACCAGGCCGGTCCCGGCCGCCACATCGAGGAGCGTCATGCCTTCGCGCAAGCCGTTGCGGCGCAGCACATCGCGCCGATACCAGGCACCGCTGCCCAATGCGGTAATACTTTCGGCCCGGTCGTAGCCGCCGGCCGCCTGGTCGAACATGGCCCGGGTCGCGGCACGGCGGTCTGCCTCATGGGAAAAATAGGTTTTCAGGCGCGGATCGGATTTCAGGGCAGAGGTGCGGGGCATAGGGTGATTCAGTCGCGGGAAAGGTTTCCGGAAGCGGGTTTCAGGCGGCGCCAGGCGAGCAGCGGCAAACGCAGGACAAAGCCGAGGAACAGCCGGGTATGCATCCAGGTCAGCAGTGTGTTGTCGCGCAGGTAGCGGAAATGCGAGACGCCGCCTTCATCGGCCCGGAAATAGCGCACCGGCGCGTCGATGTTGAGCGGCTTGACGCCGGCCCAGCACAGCCGGACAACGGCTTCCGGATCGAAATCGAAGCGGCGCATGAAGCGGTTGCGCTGCATGATGCCCCGCAGCGGCGCAATCGGATAGACGCGAAAGCCGTACAGCGAATCGCCGATGCCCATCCACAGCGTTTCCAGGTTGGCCCAGCCGTTCGAGACCTTGCGCCCATTGACGCGCAGAGCCGGCGCATCGGCGTCGAACACCGGCTTGCCGAGCACCATGGCGCCCGGCGCGCGCTGCGAAGCCGCCATGAAGTCCGGAATCAGTTCGGCCGGATGCTGACCGTCCGAATCCATGGTCAGGGCATGCGTGAAACCGGCCGCCCCGGCCTGCGTGATGCCTTCGAGCACGGCCGCACCCTTGCCGCGATTTTCGGGCAGCACGATGACGCGCAGGCCGGCCTCGGTCGCCGCCAGTGCCTGCAACTGTTCGGCACTGCCGTCGCTGCTGCCATCGACCACGACCCAGACCGGCGACCACTGGGCAAGCGCGGCGCGTACGGTGGCGACAACCTTGGGACCGGGGTTGTAGCTCGGGATGAGGACGAGATGGCTGGGCGAGATTTCAGGCATGGCGGGCGTTTCAGGGGGTGGCCGGAGCGGGCGTGGAGGCGCCGCCCAGCTCCTGGGAGAAATAGGTTTCGAGTTCGCGGGTAAAGGCTTCGACGTCGTCCGGTGGCGCAAAGCGCCGGCCGAGGCGGACCCGGCCGGTGAGCGGCAGGCTGGGCCGCCGGAACAGCGGCCAGGCCTTGCCCAGGTAAGGCGTCGACAATTCGATGAGCAGGGTCTGCACGGGGATCCGCGTGCGTTTGGCAATCAGGCCGGTACTCGGCGTGCAGGCATCGAGCGGAAAATGGGTCGTCCGCGTGCCCTCGGGGAAAATCAGCAGCTGGGCACCGTCGCGCACTTCTTCACGGGCATGAAGAATGATCGTCAATAGCGTGTCATTGCGGATATAGCGCGCCAGACGGGCCGCCGAGCCGAACAGGATGTTGTTCATGAGCGCCGCCTTCATGACGCAGACGACATTGGGCAGGCGCGAGACGATCAGGACCACATCGAGCAGCGAAGGATGGTTGGCAACCAGGATCAGCGGACCTTCGTCACGCAACTGGTCGAGCGCGGTCAGATCGAAGCGGCAGGCGCACAGGTGTTTGAGCAGGAACAGATAGCTGCGAAAACAGGCGGTAATCGCCGCCCGCCCCAAAGGCTGACCAAGACGCTGCGGCAGCAAGGGATGCAGAATCAGCGCGAATGGCATCCAGATCAGGCAGATCAGGGCCAGCAAACTCAATCCAACCAGCATCACGACATACTCGTAGGCAATCCATAGCGGATTGCCTGCCGGTCGCTGCTCAGTCATTGACCTGCACGCGCGTCGACGACTCGCCGAGAATCCAGGTAATGGCGATACCGGCGGCGATGTAGTCCTTCTGGCGAACCAGCGGGCTGTCCTCGAAGGTGGCGCCGCTCAGGTTGTCGTAGCGTGCGAAACCGCCGACCCAATACTTGGGAAAGCGCTTCGACAGCGCCACCAGATACTGCATGCCGGCATAGCCGGCCTTGGCCTCGTAAGCCGGGCGCGCCGCCGTGGCGTATTGCTGCTCGACCGAGTAATAGTAGGCGTGCTGGCGCTTGTCGCCGAACAGCGGGCCGGCCAGCATGCCGAGATTCCAGCCCGGCAGGCCCGGCAGGTCGGTGATATCCATGTTCAGCTTGGGATGGAAGACCCAGCCGATTTCCTTCGGCGAGCCTTCCAGCGTGATGCCCGTACGCAGCGGCAACAGCAGCTTGACGAAGCGCGCCCGGTTTTCGGAACGCCAGAAGGTGACGTCGATTTCCGGCCCGATCTCGAAGGTGCCGTTGAGATCCGGCATGCCGGCGCGCACCGCGACGTCCTTGCTGCTGGCCGGCGCCGAGAGCGCCATGCTGACCGTCAGGTCGAGCCGGTCGGAATCGAAGAAGCTGCCGCGGATGCCCTGGCGGTCGGCTTTGAAAAAGTCGCCGTTGTAGCTGAAATGCGGCACCGGCATGAGGAAATTGTTGGTGTGATCCGAACCGCGGTAGGCCGGAAAGCTGAAGGCAGCAACCCCGGCCCCGACTTCCCAGAGCGGTCTTTCCTCGGCCCCGGCCGGGCCGGCGATTAGTGACAGGGCGGCGAGAGCCGGCAGACAGGTTTTGACGATCATGCGCATCAGCAATTCCCCAACTTGTGCGAGGCCATCGCCTCGATTTCCAGCAACAGATCATGCCGGCAGATATCTGCCTGCACATAGACAATTTCGGCCGCCGCACCGAGCATACCGGCCAGGATTTCCCGAACCACGGGGAAATCGGCCGCCAGGCGGACATAGACGCGGTAGGACAATTCGTTCAGCGCATAAGCCGGCGAACGGCAAAGACGATTGGCCTGGTCGACGACAGCGCGGACATTAGCCATCGATTCCCGGCACTGACCGGCGACATCACCCGGATGCACCGTCTGGTGCCCGACGATGCTGGCCGTACCGGAAACGAAGAGGATTTCCTGGCCCGGCGGATAAACGAGCGCGGCGCGTGAGAAGGTCGGGCTGCGCGGGCCGTATTCGGCCGGGTAATTGTAGGCACTGACCTGGCGCGGATTCTCGACCGGCACGGCGGGCTGCCCGCCGGCCAGGAAGGCGATCGACAGCGGCCCGCCAGCCAGGCCGATGGCGCAGGCGGCCGGCACGTTGCCGGTGGCGCCCCGGGCAAATTCGATGAAGGCGTCCTGGCGGCCGATGTTGAACTGGCGGTAACGCTCCAGGCCATCGACTTCCTCGTTGATCCCGGCCAGATAGTTCCAGACCCGCCACAGATGCGGTAGCCCCTGGCTGTCGAGCAGGCGGAAAATGCGCCGGTAGGCTTCCCGGCTGGCTGCCAGCAGCGGCGAGTCGGCGCCGGCAAAAGCCGCTTCGTCGACTTCGATCACGCCATACAGCAGCTGGCCGGCCCGACGCCAGGCAATGCCTTCAGACTCACCCGCGCTACAGGCATCGGCACAGCGCCAGATTTCCTGCATCCCGGCGCTGCTCGTGCCCAGCAAGGGCATGGCAATCGCCTGTACTGGCCAGGCCGGCGTCCGGGCAGGGTCCGCACTGCCCAGCCAGACGCCGCCCAGCACGCGATCTGCCTCGCCAGCGATGGCAAAAGGCAGATCATGGAACGGCAGACCGGAAAAAAGCTGGAGATTCACTAGGCGTTATAGACGGCCGGGACTTCGACCGGACGGATATTGAAGTGTCTTTGTTTCCAGCCCATGTAGGCACGCTTCGGCTGGATGATGTTGGCGATGTAGTAGAGCACCTTGAACATCAAGATCGAGCGCCAGATCGGCGTCTTGCCGAAGATGTCGCCGGCCAGCACGGAGAGCAGGGCTTCCTTGACGCGGAAAATGTTCTTCGGATACATGAAGAAGTCACGCATGATCGGATTGGTGACGCGGTAGATGAACCACGAGAATTCCTTCGGGCCATGCTTCATCAGGGCGTCGAAACGCTTCAGCGCGGCGGCGGCCCTGGCCGGCTCACGCAGGCAGGTATCGATCGCCTCGGCGCCGAGCACGCCGCTGTTCATGGCGAGCAGTACGCCCGACGAGAAGACCGGGTCGATGAAGGCGTAGGCGTCGCCGAGCAGCAGGTAATTGGCGCCGTGATTGCGTTCGGAAACGTAGGAGAAATTGCCGGTCGCCTCGACCTTATTGACCAATTTTGCCTCTTTCAGACGCTCGGCCAGCGCCGGACACATGGCGATGCCATCCATCAGGAACTGCTCGATGTTGCGCTCGCCGATGGTCTTCATGTAGTACGGCCAGGTCACCATGCCGATGCTGGTCGTATCGTTCATCATCGGAATGAACCAGAACCAGCCGTGCTCGAACCAGAAAATGGTGATGTTGCCGGCCGCTTGCCCTTCGTGGCGCCTGGCGCCGGTGAAGTGGCCGTAGATCGCCGAGCTGTTGTGCTTGGGATTGCGGTGCTTGATCTGGAAACGGTTGGCCAGGAAGGTATCGCGCCCGGAAGCATCGACCACGAAGCGGGCCTGCCATTCGAATTCCTGGCCGTCGTCGTGCTGGGCGCGGATCACTGCCGTGTTGTCGGGCAGAAAATCGACGGTCTTCGCCTTGCAGTTTTCGTGCACCTCGACGCCTTTTTTCTCGGCGTTGCGGATCAGGATGGTATCGAACTCGTCGCGCTTGACCTGGTAGGCGTAGGGCATCGACTTGTCCCAGGCATCGGCGAATTCGAAGCACTGCGGCATGTCATGGTGCGGCGAGACGAATTCGGCACCCGGCTTGACCATGCCGATGGCCTTGACCTGCTCGGCAATGCCCATGCGCTCGAAGAGCGGCAGATTGGCGGGCAGCAGCGATTCGCCGATATGAAAACGCGGGTGGCGCGATTTCTCGAGCACCACCACCTTGTAGCCTTTTTCGGCCAGCAGCGGTGCCACCGTTGTTCCGGCCGGGCCCCCGCCGATGACCAGAACGTCGCATTGCTGACGCACCACATCCTTCATTTGCTGTTCCATCGAAGCATTCCCCCGAAAATTCCCTGTGGTGGCGATTTATTTGCCTTTGTAGATCATGTGACCAACGGTTTCCGAATGGCCTTCAATCTTGCTCACCGTGTCCTTGGCCCAATAGACGTAATAGGGGCCGAAACTCGACCACCAGTAACGCCAGGATGGGCTGTTCGGGTCCGGGTTTTCGTTGGTCTGCGGGTAACCGATGGCCATCACGACCTGTTCCTTGCTCATGCCGCGCAGCAGCTTGCCGGCGGCGATGGCCTTGCGGGTCGTCGGGGCAAACTTGGCAATCTTCAGCTTCGGATCTTCCAGCACGACCAGTTTGTTGACCCACTGTTCCGTCGTTTCCTGCGTCCGGCCATAGTCGAGGCCCAGGCGCATCGGCTTGCCACCGATTTCGACATAGGCCCGGTAGCCCTCGATTTCCTTGACGCTGATCGGTGTGCCAACCGCAATGAAGGGTAGTTGCGACAGGCTGGAATCACTGATCCAGTCGCCGTCGTAGTGCAGGTTGCAACAGGCAAAACCATTGCGGATATAGGTTTCGGCCTTTTTCGCCTGTTCCACCGGCTTGACCTCATCCGGCCGGGTTTCGACAGTCTTGCCGCCGCAGGCCGCCAGTACGAGGCCGGTCAGGGCGATGGTCAAGTAGCGAATATTCATTCTTCTCATGTCGATACCCCCCGTATCCCCTTGCGAAGTAGTCGGCGATTATACCGCTGCCGGCATGACAGGCGGGGTACAACAGGCGCTGCTTTCCTCAAGCAGGGGAATGATCGTCTTCAGGGCTTCGCGGCGCGACAGTTTGACCGGCGACATCGAGACAATGTTGTCCACCAGCAGATCCTTGCTCAGGAAGGGCTTGAGGCCGACCGGCTGGCGCGGATGCAGCTTGAATTCACGCTTGGCCTTTTCGAGCTGTTCCTTGTTGGAGCTGAAATAACGGGCGGCCGCGATGGTTTCCGGCAAATGCTTGATGACATGCCACAGGCTCCAGCGGTGCTGCCACAGGCGGCTGGCAAAACGCCGGCGATAGCCCTTGCTGTCGTAGAAACGTTTGACATGCCAGTTGTAGAGCGCATCCATCTCCTCGCGTGACTTGAAGCCGTGCGGCAGGAAGACGAAATTCAGGCAATTCATCAGGCGCCAGTCCTCGATGAAATCGCCGGAAACATTGCTGGCGCATTCCTCCCAAATCGGCGCGCCGTGCAGCGGGCTGAACTTGGTCATGTTCATCTCGTCGAGTTCGAGCGAGAGGATGAAATCGCTGGTCACTTTCACCGTTTCGGGCGTTTCGCCGGGCATGCCAAAAATGAACAGGCCCTTGGCGCGCATTCCGGCGGCGTGGATCTGGCGCACCGTATCGCGCACCGCCTCGAGCGTGACGCCGGCCTTGTGCCGCTCCATCATCATCGGATCGGCCGATTCGACCCCCATCGAAACCATCAGTACGCCGGCCTTTTTCAGTTGGGCCAGCATTTCGTCGGAGGTCTGACCGGTCCGGATGGCGCAATTCCACTGCACGCCGAGCGGCTGGTCGATCAACAACTGACAGAGATCCATGACGCGCTGCTTCTTGGCCGTGAACAGGTCGTCGTACATGTTGATGTGATAGACGCCGAAGTTGTCCCGCAGGTACTTCATGTGGTCGTAGGTGTATTGCGCCGAATTGGTCTTGTACAGGCGCTCGAACACCGTACGGTCGCAGAACGAACAGGTGTAGGGGCAACCGCGCGAGGTGATCATCGTCGCGCCATAGCGCTTCTCGTAGGCGAACAGCGGCAGGTGATAGGCATGCGGAAACCCGGCCAGCTTCTCGTAAGCCGGGAAGGGCAGTTCATCGAGATCCAGGATGCGGTCGCGGCGCGGATTGACGACAATCTTGCCGTCGGCGTTGCGAAAGATCAGGTTGCCGATGCCGGCCAGCGGCTTGCCGTCGGCCAGGTCGAGCAGGGCGCCTTCGCCCTCGCCGATCACCAGGTAGTCGATTTCCGGGAAATGTTCGAGGATGGGCGCGCCGAGCGACGAAACGTGCACATTGCCGAAGACGATTTTTATCTCGGGACGGCGCTCGCGGATATAGCTGGCAATTTCGACGGCATCCATGAAACCGGAAGTGGTCGCCGAAAAACCGACCATTTCGGGATCGGTGGCCAGCACGATCTCGGCATTCTCGGCAATGGTCGGCGGCGCATAGGGGCCGAGACAGTCGTGCAGCTGGACGCTGTGGCCGAATTTTTCCAGCCAGGAAGCCAGCTGCATGATGCCGATCGGCGGCATGCGGTTGGCCAGGACCGAGAAATCGGGCTGGCCGGGCACGAAATTGAAGCCAGCGGGATGAACGAGCGTAATGCGCATGAACTCTGCCTCGGACGAATTGCGGAATTTTATTAGAAAAAGCCGGACGCCCAGAGTTCCGGGAAAAGTATTACCAAACCATAAAAGTATCAGCGGCAAAGCGGATGATCAGGAAACCGACGACCCACAAAAATACCTGCCGGACAAAAGCGCTGCCATGTTTCAGGGCCAGCCAGCTGCCGAGCAGCGATCCGCCGACATTGGCCAGCGCCATCAGCCCGGCGAGCAGCGGCAGGAGATAGCCGTTCGGCACAAAATAAATCAGGGCAGCCAGGTTGGTGGCGACATTGACCACCTTGGCACTGGCCGACGCATGCAGAAAATCGAAACCAAAAAAGCGGACAAACAGGAATATCAGGAAACTTCCCGTACCCGGGCCGAAAAAACCGTCGTAAAACCCAATCAGACCGCCGAGCAGCAAGGCATACAGCGTTTCCCGATAACCGCCGTGGGCCGGCTGGTGAATCTGACCGAAATCCTTGCGCTTCAGGGTATAGAGCGCCGCCAGGATGAGCAGCACAAAAACCAGCGGACGCACCGTATCCTTTGGCAGATAGGCCACACAGGCCGCGCCCAGGTAGGAAAAGGCGAATGCCGCAAGGGCAGCGGGCAGGATCGTTCGCCAGGGCATCCTGACCTGCCGCGCATAACGCCAGCTGGCATTCAGCGTGCCGACAACGGAAGCACATTTATTGGTGCCAAACAGGGTTGCTGCCGATTCTCCGGGCAAAACCGTAAATAACGCCGGAATCTGGATCAGGCCGCCACCGCCCACCACAGCATCGACCATCCCGGCCGTAAAGGCTGCAACCAGCAACAATGACAGGCCAAAATCAATAGAATCCATGCTGGCCCACGATCAGACTACAAAAAATAATGACATTTGAGATACGGGCCAACAATTCATGCCATCATTGGCTTGGGAAAATGACTGCCGGACTATACAGCGTATGGATGCTCTGACTATTGGATTGTTATTTACCGGCATCGCCGGGGGCTTGGCTCTGTGGTGGAAAAACCGTCCATCCGAAGAAACTGCCGATTTCAGTCAGGAGGAAACCCGACTCCCGAAAATGAGCAGCTGGCAGCAACAACAACTCGCACTGGATCCGCAAACGCGTTTGCTCGAACGGCCGAAACGCCAGTTTCGATTGCTCAATGACGCCGAGCAGGAGCTTTACATGCGTCTGCTTGAAGCCATGCCCAACATGCGTGTCTTCGCCCAGGTCGGTGTCGCGCAGCTGGCCCAGCTGCGCGGCCGGATCGATGCGCAGCGCCTGCGCAACATGGCCAGCCGGGGCGTCGATTTCGTGATCTGCAACAGCGACTTCGGGATTGTCGCCGCCATTGAACTGGCCTGGCCGGCACCGGCCGGTGAAGCTTTCAGCGAGGATGAAAAGCAGGCGGCGCTGGCCAGCCTGGGCATTCCACTGATCATTTTCCGACCCAACCAGTTACCGGATGCCGATGCGATCAGTCGGGAAATTGCCGATGCCATCGTTCGTCGCAATCGTCTGGAGAAGGAAAGGCACTAGTTTTTAGTGCTGTTTGCTCAGAACTTGCGATCCATAGTCTTTTATAAGAACTATATATATAAAGCTACTACCAAGACTATATGAGGAACAAAGCTGTGGATAACAATAAATTGTTGTTATCTATCAGTTGCTTGATTGAAGTAAAAGCTTCTGGAGAAGCGGTCTAGTTGCCTGTGGATGAATTCTGGATAGTTTTCCACAACTTGCGATATTCACCTTTGATCAACAATCGGCGTACAGCTTCCCCACAGACTTATGCACAGCCGGCATGAGTGCTATTTTCCGATGCAAAAACGGCTGAAAATGACCCCGAGCAGATCGTCGGCGGTGAATTCGCCGGTAATTTCGCCGAGCGCCTGCTGGGTCAGGCGCAGTTCTTCGGCAAACAGCTCGAGGGCGGGCAGGGCGCTTTCGACGACCTGACGGGCGGCCGCCAGATGTTCCTGGGCCAGTGCCAGGGCGCGCAGATGGCGCTCGCGGGCAATGAAGACATCTTCGGTCTGGTGCCAGCCGGCAATGCGCAACAACTCCTGGCGGAGCAGGTCGATGCCGCGATTGGCCTTGGCCGACAGCGAAATGGCGACGCCATTGCTTTCGGCGTGACGTTCCGGTTCGCGCTCGGCGAGATCGATCTTGTTGTGGATGGTGATGCGCTGCAGGCGTTCGGGCAGTCGGGCGAGAATTTCCCGGTCGGCCTCGCCGACGCCCTGCCGGGCATCGACCAGCAGCAGGATGACGTCGGCCCGCTCGATTTCCCGCCAGCTGCGCTCGATGCCGATTTTCTCGACTTCGTCGTCGGTTTCGCGCAGCCCGGCAGTATCGATGATGTGCAGCGGAATGCCTTCGATCTGGATGGTCGAGCGCAGCGCATCGCGCGTCGTGCCGGCAATCGGCGTGACGATGGCCAGATCGTCGCCAGCCAGGCGATTGAGCAGGGAGGACTTGCCGACGTTAGGCTGGCCGGCCAGCACGACGTGCAGGCCCGATTGCAGCAGTTTGCCCTGACCGGCCCGGTCGAAGATGCCGGCCAGGCGGATCTGCAGGTCTTCGAGGCGACCAAAGGCATTGGCCGCCTTCAGGAAGTCAATGTCTTCCTCGGGAAAATCGAGCGTCGCCTCGACCAGCATGCGCAGGTTGATCAGTTCATCGGTCAGGCCGTGGATGGCTTTCGAGAATTCGCCCTGCAGCGAACGCACCGCCGAACGGGCGGCGCTTGCCGTGGCGGCGTCGATCAGGTCGGCGACGGCTTCGGCCTGGGCCAGATCGAGTTTGCCATTGAGAAAGGCGCGCCGGCTGAATTCGCCGGGTTCGGCCAGGCGGGCGCCGAGATCGAGACAGCGGGCAAGCAGCAGTTGCATGACCACCGGGCCGCCATGGCCCTGCAGTTCAAGCACGTCTTCACCGGTAAAGGAATGCGGGTTCGGGAAGTAGAGCAGCAGGCCGCTGTCGATGGTCGTGCCATCCGCCGCCTTGAAGTCGGTCAGCGTTGCGTAACGGGCCTGTGGGGTCTTGCCGGTCAGGGCAAAAGCAAAGGGCAGCAAAGTGCTGCCCGAGATGCGGATGACGCCAACACCGCCACGACCGGGGGCCGTGGCGATGGCAGCTATCGTTTCAGGCCTGGTTTCAGGCCTTGGCGTCATTGGCGGCTTTGCCACCGGTTTCCATCATGCGGGTGATCTGCCACTGCTGGGCGATGGACAAGACGTTGTTAACCACCCAGTAGAGCACCAGACCAGCCGGGAACCAGAAGAACATGACACCGAAGATCAGCGGCATGGCCATCATCACCTTGGCCTGGATCGGATCCGGCGGCGTCGGGTTGAGCTTGGTCTGAATGAACATTGAAACCATCATGATGACCGGCAGGATGAAGTACGGGTCGGCCGAGGCGAGATCCTTGATCCACAGGATCCACGGTGCATCGCGCATTTCAACGGCGCCGAGCAGCACCCAGTACAGCGAAATGAAGACCGGAATCTGGACCAGGATGGGCAGACAGCCGCCCAGCGGATTGACCTTTTCGGTCTGGTACAGCTTCATCATTTCCTGGTTCATACGCGCCTTGTCGTCGCCAAAGCGTTCCTTCAACTGCGTCAGACGCGGCGTCAGGATGCGCATCTTGGCCATCGACTTGTAGGAAGCGGCAGACAGCGGGAAGAAGATGGCCTTGATGATGATGGTCAGCACGACAATCGCCCAGCCCCAGTTACCGACCAGGGCGTGAATGGCTTCCAGGGCCCAGAAAATGGGCGCGGCAACCAGGGTCAGCCAGCCGTAGTCGACGACCAGGTCAAGACCCGGCGCAACGGCCTTGAGCGCACTTTGTTCCTGCGGGCCGGCGTACAGGCTGACAGCAGCCTCGCCCTTGGCACCCGGTGCGATTTCGGCGATCGGCACGATCAGGCCGGTCTGGAAGATGTTGCCACCGTCCAGCTTGCGCATGTAGAACTCGTGCTGGGTCTTGTCCTTGGGAATCAGGGCCGAGACGAAATAATGCTGAACAATGGCCAGCCAGCCGTTATCGGCCGTCTTGGCAAACTTCGCCTTGTTGGCTGTGATGTCCTCGAAAGCGACCTTCTGGTACTTGTCGGCGTCGGTAAACACGGCCGGGCCGGTAAAGGTGGACACCATCTTGGTTTCGCCAGCCGGACTGACATCGTCGCGCTGCAGCTGGAAGTAGGCATGCGGGGCAACAGCCTTGTCACCGCCATTGGCAATTTCCCAGGCGACGTCAATGATGTAGGAACCACGCTTGAAGGTCAGGATCTTGGCGACCTTGACGCCATTGGCCGCAACGGCTTCGAGGCGGACCTTGAACTCGTCGCTACCTTCGGCCAGTGCGCTCGGACCATCGACGCGCTTGAAAATCGAGCGATGACTCGGCAATCCTTCGCCGATCAGGCCGCTTTGTGCTGCGTACTGATGCTTGGCATCGAACAGCATGAAGGTCCGGTCCTTGTCGTCATGCTCTTTGTACTTGAGCAATTCGAGCTGGACCAGATCGCCGCCCTGGGCGGAAATCGTCGCCTTGACCAGGTCGGTACTGACGGTGAAGGTTTCAGCCGTATTCATGGCCGGGCCGGTAGCCGGCGCAATAGGCGTGGCAGCCGGCGTTCCACCGGCCTGCAGGGCAGCCGAGGGCTTCGGCACGGCATTGCCGGCCGGATCAACCGCGGCGGCCGCGACTGCCGGCTTGGGCTGGTTGTACTTCTGCCAGTTTTCCCACAGCATGAAGCCGGAGAAGATGAAGATAAAAACCAGGATCAGGCGTCGAGTGTCCATGAACTGCCTACATAAACAAGCATACTCAAATCAGGGTACTGGATCGTACCCACCGGGATGCCAGGGGTGACAACGGCAGAGGCGCTTGACGCCCAGCCAGCCACCCTTGCGGGCACCGTGTTTTTGTACTGCTTCCACCGCATATTCCGAACAGCTGGGAAAAAAGCGGCAGCGTCGCCCCAGAAAGGGGCTGAGCGCATATTGATAGACCCGAAGCAGTCCGATCAACAGGCGTTTCATCATTCTTCCCGCTTTGGCCGAGGCCGCCGCAGTTTATCCAGTAGTGCCAGAAAATCGCTGGCCACCAGCTTGCCATCGAGCGGAACCGGCTTCACAGCCAGGCGAACCACCAGATCACAGGCCGGCAGACTTGCTCGCTGCAGCCGGAACTGTTCCCGGATGATACGTTTGACACGATTACGGTCAACCGATCGCTTGAGCAATTTTTTTGCTATCACCAGTCCGAGACGCGCTTCCGTCATTTCGGCCGCTCTTGGCTGGTAGTGCAGCATCAACAACTTGCCGCGAATAGCCTTCCTGAAACCAAAAACGGATGAGAACTCATCCGTTTTTGTCAGGCGATAGCGTCTGGCGAAGGTTTGTTCCACCTTGCCGAACGTCTGGTTTATACGGCCAGGCGTGTGCGGCCCTTGGCGCGGCGAGCAGCAATAACTGCACGGCCACCCTTGGTGCGCATACGAACCAGGAAGCCATGGGTGCGCTTGCGGCGCACGACCGAAGGTTGATACGTGCGTTTCATGTTGGTAATCCCTTGATGTGCTAAGAAAAACGCGTGATTACACCTGTTTACCCCCTTCCTGTCAAGATCAATTATTTGCAAAAGCTGTGGATAACTTTGCCCTTGCGGGGTAGAATCCGTCCTTCAACGGCGGCTTTCGGGCCGCCTGTTTTATTAGTAAATAATAAAATAAATCATACAGTTAATACCGTCGGCGACCGTCTTGTGCCGAAGCGGAAAGGGTAGCAATAACAATGGCCGGTTTCTGGGAATCCTGTTTGCTTCGTTTTGAGCAGGAATTGCCCGCGCAGCAATTCAATACCTGGATCAAGCCCCTGCGGCTTGAAGGTGAAAGCGCGCCACAGGATGGCCTGCGCCTGATCGCCCCGAACGGCTTCATCATGAAATGGGTGCGTGATCGTTACCTGAGCCGGATCGAGGAATACAGCCGCAGCTTCTTCTCGGTGGCGACCAGCATTGCCCTGGTCATCGACAACAACAAGAGCGCCGCACCGCGTAGCGAAAGCCGGAGCAGTACTTCCGGCACTGGCGCGACGGAAAACTCCTCGGCCAATCACAGCCCGCAGGAAAAACCGCGCGCCAAAACCGGCAATTACGAGAAATCCCGGCTCTTTTCCGCCTTCACCTTCGACAACCTGGTGGTCGGCAAGGCCAACGACCTGGCCCGCGCGGCCGCCGTGCAGGTGGCCAACAACCCGGGTGGCGCCTACAACCCGCTGTTCATCTATGGCGGCGCCGGCCTGGGCAAGACTCACCTGATTCACGCCATCGGCAATACCATCCTGGCCGAGAACCCGGAAAAGATCGTCCGCTACGTGCACGCCGAGGATTACTACTCCGACGTCGTGCGCGCCTACCAGCAAAAGTCTTTCGACACCTTCAAGCGCATGTACCGCACGCTCGATGTGCTGCTGCTCGACGACGTCCAGTTCTTCAATGGCAAGAACCGCTCGCAAGAGGAATTCTTCTTCCTGTTCAACGCGCTGATCGAAGCCCGCAAACAGATCATCATTACCTGCGATACCTATCCCAAGGATATCAACGGCCTCGACGACCGCCTGGTGACCCGCTTCGACTGGGGTCTGACCGTGCAGATCGAGCCGCCGGAACTTGAAATGCGCGTCGCCATCCTGAAGAAGAAAGCCGAGGCCGAAGGCCTGCAGCTCGACGACGAAGTCGCCTTCTTCATTGCCAAGCATCTGCGTTCCAATGTCCGCGAACTCGAAGGCGCCCTCAAGAAGGTTCTCGCCTATTCCTCCTTCCACGGCCGCATCATCGCCCTGGACCTGGCCAAGGAAGCGCTCAAGGATCTCATCGGCTCGGTGCGCAATGTCGGCATGGACAACATCCAGAAGACCATTGCCGACTACTACAAGATCAAGGTCGCCGAACTGTTCTCGAAAAAGCGTACACGGGCCATCGCCCGGCCGCGCCAGGTCGCCATGTGGTTATGCCGCGAAGTCACCTCGCACAGCTTTCCGGAAATCGGCGACGCCTTTGGCGGGCGTGATCACACCACGGTCATCCATGCGGTAAAAACGATCGATTCATTGCGTCTGAAAGACAGCGAACTCAACCACGACCTGCACGTCCTGCTGCAAGTATTGAAAGGATAGGCCTGTCGATAAGTCTGTGGACAAGCTGTCGATGCTTTGTGGATGAACCGGGGATAGCCGGTTTATGGGAAAATTGTCCAGAATTCATCCACAGGCAATCCAGAGGCTTCTGAAGAGCGTAAAAGTTGCTGCAACAGTTTGAAATTGAAGATTATTTTTAGCTTATCCACAGAGTAGTTCCCGATATAGTCTACTTAGGAATTTAATTTATGGTTCTTATTAAAACCCATAGAGACACGCTTTTAGCCCCTTTGCAGTCGGTATCGGGGATTGTTGAAAGGCGTCATACCCTGCCCATCCTTTCCAACGTGCTGCTGGAAAAGAAGGGCGATCGTCTTACCCTGCTGGCTACCGATATTGAAATTCAGATCACCACGGCGACCGATGGCGCTGGTGGCGATGGCGACGGTGCCGTTACCGTCGGCGCCCGCAAGCTGCAGGAAATCCTGCGCTCCCTGCCGGATACCACCGAAATCACCTTGACCCTGGAAGACAAGCGTCTGCAGATCAAGGGTGGCAAGAGCCGTTTCAACCTGCAAACCCTGCCGGCCGACGATTTCCCGCGCATGACGCTGACCGAGGGCGAAACCCGCGAATTCAGCATCACCCAAAAGGCTTTCCGCGCCCTGCTCGGCAAGACCCAGTTCAGCATGGCGGCGCAGGACGTCCGTTACTACCTGAACGGCCTGTTGTTGCTGGTCGAAGGCAAGGAACTGCGCGCCGTGGCCACCGACGGTCACCGTCTGGCCTACGCCAGCGTCGAGATCGAAGCCGACCTGCCGCGCCAG
Source organism: Azonexus sp. (assembly GCA_049294655.1). GTDB lineage: Bacteria > Pseudomonadota > Gammaproteobacteria > Burkholderiales > Rhodocyclaceae > Azonexus. Next base: position 21,583 of record JBAQDI010000022.1, read on the forward strand.
GAAATCATCCTGCCGCGCAAGACCGTGCTCGAACTCAACCGTCTGCTGGTCGATAACGACGAGCCGCTGAACATCACGCTGACCGCCAACCAGGTGCGTTTTGCCTTTGGTTCCGTGGTCCTCGTTTCCAAGCTGATCGACGGCAAGTTCCCGGATTACGAGCGCGTCGTGCCGGCCACGCTGAAGAATCACCTGGTCGTCAGCCGTCAGACCCTGATGCAGGCGATGAACCGCGCCGCCATTCTGACCAACGAGAAATTCCGTGGGGTGCGTGTCGTTCTCGGCGACAATAGCCTCAAATTGATCGCCGCCAATGCCGAGCAGGAAGAAGCTCAGGAAGAAATCGAAGTGCAGTACAGCGGCGATGCCATCGATGTCGGCTTCAATGTCGGCTATCTGCTGGATGTGCTGAACAACGTGCACACCGAAGAAATCCAGTGGAGTTTCAACGATGCCAACTCCAGCGCGCTGATTACCGTACCGGGCAATGAGCGATTCAAGTATGTCGTCATGCCGATGCGTATTTGATCCCTGTATCTAAAGACCAGTTTCACGTGGAACACAAGCAATGAGCGAAGAAAACACGCCGATGAACACCCCGGAAGACGGCTCGCCGGCCTATGGCGAATCCAGTATCCAGATTCTCGAAGGGCTGGAGGCCGTCCGCAAACGTCCAGGCATGTACATCGGCGACACTTCCGACGGTACCGGCCTGCACCATCTGGTGTTCGAAGTCGTGGACAACTCGATTGACGAAGCTCTGGCCGGGCATTGTGACGACATCGTCGTCACCATCCATACCGACAACTCGATCAGCGTCACCGACAACGGCCGGGGCATCCCGGTCGGCGTCAAGATGGACGACAAGCACGAGCCGAAACGCTCGGCTGCCGAAATCGCGCTGACCGAACTCCACGCCGGCGGCAAGTTCAACCAGAACTCCTACAAGGTGTCTGGCGGCCTGCACGGCGTCGGCGTGTCCTGCGTCAATGCACTGTCGAAGTGGCTGCGTCTGACCATCCGCCGCGACGGCAAGAAGCACACGATGGAATTCTGTCGCGGCCATGCCGTCGATCGCGTCATCGAAGTGCGTGACGGCGTCGAAGTCTCGCCGCTCAAGGTGCTCGGTGATACCGAAAAGCGCGGTACGGAAGTGCACTTCCTGGCCGACGAGGAAATCTTCGAGCACATCGAGTTCCATTACGAAATTCTCGCCAAGCGCCTGCGTGAGCTGTCCTTCCTCAACAACGGCGTGCGCATCCGCCTGATCGACCAGCGTACCGGCAAGGAAGAGGATTTTGCCTTCTCCGGTGGCGTCAAGAGCTTCGTCGAGTACATCAATCGCACCAAGACCATTCTGCATCCGACCATCTTCACCTCGGCCGGCGAAGCCAAGGTCGGCGATACCGGTGTCACCATCGGCGTCGAAGTCGCCATGCAGTGGAACGATTCCTACCAGGAACAGGTGCTCTGCTTCACCAACAACATTCCGCAATCCGACGGCGGCACCCACCTGACCGGCCTGCGCGCCGCGATGACGCGGGTCATCAACAAGTACATCGACGAACACGAAATCGCCAAGAAGGCCAAGGTCGAAATCGCCGGTGACGACATGCGCGAAGGCCTGGCCTGCGTGCTGTCGGTCAAGATGCCCGACCCCAAGTTCGCCTCGCAGACCAAGATGAAGCTGGTTTCCAGCGAAGCCCGTCCGGCCGTCGAAGAAGTCGTCGCCCAGAAGCTTGCCGACTTCCTGCTCGAACGTCCGGCCGACGCCAAGATCATCACCGGCAAGATCGTCGAAGCCTCCCGCGCCCGTGAAGCCGCCCGCCGCGCCCGCGAACTGACGCGCCGCAAGGGTGTGCTCGACGGTATCGGCCTGCCCGGCAAACTGGCCGACTGCCAGGAAAAGGATCCCGCCCTCTGCGAAATTTACGTGGTCGAGGGCGATTCCGCCGGCGGCTCCGCCAAGCAGGGCCGCGACCGGAAGTTCCAGGCCATTCTGCCGCTGCGCGGCAAGGTCCTCAACGTTGAAAAAGCCCGCTTCGAAAAGCTGATTTCCAGCGAGCAGATCGTCACCTTCATCACGGCGCTCGGCACCGGCATCGGCAAAGACGAATTCAAGATCGAAAAGCTGCGCTACCACCGCATCATCATCATGACCGACGCGGACGTGGACGGCGCCCACATCCGGACCCTGCTGCTCACGCTGCTCTACCGCCAGATGCCGGAACTGATCGAACGTGGCTACGTCTACATCGCCCAGCCGCCGCTCTACAAGGTCAAACACGGCAAGACCGAGCGCTACCTCAAGGACGACCAGGATTACCACCAGTTCCTGCTGCGCATGGCCATGGACGAAGCCAGCCTGACGCCGCGCGCCGGCGCCGAGCCGGTCGCCGGCCCGGCCCTCGAAGCCCTGGCCCGCTCCTGGCTGCTCACCGAAGCCGTCATCGAGCGCGTTTCCCACCTCGTCGACCCGCTCGTCCTCAAGGCCCTGGTCCAGCACAACCTCAAGCTCGACCTCGCCAGCGAAGCCGGCGCCCAGGCCAGTGCCGAACTGCTGACTGGTCATCTGGCCGGCAAAATCCGCGTTGTGCCGCGCTACGACGACATCCAGGAACGCTGGACCCTGCGCGTCGAAAAGATGCACCACGGCAACCTCAAGGTCGGCCTGATCGACGACGACCTGCTGATGTCCGGCGACTTCACGCAACTGCGCCGCACCGCCGAAACCCTGGCCGACCTCTTCGGCGCCGGCGCCTTCATGGCCCGCGGCGAAAAGAAACAGCCGGTCACCAACTTCGGCGACGCCATGAAGTGGCTGCTCGCCGACGTCGAACGCGGCATCAGCAAGCAGCGCTACAAAGGTCTCGGCGAAATGAACCCCGACCAGCTGTGGGAAACCACCATGGACCCGAAAGTCCGCCGCCTGCTACGCGTGCAGATCGACGACGCGATTGCCGCCGACGAGATCTTCACGACCCTGATGGGTGAGGATGTCGAGCCGAGAAGGGCGTTCATTGAGAGCAATGCGCTGAATGCTAGGATTGATATCTAGGAAATTGTAGGATCCCACGATGATCTAGATTTTTCCCAAAAGTCTAGATTTCGTGGGAATCGGATTATTAGAAAGCCACCTCAATGAGGTGGCTTTTTTATTCTGATGTTTCACCGACCACCCTTTCGTTTCTCCAGTTCGTTGCGCATCTGTGGAGGAACTACTTGCGGTCTACTTTCAAACGGAGCATTCAGTTCTGAGATACATGGCCAGTACAAGGTTTGGTCTCGAAAAATCGGTTCAATCCGGTCTCTAAGCATAAGTCCGCGAAACTTGTATAACCGGTGAATTCCGACATCTCTTGCTGATCGAATGGTCATGCCTAATGAAAATGTGACAAATGAATAATAATTCTCCAGGATAAATCCTTGCAGGAGAAGGGACTCACACTACAAAAAATTATTTAAAAAATCTCTTCCTGCGCCTATCTCCGGTTGTTAACCTTCGTTCCGTCGAACAAAAATAAGGGAGAAAAAAGATGGAGCGGAACATGTTCAAGCGATTCTCAGCTGACCTGAAGCGTCTGGGTCAGAGAGGAGTTGGAACACCACAGTTCAGCCTTGGCAAAGAGGGAAGATATAGCCTCCAGTACATCCCCTTCGAGCACGTTAACCATGAAGCAAAGCTCGTCGTTGTCGGGATTACACCAGGGAACAATCAGCTTGATCTTGCGTATCAGACTGCACAAGAGTTACTGAAAGCAGGACGGCCTGTTGAGGAAATTCTTACTGAGGTAAAGAAGGCCGGAGCCTTTGGTGGGAAGTCAATGAAGCCAAATCTGCTGAAGCTGCTACGGCACTTCCAATTCGAGAAGCTACTAGGTATCGATGACGTTGAGTCATTGTGGGGAGCGAACGCTGGGCTTCTTCATTCAACTTCAGTGGTTCCTCATGCCGCATTCAAAGACGGTGAGCGGTTCAATGGTAGCTTCGATGAAATTATGGCTTCTCCATTGCTGGAGGAATGCTTCCTAGACAGCTTTGTTCCTTCAGTGCGTGAAATCACCGAAAAAGCATTGTTCGTGGCTCTTGGGCCGTGCCCGCAGGCTGCACTGGATTGGTGTGTCAAGGAAGGTGCTCTGCGGAAAGAACAGGTGCTCGGCTCCTTCTGCCATCCTTCAAGTGCTGGCGGTAGCACCACACGTTATTACCTCCGTGAGGTCACGAAGGAGGAGCTAGATCCGAAGAACCCTGTGCGCAGCCGCTGTGACTGGCTTGATAGGGCATACGAGCAGATGCATTCTTCGACATCTTCCTTGTTAGGGGTAGGTTACCAAGCTCCTCTAATACCCCCACACATCCAGCCTCCGTTTGTTCCAAAGTCGGACAAGACAACCAAAATCACGAAATCTACAGCTATGAAAACAACTACTCGTACTACGGCAGACAAGGATGCTGACATTGCAACGATTCTGATGGAGGTCGAACGAGCCGGCTACAAGTCGACCAACATGACCGCTAAGCTCTCTGAGTTTCAGTCTCCCGGAGGTCAAACTATTTATGTCGTTAAGACAACCTCGAAATTGAACAATATCAACCTGATGGTGCACCCCGGGCACAAGCTGGAGGCTCTGAGATCAATCGATGGTGTTGATTCAGTTAGTGACGGCCATCGATTTCACTCGAACATGACTAAATTTCCGAAGCGTATCAACAGGGGGGAGACGCAAACAGCATTTGGGTGGCAGTTGAAAATTACAACTTTGTCTAACCTTCCTCGTTTTTTGGCTGCGTTCAAGTCATTAAGTTTCTGATTTTCATGAAGTACCTTTCGTAGAGTAGTAACTTTAGCGGCGGGCATGTCCCGCCGCATTTTTTCTGCATTACAAATAGTTTGATATCAGGTCCTCAAAAGGCTGCTTCTCGACCCATTGCTGACCGAATTAGTCAGCCTCTGGATGTCTGCTCAGGCCGATCAACTGCCTGATGCAAATCGCGAGGCTCTTTGCTCAGGTCGCCCCGAACGCAAGGTCGTGTGCAGGAAGCGCTCATTCCTGTTGTCTGTAAAACGCCAAACAAGCGGATTTTGGGCAAAGGGGCGAACAGGCCAACGGCAAAACTAATCAAATCGGCATTTCCTGCTTGACGCCTGGGCACACGCCTAGGGATACTCGAAAAATGATGATTAAATTTCCTGGTTTCTCCCTTGCCGGCCGCGCTGCCAAGGCTTTCGGCGCGGCGCTTTGCGTGTCGCTGCTCCTGCCTTTACCGGCTCAAGCGGCTGATTTGCCCGCCGAGACTTTCGGTCCGCTGCCCAGGCATCGGATCGGTGTGGTGCGCGATGGGCGTTTGCATTGTCTGGAGGCGGCCGACTCTGGCTGGCGGCGTTGCCGTAGCTGGCAGGCCTTGGCGCTGCCTAAGGATGCGCGGCGGGTGCTCGGCAATGAGCGCGTTATCGCCGTCGTTCGCGACCAGCAGATCGATTTTTACGATGAGGAAGCCAAGTCCTCGCGCGTCGAGCCGCTCGCGCTGGAGTCGGGTTGGCGGGTGCAGGACATGGTCAACGGCGAGTACTCGACCGAGCCCGGCGCGACCTTGCGTGTTGATGGTCAGTTGAAGGCCCGTCTGACGGCTGATCCAGACAGCAACGTCACGCTGCCCCTGGATTGTCCGCAAGCCGAAGGCCGGCGCGTCTTCGGCCTGCTCGGGTCGAGGCTCTGGGGGCTGGTCGGGCCGACCGACCTGCGGGTGATGCGGTTGCAGGTTGAAGCCGGGCCGCGCCGCATGGTCTGCGTGTCAGTACCGGAGGGCGACTGGAGCGCCCCGGCGGGCACCGATGAAATCTCGGTGTATGCGCTGGATTTCCTGGCGGTGCGCAGCGGCGCGACGATCCGTTTCCTCTCGCGTGACAAGTCCAGCCACAGCTGGCAGGCGGCGCGTCAGTCGAATTGGGATGGTTCAAAGGGCGAGCCGATCGCTGATCTGAATCTTGATGTGGTCCTGGCGCAGCCGGTCCGCACGATTCGGCCGGTGAGTGAGCCGCCGCCGGTGGACGACAAGGCGATGGATGCGCTGGTGGCGACGCTGGTGCCCACGTCCTACGCCTGGGCCGCGCGCCTCGGGCAACGTTTCATTATCGTTGCCCAGACGCCGCAAGGGGCTGAGGGGGAGCGGCTGTTCGGTGTGCTTGATGAGCACGGGCGCGAGATTCTGGCGCCGGTCTACCCCGACCTCGATTATCACAAGGAACAAGGCCGCTTCAGGGTGGCGCGCCGGGTCGACGAGGCGCTGCGCTGGGGCTTTATGGATGAACAGGGCAAGGTCGTCGTGCCGCTCGAATACGACGCGATGGAGCGCATTTCCAACATGGGCGACGAACCCACCGTGGTGGTGCGCAAGGGGGAGCGCTGGGGCTACCTGGATTTCGCCACGCCGCAAGTGCTGATCGAGCCGGTTTATGACCATCTCGCGGTCGATTCGCTGCTCACCGATGGCTATGGCGAAGGCGTGCTGAAGGCTGAACGGCAGGGCAAATGGGCCGTGCTCGACACGGACGGCCAGCCGCTCACGGACTTTGTCTTCGATCGGCTGGAGGGCCGGGCGGAGGGCTACATCGGCATGCAGGACGGCCAGGGCAAGTGGTTGCGCGTCAAGGGCAAGCGCATCGTCGAGACGGGGCTGCTGGCCCCGCCGCCGGGGCCGGGTGGCGTCGGCATGGGGCTGGATTTTCCGGAGGCCGGCGTGGTGGTCGTGCGCGAACTGATCCCCGGCAGTCCGGCCGTCAAGGCGCGCATTCAGGTGGGTGACCGCATCCTGCAGGTCGATGACCAGCAGGTGACCAAGCTGAACCCGCAGCAGACCATCGCCGCGATCCGCGGCGCGCTGGGTTCAGTGGTGCGTCTGGTGATCCAGCGCGGCGAGCGTCGCCTGACGTTCAAGGTCAAACGCGCCGATCTGAGCGCGCGCTGAGTGGGTTGAGTGGGCTGGCCGACCATTTTCCCGGCGTCGGGAAAATGGTCCATCAAGAACGCCATTCCCGGTCGGCGCAGGATCCGGCCTCAGACCAACTGCTGGCTATTGCGGAGCTGGGCAATGTCCCGGCCCGGCGGGGTGCCGAACATGCGCCGATATTCGCGGTTGAATTGCGACGGGCTTTCGTAGCCGACGTGATGCGCGGCGGAGGCGGCATCGGTGTCGCTCATCAGCATCAGGCGGCGGGCTTCCTGTAGGCGCAGTTGTTTCTGGTACTGCAGCGGCGTCATGGCGGTCAGGGCCTTGAAATGATGGTGCAGCGACGAGCGGCTCATGTTCGCCAGGCTGGCCAGGCGTTCGATGCTGAGCGGCTGGTCGAGGTTGCTTTTGAGCCAGTCGATGGCGCGCACGATCTGGTGGCTGTGGCTGCCACTGGCGGCGGCCTGGCGCAAACGTGAACCGAGCGGGCCGGCGAGAAGGCGGTAGAGCAGTTCACGCTCGATGATCGGGGCGAGCACCGGGATGTCGGCTGGCGTATCGAGCAAGCGGGCGAGGCGCAGCGCGGTGTTCTGGATGTCGACGCTGAGCAGGCCGACGGCAATGCCCCGGTCGACGGCTTCCTGGGCCCGGTTTTTGGGCATCGCGGCGGCCAGTTCGTTGATCTTCAACGGGTCGATGTTGAGCGCCAGGCCGAGGTAGGGCTCGGCGCCGGAGGCCTGGGTGATGCGCGCAAACATCGGCAGATCTACCGACGAAATGAGGTATTGGCGGGCGTCGTAATCGTAGGTGTCCTCGCCCACCGTGATGCGCTTGGCGCCCTGGGCCATCATCGCGAAGACCGAGGTCATGATGGTGCAGGTCGGCACTTCGGTGGTCGATCCACGGAAAAGCTTGAGGCTGGCGATGGCCGTGTCGACGGCACCGTCAGCGCGGCAATGGCGGCGAATGAGCGCGGCGAGCTCAGCGCGCTGGCCGGCAAAAACGACATTTTCCAGGGCCACGGAATCATTGGGCGGGGGCAGGGTCTGAACGGCTGTATCCATGGCTGGGAGAGTAGCCGTTTTGCGCTTGGCCGACGAGATGTAGCGGGCCGGCTTTGGAGGATCAGGCAATAAGTCTGCACGATTGGGTTATCGGTTCTGCCCGCCTCTCGCCGACACTATTCGTACCAACAGGGCGATCCGGTTTGCCCTTGTTCCCTTTTCACGAGGAGCTCGCAGATGATCAAACTGACTATTAACGGCAAGGTGCACCAACTCGATGTGGCGCCCGATACGCCGCTGCTCTGGGCGCTGCGCGATACCTTGCAGATGACCGGGACGAAATATGGCTGCGGCCAGGGGCTGTGCGGCGCCTGTACCGTGCATGTCGATGGCAAGCCGGTGCGCGCCTGTTCGACGCCGGTTTCGGCGGTCGTTGGGCGCAAGATCAGGACCATCGAGACGGTCGATGCCGAGCGCGTCGGGAAGGTTGTCCAGGAAGCCTGGCGCAAGCTCGATGTCGTGCAGTGCGGCTACTGCCAGTCCGGCCAGATCATGAGCGCCGTGGCGCTGCTCAGCCAGAACCGCAAGCCGAGCGATGCTGACATCGATACCGCCATGGCCGGCAACCTGTGCCGCTGCGCGACCTACGTGCGCATCCGCGCTGCCATCCACGAAGCTGCCAAAGCGCTGGCCTGAGGAGACAAATCATGAGCGAAATCATCATTGAAAACCTCAGCCGTCGCCGTTTCCTGCAAGGCAGCGCCGGCCTGACGCTGGGCTTCTGCCTGCCGGTGATGGCTGCTGCCGCCGCCGGAAAATCCGGGGTCGTTGCGGCCAGCCCGGCCACTTTCGAGCCGAACGCCTTTTTGCGAATCGGCGCCGACAACAGCGTGACGGTGATGTCGAAGCACCTCGAAATGGGGCAGGGCACCTACACCGGTCTGGCCACCATTCTGGCCGACGAGCTCGATGCCGACTGGGCGCAGGTGCGCGTCGAAGGCGCCGCGGCCGATGCCAAGCGCTACAACAACACCTTCTGGGGCCCGGCCCAGGGTACCGGCGGCAGCACGGCGATGGCCAATTCCTGGGATCAGATGCGGAAGGCCGGGGCGAGCGGGCGGGCCATGCTGGTTTCGGCCGCCGCCAAGCGCTGGCAGGTTGGCGCGGCGGAGATTGTCGTGCGCGACGGCGTGGTCAGCCATGCCGGCAGTGGCCGCAAGGCGAGTTTTGGCGAACTGGCGCTTGATGCCGCCAATGAAACCGTGCCGACCGAAGTCAAACTGAAAGACCCCAAGGATTTTCGTCTGATCGGCAAGCAGGCCAGGCGCAAGGACAGCGCGGCCAAGACCAACGGCACGGCGCAATTCACGCAGGACGTTTTCCTGCCCGGCATGCTGGTCGCCGTGGTCGCCCACCCGCCGCAGTTTGGCGCCACGGTGAAGTCCTTCGATGCGAGCAAGGCCAGGGCGATCAAGGGCGTCGTCGATGTCGTGCAGATTCCGCAGGGCGTTGCCGTGCTGGCCAGCGATACCTGGAGCGCCAAGAAAGGGCGCGATGCGCTGACGGTGACCTGGGACGACAGCAAGGCCTTCAAGCTGGGCAGCGATGAAATTCTGGCCAGATACAAGGAAATGGCCAAGAAGCCCGGCCTGGTCGCCGCGAACAAGGGCGACACGACAAAGACCTTTGCCGGCGCCGCCAAGGTGGTCAGCGCTTCCTTCGATTTCCCCTATCTCGCCCATGCCGCGATGGAGCCGATGAACTGCGTCGTCCACCTCAAGGCCGATGGCTGCGAAGTGTGGAACGGCGAGCAATTCCAGACCGTCGATCAAGGCCGGGTCGCCGCGCTGTTCGGCCTCAAGCCCGAGCAGGTCAAGCTCAACATGCTCTACGCCGGGGGCAGTTTCGGGCGGCGGGCCTGCACCCAGTCGGATTACGTGCTGGAAGCGGCGCATATCGTCAAGGCGATCAACGGCAAGGCCCCCGTCAAGCTGGTCTGGCTGCGCGAGGACGACATGCGCGGCGGCTACTACCGGCCGCTCTTCCACCACGCGCTGGAAGCGGCGCTCGATGGCAGCGGCCAGCTGGTCGGCTGGCATCACCGGCTGGTCGGCCAGTCGATCATTACCGGCTCGCCTTTCGAAGCCATGCTGGTCAAGGATGGCATCGACCATGTGTCGGTCGAAGGCGCTTCGAATCTGCCGTATGCGATTCCCAACCTGCTGGTCGATCTGCACACGCCAACCGATATCGGCGTGCCGGTGCTCTGGTGGCGCTCGGTGGGTTCGTCGCACACGGCCTATTCGACCGAGGTTTTCCTCGATCAGGTCGCGGCGGCGATGGGCAAGGACCCGGTGGCCCTGCGTCTCGAATTGCTGACCGAGCACCCGAAGCATGCGGGCGTGCTCAAGCTGGCAGCCGAGAAAGCCAACTGGGGAACGCCGCTCAAGGCGGCGGCCGGTGAGCGACGTGGGCGCGGCGTGGCGGTGCATGAATCCTTCAAATCCTTCGTCGCCCAGGTGGCCGAAGTGACGGTCAAGAAGGACGGCTCGATCAAGGTCGACCGCGTGGTCTGCGCGGTGGATTGCGGCACGGCGATCAACCCGGACAACATCCGCTCGCAGGTTGAAGGGGCCGTCGGCTTCGCGCTGTCCGCCGCCTTGCACGGCGAAATCACGCTCAAGGGCGGGCGTGTCGAGCAGGGTAATTTCGATACTTATCCGCCGCTGCGCATCGACGAAATGCCGGTGGTCGAAGTGCATATCGTGGCGTCAACCAGCGCCCCGACCGGCATCGGCGAACCCGGCGTGCCGCCGCTGGCCCCGGCCGTGGCCAATGCCATCGCCGCCGCCACCGGCAAGTTCCTGCACAGGATGCCGTTCAGTACTGCCGAGCTGGTGGCCTGACATGGACAACCTGGATACGCAGGTTCTCGACGCCGCCCGCAAATGGGCGGCGGCCGGGCATCGCTTCGCGCTGATCACTGTCGCCCGGACCTGGGGTTCCGCCCCGCGCCCGCCGGGCGCCTGGATGATCCTGCGCGACGACGGGCAGGTGCAGGGCTCGGTCTCCGGCGGCTGCATCGAGGATGACCTGATTCGCCGCGCCGCATCCGGCGAATTTGCCGACGGTGGAACCCGCCTGCTGCGTTACGGCGTGACGGCCGACGAGGCGCATCGCTTTGGTTTGCCCTGCGGCGGCACGCTGGAGCTGGTGCTCGAACCGGCGCCCGATGCCGCCTTGCTCGACCAGCTCGCCCAGCGCATCGGCAGCGGCCAGCTGGTGCAGCGGCGGGTCGCGCTGGCCAGCGGCGCGGTCAGCCTCGAAGGCGGCAGCGCCGGCGACAGCCAGCAGTGGGACGGCGAAACGCTGGTCACGCTGCACGGCCCGGCCTGGCGCCTGTTGATCATCGGTGCCGGGCAGATTTCGCGCTACCTGGCGAGCATGGCGCAGGCCCTCGGCTATCGCGTTTATATCTGCGACCCGCGCAGCGAATATGCCGACGGCTGGGATGTCCCCGGCACCGAGCGCATCGCCGCGATGCCCGACGATGCGGTGACCGAACTCGGCCTCGACCCGCGCAGCGCGGTGGTGGCGCTGACCCACGATCCCAAGCTCGACGACATGGCCCTGCTCGAAGCGCTCAAGTCGCCGGCCTTCTATGTCGGCGCCCTCGGTTCGCACGCCAACAACAGCAAACGCCGCGCCCGGCTGCTGCAGTATTTCGACCTCTCGCAGGCCGAAGTCGACCGCCTGCACGGCCCGGTCGGCCTGCCCATCGGCAGCCGCACGCCGCCGGAAATCGCCGTCTCCATCCTGGCCGAAATGACGGCTGTCAAAAACGGGCAGAATTTCCGGTCGGCCGTCGAAGTTGCCGATCCCTACGCCTGCCGCGTCGCATGAAGCAGATCGTCGGCATCTTGCTGGCCGCCGGCCGCAGCCGGCGCTTCGGTGCCGACAAGCGCCTGCACGGGCTGGCCGATGGCACACCCATGGCGCTCGCTGCGGCCCGGCGCCTGGCCAAAGCCTGCCGGCGCAGCATTGCCGTCATTCGCCCGGGAGATGACGTACTGGCTGACCTGTTCGCGGCAGAAGGCCTGGAAACCGTCGTTTGCGACGCGGCGCAGAAGGGCATGGGCCACAGTCTGAGTCGCGGCATCGCCGCCAGCGCCGAGGCTGACGGCTGGCTGGTCGCCCTGGCCGACATGCCCGACATCGAGGCGGCCAGCTACCAGGCCGTATTGGCGGCGCTGCAAAACGGCGCCCGTCTCGCCAGGCCGACCTGTCAGGGAAAAATCGGCCACCCGGTCGGCTTTGCCAGCAACCACCTTGCCGATTTGCTCGCCCTGACCGGCGATCAAGGCGGCAAGGCCATTCTCGATGCTCACCGGGCCGACCTACAGCTCTGCCCGGTCGCGGATCCGGGCGTGCTCAAGGACATCGATCAACTGTCGCAGCTTGTTAGCGAAGGGCGGCTCGCTGCGCTTTGATGCCTGTTCCTTTACGGGGATATTCCTGGAACCGCTGTTTTTGCCCGCCAGCGCGTGGCTAGATGCGCCTGAATCAATTCGCACAGCTGGCAGTGGGTGAGTTTCCGGGGATTGAGGTCAGAGCTTCCCGAAACGACCGGATCGATTCGCAGCTCCCCCTTGTTCGAAAGATAAAGTACAACGTCGATACAGCCACTCTGGGATCTGCGAATGCGTACTTTACGAATGTCTTCTGTCCGTATCGTTAATGCATCCCCAAGGCGCACGGTCCGATCTGAAAATTCGGCGGATATGTTTTCCACTTCCGTCCTGTTCCCGCCGATCAGCTTCTTCAGCAAATAGGCCAGAACCCCGCTAGCGACAAGGCATGCGGCATAGAGAAGAGCCAGACCATTCCCCGTGATATGAACATTCCTCTCTTGTATGAAGAGTGTAACTACAACGAGCGAGAGGAACATTCCGCCAAAGAAACTTGCCATGCCGATCATGCTGGCAAGAGAAGCCCGCCTGTCCATCTGGACCAGATTGATCTTCGGGATCAGCAGATCATTCACTTGGGGCCTATCAGCGTTCCGCCCGCGCCGTCACGATGCCCTGCTGGGCGGCCCACAGCCCGACATCCTCGCGGCGGATGGCGGCGGCCATCAGGCCGGGGAACTGGTCTGGCGAACAGGCGAAGGAAGGCACGCCGAGGGCGGCCAGTTTGGCGGCCAGTTGATGGTCGTAGGCCGGGGCGCCTTCGTCGCTCAGGGCGAGCAGGGTGATCAGCTGAACGCCGGACTGGACGAGTTCGCTGGCCCGTTGCAGCAGGTTTTTCTCGACGCCGCCTTCGTAGAGATCGGAAATGAGCACCATGATGGTGTTGCGCGGGTCGCGGACCAGCGACTGGCAGTAGCCGACCGCCCGGTTGATGTCGGTGCCACCGCCGAGTTGCACGCCGAACAGGACTTCGACCGGGTCGCTGAGTTGTTCGGTGAGATCGACGACGGCGGTGTCGAAGACCACCATGTGCGTCTTGACGGCCGGCAGGGAGGCCATGACGGCGCCGAAAATGCTGGAATAGACGACGGAGGCGGCCATCGAGCCGCTCTGGTCGATGCACAGGATGACTTCGCGCTGGGTGCGCCGGGCCTTGCGGCCGTAGCCGATCAGGTTTTCCGGGATGATGCTGCGGTAGGCTTCCTGCCAGTGCCGGAGATTGGCGCGGATGGTGCGGTTCCAGTCGATTTCGGCGTGCCGCGGCCGGCGGTTGCGGACGGCCCGGTTGAGGGCGCCGGTGACGGCGCTGCGCATCGGTTCCTCGAGTTTCTTCATCAGCGCATCGACCACCTTGCGGACCACGGCGCGCGCCGTGTCGCGCGTCTTGGCCGGAATGATGCCGCGCAGCGACATCAGGGTGGCGACCAGGTGGACGTCGGGTTGCACGGCTTCAAGCATTTCCGGCTGGAAGAGCATGCTTCTGAGGTCGAGACGCTCGAAGGCGTCCTTTTGCATGACCTGGACCACCGAAGCCGGGAAATAGCGCCGGATGTCACCCAGCCAGCGGGCGACGCGCGGCGAGGAGGCGCCGCTGCCGCCGCGCAGGCCGCCCGGTTCGTCGGCGTCGTAGAGGGCGCTCAGGGCAGCGTCGATGCGCTGGTCGTCGCCGGCCAGCAGGCCGCTGCAGGCGGCTTCGGCCGGTTCGCCAAGGACCAGGCGCCAGCGTCGTTTGCGGGCGTCGTCGTTGAGTGCGCTTTGATTCATGCCGGAACTCCCAACAGTTGGTGCAACAGGGGCAGGACCTGTTCGGCGCGGCTCGCATCCCAATCCGGCAGGCTGGCCTGGGGCGAGGCGACCGGCGAACGGCTGGCCCGCTCGCCGAGCTGGCGCCGTTCGGGCAGGCTGAAGGCGGTGAAGGCGCGGCGCAGCAGCGGCAGTTCGCGGGTGAAGTTGTCTTCGCTCAGGCTGCTCAGCCAGTCATCGACCATGGCCCACAATTGCGGGTCGTGCAGCAGCACCATGCCGCTCTGGTTGAGAAAACCTTCGAGCCAGGCGGCGGCCGGCCCCGGGTCGTTGCCGACCGACAGGGCCTGGCTCATGCATTGCGCCGTCTGTTCGGGGCTGGCCAGTTGTTCGTCGAAGAGCAGGCGGCTGGCCAGGCCGCCGATCAGGCCATGGCAACTGCCGAGCTGGGCGAGGCGGCGCAGGGCCGACTGCCATTCTTCCTGCAGATTCGGGCGAACCAGCAGGCGCAGCGCCTGGTGCGTCGCGACAATGTATTCGCGCATGACCTGGGCGGCGTCGTCGTCGAGGGTCGCGCAGGCGCCGGGCAGGCCGATGGCGGCGCGCGGCACGAGGCTGTCGAGCAGGTGTTCGACCATGCCGGCGTCGGTCTGCCGGACATTGCCGTAGCGGGCAACGTTGGCCAGGGGCGGCACGGCGGCCAGCAGTTGCTGCACGTCGCTGGCAATCGCCGCCTGGTTTTCCAGGGCCAGGGAGACCGGGCCGATGGCTTCTTCGAGGTCGGCCAGCAGGACCTGGTTCACCAGTTCGGAGAGCTCGGGCAGGCTGCTCGCCGTCTGGGCCCGATCGATGGCCCGGCCACAGGCGGCTTGCCGCACGCTGTTCCCCCAGCGGCTGGCATTGATCACGGCGATGACCAGTTCCGGCTCCCATTGCAGGGTCCACAACTCGTGGAAGCTGCCCTTGGCGCTGCGCCCGACCTTGTTCAGGCTGCCCCAGCCGATGTCGAGCAGGTTCAGGCGGTGCAGCAGGTGGCTGCGCGCCAGATCGTTGGCCTGACGCAGGTCGAGATCGAGCGTTTTTTGTGTGGCTTCCGCCTTCAGGCGCAGGCTTTTCTGTTGTTGCGCCAGGTCGCGCTGCAGCGGCACGGCCGGCGCTGTCTCCGGGGTGCTGCCGAGGCGGTCGCCGACGATCATTTGCTGCCGGATGAGCTGCATCGGCGCCGCGTCGCCCATGCAGACGACGGTGCGCAAGGCTTCGTCGAGTTCGTCGAGCCCGGGCTGCGGGCGTTCGCGCAGGGCGGCCAGGGCTTCGGCCAGGCGGACGGCTTCGATGATGTGGGCCGAGGAGCAGTCGAGTCCGTTGTCGCGGAACAGGCGGGCGGCCCGCGCCAGCCAGCCGATGGCCCGGTCGCCGTTGCTCTGCCAGAGGTATTCGTACCAGCCGGGCGCGGCGACGCCGGCGCCATAACCGCTGGCAAAACTGAGGTTGTGGTAGGACCAGGGGACCCAGGTCGCGGCCACCTTGATTTTGGCCAGGCCCTTGAGCAGATCGTTGTCGGCCTTGGCCGGCGGCATCTCGGCCAGGGCCGGCACGTGCCAGGCGCCGCAGACCACGGCGATGCGCTGGAAACCTTCTTTCTGGGCCTGGCGCAGGCATTTGCGCATGTGCGCCTCGCGCAGGGCTTCGCGCTGTTCGGCGAGGGCGCTGCGCACGCGCGCTGGCGCTTCGCTGCGCACGCTGCTCATCGCCTCGCGGATGGCGGCGAACAGTTCCAGGCTGTCGCCGCGTTCTTCGACCATGTGGTTCCACCAGGCTTCGCCGTCGCCATAGCCGGCCGCTCGGCCCAGCCAGTCGAGCGGATCGCCGCTCGGCCCGACATCCTCGACGGCCTCTTCGGCCTGGATGTCGGCTTCGGCTTCGCTGTCCGCTGCGGGCTCTGCATCGGCAACTTCAAGCGCGCTGCCTTCTTCTTCCTCAGCCGGCCGTTTCAGCGCGAACTGATGCGCCGCCGGCAGATCGATGAAGCGGGCCGGAATCTGCCGTTCCAGCGCAAAGCGCAGGGCGTTCCATTCCGGCGAGAAGGCGGCGAAGGGATAAAAGGCCGCTTCGCTGGCATCGTCGGGGTTGTAGACGAGCAGGGCGACCGGCGGCACGAGGTCTTCCGCCAGCATGAGCGCCAGCATTTCCTCGCCATCGGGCGGGCCTTCGACGAGCAGGCAATCGGGTTGCAGTTCCTCGAGGGCGCGCCGCAGGCTGCGGGCGCAACCCGGCCCGTGGTGGCGAACGCCGAACAGGTGGAAGGGCGCAGCGGATGAATCGGCCATGGGCGGGCTGCCTAGTCCTGTTCGCGGCAGGCGCGGTAGAGATCCTTCCAGTCGCTGCGTTCCTTCATGACTGTTTCCTGGTATTCGCGCCAGACCACGGCATCCTGCACCGGGTCCTTGACGATGGCGCCGACCAGGCTGGAGGCGATGTCGCCGGCGCGCAGCACGCCGTCACCGAAATGGCCGGCCAGGGCCATGCCGCTGTTGATCACGGAAATGGCTTCGGCCGTGCTCAGGGTGGCGCTCGAGCTTTTGAGCTTGGTCTTGCCATCTTCGGTCTGGCCGTTGCGCAGTTCGCGGAAAATCTGCACGACGCGGCGCACTTCCTTCAGGGCCGGCGGTTCGCCCGGCAGTTGCAGGGCCCGGCCAAGCTCGGCGACGCGCTTGCTGACGATGCTGACTTCCTCGTCCTCGTTGGCCGGCACCGGCAGGATGACCGTGTTGAAGCGCCGTTTCAGGGCGCTCGACAGTTCGTTGATGCCCTTGTCGCGATTGTTGGCGGTGGCGATGACATTGAAGCCGCGAATCGCCTGCGCTTCAATGCCGAGCTCGGGAACGGGCAGCGATTTCTCGGAAAGGATGGTGATCAGGGTGTCCTGCACGTCGGCCGGAATCCGCGTCAGTTCCTCGACACGCGCCGTCTTGCCCTGTTCCATGGCGCGCATCAGCGGGCTCGGCACCAAGGCCGCTTTCGAAGGCCCCTTGGCGAGCAGTTCGGCGTAGTTCCAGCCGTAACGCAGTTGTTCTTCGCTGGTCCCGGCCGTGCCCTGGATGAGCATGGTCGAATCGCCGCTGACCGCCGCCGCCAGGTGTTCCGATACCCAGGATTTGGCGGTGCCCGGCACCCCAAACAGCAGCAGGGCGCGGTCGGTGGCCAGCGTGGCGATGGCGGTTTCCATCAGGCGCCGGTTGCCGATGTATTTGGCGCTGACCTGGAAGCCGTTGGCCAGCTTGCCGCCCATCAGGTAGTCGGCCACCGCCCACGGCGAAAGTACCCAGTTTTCCGGCCGTTCGCGGTTATCCGCCTTTTTGAGTTCTTCGAGTTCCTCGGCGAATTGTTGCTCGGCATGCTGGCGCAGGGTTTGGCTCATGATGGTTTCCGCTATCTGAGAATTTGGTGAAGGATTTTGCGTTGTTCGACGATGGCCAGGATTCTGGCCAGGGTCTTGCTGAAATATTCGGTTTGCGGGCCGACCGCCCATCCTTCGCAGGCTTCGGCGAAGCAGGCCGGCGGAATCAGGCAGACGAACCCGGGCAGGGTCTGGCAGATTTCGTAAAGCCCGCCGCTGGCATAGTTGGGCCGGTTCACCAGTTGGTGGATTTCGGCCAGGATGCGGCGGGAAAAATCTTCGGAGGGGGCTTCCGGACGCACCGCAAACTGGTCAAGCAGGAGGGTCAGCAAGTGGCGTTTGCCAGAGATCTGTGTCTCGTGGTCGAACATGATCAGCCAGCGTCGCTCGCGCTCCTGCGCCGGCAGGAAAGCCAGAAGTTCGAGGGTATCGAGCGGCAGGTCCAGGGACTTTCCCTGGTTCAGGAATTCTTCCACCCAATGCGCTTCCGGATGGCGCTGCAGGGCTTCGGCCCAGGCCCGCAGGATGGCCTCGCTCCAGTCCGTGCCGCGTAGCCATTTGATCAGTTCGGCCGGTGTCAGGCCGGTGCTTTCCTGCCACCAGGCCAGCGGCAGATTGCGCGCGATCTGGTACAGCCACCAGGCCCGTCCGCCCAGGCTTTCGTTCTTGGGCCGGATTTCTTCCAGGGCGTCGTTTTTCCAGTCGGTGCCGAAGCTGGCCGGGGCTTCCAGGGTGCGCACGGTACGAAACAATTTGCGCTCCTCGCCGAGGCAGGCGGCCATCCGCCCGGCCATGCGCTGGCCATAGCGGCTGCCGGGCAGGGCGGCCAGCAGGCTGGCGGCGCGCTGGCGGACTTCCTTGCTGCGGTCGGCCAGCAGGCTTTCGAGAAAGTCTTCATCCGGCAAGCTCAGACCGACCTGCAGCGTTTCCAGCAGGCTGGCCCGCTCGCGTGCCTCGAGTTGGGAAAAGCCGTCCTGCAACAGGCTGCGGGCCTGTTCGGGCGCGCTCTGCCGCAACTTGCCGAGCAATTGCCGGCGCTGCTCCTGGCTGCCATGTTCCCAGCTGGCCAGCTCGAAAGCCGGCTCGGCCTCGCCAACGACGCAGGCCCAGTCCGGATTGAGGCCGGCCAGCCAGTGGCCCCGTTGGCCGAGCACGGCGAGCAGGGCCGGGCGCAACTCGCGGCTTTTCTGGCCCAGATTCAGGGCTCGCGTGAGCAGGCCCGGGGCCAGGCAGCAGCCCTGCTTGGCCAGGCGAACAAAGGCTTCGCGGCGCAAGGGGTCGGGGCCGTCGTCGAGAATCTGCTGCAGGGTCGACAGCAGTTGCGGCTGGTCGGCGACCGTCAATTGTTCGGGCGGACAGGCGCTGACCGGTGTTTCTTCGCTGACGGCGGGAACGTAGCCGGCGGCGCCACAGAGTGCCAGGCTGCCGGCCTGACGCAGCACGTGGATCTCCTGGTCTTCGCCCGGGGGGCAGGCGGCCTGCAGAAGTTTGCCGAGCTGGCCGGGCAGTTCGGGCAGGACCGGCGGGCGACGGTCGCTGCCGAGCAGGACCTGGGTGGCGAGTTCGTGCAGCAGTTTCATGCGCTCTCCGTCTCTTCCTGCCAGAGCAGTTTGCCTTGCCAGGCGGCCAGGGGGCGCAGGACCTCGCCATTCCATTCGCCGAACACGGTAAGCGGGGCGCCGCCGCTCACCGCCAGCAATTGCCAGCCATCCTCGTCGCGCAGGTCGAGCGGGAGCTGGCGCCGTTCCGGGCAATGCAGTGACCAGCCCCGGGCCGTGGCGCCGGGCACGCCGTCATCGACCAGCATGGGCCGCGGCGACTGCCAGGGATTGGCGGCCACGGCTTGGGCCAGCGCCGCCAGCGCAGTATCGAGTTGGCCGACCGGGGGCGGGCTGTTCGGCAACAAGCGGGCATCACCGGTGTTTATGGCGCGCAGTGGCAGGTTGCCGGGGAAGAAAGCCAGTTCGCCTTGCAGGCTGCTGGCCGTCACGTAATTCTGTTCGAAGCGCCGGCTGCCGTGCGCAAAGTCGAGCAGCAGGGCCGGGCGCTGCGTTTGCCGGCCGAGCAGCCAGACGCGGCGTGACCACAGCTTGCCGTCCTCGTCGATGGCCTGGCCGAGCACCTGCCAGTCGTCGCGCAGCCGTTCGCCGTTGGCCAACACGCTGTCGCGGTCGGTACTCAGGCCGAGGGCGCTGCGGACATCCTGCTGGATGGCCGGTGGCAAGCTCTCGAGGCGGCGGAAGGCGTCGATCAGCAGGCGCAGTTGCCCGAGGCCGCCGAGGACGTGACCCGGCCAGGTTTCGTCGTGGCCGACCCGGGCGGCGATCTGGCGCAGGCGATAGGCCAGGCCGGGCAATTGGGCATCGATCATGCGCCGGGCCAGTTCTTCCCAGATCGCCGTTTGTCCCGGCAACTGCGCCAGGCCCTGGCGCAGGCGGTCGGTGAGCCAGCGTTCCAGCTCTTCGAGGCCGCCGGCCATGCGTTGGCGGCGTGTCTCCTCGCGGCGGGCCGAGGCTTGCGGATCGGGCGGCGCTTCGCGTTGCTCGGCGATCTTGGCTTCCTGCTTTTCCGCCCGCTGCTGGCGCGAGGCCAGCCATTCGGCAACCCAGGCCGGCGCCGCAGCGGCCGAGAAGTTGGCCGGGTTCTGCGCCTGCAGGAGCAACAGCGCCAGGCCATGTTTGCAGGGAAATTTCCGGCTTGGGCAGGAACAGCGAAAGGCCGGACCGGATTTGTCGACCTGCACCTGATAGGGCTTTGAGCCGCTGCCCTGGCATTCGCCCCAGATGGCATGTTCGTCGTATTCAAGACGCGGCCATTTGCCCGGAATGACCAGGCCCTTGGCCGCTTTGGCCGAAGCCTCGTCAGGCGAAAGCTGCAGGATTTCGCCGGCGCTCAGCTGCATCATCGAATGCTCATTGTTCAGGACAGGCGGGAATTCTAGGCGGATGGCATCGATTCGGGCAAGCGCTGTTTTGCGCCTGTTTGCGGGATGCGGATACCGGTGCGCGCCAGGCGGCAGCTGTTTTCCGGGCGGATGGCCGGGAATGGCGTTTCACGTGGAACCGGCAACCGCCTGCGACCCGTTCGCCGATGACACGTCGGCAGGATTGCGCTATTTTCCGCCCCTATTCGAGAGAGATTCATCCAGGGGAAATCGGCATGCGCGTTGTCATTCAAAGGGTCAGGGAAGCTTCGGTGGCGGTCGATGGCGCGGTGACCGGGGAAATCGGCCCTGGCCTGCTGGTCCTGGCCGGTTTCGAGGAAACCGATGGCGAGGCCGATCTGGCCTGGATGGCCGGCAAGATCGTGCGCACCCGAATTTTTGCTGACGCCGACGGTGTCATGAACTGCAGCATCCAGGAGACCGGCGGCGGGATTCTCGCGGTCTCGCAATTCACGTTGTACGCATCTGTGAAGAAGGGCAACCGGCCGTCGTGGAGCCGGGCGGCGCGTGGCGAGATTTCGCAGCCGCTGTTCGAACGCTTCGTCGCCCGATTGGCCGACGAACTGGGGCGGCCGGTGGCGACCGGGGTGTTCGGCGCCGACATGCAGGTCAGCCTGGTCAATGACGGGCCGGTGACGTTGCTCATCGACTCGAAGGCGCCGGATTAGCCGGCTTTAGTCGTCGGCCAGCGCGGCCCGCAGGCGCTCGATGCCGGCCAGGCCGCCGAGGGCCAGGGCGCAGGCCTTGCCGCCAGGCGGAACGGCCGGTTCGCCGGGATTGATGCGGATCAGCCGGCCGCCGCAGCTTTCGGCAAAGCGGCGCACCGTCGGCACCTGCAGCCCGGCGCCGATTTCAATGACGACCAGCCGGTCGACCGCGTTCAGCCATTGCTGCAGGCGCTGTTCCTGCAGTTCGCTGCGCCGGGCGATCCATTGCCAGTCGCCGAACATCAGGATATTCGGCCGGGCCAGGGCGCCACAGTCCGGGCAGGTCGGCAGTTCGCCGAGCAGGCGGCAGTTTTCCGCGTCGATTTCGGGCTGGAAGTCGTCGGCCGACCAGATGCGCTCGCCACAGCCGGCGCTGCATTGCAGGTGGTGAATGGAGCCATGCACTTCGCAGACGCGTTCGCCGGCAAAGCCGGCCTTCTGGAACTGGCCATCGACATTGCTGGTGAACACAAAGGCGCCGTGCGCCATGTCTTTGGCCATCCCGCGCAGCATGGCGAAACCGGCGTGCGGCGTGGTCTGGCGGTACAGCTGCAGACGATGCCCGTAGAAGCCCCAGGCGAGGCGCGGGTCTTGCGCGAAGGCGGCCGGGTTGGCGATGGCTTCGAAGGCGATGCGGGCCCGGCCGAGGGCCGGGTAAGCACGCCAGAAACCGCCCGGCCCGCGAAAATCCGGGAGTCCCGAGTCGATGCCCAGGCCGGCGCCGGCCGCGATGAGCAGGCCATCGGCCTGCCGGAGCCAGGAAACGGCCTCGGCCAACTGAGCGTTCAACCTTGAAACCTCAGTTGACCGCTTATCCATCTCAGGCGAGCCGTATGGGCACTGACTTTTGTGCCTTCGAGGTGATTCACCCAAAAGGTGAGAGCGCTACGCGGCCGCTGGCACGTCCGGTCGGGCGCCCGGCTTTGTCGCTCCTTCTTGCAGGCATGAGCCTGCCGCGGCATCGCTTCGCGCCGGACATCCCGCCCAAACGCACCAACAGCCGCGTCCAACTGAGGTTTCAAGGTTTAAGGCTCAGTCCTTGGGGCTGGTCAGCACGCCGGGATAGCCCTTGGGATCGTGCTGATGGGCGTAGATTTCCTTGATCTGGAATTCGACGTCGGTCAGGGCGCCGAATTCGTCGGCGTAGATTTCCTTGACGCGCAGGATCTCCGGCAGCGCCTTGTTGAAGGCCAGCATCAGGCTCGGGTCGAAATGTTCGCCGGTCGCCGCGGCCATCATCTCGAGCGATTCTTCGATGCTGAAGGCGCGCTTGTAGGGGCGCACGGAAACCAGCGCGTCGAAGACATCGGCAATGGCGACGATGCGGCCCTCGAGCGGGATGTCCTCACCCTTGAGGCCTTGTGGATAACCGCTGCCGTTCCATTTTTCGTGATGGGCGAGGGCGATGACGCGCGCCGTTTCGAGCAGGCCGTTGTCGTGTTTGCCGATGATCTCGGCACCCATGATCGGGTGCTGGTGCATGATTTTCCATTCTTCCGCGTCCAGTTTGCCGGGCTTGAGCAGGATGGAGTCGGGAATGCCGATCTTGCCGATATCGTGCATCGGCGCCGTGTTGAAAATGATGTTGGCGGCTTCTTCGCCCATGCCGTGCGCGTTGGCGATCAGGCGGGCGTAGTGGCTCATGCGCAGGACATGGTTGCCGGTTTCGTTGTCCTTGAATTCGGCGGCCCGGCCGAGGCGGCGGATGATCTGCTGGCGGGTGGTCAGCAGTTCCTGGGTGCGCTGGCGCACCATGCGCTCGAGTTCGCGGCTCTGGTCGTAGAGGGCGAGGTGGGTGCGCACCCGGGCCTTGACGATGGGCGGGCTGATCGGCTTGGTGATGTAATCGACGGCACCCAGCTGCAGGCCGCGTTCTTCGTCTTCGATGCTGCTCATGGCAGTGACGAAAATGACCGGGATGCGCCGCCGGTCCGGGTTGGCCTTGAGCCGGCGACAGATTTCCAGGCCACTCAAGCCGGGCATCATGATGTCGAGCAGGATGAGATCGGGCGGCTCGTCGGAATAGGCGATTTTCAGGGCCCGCTCGCCGCTGGTTGCCACCCGGACCTGATATTCGTCGCGCAGCAATTCGCTGAGCAGGTCGATGTTTTCCGGGGTGTCGTCGACAACGAGGATGCTTTGTTTGGCAAGCAATGGGGGCATATTCACTCCGGGGTCAGGCCTGGGGCGTGTCCAGGTCGATGGACAGTTCACCGGCAATTCTACGCAGTATTGCCCCAGCGTCTTCAAATTCGTAATGCTCGATGCAGCGGGTCAGTTGATCGACTTCAGCGGGCCTGGCCAACTGGCGCAGCCAGGGCTGTATTCCTTGGTACAGGGAGACCGCGGCGGCGTCGTCGTGGGCGAGCTGGGACAACAGCCGGGAACAGGTCGCCTGGCGGCTGGCCAGATCCGGAAGGGCGACCGTTTCGGCGGCCGGGCGGGCGGTTGGCCGCTGGCCGGTCAGCTCGAGCACGGGTTGCAGTACGTCGGCCAGTTCGTCGATCAGTTGGGCGAAATCCGCTGTCGGGGTCGGTGGCTCGGCTTTGAGCCCGGTTTCGAGTCGTTTCGCCACCTCGGCCACCCGGTCGGCCCCGATATTGCCGGCCAGGCCGCGCAGGGTGTGGGCGCAGAGGATCATGTCGGCCCGGTTGTCGGCGGCCAGGCCGCTGTGCAGGCGACTGATGGCGCCCGACTGGTCTTCGTGGAAGCGGACGAGCAGGCGCTCGAGCATGGAGCGATTGCCGCCCAGGCGATTGAGTGCCGCTTTCTCGTCGAGCATGGCGGGCGGCGGGCTGGCTTCGGGCCGGGGCGTTTCGGCCGGCTCGGCCGCCGTTGCCGGGGCGCCCTGGCCCCGGTCCTTCAGCCAGTCGGCGAGGGTGGCGTAGAGCCGGGCGACATCGATGGGCTTGGCGATATGGTCGTTCATGCCGGCCTGCAGACAGCGTTCTCGATCGGCCGCCAGGGCGTTGGCGGTCATCGCGATGATCGGCAGGCTGGCCAGATGCGCTTCACCGCGGATCCGGCGGGTCGCCTCGTAGCCGTCCATGACCGGCATCTGGCAGTCCATGAGCACCAGGTCGTAGCTGTTCTGCGTGACAGCAGCGACGGCCAGCTCGCCATTTTCGGCGGTTTCGACCGTGAGGCCGACCGAACTGAGCATTTCCTCGGCCAGTTCGCGATTGACGTCGTTGTCTTCGACCAGCAGCACGCGCTGGCCGGAAAAACGGACGGCGATGGCGGCGGGTTTCGGCATCACCGGGCTGTCGGCGCGGTCGGCATGCAGGGCCTCGATGATGCGATCGAACAGCGAGGACGGGGTGACCGGCTTGGCCAGGATGGCATCGATCCGGGTTGGCCCTAGCTTGCTGCGCAGTTCGTCCTGGTCGAAAGCCGTGGTCATGATGATTTTCGGGACGTGCTGCAGGGCGGCGTTGTCCTCCATCTGCCGGAGCGCCTCGATGCCATCCATGCCGGGCATTTGCCAGTCGATGATGAGCAGCTGGTAGGGCTCGCCGGCGGCGTTGGCGCGCCGCATCTCGGTGATCCCTTCGGCGCCGCTGGCGACGGCGTGGCAGGGCAGGCCGAGGGCGAGCAGCAGGTGGCGGAAAATCTGGCGGGCGCCGGAGCTGTCGTCGATGATCAGGGTGTTGAGCTGTTCCGGCAGGCCCAGACGCTGGCTGTCATCGGCGCTTTCACCGGGCAGCTCGAAGCCGAGGGTGAAGTGGAAGCGGCTGCCGACACCGGGTGTGCTGCTGACGCCGATCCGGCCGCCGAGCATTTCGACGATGCGTTTGCAGATCGACAGGCCGAGGCCGGTGCCGCCGTATTTGCGCGTCGTCGAGCTGTCGGCCTGGCTGAAGGCGGTAAACAACTGTTTCTGCTGTTCCTCGGACATGCCGATGCCGGTATCGCTGACCGCGAAGTGCAGTTCGACCTTGTCTTCGCTTCGGGCGGTGACGCTGACGCTGAGCGTTATTTCGCCCTGCTCGGTGAACTTGATGGCATTGCCGACCAGGTTGAGCAGCACCTGGTTGAGGCGCAGCGGGTCGCCGAGCAGCGCTTCCGGGACGTCCGGTGCGATGTCGAAAAGCAGTTCCAGGCCGCGCTCGCTGGCCTTCAACAGGCTGACATCGGCGAGGTTCTGCAGGCAGTCGTTGAAACGGAACCGGGTGCGCTCGACCAGCATCTTGCCGGCTTCCATTTTCGACAGGTCAAGGATGTCGTTAATGATGCCGAGCAGACCCTTGGCGGCATTGTCCACCTTGCTCAGGTAATTGCGCTGGCGGGCGTTGAGCTCCGTCTGCAGCGCCAGATGGGTCATGCCGATGATGGCGTTCATCGGGGTGCGGATTTCATGGCTCATGTTGGCCAGGAAGTCGGCCTTGGCCGCCGCCGCCTCCTCGGCCGCCAGGCGGGCGCGCCCGGCCTCGCGCTCAGCATTCTTGAGTGGCGTGATGTCGACAATGACGCCGATCAGGCCGCCGGGGTCTCCCCCGGTGTTCTGAAAACCGGTAACCGAATACAGCGTGTCGTGCAGCTGGCCGTCGGCGCCGGGCAGCGGAATTTCGCGCGAGATGCGGCCGCATTCGGCAATCACGGCTTCATCTTCGCGCTGGTAGGCCTGGCGCGCCTCGTCGGGAAGATAGTCGAGATCGAGCACGCGTTTGCCGATGAAGTTGGCCCGCTCGATGCCAAAAAACTTCTCGTAGGCGGTGTTGCAGCCCAGGAAGCGGGTGTTCGGCCCCTTGTAGAAAATCGGGTTGGGAATGGTGTCGAGCAGGGCCTGCAGGAAGGCGAACTGGCGGATCAGCTCGGCCTCGATTTCGCGCTTGTCGGAAATGTCGAGGATGGTCACCAGCAAGGAGTCCAGGCCGCCACCTTCGTTGCGGACCGCGGCAATCTGGACGTCGCCCCAGCATGTCCGGCCCTGCCGGTCGATGAATTCGACCTCGCTGCGCAGGCTGTCCAGGCGGCCCTCGGCAATTTCGGCCAGGGCCTTGTTCAGGCGCATTTCCTCGTGGGCCGGCAGGATCGTGATATCCGGTTGTTGCAACAGGGTTTCAATCGTTTGATCGATGAACGCGGCGAAGGCCCGATTGACCAGTTTCGGCTTGCGCTCCGGGGTCAGGCTGATGATGCCGACAGCCGCATTGTCGAAAATTGCCCGGAAGAAGGCTTCGCGCTTTTTCAGGACCTCCTGGCTTTCCCACAGGGCGTGGGTGCGCAGGGCGACCGTCTGTTCCAGGTCGATATTGCTGTTCTGCAGCGCCTGCTGGGCATCCTGCAATTGTCGGCGCATGCCGTCCAGCGCCATGCCAAGTTGCTGGACCTCGCGCCAGGGGGCATCGGTGAGCACCGGCTCGTTCAGTTCGAGGCGGCCGATCCGCTCGCTCTCGGCGGTCAGGGCGGCAAGCGGCGCCCCGAAGCGGCGGGCGATGCGGATGGCGACGACCATGCTGAGGGTCAGCGCGCCCAGCGCGATGAGCCCGAGCAAGGCGACATCGCGGCCGGAAACCGGGACGAAATCGCTTTCCGGGGCGATCACCCCGAACCAGATGCCCGGGCTGTAGCCGTCGAAACGTCGGAACAGGCCGAGCCAGCGTTCGTCACTGGCGGTGAAGGCGGCCAGCCGTTCGCGTTGGCCCGGATTTTCCTGCCACAGGTGGTAGGCCTGGCTGAATTCGCTGAGGCCCAGTTCATCGGCGGTTTTCAGCAGGGCCTGGTTGATCGATTGCCGATCGCTGAAGCGCGGGTCGCGCGGCGGTGCGATGAGCTTGCCATTTTCCTGGAACAGGGCGGCCTTGCCGCGCGAGGCCAGGCTCAGGCCGGTGGTGAAGGCGGCGATTTCGCTGAGCCGGACATCGTGGCCGATGACGTAGGTTTCGCCGTGGCTGTCCGTCCAGCGCATCGAAGCGGTGATGCCGGGTTCCTGGGTGGTGAAGAAAATATAGGGGTCGGTCCAGTGAATTTTCTGCCCGTCGCCCGGCTGCATGGCGCCGATGAACCAGGGGCGCCGGCGGGCGTCGTAGTCGCGTTCGCGGACCTCGACCTTCTCGATCTGGCGTTCGGCGCTCCAGGTGATCCAGTAGGTCTGCTTGCCCCAGGCGGCGGGGTTGGAGATGCGGTTGATCCAGCGGCCATCGTCACCGAGCAGGAGCAGGAATTCGCGGCCGGATTCATGGGCCAGGATGACCGAGGTGATTTCGCCGTGGTTGGCCAGGATGGGAAAGAAGAATTCGTTGAAGCGCTGTAGCTGGGCGCTGTCGATGTCGCCGTTGCGGCCCCAGGCCTGGCTGCTGCGCAGGGTGGCCTCGACGCTTTGCAGCAGCCGGTCGAAGCGCGCTTCGATCTGTTCGCCGGCCAGGCGCATCTGGGTCTCGGCCAAGCGGTCCACGGTGGGTCGGCCGATCAGCTGATATAGCCCGAAGGTGAAGGCGGCCAGCGAGAACAGGATGAGCAATCCGATGCGCAGCACCAGACTGTTGGCGAAACCTGATTTGCCGAACGAGATGCCCCTGAACATCGTCTCTCCGCGCTAATTGACTGCTGGCCAAGCCCGCCACAGATTATGTCGGCAGGCTGCGGGCAGAATATACGGCTTCTCCGGCCGACTCAAGGTGGATCAGGGAAGAACGCTGAGTTCCGGGGCGCTGCCGATGAATTCGAGGCGCCGGTGCAAGGCTGCGGTGACGAAAATCCGGCCCTGGCTGTCGACCCGCAGGACCTGGCCGACCTTCATCCTGCTGGCCATTTCCCGCCAATGCTCGCCACCGGCGATGAAAACGGGTTTGGATGTGGCGTCGGACAGCGTGCCCGCCTTCGGCCCGGCCGGGATGAGCACAGTGACGGCCTGCGTGTGAGCGGCCGGGTAGCCGCTGCGCGGATCGAGCAGGTGCGGATAGCGCTGGCCATCGACTTCGAAGAAACGCTGGTAGTCGCCGGAAGTGCCAATCGCTTCGCCGTCCTCAAGAGCAATGGTCGCCAGCGGCCCGGGCTGGCGCGGGTGCTGGATGCCGACCCGCCATTTCTTGCCTTCCTTGCTGCCCAGTGCCATGACATTGCCGCCGATGTTGATCAGCGCGTTGTTGATGCCCTGGGCGCGCAGGATGGCGGCAGCACGGTCGAGCGCGACGCCTTTCAGGTAGCCGCCGAAATCGAGGGCGACATGGCGGTTGCGGCTGCTGATCGTGGTGTCGCGGATGCTGATGTCGGCCAGCGACGGCTTGTTCGCCAGCCAGGCCTTGATGGCGGCGGGCGGCGGCAGTTCGGCCTTGAATTCATCGGCCTGGAAACCCCACAGTTTGATCAGTTCGCCGATGCCCGGATCGAACAGGTAGTCGCCTTGGGCGCTGAGTTCCTGCGCTTCGCTGACGAAGGCGGCCAGTTCGGGCGTCACGGCGAGCGGCTTGCCGGCCGCGATGGCCTCGTTGAGGGTGGTCAGTTCCGAAGGCTGCCAGGCGTGGTAGGCGCGGTGCAGGCGGTCGAATTCACGCAATACGGCGGCGATGGCCTGGCGGCCCTGTTCGGCTTCCTGGCTGACGATGATGACTTCGACGCGGGTGCCGAAAACGTAGGCCTGTTGTTCCTGCAAGGGGGCGCGACCGCAGGCCGCGAGGCACAACAGGGAAAGGACGATCAGGAAATGCCGCATGCGTGTTCGATGGCCGTGATGAAGGCACCGGCTGCGTCGAAACCCGTCTGCTGGCGGATCTCGACCATGCAGGTCGGGCTGGTGACATTGATTTCGGTGAGATGTGTGCCGATGACGTCGAGCCCGACCAGCAGCAGGCCGCGCTTGAGCAGGATGGGGCCGAGCGTTTCGGCGATTTCGCGGTCGCGCGCCGTGAGTTCCTGGGCGACGCCGGTGCCGCCCGCTGCCAGGTTGCCGCGCGTCTCGCCGGCCTTGGGGATGCGCGCCAGGCACCAGGGCACGGGCTGGCCGGCAATGAGCAGGATGCGCTTGTCGCCCTGGCTGATTTCCGGCAGGTAGCGCTGCGCCATGATCGTGCGCCGGCCTTCGTGGGTCAGGGTTTCGAGGATGACGTTGCGGTTCGGGTCGTTGCGGTGCACGCGGAATATCTGGCTGCCGCCCATGCCGTCGAGCGGCTTGAGGATGACGTCGCGCTGTTCGTCGATGAAACGCTGCAGTTGATGCGCATCGCGGGCGACCAGGGTGGCCGTCGTGAATTGGTTGAATTCGGCGATGGCAATTTTTTCCGAATGCTCGCGCAGGGCGCGTGGCCGGTTGAAGACCTTGACGCCCTGGGCTTCGGCGCGTTCGAGCAGCCAGGTGGCGGTGACGTATTCGAAATCGAAGGGCGGATCCTTGCGCATGATCACCGCGTCGAAAGCTTTCAGGACCTGCCATTCGCGCTGCGTTTCGCGATACCAGTCGTGATCGTCGGGGCGCAGGTGCAGGTGGATGGCTTCGCCGAAGACGCCGCCGGTGTGCAGGCCGGGTTCCGGCGTGCGCCAGCCGAGGCTGGCCACCTCGATGGCGAAAACCTCGTGGCCGTGCGTTTCGGCGGCCCGCATCATGGCAATCGTCGAATCTTTCCAGGCTTTCAGGTGGTCGAGCGGGTCGACGATGAAGGCCAGTTTCAACGAGCGGGCGCTGCCGCCGAGCAGGTGCTTTTCGAAGTGGAGTTGCTGCGTCACTGCGGCCTAGCCGTTTTCCGGGGCGGTGCGTTCGAGCTCGACGGCGGCTGCCAGACAGGCCAGACGGCCGACCACGCCGTAGGCGTAAAAGCGGTTGGGCGCGGAATCCGGATTGCCGCAGCGGTAATCGGGCAGGTTGCAGCCGGTCTCGAAGGCCAGCGGCTCAAAATGCATGCCCGGCGCGTTGAGGTTCTCGTCCTTGCCGCGCCCGGTATGGACGCGGTAGAAGCCGCCGACCACGTAACGGTCGATCATGTAGATGACCGGCTCGGCAACCGCGTCGTTGAGCGTCTCGAAGGAATGCACGCCTTCCTGGATCAGCACCTCGGAAACTTCCAGGCCTTCCTTGCCGACGCTCATCTTGTTGCGCTGCTTGCGGTTCAGGGCGATCACCTCGTCGGCGTCGCGCACCGTCATGACGCCCATGCCGTAGGTGCCGGCATCAGCCTTGACGACGACGTAGGGCGTTTCGGTGATGCCGTATTCCTTGTACTTTTCGCGGACGATATCGAGCACGGCGGCGACATTGGCGGCCAGACATTCCTCGCCCTGGCGCTCGTGGAAATTGATGCTGCGACAGACCGAGAAGGCCGGATTGATTCGCCACGGATCAATGCCGATTTCCTTGGCGAAGTCGTTGGCCACCTGGTCGTAGGCGGCGAAGTGGTTGGATTTGCGGCGGACCGCCCAGCCACCATGCAGCGGCGGCAGCACGAACTGTTCGTGGAGGTTCTGCAGGATCTCCGGCAGGCCGGCCGAGAGGTCGTTGTTGAGCAGGATGGCGCAGGGGTCGAAGCCGTCGAGGCCGAGCCGGTGCGGCGTGCGGACCAGCGGTTCGAGCAGCAGACTTTGGCCGTTGGGCAGCTCGACCGTGGTCGGTTCGACAAGATCGGGAATCAGCGAGCCGATGCGCACGTTGAGCCCGGTCTGCTTGAGGATGGCGGCGATCTGCGCGACGTTCTGCAGGTAGAACTGGTTGCGCGTGTGGTTTTCCGGAATGAGCAGCAGGTTGCGCGCGTCCGGACAGATTTTCTCGATGGCGACCATGGCCGCCTGCACGCAGAGCGGCAGGAAGGCCGGATTGAGATTGTTGAAGCCGCCCGGGAAGAGGTTGGTATCGACCGGCGCCAGCTTGAAGCCGGAATTGCGCAGGTCGCACGACGAATAGAAGGGCGGCGTGTGTTCCTGCCACTGGCCGCGCAGCCAGTGTTCGATTTGCGTGCTGCTTTCCAGGAACTTGCGTTCGAGTTCGAGCAGGGGGCCGCTGAGGGCGGTGGTCAGGTGTGGAACCATGGCTGTCTCTAAATCCCGGGGTTTTTATTGTGGCTGCAAATCTTACACCGCAGTGCACAAAATTGGGCCCCGGCCAGGCGGCCAAGTGCCTGAAAACGGGTAAAATCCGTCCCTTCGTTTTATATCTATTCGCAGATCGGAATCGCCGTGCTTGTCGCTGCCAATATCACCATGCAGTTCGGGGCCAAGCCCCTGTTCGAAAACGTCAATGTCAAATTTGGCGAGGGCTATCGCTACGGCCTGATCG
Source organism: Azonexus sp. (assembly GCA_049294655.1). GTDB lineage: Bacteria > Pseudomonadota > Gammaproteobacteria > Burkholderiales > Rhodocyclaceae > Azonexus. The sequence goes on from JBAQDI010000022.1 coordinate 52,996, forward strand.
GCGCCAATGGCGCCGGCAAATCGACCTTCATGAAGATCCTCTGCGGCGCGCTCGATCCATCGGCCGGCAATGTCTCGAAAGAGAAGCACGAGCGGATGGCCTACCTCAAGCAGGACCAGTTCGCCTACGAAGAGATGCGCGTGCTCGACGTCGTGATGGCCGGTCACGAGGAGTTGTGGTCGGCAATCCAGGAGCGCGATGCGATCTACGCCAATCCGGAAGCGACCGAAGACGACTACATGCACGCTGCCGAGCTTGAAGGCAAGGTCGGTGAATACGACGGCTATACGGCGGAATCGCGGGCTGGCGAACTGCTGCTCGGCGTCGGCATCCCGACCGAACAGCACAACGGCCCGATGAGCGAAGTGGCGCCCGGCTGGAAGCTGCGCGTCCTGCTCTGCCAGGCGCTGTTTGCCAACCCGGACATCCTGCTGCTCGACGAACCGACCAACAACCTCGACATCAACACCATCCGTTGGCTGGAAGACGTGCTCAACAATCGTGATTCGACGATGATCATCATCTCGCACGATCGCCACTTCCTGAACCAGGTTTGTACCCACATGGCCGACCTCGATTACGGCAAGATCACGACCTACGCCGGCAATTACGACGATTTCATGGAAGCCGCCCAGCAGGCCCGCGAACGCCTGCAGAACGCCAATGCCAAGGCCAAGGAACGGATCGCCGAACTGCAGACCTTCGTCCGCCGCTTCTCGGCCAACGCCTCCAAGGCCAAGCAGGCGACCAGCCGCGTCAAGCTCATCGAAAAGCTCAAGCCGGAAGATATGAAGCCGTCGTCGCGCCAATACCCGTGGATCCGCTTCGACTACGACGAAAAGCAGAAGCTGCACCGCCAGGCCGTCGAGATCGAAAGCCTGTCCTTCGCCTACGAAGGCAGCGAGCGCAAGATCTTCAACAACCTGACGCTGACCATCAATGCCGGCGAACGCATCGCCGTGATCGGTGAAAACGGCGTCGGCAAGACGACCTTCCTGAAGCTGCTGATGGGCGAACTGACCGCGCAGTTCGGCACGCTGAAATGGGCGGAAAAGGCCTATCCCGGCTACTACGCGCAGGACCACAGCGCCCAGTTCGCCGGCGAGCAGAGCCTGACCGAGTGGATCGCCGGTTATGCCCGCGCCACCATCGAGGAAGGCGGCGACCTGGAAACCCTGATTCGCGGCACGCTGGGGCGTCTGCTGTTCTCCGGCGACGACGTCAAGAAGCCGGTCAATGTCATTTCCGGTGGCGAGCAGGGCCGCATGCTGTTCGGCAAGCTCATGCTCTCCAAGCACAACGTGCTGCTCATGGACGAACCGACCAACCACCTCGACATGGAATCGATCGAAGCCCTGAACAGCGGCCTGGAAAAATTTCCCGGCACCCTGGTCTTTGTCTCGCATGACCGCGAATTCGTTTCCTCGCTGTCCACGCGTGTTCTTGAGGTCAAGGGCGACGGTCGCATCGTCGATTACCTTGGCGGTTACGAAGATTACCTGGCGTCACAGGGCGTCGCTTGAGAGCGTTGTAGCCAATAGCAAAATGCCCGCTTCGGCGGGCATTTTTCATGGAGGGGTCGCGTGCTTACTGCGCTTGGCCGCCCGCCGCCAGCGTGCGGATGATGCGCACGCAATCGACATCCGACTGGTGGTAGGCCGATTTGACGTATTCGATGTAGGCCCGCTCTTCCGAATTCGGGTTGCTGGCCAGCGTCGTTTCATAGGTGAAGCGCAGGAACAGGAAACCCGGCTCGGGTTCTTCGATGGCGATGGTCAGGCCGCCGCCGGCGTGGGCTTCGGAGGGCACGATGTCGAAACGCACCCAGTGCATCTCGGCCAGCGTGACGCGGTCCTGGATGACGGCCGGGCCAAAATCGAGTTCGCGGAGCAGGGTGGTCGACTGGCGTTCGAGGATGGTGACGGTTTCGAGGCCGGGCAGGAAGGGAATCGGATTCTCGACGCGATGGAGCAGGCCCAGCCACAATTGATTGCGGTCGAGCGGCTCGATCAGCGGATTTTCCGGGTCGTTGATCTGGATAAGGTGTTCGAAATTCATGGCCCGAATTGTATTGCATCGGCTGGCTGCCGATAAGCGGCTTGCCACCGTCTGGTGCGCGCTGAGGAAACGACGCGGCGTGTTAACATGCCGGCCATGCAACTAGAACGTATTCTCCAAAAACACGGCTTCGGCTCCCGCAGGGAATGCCGGGGAATGGTCCGGCGCGGGCGCGTCGCCATCAAAGGCACGCTCTGCGAGGACCCCTTCGTCGAACTCGCTATCGACGGTCTGGTGTTCACCGTCGACGGCGTCGATTGGCCCTATGCCGAATTTGCCTGCCTGATGCTGCACAAGCCGCTGCATTACGAATGTTCGCGCAAGCCCAAGCATCACCCCGGCGTCCTCGAACTGCTGCCGGTTCCGCTGCGTGAACGCGACGTGCAGCCGATCGGCCGGCTCGACGAAGACACCACCGGCCTGCTGCTGATCACCAACGACGGCCAGCTCAACCATCAACTGTCGTCGGCCAAGCGCAAGGTGCCGAAAATCTATCTGGCGACCACCAAGCATCCGGTTGATCAGGCGCTGATCGATCAACTGCTGGCCGGCGTGCTGCTTACCGACGAACCCGAGCCGATTGCCGCCGCAGCGGCGGAAAAGGTCGATGAACACCTGCTGCGCCTGACCCTGACCAGCGGCAAATATCACCAGGTCAAGCGCATGGTGGCGGCGGCCGGTAACCGCGTCGAGGCCCTGCATCGCGAGGCGGTTGGCGAGTTGCAATTGCCAGCCGACCTGAAACCCGGCGAGTGGCGCTGGCTGAGCGCCGACGACCTGCAAAAGCTGGATTACACCAGATGACCCTGACCGAAATGCGCTACATCGTGGCCCTGGCCCGCGAGCGGCATTTCGGCAAGGCAGCGGAAGCCTGCCACGTCAGCCAGCCGACCCTGTCGGTGGCCCTGAAGAAGGTTGAAGGTCAGCTCGGCGCCGCGCTCTTCGAACGCACGGCGGCCGATGTGCGGATCACGGCGCTTGGCGAACGCATCGTCGCCCAGGCCCGGCGGGTCCTCGACGAGGCCGTGCGCCTCGAAGAAATCGCCGATGCGACGGGCGACCCGCTGAGCGGCCAGTTGCGCGTCGGCATCATCTACAGCATCGCGCCTTACCTGCTGCCGCAATTCATTCCGGCCCTGCACCAGCAGGCGCCCGATATGCCGCTGTTCCTCAAGGAGGATTTCACCGGCAACCTGATTCCCGCCCTGAAGGCCGGCGAACTCGACGTCATCGTCATCGCGCTGCCCTTCGCCGAGCCCGGCCTGGTCGCCCAGGCGGTCTACGAAGAACCCTTCCGCGTCGTCGTGCCGGCCGCCCATGCCTGGAGCCAGCGGGCAGCCATCCCGGCCGATGAACTGGACGGCCAGAACCTGCTGCTGCTTGGCCAGGGCAACTGTTTCCGTGACCAGGTGCTCGAATCCTGCCCGCGCCTGACGGCGCCCGACGGCCTGGCCAATTCGCTCGAAGGCGGCTCGCTGGAAACCATCCGCTACATGGTGGCGAGCGGCGCCGGTATCGCTGTCATGCCGAGCACGGCGGCCGACCCGCTGATCGGGAAAGAAGCGCTGGTCAAGGTGCTGCCCTTCGCTGGCAAGCAGCCGTCACGGACCGTTGGTCTGGTCTGGCGCGTCACCTTCCCGCGGCCGCAGGCCATCGATGCGGTACGCGCGGCGCTGCTGTCCTGTGAGTTGCCAGGGGCGAGTAGCAAGCGCTGAGGTTTCACGTGGAACGCTTTGTTCATGGGCATCGAGCGACAGCGAATTTGCTTGTCTACTGGGAAAAACCGAAATAATTATTTCGCCCCGATGGGTATTTGTTGGGCGGCTGGCAAATCCGTCATATTCCATGCAAATGGAATTATAATTCTCCCGCTGAAAATCAGCATCATTAGCTCGATAGATCTGTTTTCGAATGTTCAGGGAGAGGTTATGCAATTCAGGAAATTTTCGCTCGCAACGCTATTTTGTGTCACGCTTTTCGTTTCCGGATGTGCTTCGTTCCGGAACAACGAGATTGCGACTGTCGAGAAGCTGCCAGATGTTTCCAGCTATAAAAACAAGCCGTCGATCTTTATCGAACCCCACTTCTTTCATGGAACACCCGAGGCACCTATTGTTGAGGTTGTGGCGAACAAGGCTATGGTTCAAGAGGCCATTGGAAATAGTATTGGAAACTCAGGTCTTTTTTCCAAACACAGCTTTGATGAGGGCGACCGAGCAATTTCCGACTACCGTCTCCAAATTTCCATCTATAACCACGGAAATAATGGTCTTGCGGCTGTTGCCGGCTTTATTTGTGGATTTACGCTTGGGGTAATTCCCGCTGCTGCTACCGATAACTACACTATCGATGCCAAGCTGATCAACAAATCGGGTGCCGTGGTCGATACTGTGAGAAACAAGGATTCGATTACTACCTGGATTGGTCTGTTGTTTATTCCGGCAATGGCCGCTACGCCTAAAAAAGCGATCAATGGAACGCTTGATAATCAGATGAAGGCAATCATCAAGGACTTGATAGAAAAAGGCCGGATCAAATATTCCTTGATTCAAACCGAGATGAATTATTTCGCTGGGTAACCGTTTCATTGTGTAGTCATCGCCCAATCGTATTGGCTACGCCGGCTGAAAATGTGAAGGCCCTCGGATTTTCCGAGGGCTTTTTTACTAAACGGCTACTTTTTCCCGGCCGGGAATTTCTCGCAGCCCGAACAAGAAGGATAAGGGGTAAGGCCCGTGCGGAACCCGATGAAATCCGGGCTTGATATCGATTGGGCTCTCGAAATATGATGCGTGACTTTCGGCCAGCGGCACTTGTCCCGGCCTGATCGGAAATTCACGAGTTCAAGAAGCAGGAGGCTTCACTATGGCTAAACCCATCATCGTCGTGCTTGATGGCATTGAGTCGAGCTTCGACCATGCCAAGGTCGAGCGGACCAAGCTTTATGGCTCACGTCGGCGCGTGCCACTCGATCTGGATGGACAAGGTTGCGTCAAGTCGGCCTTGACGACGGACGGTCTCTACCTGCTGCAAACCGGCATGACGGCGCAGGGCTATTTTGACGAGGCGGGGCGCTGGTTGCAGAAGAATCAACTGGTCGGCATTGGTGAGGATGGCCAGGCGCTGGAATTGAAGCCGTCGACCCTGGGTGCCGCGCAACCGCTCGAATCCGTTGCGCCGAGCAGTGTTCTCGACCATGCGGTTGATGCCGTCTATGCGCTCGATCCGATGACCCTGGATGCGGCCTTGAAACAGCGGCTCGAGGCGGGCGAGGTGTTCAGTTTCAAGTTCAAGTACGGCGCTGATTTCCGTCTCGATACGGCATTTTTGCTGCACAACAGCGAGGGGATTTTCTGTCTGGTCGGCACGCCGATTTCTCCCGTTTGGGCAGAACCCGGCAAGGTCTCGGTGCTTGAAGATGAAGAGGAAAGCGCCGACGAACTCAACTTTGACATGTTCTAGAGAGCGCCATGGCCAATACACTCCGCTTATCCAATGCTGCCGGCCGCGATGGCACCGTGCAGACCATTTCCCCCGCCCGCGAAGCCGCCATTCCGATCGGCCTGCCCGGGCACACGGTCACTTTCCGGCGTTATCTCGCGGCGACCGAAGCTTGCCGCGGCGAGGCCCTGGCCCAGCGCCTCGGTGACAATTACGGGCAGGCCCTGATCGACGGCGATCCCGAGATCGATGTCGAACACGTCGGGCGCAGCATCGGCGAAACCAATGTGGTGTATCTGACGAAAGCTGGCGAATTCCTGCATTGCCCGCCGCGCATTGTCGAAATTGTTTCGGCGCCCGATGGCAGCGAGAAGGAGCGGCGCGATCCGGTGGATATCGAGGCCAATGTCGATATCGAACACCCGGTGCGCTGGACGGGGCGCAAGATTCCCATCGGGGAGGCGGTGCGTCGTTTCGTTTTTCGCCGCAGCCTGCAGGTCATGCATGTCGATGGTGTGACCTATGACTTCCTTTTCGCCATGGCCAAGGAACTCGCCGAATCCGGCTCGGTCATGCTGGTCGGTGCCGGTCCGAAGGGCGCCGATCCCCTGGTCTTTCAGGCCAACGGCCGGCCCTGTCGCGGCTTCCTCGAAGGCCGCATCGACGGTGATCGCTATCAGCTCCGGCTGCACTTGAGCGACCTTGAACTCAAACGCCCGGCCATCGCCGCCAAGGAGGCTTGAAATGGATTTGCAACAAGGCAGTGCGCTGGGCAAGGGAAGCTGGTTTCCGGCTGGATCGGTCAAGGACGAAACGCTGATCCAGACCATCCAGGCTTATCGGCGTCGGGTGGTCGGGTCCTATCGTTCCGTCAAACCCAATGAACTCGCTACCGCCATTTTCGGCGCCCCATTCCATGTTTCGCCGAAAGTCGATGGCGAACTCTGGTTCCTCGTCCTGGAGGGCGGATCGGCCAGCCTGGTCAGCACCAATGGCAAGGCGATCACCGGCGACATTCCGCTGCTCGTCGAAGCGCAGGCGGCGGTGGGCAAGCTGGCGGGCCGCGCCGTCCTGGCTGGCGAACTGTTCGCCGCTTCGACCGGCAAGGGCCGGCCGCGCGTCGGTGACGTTGCCTCGGCGCTGGCCGGTGGCGCGGATGCCCAGGTCGAACGACTGGGTTTCATGGCCTTCGATCTCGTCGAGGGCGTGCTGCCGGATGCGCCGCAGTTTGCCCCTTATGAACAACGCCTGGCGGCGATCTCGGAATTGCTGGCCGGTGGCAAGCGCTGCAAGGCTATCAAGACGGACAGCGTCGATAGTGTGGCGGAATTGCCGGCCCTGTTTGCCGAACTGGTCGAAGGCGGCAAGGCCGAGGGCTTGGTCGTGCGCTCGGCGCTTGGGGCGATCTACAAGGTCAAGCCGGAATTTACGCTTGATGCCGTCGTGCTCGGCTATACGGCAAGAACGGAAGATCCCGCCGCCATCCGCAATCTCCTGATCGGCCTGACGCGCGAGGATGGCCGCGTGCAGATCATCGGGCATTGCGGCAATCTGGGCGGCGATGAACACCGGCATAGCCTGATGGAGCGTTTGCAGCCCATGAACTGCGCCTCAAGCTTCCGTTGTCCGAGCCGATCCGGTGATCTTTTCACCTTCGTGCGTCCGGAAATGGTCGTCGAGGTCAATGTGACGGACCTCCAGCCCGAATCTGGCGGGCAGCCGGTGCTTAGCATGGCGCTCGAGTATCAGGGCGATAGCGGCTGGCAGGCGATCGGTACCATGCCCTCGGCCAGTTTGCTGCATCCCGTGCTGGTCCGCGTGCGTGACGACAAGAAGCCCGGCCCGGTCGATACGCGGTTTTCGCAGATTCTTGAGCGCTGCCAGGTCGATCAGGCCGGCAGTGCGGTGCAGGCCGTTGCATTGCCAGCATCGGAGATCCTGCGCCGGGCGGTATGGACGAAGACCACCAAGGACAAGGTCGCCGTGCGCAAACTGGTGGCCTGGAAGACCAACAAGGAGGCGCAGGAAGCTTCCTATCCGGCCTATGTCCTGCACTGGACCGATTACTCGCCGGGGCGGGCAACACCGCTTGATCGCGAAGTGCGTACCGCGCCAAGTGCCGAGCTCATGGAAGAAATCGCTGCGCGCTGGATCGAGGAAAACATCAAGAAGGGCTGGGAGCAGTGCTCTGAGCAATGAAAGAGAAAGACTTATGTCCGATCTGAACGACGGCGAAAGCATCGAGATCAAGGGGTCGGGCATCAAGCCCTACCTGATCCGGAATATCGGCGGCTTGTACAGTTGTAGCTGTCCTGCCTGGATGAACCAGTCGCTGGCCATCGAGCGCCGGACCTGCAAGCACATCCGCAAGTTGCGCGGTGATGCGGCCGAGGCCGAACGGATCGGCAATCTGCCGGAAAGACCGGTCAAACCAGCCAAGGCAAGCGAAGCGGGAGATCTGGCGAGCACCGAGATCGCCGACAAAGCCCCACCCTTGCTGCTGGCCCACAGCTGGGACAACGAGAGCGACCTGACCGACTGGTGGATGAGCGAGAAGCTCGATGGGGTGCGCGCCTATTGGGACGGCCAGCAGTTTTTCTCCCGGCAGGGCAATGTCTATCACGCGCCGGACTGGTTCATTGCCAAGCTGCCGCCGATTCCGCTTGATGGAGAGTTGTGGCTGGACCGGAAGAGCTTTCAGCGCACTGTCAGTATCGTGCGGCGGCAGGACAAGAGCGATCTGTGGCAAGAGATTTCCTATGTCGTTTTCGATGCGCCGGCCGTTCCGGGGCCCTTCGAAAGCCGTCTGGCAGCCTTGGCCGAATGTCTGCAGGGCTTGCCGGCGCCGGTCCGCTTGCTGGAGCAGAGCCGCTGCCAGGGACATGAGCACTTGCGGGAAACCCTGCGTGAGATCGAAGCCATCGGTGGCGAAGGTTTGATGTTGCGGCAACCCGGCTCCCTTTATGAAGCGGGGCGCTCGACGACACTGTACAAGGTCAAATCCTTCCACGATGCCGAAGCCACGGTCATTGAACATCTGCCCGGCACCGGGCGCCACAAGGGGCGCCTCGGGGCACTGCTGGTGGCGCTGCCGGATGGCACGCAGTTTTCGGTGGGCACCGGGTTTTCCGATGCGCAGCGCGAAAATCCGCCGCTCCCTGGCAGCCTGATCACTTTCCGCTACCAGGAACTGACGGACCGGGGTGTGCCGCGCTTTCCCTCCTTTGTCCGGATCCGTTCCGACCTGATGCCGGAGCTGCCGGCGCCCTTGGCATCAATCGTCGCCAAGCCGGCGGTGCTTACTGCGCCGCTCGCTTCTAGCCGCCCGGATGGCGAGAAAGAGAAGGGACGCCGCTTCGAGTACCTTGATGAAAAATCTGCCAAATTCTGGGAGATTTGCCTCGAGGACATGACGGTCTTCGTTAACTACGGACGCATTGGCAGCTCGGGACAGAGTCAGCAGAAGCAGTTCGCAGATACCGACGCAGCGGCTCGCCACGTCGAGAAGTTGATTGCCGAAAAGCTCGGGAAGGGCTACTGCGAGCTTTCCGGGGCCTGAGCTTTCAGTTTCGCCATTACCCGGTTTGCTCCTGTCCGGCCAAAGCAAAAGCCCTCGGCATACTTCCCGAGGGCTTTTTGTTGCTGCGTCAGTCTGAAAATCAGGCTTCGGCTTTTTTCTTGGCCGGGGCCTTGGGTTTTGCCACCTTCTTTTCGAACTCGAAACTGACCTTGCCATCCTTGGCCACCAGGTAGGCCGAGAACTTGCGGCGGGTACGGTTGGAGACGAATTCCTTGAGCAGGTCGGTCTTGCCATCGGCCAGCAGTTTCTGCATCTGGGCCGGTTCGATCGGTTGTTGCAGGATGACCTTGCCGGAACGGAAGTCGCAGCTCTTGTCCGGGCCGACCGATTTTTCGCAAACGTAGGTGCTGCCGTGGTCGTAGACGTTGGCGGCGCACTTCGGGCATTTGCCGAGGCTGGTCTGGGCAGAGAAATCAACCGGTTCGTTGTTGGCTTCGTCGTTCTTGTCCTGGCCGAAGTCGAACTCCGGTTCCATCTTGTCGTTCAACTTGATGGCGGCCGAGAAGGTTCGGCCCATCTTGTTGCGGAAACCGGTCAGCGGGCCGATCTGCTTGTCGTTGATCAGGGTATCGATTTCTTCCGGTTCGAACTGGCGGCCGGCAACGATTTTCCATAGCGAGTAATCGCAGCCACCGCACTGGAATTTCTTGTAGGTTTCGCGAATCTCGCCGCCGCAGCGCGGGCATTTGGCGGTCAGGATGCCAAAATCGCCGGGTATCGTGTCGCTGTCGAAAGTCTTGGCGCGTTCGACCATGTGGCGGGTCATTTCGGCGATTTCGCGCATGAATTCCTCGCGCGTGAATTCGCCCTTTTCGATGCGCCCGAGCTTCCATTCCCAGTCGCCGGTGAGTTCCGGCTGGGTCAGTTCGTTGATGCCGAGGCCGTTCAACAGCGTCATCAGCGAGAAAGCCTTGGCGGTCGGCGTCAGCTCGCGGCCTTCGCGCAGCATGTACTGCTCGCCGATCAGGTTTTCGATGATCTGGGCGCGGGTTGCCGGTGTGCCGAGGCCGCGGCCGGCCATCGCCGCCTTGAGTTCCTCGTCGTCGACCATCTTGCCGGCGCCTTCCATGGCGGAGAGCAGGGTGGCTTCCGAGTAGCGCGGCGGCGGCTTGGTTTCGTTGGCCTTGACGGTGACCTCTTCGGCTTTGACCTTTTCATCCTTGGCGACGGCCACCAGGTTGCCCTCGGTGCCTTCCTGGCCTTCCTTGCCATGCACGGCGAGCCAGCCCGGGTTGACCAGCACCTTGCCCTCGGTCTTGAAGGGCTGGCCTTCGACGCGGGTGATGCGGGTGGTCACCATGTATTCGGCGGCCGGGAAGAAGACGGACAGGAAGCGGCGGACGACGAAATCGTAGAGTTTCTGCTCGACCTCGTTGAGGTTCTTCGGCGCCTGCGGTGTCGGGATGATCGCGAAGTGATCGCTGATCTTGGCGTTGTTGAAGATGCGCTTGTTCGGCAGCACCCAGTTGCGCGCCAGAATCTGGTGCGCAAACGGCGAGTAGCGGGCGAGCAGCACTTCGTCGTGACCCTTGCCGGCGCCTTCGCCGGTCAGGATGGTGAGGGTTTCCTTGACCGTCGGCAGGTAGTCTTCAGGCAGGCAGCGCGAATCGGTCCGTGGGTAGGTCAGGACCTTGTGCTTTTCGTAGAGCGCCTGGGCGATCGACAGCGTCGTCTTGGCCGAGAAGCCGAAGCGGCTGTTGGCTTCGCGCTGCAGGCTGGTCAAATCGAAAAGCAGCGGCGAGAGACGGGTTTCCGGCTTGGCTTCTTCCGTGACGATACCCGGCTTGCCGGAGGTAGCGGCGCGGATGGCCTCGGCCTTGTTCTGTTCCCACAGGCGGTCGGCGCGGGCGTGTTCGTCGTCGGCCTTGCCCTTGTAGGCTTCGTCGAACCACTTGCCGGTGTAGTTGCCGGCCTTGGCGGCGAAGTCGGCTTCGACTTCCCAGTAATCGCGTGACTTGAATTCACGGATCCGGCGTTCGCGCTCGACAACGATGGCCAGGGTCGGCGTTTGCACGCGGCCGACGGTGGTCAGGTGGAAACCGCCGGTTTTTGAATTGAAGGCAGTCATCGCCCGCGTGCCGTTGATGCCGACCAGCCAGTCTGACTCGGAGCGGCACACGGCGGCATCGCCCAGACCCTGCATTTCGTTGCCCTGGCGCAGACGCGTGAAACCGTCGCGGATCGCGCCCTGGGTCATCGACTGCAGCCACAGGCGCTGGATCGGCTTGGTGGTCTTGGTGTGCTGCGCGATGTAGTTGAAGATCAACTCGCCTTCGCGCCCCGCGTCACAGGCATTGATCAGGGCGGCGACATCCTTGCGCTTGATCAGCTTGGTCAGCACCTTGAGGCGCGACTCGGTCTTTTCGATCGGCTTCAGCGCGAAGTGTGGCGGGATCACCGGCAGATGGGCAAACGACCACTTGCCGCGCTTGACCTCGAATTCCTCGGGGCAGGCCAGTTCGAGCAGGTGACCGACGGCCGAGGAGATGACGTGGGTGTCGTTCTCGAAATAATCGTCGTGCTTGGTAAAGCCCCCCAGCGCCTTGGCGATGTCGGCAGCAACGGAGGGTTTTTCGGCGATGATCAGCTTTTTAGTCATGGGCTTTACCTGTTAAGTCCGGGGCATGATAAGTGCGCGGCGCTCGGCTTGGCAAGCCATCTATATATATGCAGCGAATTAGCTTAGGCGCTGGTAGCGGTTGCCGGGCAGCGTGGCGATCAGGCCGGCCAGTTCGAGCAGCAGTAATTCGGCCAGCAGTTGTTCGGTCTCGTAGCCGGTCCGTTCGGCGAGTTCGTCGAGGCTGCAGGGATCGTGGGCGAGCGCCTGGAGCAGGGGGTCTTCGGTGGCCGAGCTGGTTTCGTCCGGCAGGGCTTCCAGCACATGCATATTGCCCAGCTCTTCGAGAATATCGGCTGCGGTCTCGACCAGTTTTGCCCCTTGCTTGATCAACTTGTGGCAGCCCCGGGCGACCGGCGAATGGATCGAGCCGGGAATGGCAAATACTTCGCGTCCCTGTTCGGCAGCCAGACGGGCGGTGATCAGTGAGCCGCTTTCCGGGGCGGCTTCGACGACCAGAACACCCCGCGACAGCCCGGAAATGATGCGGTTGCGCCGGGGGAAATTGGCGGCCAGTGGTGGCGTGCCGAGCGGGAATTCGGAAACGATGGCGCCGTGGCTGGCGATAGCCCGGGCCAGGGCCATGTTGCGGGCCGGGTAAAGGCGGTCGGCGCCGGTGCCGATGACGGCGATGGTGTCGCCGTTGGCGGCCAGCGCACCCCGGTGGGCGGCGGCGTCAATGCCAAGGGCGAGGCCGCTGATGATGGCCAGGCCCTGTCCCGCCAGTGTCCTGGCGAAGTTTTCGGCAGTCTGCACGCCTTGCGGCGTGGCATTACGGCTGCCGACCATGGCCAGCCCACGGCAGCCAAGCAGCACCGGATTGCCGCGTACATAAAGCACGCTGGGCGGATCGGCGATTTCGAGCAGGGCGGGTGGATAGGCGCTGTCGGCCAGGGTCAGGATGTGCTGGTCGGCTTCTTCGGCCCAGCGCAGGCTGTGCTCGACGGCTTCATTGTTGGCGAAATCGAAGAGCAGATCGGCTTTTTCACCGATCACACTACGCACGGTGAGGCGTCCGGCGGCGAAAATGGCATCCGGTAAACCGAAAGCGGCGAGAAGCTTGCGTTGCGTCTCGCCACCGATGCCAGGGATCAGGGTCAGCCGCAACCAGGCGGCCAGGCCCTCATCGGGTTTCACGGATTGCGGGCGGAATCACCAACCATCACGGATTTCGAGGATTCGACGACCAGCGCATAAGCGACGCGGTTGAAGACGCGGAAGATGAAGGCCAGGGCATAGCGCTCTTCCGGGATGACCGTCGATACCTTGCGGCCCTCTTCGTAGCCGACGGCGACGCGGTTGCGGAACAGGGCAACGACATGGCCGACTTCGAGGCTGTCGTTGCGCCCGCGATTGATCGTAACCACCGAGTTCTTGCCGCCTTCATTGACGCCGCCGTAAATCGACATCACCTTGCCGGCGACTTCCTGCTCGGGGCGATGCGGCGCGTAGGCGATGATAGTGGTGGGCGGGGCAGGCAGCAGGCGATCGCCACGGCCAATTTCTTCCTTGGCGACGGTGATGCGCATGGCGGCTGGTTCGCCGGGCTGGATCAGGCTGGCATTGCCGAGGAAGAATGCTTCGTGGCCGATCACCTCACCGGTGTCCGGATCCTTGAGCGCCTTGCCCTTGCGGAAGACGTTCCAGTTCACGACGCTTGCATCGTTGATGCCGGTGGCGAAGGCCGTGTCGCCGGCGCCCATGAACATGCGATCTTCCTGCGAGGCGACGATACGGATGTTGCTTTCCGCTTCGCCGGGTTCGACGATCAGGGGTTGCGAAATGAACGGTTCGATGAGATTCGACGGAATGCTCGGAACGACCTGCTGGACCGCTTCGCTGTAAACCTTGGGCTGGACCTTGCCGTTGTTGTTGCCGCTGCCGAGCGACTTGCCGACCTTGAGGCGCGGCTTGCCGTTGACATAATCAAGCATGATCACGTCGCCGGGGTAGATCCAGTGCGGATCCTTGATCTCCGCCCGGTTCATGTTCCAGATTTCCGGCCAGCGCCAGGGCTGTTTCAGGAACTTGCCGGAAATCGCCCAGAGCGTATCGCCTTTGACGACGATATGCCGATCGGGGGGATTGTCGACGAGTTGAAGCGGCTCTTCGGCAAATGCGCAGGCGGCCGATACGGCCAGGATAAGCGCGGATATAATGCGAACCATTGTCGTAACCTCTCGTACCGGTGGAACGTGGTGCGATCAACACTGTCTGAGCAGTATCCTGCACCCCGTTCGTATCTCGGGAATCGCTTGAGATTCTGCACGTAATAACTTAATCGAGCAAGCTTTTCGTCTGTTTTATCTATGCCTCTTTTACCCATTTTGCGTTTTCCCGATGTGCGCCTGAAAAAAGTCGCAGCGCCGGTATCAAATATTGACGATGGCATCAGGAAACTGGTTGCCGATATGGCCGAGACCATGTACGAAGCGCCGGGTATCGGTCTGGCTGCAACCCAGGTCGATGTGCACAAGCAGATCGTCGTTATCGACACCTCGGAAGAAAAGAACGAACTGCGGGTTTTCATCAATCCGCGCCTCGAAAAATTCGAGGGGGTGCAGGAGGGCGAGGAAGGTTGTCTTTCGGTGCCCGGAATCTACGAGAAGGTCGAGCGCGCCGAGCGGGTGACGGTCCACTATCGGGATCTCGACGGCCAGGCGCAGTCGCTTACGGCGGAAGGCCTGCTGGCCGTTTGCCTGCAGCATGAAATCGATCACCTGCAGGGCCATGTCTTTGTCGATCATCTGTCGCAACTCAAGCAGACGCGCATTCGCAACAAGCTGGCGAAACAGGCGCGGGTTACTGCATGAGGCTGATTTTTGCCGGGACACCGGAATTTGCCGCGCAGGCGCTGCAAGCCATCATCGAGGCCGGGCACGACGTGCCGCTGGTGCTGACCCAGCCCGACCGGCCGGCTGGTCGGGGCATGAGCCTGCAGCCGTCGCCAGTCAAGAAACTGGCGCTCGAGCACGGCATTGAGGTTTTTCAGCCGCAGAGTCTGAGGGATTCAGAGGCGCAGGCCAGAGTTGCCGCCGTGTCGGCCGACGTCATGGTCGTTGCGGCCTACGGACTGATCCTGCCGCAGCGTGTGCTCGATCTGCCGCGTTTCGGCTGCCTCAACATCCACGCCTCGCTATTGCCGCGCTGGCGCGGTGCGGCGCCGATCCAGCGTGCCTTGCTGGCCGGCGATGCCGAGACCGGCGTCTGCATCATGCAGATGGAAGCTGGTCTGGATACCGGGCCGGTGCTGCTGCGCGGTGCTTTTGCCATCGAGCCTACGGATACGACGGCGACCCTGCATGACCGGCTGGCGGCTCTGGGCGCCCGACTGGTCGTCGAGGCGCTGGGCAAGCTGCCCCTGCCGGCCGAGCCACAAGCCGCCGAGGGTGTGACTTACGCCCACAAGATCGAGAAGGCCGAGGCCCTGATCGACTGGACCAAGAGCGCAACCGTTCTGGATCGCCACATCCGTGCCTTCAATCCCTTTCCCGGCGCTCAGGCGTTGTTCGGCGGGCAGATGGTGAAATTGTGGCGGGCCGAACCGCTTGCTGGTCAGGGCGAATGCGGGCGCATCCTGAGTGTTGATCGTCAGGCGGTGGTGGTGGCCTGCGGTGACGGGGCGCTGGCGATCAGTGAATTGCAGAAGGCCGGCGGCAAGCGTTTGCCGGTCCAGCAATTCCTGGCCGGGCACCCGCTGCAGGTTGGCGACCGTTTCGATCTTCCAGCCTGATTGCCGGCGGGCGGCGTCAGGCCGCCGCGCAGCGGACCGGTTGTTCGCGAATGGCTGGCGGCAGTGTCCCGACGACTGCCAGGCTGGGCCTTTCGCCCGGCTTCTGGTGGCGTAGCGTCAGATAACGCAGGCAGGTGACGCGCAGGAAGGAAGCGAAGTTTTCGACTTCGCCGCGATACGCCTCGATTTCATCGTAGAGCTTGGCAATCAACTGGTTGGTCGTCATTGCCTCGTTACCGGCCAGTTCGGCGAGGATGTCCCAGAACAGGTTTTCCAGCCGGATCTTGGTGACGAAGCCATGAATGCGCAGCGAGCGGGCCCGTGACTCGTAGAGCATCGGATCCGCCTTGACGTAGATTTCACACATGCAGCCTCCTGAGCGCCATGGGCAACGTCGGAGCGACGTCGCCCGGGCCATCGGTCAAAGGGTGATCTTTGTGCCGAGCAGCGGCAGGAATTTTGCCAGCCAGGCCGGATGTGCCGGCCACGCCGGGGCGGTGACCAGATTGCCGTCCACCTCGGCCTGATCGACCGGAATGTCGGCATATTGGCCGCCCGCCAAACGCACTTCGGGGGCGCAGGCCGGGTAGGCGCTGCACGAACGACCATTCAGAACGCCGGCCGCGGCGAGCAGTTGCGCGCCGTGGCAGATCGCCGCGATCGGTTTGCCGGTGTCGGCAAAGTGGCGAACCATGGCCAGCACCTCGGGATTCAGGCGCAGGTATTCGGGGGCGCGACCGCCGGGAATGACCAGCGCGTCGTAGTCCTCGGCGCGGATGTCGGCGAAGCTGGCGTTCAGCGTGAAGTTGTGGCCGGGCTTTTCGCTGTAGGTCTGGTCGCCCTCGAAGTCGTGGATGGCGGTGCGCACCGATTCGCCGGCCTTCTTGCCCGGACAGGCGGCATGCACGGTGTGGCCAACCATGAGCAGGGCCTGGAAGGGCACCATGGTTTCGTAATCCTCGGTGTAGTCACCGGTCAGCATCAATATTTTTTTGGCAGCCATCTTTGTCTCCTGGGTTTTGTCATGCACCCGGCAGGCTTGCCGATGTGCCCGAACATTGTCGGAGGATGCGCCGCGTCGCGGGTAGTAGCCGGCTGCTACTTTGCCGGGGCCAGCCGGCCGCGTTCGACGCTCGTGCACTGCCTGTCTTGCGGCGCAAAACGGCCGACGACTTCTGAGAACAGTGCCTTAGCCTTGGAGCTGTTGTCGCCGCTGAAGTTGCATACGTACACATCGAGCGTCACCCCGGCCACTTCGGGCCAGGTGTGGATGGCGAGGTGCGATTCGGCGAGTACGACGGTGCCGGTGACACCGGCCGGCTGACCAGCGGCATTGGTAAAGGGGTGGAACAGGCGACCGACGACGCTCAGGCCGTGACGGCAGCAGGCGTCGACACAATAGTGCTCGAGCCCGGCGGCATCGAGCAACAGCTCCGGGGCGCAGCGGCAGTCGTGCAGGTCGGCGATCAGGTGCAGGCCATTCATTTGGCAATTCTATGGTGTTTCACGTGAAACCCGTTTGGCAAATATGCTCTCGAGCAGACGCCCGAGGCGGTAACCGGCAGCGACGATGCGTCGTTCGGCAAGGCTTTTCGCCTGCTGCGCGAATTCTTCGCTGACCAGCGGCAAGAGGCTGCCGCTGCTCGGTGGGTAGGCGGCGCCGAGCAGGCGATGGCTTTCGTCGCGCCAACCGGGCACCGATCCCTGGCGCGGCGCCGGGTAATGGGCCAGCAGTTCGCCGGCCCGGCTTGCCAGGCGCTTGCCGCGCAGCGAACTCGGGCCGGGCAGGTCATCCCAGTATTGGTGCAGGCTGGAAAACGGCTGGCGCCTGGCCGGATTTTCGATTTCGAAGCTTGTGCCGCCGTCGTCGTCCGCCCGGCCGACGTGCAGTGGCTGATGAATGTCACCGACCAGGTGCAGCAGCCAGGGCAGGGCCCAGGCAAGCTGTTCGCTGTCGTGGCTGCTGCGCAGTAGTTGGCTGAGGCGCTCGATCTGGCGATCGATTTCGCCGCCTTGCCGCTGGCCCTGTTCGTCGAAATCGACGTAATGCCAGCGCTTGTGGCGGGCCTGGTCGGCCAGGCCGGGAATCGATAGCGTCGGCGGCTCGCGGGTTTCGTCGTAATAGCGCGGGTCGTGGCGGATGCTGTCCGGCCAGGTTGCGGCTTCGGCAAAAACCAGGTGGGCTGCATCGCTGCGCGACTTTTCCAGCCAGCGCTCATGATCCGGGTGGCGGGCCAGCAGCTCGGCAATTTGCTGCCGACTGGTCGTCGACAATTGCTGCCAGGCGATGAGGGCAGTCAGGCGGTGGCCGGCGGCATTCCAGGCGTGCGCCAGGAGCGGTGTGCAACTGAAATAGAGGATGATGAGGAATCGACGCATTACGGCATTATGCCGCGTGCGATAATCGCGGCCTATGTCAAAACTGCCGCTCAATTCCCTGGCCTTTGCGCTACTCAACGCTGCCCGCATCGACGCTGCCGTCTTTGCCGGCCAGAGCCTGGCCGACGGCCTGCTGGCCCGCGTCGATGCGACCATCCGCCCGGCCGTCCAGGACCTCGTCTATGGCAGCCTGCGCCAATACGGGCGTGGCGATTTCTTCCTTTCCCGCCTGCTCAGCAAGCCGCTCGAGGCCGAGGAACTGCGGGCCCTGTTGCTGGTCGCCATTTATCGCCTGGAAACCCGTCCCGACGCGGCACATACCGTCGTCGATCAGGCCGTGGCTGCGGCCGGCGAACTGGCTGAGGGCCGCTTCCGGGCGCTGGTCAATGGCGTGCTGCGCAATTTCCTGCGCCAGCAGGTCGTCCTGAATGCCGAGCTGGGCGAGGACGAAGTGGCCAGGAGTCAGCATCCCGCGTGGTGGCTGGAGCAGTTGCAGAAGGCCTATCCGCAGGACTGGCCGGCCATCGTTGCGGCCGGCAATGGACCGCCACCGATGGCCTTGCGCGTCAATCTGCGGCGTTGCGGGCTGGACGAATACCAGGAACGCCTGAGTGCCGAAGGGATAGGCGCGACTGCCGTCGGCGAAGTCGGGCTGATGCTCGAAAAGCCCTTGCCGGTCGACCGCTTGCCGGGCTTTGCGGCCGGTCTCGTTTCCGTGCAGGATCCGGGGGCACAACGGGCCGCCGACCTGCTGGCGCCGCTGCCCGGCAGCCGTGTGCTCGATGCCTGCGCCGCGCCGGGCGGCAAGACGGCGCATTTGCTCGAACGCTCGGACCTCGATCTGATCGCCCTCGATCTGAAGCCGTCGCGCTGCCGGCGGATCGAGGAGAACCTGGCCCGCCTCGGCCTGCATGCCGGCATCAAGGCGGCCGATTGCGCCAAACTCAACACCTGGTGGGATGGCCGGCCCTTCGATGCGGTGCTCGCCGATGTGCCATGTACGGCCAGCGGCGTCGTGCGCCGCAATCCGGACAGCAAGTGGTTGCGCCGGGCCGAGGATGTCGCCAGCTTCGCCGCCACCCAGGCGCGCATTCTCGATGCCCTGTGGCCGGTTGTCCGGCCCGGGGGTAAACTGCTTTACGTGACCTGCTCTGTTTTTCCGGCCGAAAATGGCGAACAGATCGGGCGTTTCCTGGAACGTCAGCCGCAAGCCGTGCGTTGTCATGAGGAACAGCTTTTGCCGACCGCCGAACACGATGGTTTCTTTTACTGCCTGCTCGAAAAACGTGCTTGAGCGTCTGCGCCGCTGTTTGCTGCTGCTGGCGTTTCTGCCGGTCCTCGGCTGGGCGGCGGAAATCGAGGTCGGGGCCCAGCAGCTGGTGGCGGCCGAGGACGGTTATGTGCTGTCGGCCGATTTCAGCTTTGAGCTGAACCCGCGCCTCGAAGAAACGGTGACCCGGGGCGTCGTCCTGTATTTTGTCGCCGATTTCGAATTGTCCCGGCCGCGCTGGTACTGGCTCGACGAAAAGGTGCTCAGTCGCAGCCAGACCTACCGCCTGTCCTATCACGCGCTGACCCGGCAATATCGCCTGTCTACCGGGGCGCTGCACCAGTCCTTCTCCAGTCTTTCAGAAGCCATGCGCATGCTGGCTCACCTGCGCAACTGGGTGGTGGCCGACAAGAACGACAAGGCCGTCCGGGTCGGCGAACCTTATCTGGCAGCCCTGCGCCTGCGCCTCGACATCACGCAATTGCCGCGTCCCTTCCAGATCTCGGCCCTTGGCAACCGGGACTGGAGCCTGGCTTCCGACTGGAAGACCTGGCAGGTCTCGCTGCCGCCCCTTGTTCCGGTGGAGAGCAAGTGAAGCGTTTTGTCGCGGTGGGCGGAGCGGTGGCCGCAGCGCTCGGCGGGATCGTCTGGTTCCTGCTGCTGATGTCGACGGCGGCCAACACCGTTCTTTTTTCCCGCAACTATCCCTTGCTCATCGGTCTCAACATCGTGCTGGCACTGGGCATGGTGCTGCTCGTCGGTTCGCAGTTGCGTTCCTTGTGGCGCGACTACCAGGCCCAGGTTTTCGGGGCGCGCCTCAAACTGCGCCTGATGCTGATGTTCGGGGTCATCGCCGTGCTGCCCGGGGCGCTGGTCTATGGCGTTTCCGTGCAGTTCGTGACGCGTTCGATCGAGAGTTGGTTCGACGTGCGCGTTGAAAAGGCGCTCGAATCCGGCCTGCATCTCGGGCGTTCGGCGCTCGATTCACTGCAGGCCGATCTCGGCGACAAGGCGCGCAGCATGGCCAGCGAGCTGGCCGACATCCAGGAGTCTTCGCGGCGTTCTGCCCTGCTCCGCCTGCGCGACGAGAAGGGGGTGCAATCGGCGGCGCTGTTCTCGGTCGGCGGGCAATTGCTGTCGAGTGCGACCGGCGATCTCGGTAGTGTCCTGCCGGAATTGCCGAATCAGGGGCAACTCAAGCAGGCCCGCAGTTCGCGCCTGCTCAGTTCGGTCGAAGGCGAGGGCGGCGGGATGTTTTTGCGCGTTCTGGTGCCGGTAGCGGCGCCCGACGTTTTCGAGGAACCGCGTATCCTGCAACTGACGCAGCCGGTGCCCGCCGGTCTGGCTCACGACGCCGATGCCGTGCAGGGGGTTTACCGCGATTACCAGGAGCTGCAGCTGGCCCGCGAAGGCCTGACCCGGATCTATGCCCTGACCCTGACCCTGACAGTGCTTGTCGCCCTGTTCGGTGCCTTTGCGCTGGCCTACGTCATGGCCCGCCGTCTGGTTGCACCGCTGCATATCCTGGCCGAGGGCACGCAGGCTGTCGCGCAGGGCGACTTCTCGCCGCGCCAGGCAATTTACAGTGGCGACGAACTCGGCGTGCTGACCCAGTCCTTCAACCGCATGACGCGCCAGCTCAATGACGCCCGGCACGAGACCGAACGGCATCGGGCCGAACTCGAATCGGCGCGCGGTTATCTCGAATCCATTCTCGCCAATCTGTCGGCCGGGGTACTCGTTTTCGACCGCCAGTTCGTGCTGCGCACGGTCAACGAAGGGGCGCTGAACATTCTCAACGACGATTTTGTCGGCCTGATCGGTGACGCCATTGAAAACTGGCCGCGCCAGTGCGTCATGGGCGATTGCATCCGCCAGCATTTTTCGGCGAGCGAGGAAACCGAGTGGCAAGCCCAGCTCGAACTGGAACGCCCGAACGGCATGCCGCAGGTCCTGTTGCTGCGCGGTTCGCGCCTGCCGGAAGCGAGTGGCGGCGGCGACGTCGTGGTCTTCGACGACGTCACGCGGATGATCGCCGCCCAGCGCAGCGCCGCCTGGGGCGAAGTGGCCCGCCGCCTGGCCCATGAAATCAAGAATCCGCTGACGCCGATCCAGCTCTCGGCCGAACGCCTGCAATTCAAGCTGGCCGACAAACTGTTCAATGGCGATGCCGACCTGCTGGCGCGGGGCACGCAGACCATCATCAACCAGGTGCAGGCGATGAAGCGCATGGTCGACGATTTCCGCGACTATGCCCGGTTGCCGCTACCCGATGTGGCACCGCTCGACCTTAATGAGCTGATTGGCGAGGTATTGGGCCTCTATGAAAGCTCGTCGGCGGCCATAGAAACCGTCCTGGCCGCCGATCTGCCGCGTATTCAGGGCGATCCGACGCAATTGCGCCAGGTCATCCACAACTTGTTGCGTAATTCCGAGGATGCGCTGGAGGGCAGGGAAGGCAGCCGGATCAAGATCCTGACCGAAGTCAGCGGGCGTAGCGCCCGCCTGCTGATCAGCGATAACGGCCCGGGTTTCCCGGTCGAGCTGCTGCCGCGTATCTTCGAACCCTATGTCACGACCAAGGCGCGCGGTACCGGCCTGGGTCTGCCCATCGTCAAGAAAATCGTTGAAGAGCACCTGGGTCGCATCGAAATTGGCAATGCATCCGAGGGCGGCGCGCGGATCGATATTCGCCTGCCCCTGGTGAAGGAGGAGTCTGTTTAATGGCAATTATTCTGGTCGTTGATGATGAAGTCGGGATTCGCGAGTTACTCTCGGAAATCCTGATCGACGAAGGCTACGATGTCAGGCTGGCCGAGAACGCCACGGCCGCCCGGCGCATTCGCGGCGAGTTGCGGCCCGATCTGGTCCTGCTCGACATCTGGATGCCCGACACCGACGGCATTTCTCTGCTCAAGGAATGGCATGCCGGCGGCCAGCTCAACATGCCGGTGGTCATGATGTCGGGGCACGGGACCATCGATACGGCCGTCGAGGCAACGCGTTTCGGGGCCTTCGATTTTCTCGAAAAGCCGATTGCCCTGCAGAAACTGCTGTCCACGGTGCAGAAGGCGCTCAAGCACGATGCACCGCCGCAACGCCTGCCGCTGACGCTGGAAGCCTTCGGCCGCTCGGCCTTCATCAAGGAATTCAAGCGCCGGCTCGAACAGGCCGCCACCAAGTCGCCGCTGCTGCTGCTCAAGGGCGCCACCGGTGGCATGGCGGAAATCTGTGCCCGCACCCTGCAACCGCCGCGCGCCCCCTGGCTTGACCTGTCGACCATGAGCAGCGCGCTGACCCAGGAAATGCTTGAAAAGGTCAGCGGCGGCCTGCTTTTCGTCCCGGACCTGTCGGCCCTCGGCAAGATGCAGCAGATGAATCTTGCCTATGCCATCGACCGCCTGGACAAACTCAACCTGCAACTGGTCGCCGCCATTGCCCGACCGCTCGCCTCGTTGGCCGAGAATGGCTGGGAAAGCAAGCTGCTCACCCGCCTCGGTGAAGTCTGGGTGGCCATGCCATCGCTGGCCGGGCACGCCGACGAATTGCCGGAAATCGCCGGCCTGCTGCTGAGCAATTTCGTCGAGCGCGGCGAAGTGCCGGTCAGGCGTTTTTCGACAAGTGCCCTCAATGCCCTGCGTACCGTGCCCTGGCGCAGCCTGCCGGAAGCCAGCTGGAGCGATCTCTACGCCCTGGTTCGCAACCTGGCGCTGACGGCGCTTGATGAAGAAATTTCGGCCGAGGACGTGAGCCGGGTGACGCCGGAAAAAGAGGACGCGAGCAATGAAATGCTTTCCCTGCAGCCGCTGCTTGACCAGCCGCTGCGCGAGGCGCGCGATGCCTTCGAAAAGCTCTATTTCGAGCATCACCTGCGCCTTGAGGGCGGCAACATGACCAAGCTGGCCGAGCGTTCAGGCCTGGAACGCACGCATCTTTACCGCAAGCTCAAGCAACTCGACGTCAAGCTCGGCAAGCGGGGCGAAGAGTAATCGCCGGGCGGCCGCCGATTTTAGGTATTCGTGACCCGGCGGCCGGAATGGCGGATAATGCCGCCTTTCTGAATTTCTGGCGGAGTCCGACGTGAGCCGACCCAAAAACGATACCTTCCTGCGCGCCCTGCTCAAGGAGCCGACCGAATACACCCCGCTCTGGCTGATGCGCCAGGCCGGGCGTTACCTGCCCGAGTACTGCGAAACGCGCAAGCGGGCCGGCAATTTCCTGAATCTGTGCAAGTCGCCGGCGATGGCCTGCGAAGTCACGCTGCAGCCGCTGGCTCGCTACGACCTTGATGCCGCGATTCTCTTTTCCGATATCCTGACCGTGCCCGACGCGATGGGCCTCGGCCTGTATTTCGCCGAAGGCGAGGGGCCGAAATTCGAGCGCCCGCTGCGCGAGGAATGGGCGATCAACGACCTGACCGCACCGGATCCCTACGAACACCTCGGTTACGTCATGGATGCCGTCTCCGAAATCCGCCGCGCCCTCGATAACTCGGTGCCGCTCATCGGTTTCTCCGGCAGCCCCTACACGCTCGCCTGCTACATGGTCGAAGGCCAGGGTTCGAGCGATTTCCGCCACATCAAGGCGATGCTCTACAACCGTCCCGACCTGCTGCACCGCATCCTGTCGGTGACCACCGATTCGGTGATCGCCTACCTGAACGCCCAGATCGACAGTGGCGCCCAGGCCGTGATGATTTTCGACACCTGGGGCGGTTCGTTGTCGAATGCGGCCTACGAGGAATTCTCGCTGAACTACATGCGGCGCATCGTGGCCGGCCTGAAGAAGGAAAAGGACGGCCAGCGCGTGCCGAGCATCGTGTTCACCAAGAATGGTGGGCTGTGGCTGGAAAAGATCGCCGACATTGGTTGCGATGCGATCGGCCTCGACTGGACCATCGACATTGGCGAAGCCCGCCGCCGGGTTGGCGACAAGGTGGCGCTGCAAGGCAACCTGGATCCGAATGTGTTGTTCGCCAAGCCGGAAATCGTGGCTGCCGAAGCGAAGAAGGTGCTCGACAGCTTTGGCCCGGCCAATACCGGCCATGTCTTCAATCTTGGTCACGGGATTTCGCAATACACGCCGCCGGACAGCGTGACGGCGCTGGTCGAGGCCGTGCATGGTCATAGCCGGGTATTACGTAAGTAATAGCCATAAGTAACCGGGAAAGCTTTACTTATACACAGAGCTTTCCCGGTTTTGGCAAAAAATCCAGGTAAATTGCTTGACAGCGTTTGTTTTGTTTAAATTGTTGAATATAAACGGATTTGTTTGTTGCGCAATATTTCGGCAAAGTGACGGAAATCCTTTCCGGACCGCTACTTAGCGCGAAACCCCCAAAGAAATCCACAAAGTTATCCACAGCTTTTGTGGACAATGGCCCCAGCCCTTGCCGGCAACCGGGGGCTCCCCGCTTTCTGGAGAAATGACGGCCTGGCGCCGGCAAACTCATGCCCGTATTACGCGTTGCCCTCGATCTGCCCCTGCACCGCCTGTTCGATTACGTGGTGGAGGAGGCATCGGCCGCCGATATCGGCTTGCGTGTCCGGGTGCCCTTCGGGCGGGGTGAAAAGCTCGGGGTGATCATCGACGTCGTCGGCGAAAGCGACTGGCCGCTGGCCCAGCTCAAGGCGGCCAGCGAAATCCTGTACGACGTGCCGGCGCTGCCGGCCGATTTCCTCAAGCTCTGCGAATTCGCCAGCAGCTATTACCAGGCGGCCTTTGGCGAGGTCGTCATGCAGGCCCTGCCGGTCGGTCTCAAGCGTCTGGCGCCGCCGACCCGCCGCCCGGCCCGCGCCAGCCGTTCGCCGGCTGCCCAGCCGCAGCCCGAACTGACGGCAGAACAAAGCATCGCCGTCGAGGCCATCGATCCGGCGGCCGGTTTTGCCGCTCACTTGTTGCATGGCGTGACCGGCAGCGGCAAGACCGAGGTTTACCTGCGCCTGATCGAACGGGCACTGTCCGCCGGTCAGCAGGTTTTGCTGCTGGTGCCGGAAATCAACCTCACGCCACAGCTCGAAGGGCGCGTCCGGGCACGTTTTCCCGAGACCGGCGTCGTCTCGCTGCACAGCGAACTGGCCGAAGCGGCGCGCGAACGCAACTGGCGGGCCGCCTTTGCCGGCGAGGCGAGCATCGTGCTCGGCACCCGCCTGGCCATTTTCACGCCGATGCCGCGCCTTGGCCTGATCATCATCGACGAGGAGCATGATTCCTCCTTCAAGCAGCAGGACGGCATGCGCTACTCGGCGCGCGACGTCGGTGTCTTTCGCGCCCACCAGCTCGGTATTCCCATCCTGCTCGGCTCGGCGACACCGTCGCTGGAGTCCTGGGCCAATGCGCAGACTCAGCGCTACAACATGCTGACTCTGAAGGAGCGGGCCAATCCGGAAGCGTCGCTGCCCCAGGTGCATGTGCTGGATACGCGCAAGATGGTGCTGCAGGAAGGCGTCAGCGAGGCCCTGATCGCCTCGATCAAGGACCGTCTGGCGCGCGGTGAGCAGAGCCTGGTCTTTCTCAACCGGCGCGGTTATGCGCCGGTGCTGGCCTGTCCGGCCTGTGGCTGGACCTCGCGCTGCACGCGTTGCGCCGCCAACATGGTGCTGCATCTGGCCGACCGCCGGCTGCGCTGCCATCACTGCGGTTGCGAACACCGCGTGCCGAAAGCCTGCCCGACCTGCGGCAACCAGGACATCCATCCCTTCGGGCGCGGCACGCAACGCCTCGAAGGCTGGCTCAAGGAACAGTTCCCGGAGGCCCGCATCCTGCGTGTCGATCGTGATTCGGTGAAGAGTCGCAAGCAGTGGGAAGGCATGCTCGAACGCATCCATGGCGGCGAGGCCGATATCCTGGTCGGCACGCAGATGCTGGCCAAGGGCCACGATTTCCCGAAGCTGACCTTGGTCGGTGTGCTCGGCGCAGATTCGGCGCTATTCGCCGCCGACTGGCGGGCGCCGGAGCGCCTGTTCGCGCAGCTCATGCAGGTCGCCGGGCGGGCGGGGCGGGCCGAACTGAAGGGCGAAGTGCTGATCCAGACGCAGTATCCGGATCACTCGCTGTACGCCGCGCTGGTCAAACACGATTACCCGGGCTTTGCCGCGACGCTGCTCAAGGAGCGCGAGCAGGCCGGCTTCCCGCCTTATGCCTTCCAGGCCATGCTGCGTGCCGAGGCGCCGCTGATGGCCGATTCGATTGCCTTCCTGACGGCGGCGGCCGCCTTGCCGGAAATTGCCGAGCACGAAAACATCCTCGTTTTCGATCCGATCCCGATGAAGATGGCCCGCCTGGCCAATCTCGAGCGCGGCCAGTTGCTCGTCGAATCGCATTCCCGGCCGGCCCTGCAGGCCTTCCTGCCACGCTGGCGTGAAGCCGTCGCGGGCATCAAGGCACCCGCCAAGCTGCGCTGGCATCTCGAAGTCGACCCCTGCGAATTCTGACCGGCACGCAGCTTGCAGATAAGTCGCCCCATAGACCGTCAGGAGGGCGTCATGAAAATCCAGGAATCCACCGTACAACTCTCGGCCAGCCACGAGGCGAGCCGCAGCCAGACGCTGGAAGTTACCAGCCAGCTGGACTTTCGCCAGATGTTTGGCAGTCTGGCGACGGCGCGCAGCGACCAGGAAACGGAACTTCGGCAACGCATTGAGAAACTGCTGCAGTCCTTGCTCGAGACGATCATGGCGGCGCTCGATGGCAAGAAATGCGGGGAAAAACTTGCCGCTGACGACAATTTGCCGGTAGCCCCGCCGGCCGCCGGTAACGGCCGCGAAATCAGCTGGCAGCGCCAGGTCAGCGAGACGGTCAGCGAAAGCGAAAAGACCAGCGTTTGTGGCAAGGGTTGTGTCAGAACCAGCGATGGCCGGGACATCGGCTTTGATTTCGCGCTGCAGCTGCAGCGCGATTACAGCAGCCGGAAAACGGACAGCAGCAGTGGCACCATGGCGCTGCGCGATCCGCTAGTTCTGAGTTTTGCCGGCAAATCCTGCGAACTGACTGGCCAGCGCCAGGAATTCGATCTCGATGCCGACGGTGTTGCCGAGCACATTCCCGGTCTGGGCGCCGCCAGCGGCTTCCTCGTTTTCGACCGCAACGGCAACGGCAAGGCCGATAACGGCAGCGAATTGTTCGGTGTCGCCAGCGGCGATGGCTTCGCCGACCTGGCCAAGCTCGACAGCGACCACAATGGCTGGATTGACGAGGCCGATCCAGCTTTCAAGCAGCTCGCCGTGTGGTCCGGTGAAGATTACCGTTCACTGACCCAGCGTGGCGTTGGCGCCTTGTACGTGAACGCGGTCGAGGCACCGTTTTCGCTGAAAACGACTGAAAACGAACTGCTCGGCCAGATCCGGGAAGCCGGCATTTATCTCTCGGAGGCTGGTGAGGTCGGCTATCTGCAACAAGTCGACCTGGCTGTTTCAACTGTCCCGGTCGGGGCGCAGCAGCCAGACAAAGGCCAGCAACTGAATGCCTAGCAGTGTCCAGAAGGCGGCGCGGAAGGCCGCCTCGCCAGACCAGCCGACCGCCTGCAGGGCATCGACGAAAATGCCGATGCCCCACTGCAGGCCAAAGGCGCCGGCAAAGACGAGCAGGTTCAGCGAGGTATTGGCACGTCCGGAAAGGGCTGGTGGAAAAGCCTGGGCGACCAGCGAATAGGAAATATTGGAGAGCGAGAAGCAGGCGCCGAGCACCGGCCACAACAGGTTGCCGGCCAGGCTTGGCAGGCCGCTGATCAGCCCGAAGCTGGCGAGGGCGATGAACATCGAGCCGAGATAGATTTTTTCCAGCTTGATGCCCCGGCGGACCAGGGCGGTGGCGAAAAATCCCATGAACACGAAGCCGGCCAGCATGCTGCCGCTCATCAGCGTCAGGCGGCTGGCGACGGCCGCACCATCCAGGCCTTCGAGCACGCTCATCCAGCGCGAGGCCCAGAGGCCCTGAACGGCCATGAAGCCGCCGGTGAAGCAAAAGCCCATCGGGGCGTAGCGCCAGAAATGCTTGCTGGAGAAAACGGCTTTGACACCGCGCAATTGTTCGCCGATGCCACCCCCCTTGGTGTGCGCTGCCTGATCCGGCACGAAGAACCAGAGCAGGGCAGCGACGAGCAGCGTTGCCACGGCCAGGCCGAGCGAAATTTCCCGCCAGCTGGCGAAACCCAGTGCCAGTTCGAGCGGCTTGGCAGCGGCCAGCGCACCGAGGCCGCCGGAAGCCATGACCCAGCCGGTCAGCGATGCCTGTTTTTCCGGTGGGAACCACAGGCTGAAAGCCTTGAATGAGGCCATCAGGCAGGCGGCAACGCCGAGGCCGATGAGGGCGCGGCCGACAGCCAGGCCGCCCAGCGTGTCGGCCAGGCCGAAGGTCGCCGCACCGGCGGCGGCGAGCAGCAACAGGCCGGCTTCGACGCGGCGCGGCCCGAAGCGGTCGAGCAGCATGCCGAGCGGTAATTGGGCGGCGCCAAAGGCGAGGAAATAGGTGCTGGTCAGCAGGCCGAGCGCGTTGTCGCCGAGGTTCAGCTCGCGCGCCAGCACCGGGCCGATGATGGCGTTGGCCGTGCGGTACAGGTAGGACAGGAAGTAGCCGGCGGCAAACGGCAGGAAAAGCCGCAGCCACGGGCGGCCGGCCGTTTCGCTCATGATTGTTCCGGTTTCACGTGAAACCCCGGGTCCGGGGTGGTGACGAGGTTTTGCCGCAGCCAGGCGATGCGCTGCTCGATCTTCTGTTGCCATTGCGTCGCGATGCCGGCGGTCGCCGCCAGCTGTTCGAGATCGTTCAGCGCCGGACGATGGCTCTGCCACAAGACCATGGCAGCTGCCAGACTGGGCGCATCGTCGGCAATCTGCCAGGGCAGCAGCGGGTCGCCGGGGGCGACGCGGCCCGGCTGGACGACGCGCCAGTACCAGCCGGTCAGGCGCTGCTCGGCGATGAACGCGGCCATGCCTGCGCAGGCGAAGCGTTCGTCGATTTTCCAGCACGGGTTGCGCGGCTGGCAGACCTGTAGCCGGGCACCGCCGAGTTGCCAGATATCGCCGAGATGGACAGCGCTTTCATCGAGTTCCCCGGTCGAGATGTTTTCGCCCATGCTGCCCGCCACAAGCTGACTGGCGGCATCAGGGAAACGCTCGGCCAGGCGGGCGTAATGCGCTGCCGGATAGAGATGCACGGCCTTTTCCGGGCCGCCATGTACCCGGCGGTCGGCCTGCTGGTCGCCGACGAAGCCGTCGGGGCCGAGTTCGAGCGGGCTAGTGACCTGCTGCTTGTAGATGCCGGTCGGCCGCCCGGATTCGGGTAGCGGTCGGATGCCGCCGATGAAGAGGGAGATGTGCGCCATGGTTGCCGGATTTTGCCATCAATTCCACAACCAGGCGGCACCACGCACCCCCGAGGAATCCCCATGTGTCGGCGGCAGGATTCTGGTGTAGCAGGCATCGGAAAAGACATGCGGCGTGCAGCAGTTCGGCAGGTTGCGATAAAGCCGGGGCATTTTCGACAGACCGCCGCCGAGCACGATGACCTGCGGATCGAGGATGTTGATGACGTTGGCCAGTGCCCGACCGAGGCGGGCCTCGTAGCGTTGCAACGTGGCTTCGCAGGCAGCATCACCGGCCATCGCCCGGGCTTCGATGGCTACGGCATCAAGCGACTGACTGGAGTGGGCAAAATGATCACGGCTCAGCGCCGGGCCGGACAGCCAGGCTTCGACACAGCCGCGCCGGCCGCAATAGCATTCGGGAGCGCTTGCTGGATCAGTGTCGGGCAAGGCTAAGGGGTTGTGGCCCCATTCCCCGGCGATGGCATTGGCCCCGGTCAGCACCCGGCCGTGCACGACGATGCCGCCGCCGACCCCGGTGCCAAGAATGACACCGAAGACGATTTCCGCTCCGCGGCCGCTGCCATCGATCGCTTCCGACAGCGCAAAGCAGTTCGCATCGTTGGCCAGGCGGATTTCGCGGCCGAGCCGGGCTTGCAGGTCCTGGCGCAGGGGCTGGCCGATCAGGCAGGTGGAATTGGCATTCTTGACCAGCCCGCTGACCAGCGATTCGGCGCCGGGGATGCCGATGCCGACTGTGCCGCGCCGGCCCAGCTCACCTTCGGCATTGGCGATGAGCCCGGCAATGGCGGCCAGGGTCGCCGGGTAATCGCCCTGCGGCGTGGCGATGCGCTGGCGCAATAACTCCTGGCCATCGTCGGCCAGCGCGATGATTTCTATCTTGCTGCCGCCGAGGTCGATGCCGAGGCGCAAGTCAGACCCGGACGGCGACGCCCTTGACGTTGCCGTAGGTCGTGGTCAGCGTGCGCAGCACGCTGCCGCCGGCTTCGAGCAGCAGCATGAACAGGTTGCGTTCGGAGTACAGGCAGACGGGGAAGGGGATGACGTATTTTTTCGCCAGGTCGGGAGCGAGCGGGCTGAAACGTTCCTCAATCGGCAGGTCCTTGGCGAGATAGCCCTCGCTCAGTTCCGAATGCAGGCCGAGGACGGAGAGATACAGCTTGCCGCCGATACGCAACTGGCGCAGCAACTGGCGAACAATCTGGCGGGCCTCGTCGTAGGGCACGCTGCACAGGCTGCGCCGGACGAAAATGATGTCAAAGGGTTCGCCGCTCGGGTCTTCCGGCGGGGCCGGGATGGCACAGGGGGTATAGCGGATTTCGTCGCGCAGGCCGGATGCCAGGATGCGGCCTTCGACTTCGTGCTGATGCGACGGTTCGTCGGCAACGATGACCTGGGCGCCGAGGCGGGCAAACTGGATGCCCAGCTCGCAATGGTTGGCCGGCATGACCATGACCGAAACCCGGCGATCGAGACGCTGACGCTTGACGCACTCTTCCAGCGCCGAGCGTTCCAACTCGTCGGTCCCTATCTCCCAGGGTTTGGCGGTACTATCATTGTTCATTATCGTCTCCCGTTGAGCTCATTGTGCACGAAGGCCGGGCGCTCTGACAACCCGCTGGCGCAAAAGGAAAGCATATGCTGATAAGATTTTATTCAAGCGAGACCGGTGAATTGCTGATGTTTGCCGAAGCGGCAAAAAATCTGCTGCAAATGATCGGCAAGGAAACGACGGCGCGCGGCGCCTTCGCCCAGCCGGAAATGCAGGCGGCGGCCGATGCCCTGCGCGCTGCCGTGCAACAGGAAGCACCCGGGGCGGAGGTCGACGACTTCGACGAAGAGGAGCGGCCGGCGGTCGAACGTCCGGTTGGCCTGAGCTCGCGGGCCTGGCCGCTGATCGACATGCTGGAAAGAACCGGCCGGGCCGGCCCCAAGGCCAATATCGTCTGGGAAGCGCCGAGCGCCTTCTGAAAATCGGCGGCGGTATTCAGAAGAGCTCGATATCGTCGCTTTTCTCGTTCATTTCAGCCATGAAGTGTTCAATCGCTGCATGCACCGGCATGCCGTGCATTACCGCCTCGAACATGGCGATTTCTTCGCGCGTCGAATATTTTGACTTGATCCGGGTTTGCAGGTCGACCCACTCGCCCGGGTTGAACAGGCGCTGCGTATCGCCGACCAGATTGCTCAGGTCGCCCAGGCTGACGCCGACATGGGCCAGGCGCTGGACCAGTTTGTCGTAGAACTGGAAGGCGATGATGGCCTGGTGCACCATGCTCGAGACGTGCTCGGAAACACCGCACAGGTTCTGCTTGGCCTGACCGACCACACCATCGTCCGGCAGGGTCTCGACGGTATCGGAAATACTTCGCATGTAGCCGGCCATGGTGGTGAAGGAGTTGGTCAGCACCTCGACCGAGGTATGGCTGTCCTTCATTGCCGCCTCGATCTGGACGGCGGCCAGTTCAAGCATCAGCACGGTTTCGCGGACCTGACTCCAGTTGAGGTCGGGACTATGGGCTGTCGTGCCGCGCGGCGGGGAGGTGTTGTCGCTCATTATTTTGCTGATCCTCTGGTGATGCGCCAGACTATAGCGCAAGCCTTTGGGCGATTTCCAGCCGATAATTCACCGATGATGATGCGCTACCTTTCCTGGCTGGGCCTGGCCTGCCTGCCAAATCTGACGATGGCCGAACCGCTGGTGGCCGTCGACGTCGGGCATGGCTTGAAAGATACCGGCGCGCTGAGTGCGCGCGGCCGGCCGGAATTCGAATTCAACGGCATGCTGGCCCGAGCCCTGGCGAGCGCCCTGCAGCAGCGCGCCCTGGCCGTGCGCGAAATCAATTTCGCCGGCGATATCGGCAGTCTGACGGCACGGCCGGCGCAGGCCAGGGGTAGCGATTTTTTCATTTCCATCCACCACGACTCGATTGGCGAAGCCTGGCTCAAACCCTGGGTCTGGGAAGGTGTCGAGCGCACCCATACCGACGTCAAACGCGGCTATGGCATTTTCGTGTCGCACGAGAGTCCGGATCTCGAAACCAGCCTGCGCTGCGCTGCGGCCATCGGCAGCCAGATGCGCCGGGCCGGCTTTGAGCCGACCCCCTGGCATGCCCGCAAACACAAGCCGGCCGATGCTGAAAACGGCGTCTGGTACTACGACCACCTGGTGGTTTTGTACCGCACGACGCTGCCGGCCGTGCTCTTCGAGGCGGGCGTCATCAAGCATCAGGAAGAAGAACTGGAGTTGCTCGATCCCGAGCGTCAGGTGCTGATGGCCGATGTCGTGGCGACCGGCATCGCTGCCTGCCTGTCGGTTAAAGAAAAATCGGCTCCGGCGTCAGAGCCACCGCAAAGCGCGCCCTGACATCGGCCTGCACGGCGGCCATGGTGCGTTTTACATCGTCGCCGGTGGCGCCGCCGCGATTGACCAGGACCAGCGCCTGTTTTTCATACATGCCGACCGGCCCGAGATTTTTTCCTTTCCAGCCGGCCTGCTCGATCAGCCAGCCAGCGGCCAGCTTGACCCGGCCATCCGGCTGCGGATAACGCGGCAGATCCGGGAAATCGGCGGCCAGTCGCCCGGCTTCTTCGGCGCTGACCACCGGATTGTGGAAAAAGCTGCCGGTATTCGGGATCTGCGCCGGGTCGGGCAGTTTGCGCTGGCGTACGGCAATGATCGCCCTGGCGACATCCTGCGGGGTCGGCGCGCTGATTTCCTGGGCCGCCAGCTCCTGGGCCAGGTCGGCGTAGCGGATATTGGGTTGCCAGGCTTTCGGCAGGCGGAAAACCACGGAAACGATCGCCATCCGGCCGTCCAGATGCCAGCCCTGCTGCTTGAACAGGCTGTCGCGGTAGGCGAAACGGCAGCTGTCACGATCGAAACTGACGAAGGCCTGTTTTTCAAAATCCCAGGCCGTCAGCGAGTCGAAACATTCGCCGACTTCCAGCCCGTAGGCGCCGATATTCTGGATCGGTGCGGCACCGACCGTGCCGGGAATCAGGCTGAGGTTTTCCAGGCCGGGCCAGCCCTGTTGCAAGGTCCATTGAACGAAGTCGTGCCAGTTTTCACCGGCGCCGGCTTCGATGTAGAAAGCCTCTGCGTCTTCCCTGAGCAGGCGTTTGCCTGGAATGGCCATGTGCAGCAGCAGGCCGGCAAAGTCGCCGGTCAGCACGAGGTTGCTGCCGCCGCCGAGGATGAAGCGCGGCATGTTTTTCAACGCCGGATCGGTCAACTGTGCGGCGTCGGTGACGCGCAGATAGCGCGCCGCCTTGCCGGGCAGGGCGAGGGTGTTGAAGGGGGTGAGGTCGACGGCGGTGGCGAGGTTCATGTGCTCATTTGCCGAGCAGCAGCGCGCCCAGCGCTTCCGGCTGCGCCACGGCCCGCCAGTCGGTGCGCATTTCGGCGGCAGTCAGGCTGCCGTAACCCCAGGTTACAGCGATGAAGGGCAGGCCGTTGGCGTCGGCCGATTCGCCGTCCTCGCTGCGGTCGCCAATGTAGATTGCCTGCTCTCTGGCAATGTTCTGGTCGGCGAGCAGCCGGGCAATCATCGCCGCCTTGTCGGGCAGGCGCGGTGTAAACAGGTCGAGGGCATAAACATGGGCGAAATGTCCGCTCCAGCCGAGATGATCGAGGATCAGCCGGGTCGGATGCAGGCGCTTGTTGGTGGCAATCGACAGCGTCAGCCCGGCACCGGCCAGTTCGGCGAGCAATTCGCCGACCCCGGCAAAGGCGGCCGTCGCCTTGTAGCCCTCGCTGTCATAACTCGCCTTGAAGGCTTCGACCAGCCGCGCGATCAAGGCCGGATCGTCGCTGCCCGAAAGCAGTTGCAGGGTTTCCACGAGAGGCGGGCCGATCACGCTTTCGTTGATGCTCCGCGCCGGCGCAATGCCGGTCCGCGCAAAGGCCTCGCGAAAACTCGCCAGGATGGCGGGGGCGGAGTCGATCAGGGTGCCATCGAGGTCGAATAGGATGTGCGGGTGACGGGGCATGGCGGCAATAGACGGTAGTCGGAGGCGCGATTATCGCCCGCGTTGAGGCTTTCGGTCACAATCCTTGCGTCGAAACGGCCATGGTATTGCAGCATTCCCCCATGAATCAGTCGTTACATCGAGGGCTTTCCGCATAGTGAGCAATTGGAGTCAGGATTTCAGCCGGCGCGTCGCGCATAGTGCTGGCCATGGATAGAGGAAGAACGATGAGCGAAACCAGGGCAACAGCGTACGCGGCACGATTGGGCCGGGTCCTTGATTACATCGAGGCCCATCTCGACGAGAGTCTGAGCGTGGAGCAACTGAGCCAGGTCGCGAATTTCTCCAAATTCCATTTCCATCGGCAATTCGCCGAGTTTGTCGGGACCAGTGTCGGGCGTTACGTCCTCCTGTTGCGGCTGCGGCGGGCCAGTTACCAGCTCGCCTTGAACCGGCGGCGGAAGGTGATCGACATCGCGCTGGATGCCGGCTTTGAAAACCCGGAATCGTTTTCCCGCGCTTTCAGGAACACCTTCGGCAAGTCGCCCTCCGCATTCAGGCGCGGGCCGGACTGGGTGTCGTGGCACGAGCGCTATCGATTCCGTATCCCGGAAAGGAAGAGAAACATGCAGGTTGAAATCGTCAATTTCACAACGACCTTGCTCGCGGTGCGCGAACATCGCGGCCCGCCCGAGCGCGTCAATGAATCGGTTGCTGAGTTCATTGCCTGGCGCCAGCAAAGCGGTCTTTCACCCAAACAGAGCAGCCGGAGCTTCGGCATTGTCTACGACAATCCCGATACGACGGAGCCGGATCAGTTCCGTTTCGACATCGCTGGTGAAGTGCCGGCCGAGGTGCCGCCTAATGCGCAGGGCGTGCTCAACAAGTGCATTCCCGGCGGGCGTTGTGCGCGGGTGCGGCACTGCGGTTCGCATACCCGGATCGGCGAAAGCATCTACCCGCTTTACCGCGAGTGGCTACCGGAGAGCGGCGAGGAACTGCGCGATTTCCCGCTGTATTTCCATTACCTGAACCTGCTGCCGGAAACGGCCGAGGCTGATCTGGTGACGGATATCTACCTGCCGTTGAAGTAGCGCTGCATCAAGCCGATGGAAAAAAGGCCTCGCATGCGAGGCCTTTTTTTTGCAGCAAGTCCCGGATCAGAGCAGCGGCGCCAGCCAGTACTCGGCGTCCTTGAGCGACATGCCCTTGCGTGCCGCCCAATCTTCCAGCTGATCGCGTGCGATCTTCGGAATGGCGAAGTAGGTCGATGCCGGATGTCCGATGTAGAAGCCGGACACCGCCGCTGCCGGCGTCATCGCGCAGGATTCGGTGAGTTGCATGCCGGCCGTGTTCGGCGCGTCGAGCAGGGGGAACAGTTCGCGCTTGGCGGTGTGGTCCGGGCAAGCCGGGTAGCCGGGGGCGGGGCGGATGCCCTGGTATTGCTCGGCGATCAGCGCTTCGCTGTCGAGCTTCTCGTCGCTCGCGTAGCCCCAGTAGTGAGTGCGTACTTCGGCGTGCAGCCATTCGGCAGCGGCTTCAGCGAAACGGTCGGCGAGCGACTTGAGCATGATCGCCGAGTAGTCGTCGTTGGCTTTTTCGAAGGCGGCGACGCGTTCATCGATGCCCAGACCGGCAGTGACGGCGAAGGCGCCGACGTAGTCTTCTGCCCCGACATAATCGGCGAGCGCAACGTTGAAACGTCCCTTCGGCTGCTTGTGCTGCTGGCGCAGGCCGACCCAGCGGGTCAGCTCGGTCGTGCGGCTTTCATCGCTGTAGATGATGATGTCTTCGTTGTCGCCGCGCGCCGGGTAAAGGCCGAACACGGCCTTGGCGGTCAACCACTTCTCGCTGACGATTTTGCTCAGCATGGCTTGCGCATCGGCAAACAACTGGCGGGCAGTTTCGCCGACCACCTCGTTTTGCAGGATGGCCGGGTAGCGGCCGGCCAGGTCCCAGCTCTGGAAGAAGGGCGACCAGTCGATGTAGGGCACCAGTTTTTCCAGGTCCAGCGTCAGCGTGTGGCGGCCGGGCTGTTGCGGTTTGACTGGCGTATGGCTTTCGTTCCACGTGAAACGGTTGGCGCGGGCCTCGGTCAGTGTGACCAGGGTGGCGCCCTTGCGGCCGGCGTGTTCGGCGCGCACGGTTTCGTATTCGGCGACGATCTCGGCCATGTAGCCGTCGCGCTGGTCGGCCGAAAGCAGCTTGGTGGCGACGCCGACGGCGCGCGAGGCATCCGGCACGTAGACCACGGCGCCTTCGGTATTGGGCGCGATCTTGATCGCGGTATGGGCGCGGCTTGTCGTGGCGCCGCCGATGAGCAGCGGCTGCTTCATGTTCAGGCGCTGCATTTCGCTGGCGACGTGGGCCATTTCTTCGAGCGAGGGCGTGATCAGGCCGGACAGGCCGATGATGTCGACGCGATGCTCAAGGGCGGCCTTCAGGATGTTGTCGCAACTGACCATGACGCCGAGGTCGACAACGTCGTAGCCATTGCAGCCGAGCACGACGCCGACGATGTTCTTGCCGATGTCGTGCACGTCGCCCTTGACTGTCGCCATCAGAATCTTGCCCTTGCTGCCCAGGCCGGTGCGGGCTTTTTCGGCTTCGATGTAAGGCAGCAGGTGGGCGACGGCCTGTTTCATGACACGGGCCGACTTGACCACTTGCGGCAGGAACATCTTGCCAGCGCCGAACAGGTCGCCGACGTGGTTCATGCCGTTCATCAGCGGCCCTTCAATGACGGAAAGCGGCGGCTTGCCCTCGGCTTCGAGCTGGGCGCGCACTTCCTCGGTATCGGCCACGACGAAATCGGTGATGCCCTTGATCAGCGCATGTTCCAGGCGCTTCTCGACGGACTGTTCGCGCCAGGAAAGATCCGGGCCGCTGTCCTTGGCCTTGCCTTCCTTGACGGTCTGGGCGAAATCGACGAGCGCTTCACCGGCGCCGGGGTTTTTATTCAAAACCACATCTTCAACCTTCTCGCGCAGCACCGGTTCGAGATCGTCGTAAACGCCGAGCATGCCGGCATTGACGATGCCCATGGTCATACCGGCCTGGATGGCGTGGTAGAGGAAAACGGTGTGGATGGCTTCGCGCACCGCATCGTTGCCGCGGAAACTGAACGAGACATTGGAAACGCCGCCGGAAATATGGGCATGCGGCAGGTGCTGCTTGATCCAGCGCACCGATTCAATGAAATCGACGGCGTAGTTGTCGTGTTCGGGAATGCCGGTGGCGATGGCGAAGATGTTCGGATCGAAGATGATGTCTTCGGCCGGGAAACCAATGCTGGTCAGCAGTTCGTAGGCGCGCTGGCAGATTTCCGTCTTGCGGGCGTAAGTGTCGGCCTGGCCCTTTTCGTCGAAGGCCATGACGATCACCGCGGCGCCGTAGCGGCGGGCGAGGCGGGCCTGGTGCAGGAACTTGGCTTCGCCTTCCTTCATCGAGATGGAATTGACGATGCCCTTGCCCTGGATGCATTTCAGGCCGGCTTCGATGACTTCCCATTTCGAGGAGTCGATCATGATCGGCACGCGCGAGATGTCCGGTTCCGAGGCGATCAGCTTCAAAAAGCGGTCCATCGCGGCGATCGAGTCGAGCATCGCCTCGTCCATGTTGATGTCGATGACCTGGGCGCCGTTTTCGACCTGCTGGCGGGCGACGGCCAGGGCGTCGTCGAAACGGCCCTCCAAAATCATGCGCGCGAAGGCCTTCGAGCCGGTGACGTTGGTGCGTTCGCCGACATTCACATAGAGCGAATCGGCGCCGACGTTGAAGGGTTCGAGGCCGGAGAGGCGCAGTTTCTTCTCGACTTGCGGGATGACGCGCGGCGTGACCGCGGCGACGCGTTCGGCGATGATCCGGATGTGATCCGGCGAGGTACCGCAACAGCCGCCGACAATATTGACGATGCCGGTTTTTGCCCAGCTTTCGATCTCGTCAGCGAGCATTTCCGGTGTTTCGTCGTAGCCGCCGAAGGCGTTGGGCAGGCCGGCGTTCGGGTGGGCTGAGACGTAGCAGTCGCAGACGCGCGACAGTTCCTCGACGTACTGGCGCAGTTCCTTGGCGCTTCGTGCGCAGTTAAGACCAAAACTCAAGGGCTTGATGTGGTTCAGCGAATTCCAGAAGGCCTCTGTGGTCTGGCCGGACAGGGTGCGCCCCGAGGCGTCGGTAATCGTGCCGGAAATCATCACCGGCCAGCGCCGGCCGACGCGCTCGAAGAAAGTCTCGATGGCGAACAGCGCGGCCTTGGCGTTCAGTGTGTCGAATACCGTTTCGACGAGCAGGATGTCGGCGCCCCCCTCGACCAGGCCGGTGATCGATTCGATGTAGTTGGCGACCAGCTCGTCAAACGTGACATTGCGGTAGCCGGGATCGTTGACGTCCGGCGAGATCGAGGCCGTGCGGCTGGTCGGGCCGAGGACGCCGGCGACGAAGCGCGGCTTGGCCGGGTTGGCGGCGGTGAATTCGTCGCACAGCTCACGGGCCAGGCGGGCGCCTTCGAAATTCAGCTCATAGACCAGCTCGGTCAGGTTGTAATCGGCCTGCGACACCGAGGTCGAATTGAAGGTGCAGGTCTCGAGGATGTCAGCACCGGCTTCGAGGTAGGCGCGGTGGATGCCGCTGATGATGGCGGGCTGGGTCAGCAGCAGCAGGTCGTTGTTGCCCTTGAGGTCATGTGGATGATTTTTCAGGCGCTCGCCGCGGTAATCCGCTTCCTGCAGGCCGTGACGCTGGATCATGGTGCCCATGGCGCCGTCGAGAATGAGCAGGCGTTGCTGGAGCAGGGCGGAAAGTTCGGTAGTACGGTCGGCTTGAATCATGATCACCTCGGCAAAACGAAAATGCACCGGGTACGCCGCAAAAACAAACGGCGCCACAAACCGGCTGGGTTTGCGAGCGCCGTTGATCATTGCCGAGCCTGGCCCATTTCGGGGTCGCAGCGCTCCTCGACAGAGGCGCTAGTTTACCGGCCGCTGCCCGGCCTGCCAAGTGCCTTGATTTATCTAGCCTTTCGCGGTGACACGTTTCGACGTTTTCTTGACGCCACCGGAGGCCAGGTCGAAATGCACCATGAAGTAGGTTTCCTCCATCGGCGGCATGCCGGCAATGCGCCATTCCCAGATATCTTCGCCAAGATTGTTGAAGACCACCCTGGAGCCCGGGGCGCCGAGCAGGCGGCGGATTTCGTCGCGGTTCATGCCGTCGCGCACGCGGGCGAAATTGGCTTCGGTCAGTACCTGTTCCATCTTCTGGACGATTTGGTCGGCGCCGATGGTGATCATGTAGCAGGTCGTGCCATTCGGTTGCCGGGAATATTCCCAGGTCACGCTGCCGTCGTCGTTGCCGAATTCAAAACCGGGATTGCCCAGACGCGAACGGACTTCGGCGGCGGTCGTCTGGCCGGGTTTGATTTCCGGCAGGTTGACGGCGTCGCAGGCTGGCAGCAGGGCGGCGCCGAGGGCGGCGAGGGTTGAGCCGAGCCAGGCGGGCAGTTTCATGATTTCAGTCTCCATTTTTGATGGGCCAGTGCGGCCAGCCCGCCCAGTGTCATCAGGCCGGCCATGCCAAGGGCGAGGGTCAGGGTCGAGCCCCAGAGCAGGGGAACGATCAGCGCGGCGGCGATGCTGTTGGCGCCGGACTGGAAGAAGGTCTGGCAGGAAGCGGCCAGGCCGCGTTGTTCCGGGAACGGGTCGAGGGCGAGGATGGTCAGGCAGGGCATGGCCAGGGACATGCCCAGGGTGTACACGAATATCGGCATGACGCTCCACGGCAGGGCCGGCGGCAGTGCGAGATTCAGACCGACATTGAAGACCACGGCGCTGATCATCAGCAGATAGCCGAGGGCGATGGTCTTTTCCAGCGAGCGCTTGCCAGCGAGCCGGCCGGACAGCCAGGCGCCGCCCATCAGCCCGCTCATGGCCGGGCCGAACAGCCAGAGGAAGCCGGTTTCCGGCACGCCGAGGTGGGTCATCAGGAAAACCGGCGCCGACAGCACGTAGATGAAGAAACCGAGAAAATTCAGCGACAGCGCCGCGCAGGCGAACAGGAAACGCGGTGAGGTCATGACCTTCCAGTAAGTCCGCCCGAGGTAGGCTGGTTGCAGCGACTGGCGCCTTTCCGGTGGCAGGGTTTCCGGCAGCAGCTTCCAGCAGGCCAGGCCAAGGACGGCCGTCGCTACCACCAGGAAGGCGAAGACCGAGCGCCAGCCGAAAAAGGTTTGCAGCCAGCCGCCGATGACCGGCGCAATGGCCGGCGCCAGTGCGAACATCATGGTGATCTGCGACATCAGGCGCTGCGCCGAAGCACCATCGAACAGGTCGCGGACGATGGCCCGGCTGATGACGATGCCGGCGCCGGCGGTGACGCCCTGCATGGCGCGCCAGAACCACAATTGCTCGATGCTGGTGGCGAAGGTGCAGCCGGCCGAAGCCAGGCCGAACAGCCCAAGGGCGGCGAGAATGACGCGACGGCGGCCGAAACGGTCGGAAATCGCGCCGTGCCACAGGGTCATCAGGGCAAAGGCCAGCAGGTAGGCCGAGAGCGTCTGCTGGACCTGTATCGGGGTGGCCTGCAACTGCGCGCCGATTTCGTGAAAGGACGGCAGGTAGGTGTCGATGGAAAACGGGCCGAGGGCAGAGAGTGCGGCCAGCAACATCGCTATGCCGCGCGGGGCCTGGCCGGGTTTAGTCATGGGCGAGACGCCGATACTGGATGGCTTCTCCGACATGCGGGGCGAGGATTGGTTCGCTGCCGGCCAGGTCGGCAATGGTTCGGGCGACTTTCAGGATGCGGTGCCAGGCGCGGGCCGACAGGTCGAGGCGGGCAATGGCCTGTTTGAGCAGTTTGCTGCCGGCTTCGTCGGGCGGGCAAAGCGCGTCGATTTCGCCACCGGCCAGGCGGGCGTTGGACTTGCCCTGGCGTTGAAATTGTCGGGCGGCCGCGGCTTCGACGCGGCAACGCACGCTGGCCGAAGATTCGCCTTCGGCCTTGCCGGTCAGCGCCTCGGCCGGCAGGGCCGGGACTTCGATGAGCAGGTCGATGCGGTCGAGGAAGGGGCCGGAAAGCCGCCCCTTGTAACGGGCAATCTGGTCGGGTGTGCACCGGCATTTACCGTTGCGGTGACCATGGAAACCGCAGGGGCAGGGATTCATTGCGGCGACCAGCTGGAATTCGGCGGGGAATTCGGCATGCCGCGCTGCCCGGGCAATATGGATGCGGCCGCTCTCCAGCGGTTCGCGCAGGGTTTCCAGGACTTTCCGGTCGAACTCGGGGATTTCGTCGAGGAACAGGATTCCCTGGTGGGCCAGACTGATTTCGCCGGGGCGCGGCGGATTGCCGCCACCGACCAGGGCGACGGCCGAGGCGGTGTGATGCGGCTGGCGATAGGGACGGACGCCGAACTGCTCGGGCCGGAACTGCCCGGCCAGCGACAGCACGGCGGCCGAAGCGCGCGCCGCCTCTATCGTCAGGGCCGGCATCAGGCCGGGCAGGCGGGCGGCGAGCATCGATTTGCCGGAACCCGGCGGGCCGATCATGAGCAGCGAATGGCCGCCGGCTGCGGCGATCTCCAGCGCCCGTTTGGCCTGGTTCTGGCCCCGGACCTCGCCGAGGTCGGGGTAATCCGGCCCGGTTACGCAGGCCGCTGCGGTCGGTGCGGCCAGCTCGTTTTGCCCGGCCAGATGGGCACAGACTTCAAGGAGCGAATTGGCCGCAAGAATGTTGTCGGCGCCGGTCAGCGCTGCTTCCCGGGCACTCGCTCCGGGCAGGATGAAGGCCTTGCCGTTGCCCGCTGTCTGCAAGGCCATGGCCAGCGCCCCGCGAATCGGCCGCAATTCGCCGGAGAGTGACAGTTCGCCGGCAAATTCGTAATCGGCCAGTGCCTTGGCCGGTGCCTGGCCGCTGGCGCCGAGTATGCCCAGGGCGATCGGCAGGTCGAAGCGCCCGGATTCCTTGGGCAGATCGGCCGGAGCAAGATTGACGGTAATGCGTTTGGCGGGAAACTCGAAGCCGGAATTGAGAATGGCGGCGCGCACGCGGTCGCGCGCTTCCTTGACTTCGGTGTCGGGCAGGCCGACCAGCGTGAAGCTGGGCAGGCCGCTGGCAATATGGACCTCGACCAGGACCGGCGGTGCGTTCAGGCCGTCGAGTCCGCGACTGTGAGCGACGGCCAGCGCCATGGTTAGGGCCTAGGCCGGCCGGGATTTTTCCAGCGCTTCGATACGGCCTTCGAGTTCCTTGAGCTTTTCGCGCGTGCGGGCCAGTACCTGGGTCTGGACATCGAATTCCTCGCGCGTCACCAGATCGAGTTTGGCCAGGAAGCCGCTCAATACCGCCTTGGCATTTTTCTCGATATCGCCGGCGGGTGAATTGGCAAACAGGGCGCTCATCTTGGCGCCGAAATCTTCAAGGGTTTTGGGATCAAACATGGTCTTCCTCCTCAGCGAAAAAGTGTAACACAGCGCTTCCGGACCCTTTTCGGGGCAATCGCTCGCGCTTGGTGCGTGCCAGCAAACATGCGCACGCAATTGGTGCGTATACTGAAAGGGGTTTGCCGGGCATGGTTTGCAACGTGCTGATTTAAATGAATAAACAAGCCTGGCACGCCTTCTGCTACATTGTGTTACACAAAATTCATTTTGTTATTTCAACTTTAATCGCAGGAGAGAAACAATGAAAAAATCCCTCATCGCCCTGGCCCTCGTTGGCGCCTTCGCTGTCCCGGCTTTTGCTGAAGAAGCTGCCCCGGCCAGCGAACATACCGTGACCGGCAACCTGACCCTGGCCTCGAGCTACCGTTTCCGCGGTATCGACCAGACCTTTGGCAAGCCGGCTATCCAGGGCGGTATCGATTACTCGCATTCCAGCGGCGTTTACCTCGGCAACTGGAACTCCAATGTTTCCTCCGGCGCAGGCTTCCCGGGCGGCAACATCGAAATGGACTTCTACGGCGGCTGGAAGGGTGCTTTTGGCGATTTCGGCGTTGACGTCGGCGCCCTGTACTACTACTACCCGGGTTCGTCTGCCACTGCCTTCCTCTCTGGTACCAATTTCCGCGATACCACCGCAAACGTGTCAGGTAACGTCGATAATCTCGAATTGTACGTCGCTGGTAGCTGGAAGTTCCTGACCCTGAAGTACTCCTATGCGGTCAAGGAATATTTCAAGCTGCCGAAATCCGAAGGTACCAGCTATCTGGAACTCAACGGCGCCTACGATCTGGGCGAAGGTTGGGGCGTCAATGGTCACGTTGGCCACCTGTTCGCCAAAGACTACGAATATAACGGTACCACCGGTAACCGCAAGATTGACTACACCGACTGGAAGCTTGGCGTGACCAAGGATATCAGCGGCTGGGTGGTTGGTCTGGCCTATGTCGGCACCAACGCCAAGGGCAACTGCACGACCGCCGAGTTCTACTGTTTCGCTGACTCGGTTTCCAAGAACGCTGCTGTTCCTGACGCTTCGTCGCCTTTCAAGAACGCCGGTCGTTCCACCGCCGTCCTCTCCGTCACCAAGACTTTCTAATCCGCTTTAAAACTTCCCCGTCGGCGACCCGGCCGGCGTTGACGGGGAAGTCATCAATATCAACCCTTGTGAGGAACTACTCATGAAATTCGTTACCGCCATCATCAAGCCGTTCAAGCTTGACGAAGTGCGTGAAGCGCTTTCCGCCATCGGCGTGCAAGGCATCACGGTCACTGAAGTGAAGGGTTTCGGCCGGCAAAAAGGGCATACCGAGCTGTATCGGGGTGCCGAGTATGTCGTCGATTTCCTGCCGAAAGTGAAAATCGAGGCCGCTGTCAAAAGCGAGCAACTGGATCAGGTCATCGAAGCCATCGAAAAATCCGCCAGCACCGGCAAGATCGGTGACGGCAAGATTTTTGTCTTCGAACTCGAACAAGTCATTCGTATCCGTACCGGTGAAACCGGTACCGATGCCCTGTAAGGAGATCGCGTAATGAAACGCCTATTTGCAATGCTCGCCCTGCTGGGTGCCGTCAGTTTTGGCGCGCCGGTCTGGGCTGACGACAAGGCTGCTGCCGAGCCGGTCGCCACGGCCCCGGCCGCTGCTTCCGCTGCTGCAGCAGCACCTGCCGCGGCTCCGGCTGCTGCCGCCGAGGCTACTCCGGCTGCCGCACCGGCTCCGCTGGTCGCCAACAAGGGTGACAACGCCTGGGTCATGGTCTGTGCCGCCCTGGTCATCCTGATGTCGATCCCCGGTCTGGCCCTGTTCTACGGCGGCCTGGTCCGCACCAAGAACATGCTGTCGGTGCTGATGCAGGTTTTCGTGACCTTCTCGCTGATCTCTGTGCTCTGGGTGGTCTATGGCTACTCGGCTGCCTTCACCGAGGGTAACGAATTCTTCGGCGTGCTCGACAAGCTCTTCCTGAAGGGCGTCACCATTGAATCCGTCGGCGCCACCTTCTCCAAGGGCGTGGTCATCTCCGAACTGGCTTTCGTGATCTTCCAGGGCGCCTTCGCAGCGATTACCTGCGGCCTGATTGTCGGTGCCTTTGCCGAACGTGCCAAGTTCGCTGCCGTGCTGGTCTTCATGGTCATCTGGTTCACGCTGTCCTACATCCCGATGGCCCACATGGTCTGGTACTGGGCGGGTCC
Organism: Azonexus sp.; assembly: GCA_049294655.1. Lineage (GTDB taxonomy): Bacteria > Pseudomonadota > Gammaproteobacteria > Burkholderiales > Rhodocyclaceae > Azonexus. Next base: position 97,989 of record JBAQDI010000022.1, read on the forward strand.
GGATGCCTACATCGATGCTGCAGCTGGCGAAATCGCCGGCAAGACGGCTGGTTTCCTGTTCCAGAAGGGCGCGCTTGACTTCGCCGGCGGTACCGTCGTGCATATCAACGCTGCTGTGGCCGGCCTGGTCGGTGCCTACATGGTTGGCAAGCGTACCGGCCTGGGCAATGTCTCGATGGCTCCGCACTCCCTGACCTTCACGATGATCGGCGCTTCCCTGCTGTGGTTCGGCTGGTTCGGCTTCAACGCCGGCTCAGCTCTCGAAGCCTCCGGCGGTGCTGCCCTGGCCATGGTCAATACCTGGGTTGCCACTTCCTGCGCCGCGCTGTCCTGGATGTTTGCCGAATGGATGCTCAAGGGCAAGCCCTCCATGCTGGGTGCTGCTTCCGGTGCCGTTGCCGGTCTGGTGGCGATCACCCCGGCGGCTGGTTTCGTCGGTGTCATGGGCGCCATCATCATCGGCCTGCTGGCTGGTGTGGTCTGCCTGTGGGGCGTCAATGGCCTGAAGAAGCTGCTCGGTGCGGATGACTCCCTCGACGTCTTCGGCGTCCATGGTATCGGCGGCATCCTCGGTGCCATCCTGACCGGTGTCTTCGTTGATCCGGCCCTCGGCGGCACGGGTGTCTATGACTACGTGGCCAACGCTGTTGCCCCGTTCGACATGACGACGCAAGTCATCAGCCAGCTGTGGGGTGTCGGTACCGTGGTCGTCTGGTCCGGTGTCGTTTCCCTGGTGGCCTACAAGCTGGTTGATATCGTGATCGGTCTGCGTGTGCCGGAAGAAGAAGAGCGTGAAGGTCTTGACCTCACCTCGCACGGTGAAAGCGCTTACCACCACTAAGAATCTCTGTAGTCTCTCTCCTTCGGGCACCTTTGGGTGCCCGTTTTTTTTGCCCGTGTTCCGGCTGCCGAACGGGTGCCCGGTTCCGGCTGGGGCTTATTTGATGAGCGGGAGCAGGGCGCGGAACTGCTCGGTGCCGGCCGCATGCAGCCATTCGAAGAGCACCATTTCGGTCGTCACGATGCCGACCCCGGCAGCGCGCAGGCGCTCGATGGCCGCCGCGCGGTTTTCCGGCGTGCGCGAAGAGACCGCATCGGCCACCAGATAAACTTCGAAGCCCGCCGCGAGCAGCCCGAAGGCGGTCTGCAGCACGCAGACGTGAGCCTCGGTGCCGGTCAGGATGACCTGTTGCCGCTGGGCGCTGCGCAACAGATCGAGCACGCCGGGTTCGGCCGCGCAGGAGAAGTGCGTTTTTTCGAAGAAACGGGCCTCGGCGGCCGCCTGGCGGATGGCTTCGAGACTGGGGCCGAGGCCGCGCACATATTGTTCGGAAACAAAGGCCGGTACGCCGAGCAGGCGGGCGCCTTCGAGCAGGCGGATGGCATTGGCGACGACGCGCTCGCCGTCATGGATGGCCGGCGCCAGCTTGTGCTGCAGGTCGATAACCAGCAGCAGCGAATCTTCGCGCCGGATCAGCACGGGGTCACGCTTTAATCAGCGGAAGACGATGGTCTTGTTGCCATGCACCAGCACCCGGTCTTCCAGGTGATAGCGCAGGCCGCGGGCGAGCACGGTCTTCTCGATGTCCTTGCCGTAACGCACCATGTCTTCCGGTGAATCGGAATGGTCGATACGGATGACGTCCTGCTCGATGATCGGACCCTGGTCGAGTTCTGCCGTGACGTAGTGGCAGGTCGCGCCGATCAGCTTGACGCCGCGCTCGTAGGCCTGGTGATAAGGCTTGGCGCCGGCGAAGCTGGGCAGGAAGCTGTGATGGATGTTGATGATCCTGCCGGCCAGGGCGCCGCACAGTTCCGGCGAGAGTATCTGCATGTAGCGCGCGAGGACCATGGTGTCGCCATGCACATCCTCGAAAATGCGCTGCATCTCAGCGTAGGCCGCCCGTTTGTTGTCGGCGGTGACCGGCACGTGATGGAATGGAATGCCGTGCCATTCGACGAAACCGCGGAAAGTGTCGTGGTTCGAGATGACGCAGGGGATCTCGATGTCGAGCTCGCGCGCCTGCCAGCGCGCCAGCAGGTCGTAAAGACAGTGTTCCTGCTTCGAAACCATGACCACGACGCGTTTCTTGACGGCGCTGTCGTTGATCTGCCAGGTCATCGACAGCGGCTCGGCGACTTCGGTGCGGAAGCGCTCGCGGAACTCGGCAAGCAGGCAGGGCAGCGAATCGGCCTTGATCTCGATACGCATGAAATAGCGACCGCTCAGCACGTCCGAGTGGAAGCTCGACTCGAGAATCCAGCCGCCATTGCCGGCGATGAAACCGGAAACGCGGGCAATGATGCCCACCTGGTCGGGGCAGGAAGCGGAAAGCGTGTAGAAACGGTCGCGATGCATGGGCTAGTCGGTAGTGGTTAGAGGTTAGTCGTTAGCTAGGGCTTGGCTAATAACTAGCGACTACCGACTAGCAGCTAAAAACGCTTTGTCGATTTGCGTGCGCAGGTCGTCGTAATTGAGCACGACCGGGAATTGCGGGAATTCGCGGATGACGTTTTCCGGCGGGTGAAACAGGATGCCGCCGTGGGCTTCGCCGAGCATGGCGGTGTCGTTGTACGAATCGCCGGCGGCGACGATGGTGAAGTTCAGTTCCTTGAAGCGCTTGACCGCTTCCTGCTTCTGGTTCGGCATGCGCAGGTGGTAGGCGACCAGCATGCCGGAAGCGTCGGCTTCCAGCGAATGGCAGAACAGCGTCGGCCAGCCCAGTTGGCGCATCAGCGGGTGGGCGAATTCGTAGAAAGTGTCGGACAGGATGATGACCTGGTAATCCTCGCGCAACTTGTCGAGGAAAGCGCGGGCGCCCGGCATCGGGCCCATTTCGGCGATCACCTTCTGGATGTCCGGCAGGCCGAGCTTGTGCTCGCGCAGGATATTCAGGCGATAGGTCATGAGCTTGTCGTAATCCGGCTCTTCGCGCGTCGTGCGCATCAGCTCGGGAATCCCCGTGCGCTTGGAGAATTCGATCCAGATTTCGGGGACGAGGACCCCTTCGAGGTCAAGACAGACGATTTGCACGGGGAGGCTCCTGCGGGGATGTTCGGAAAATCGCGATTTTACCTTATGCAGGAGGGTGTTCGGCGGGTTTGGGGCGGTTCTTCCTTCGTAATTGGCGCTGTTTTCCGCCTTGCGGGCGGGCGTACTTTCTTTTGCTTCGCCAAAAGAAAGTAGCCAAAGAAAAGGCGACCCCAGGCTACGCGGTCGGCTACGCCGACTTCCCTGCGCTACTCGAAGGACCGGGCGGCTGCGGAACTCGGCCCTGCGGGCCTCAAACAGTCCTCGCCGACTTCCCCCGGTCCTTCTCCGTTGCTCGGCGCTCCACATGGGGACCCGGAAAAGCGTCACGGCTTAACTTGCATAATGAATAATTCAGAGCGAATGGTGGATTCTTGGTGTTAAATCAGAACCTTAACATTGGTCAATGTGGCGTTCCCCATTAGCGAGGAATGAAAGTGGATACACCTATTCTTGTCGCAGTTATCTCGGCAGCAGCGAGCTTAGCGGTTGCCGCCATCACTTTTTTCCTTACCAAGAGAAAAGAGCGTGAAGCCGAGTGGAGAAAACAAAAGCTTGAGCATGATCGGGAGTTTCTCGATGCACTGAGCGGAACCGTAGGTACTGACTCTACCCCCGAAGCTCAACGTCGTTGGGCTAGAGCCGCAAATACGATTGGATTAGTAGCTTCTCAGAGTGTTCTCATTGCGCTATGGCGGTTTCAGGACGCGATAGCAAGGAGTAATCCGAATCCTTCTGTCGATGATCACGATCAAAAACTGAATCAACTAATGCTTTCGATCCGTGCTGACCTTGGAGTTTCGCCTGCCGATGAGCCCGAGAATTTTTCTTTCCGGCTGTGGTGTTCTGGGACAAATGGCTAACCTGATAACGCTGTATGTAGCAGGGTTAAGCTACCCACATATTTGCCGAGACGCTTTTCCGGGCCCCCATGGGAGGCGCTGAGCAACGCAGAAAGCGGCGGAAAAAGGGCGAGGACTGTTTGAGGGGCGAAGCCCCGAGTTCCGCAGCCCCCGCCGGTTTCGAGTAGCGCAAGGGACCCGCGCAGCGGGCGCCGACCCTGGGGTCGCCTTCTTCTTTGGCTACTTTCTTCTTGGCGAAGCAAGAAGAAAGTATGCCCGCCCGCAAGGCGGAAAACAGCGGTCAAATACACGAAAAATCAAATTACTCGCCGGTATTGATGGGGCTGGCCAGCCAAAACGGCCAAAGATCTAGCGTTCGACTATATCAGCCTCGGCAGCCTGCCGCTTCGCTTCAGTTTCCTGTTGCCGAGCCGCATTTTTCAGCTCGCGCTGTTCTTCTTTTTGCGCCCGCTTTTCCCTCTCCCGGCGGTTGTTCTCGCCAATCAGCGCTTTGAGCTTGAGCCCCATGCGGATGACCCAGCGTGCCAGGTCGATCAGGCGGAGCTTGTCGGGGTGCTCGCTGGCGTGGACCGCAATGCTGCCAAAAAAGCGCTCGTCGAGAAGATTCACGACATGGACGGGGAGCACGGCATCCGTGCTCATTTTCAGTTTTCGGCTGGCCAGGCGTGTGCTGCCATCCGGATTGATGATGACAAAATTCTTGCTGCAAATCGGCAGCTGGATGCTGGCTGCATGCTTCGGGATGTACTGGCCCTGCAGGTCGTAATGGCATTCGCAGAGAATTTCGCCGCTCTCTCTTTGCACGCCCTTGATCCGGTCGACGACATGCAAATAGACCCGCCCGACGATGGTTTCGATGGCGATGACATCGCCGCGCTTGATGTCCGAGATGCCGATCCCGGGCAATGATTGGGCTTCGCCGAAGGCATCAAGCGAATTCTTGAAGGTGACCAGCTGCAGGCGTATTTTTCTTTGTTCAGCAGTCAGCGGGGGGGCAACTGGCGCGCTGGCCGAGGCATGCGCCTGAACCTCATCCAGGTTGCCGCGCGGCAGGTTTTCATTCATGTCGATGGTTTCAATATCGGCATTGGCCAGTGCTGCCTGCCGCGCCATCGCCTTAATTTCGGACTCCCTGAATTGCAGGGCGCTGGCGTCAGCGGCCCTGCGGCGCTCGCTGGAATCCGGAATTTGCTTGGTTGCGTCTGAGTTCATGAGGGAGCGGTGATACTTCGGCAAGTGTTTCTGGGGGCGCGGTTCGCGGTCGTTCCGCAGCGGTCAGTCCACGGCGGGTAGCGCTTCCAGTGTCTCATGGACCTCGAGCCAGCGCATCTCCGCCTCATCGATCTGTTCGCCAAGCAGGGCTGCCTGCTTGTGCATTTCCTCGCTCTTTGCCCGATCCACTGTCGCATAAAACTCGGGATCGGCGAACGAAACCTCCAGCGCCGCCTTTTCTTCATGCCACTTGCCCAGCTTGCGTTCCAGTTGCTCGATCTCCTTGAGCAGCGGCCGGCGTTGGGCGAGTAAAGCCTGGCGGTTGGCCTTGGCATCGGCGCGCAGTTGCAGGCGCTCGTTTTTCTCGGCCGCAACGTCGGGTTCGGCAGCCCTTTCCGCGTTGCGCTGGGCGGCCAGCCAGGCGGCGTAGTCGTCGAGGTCACCTTCGAATTCGGTGACCTTGCCGTCGGCGACGAGCAGCAGCTCGTCGGCGCAGGTGCGCAGCAGGTGGCGGTCGTGCGAGACGAAAACGACGCCGCCTTCGTAGTCCTGCAGCGCGAAGGTCAGGGCTTCGCGCATTTCGAGGTCGAGGTGGTTGGTCGGCTCGTCGAGGAGCAGCAGGTTGGGCTTGGTGCGGATGAGCAGGGCCAGCGCCAGGCGGGATTTCTCGCCGCCCGAGAAGGGTTCGATGGCGCGCATCGCCATGTCGCCACGGAAGTCGAAGCCGCCGATGTAGTCGCGCAATTCCTGTTCCGGCACCGTCGGTTCGAGGCGGGCCAGGTGTTGCAGCGGGGATTCGTCGGGGCGCAGCTGTTCGAGCTGGTGCTGCGCGAAATAGCCGATGTTGAGCGCCTTGGCTTCCTTGCGCTCGCCGCCTTGTTGCTGGATGCTGCCGGCGAGCAGTTTGACCAGGGTCGATTTGCCGGCGCCGTTGCGGCCAAGCAGGCCGATGCGGCAGCCAGGGCGCAGGGTCAGCGAAATGTGCTCGAGAATCCGGCGGTCAGCGTAGCCGGCGGCGGCCTTGTCGATGGTCAGCAGCGGGTCGGGCAGGGCGCTAGGTTCGCGGAAGCTGAACTGGAAGGGCGAATCGACATGGGCGGCGGCGACCATCTCCATGCGTTCCAGCGTCTTGATCCGGCTTTGTGCCTGGCGGGCCTTGGTGGCCTTGGCGCGGAAGCGTTCGATGTAGCTCGAAAGATGGGCGATCTGCCGTTGCTGCGCTTCGAAGGCCGATTGCTGGACAGCCAGGCGGGCGGCGCGGGCCCGTTCGTAATCGGAATAGCCGCCAGTGGTCAGGCTGATGCGTTGCAGGTCGATGGACAGGATCTGGCCGACTACGGCGTCGAGGAAGTCGCGGTCGTGCGAGATCAGCAGCAGGGTGGCCGGCGTGCTTTTGAGCCAGCTTTCCAGCCAGAACACCGCGTCGAGGTCGAGGTGGTTGGTCGGCTCGTCGAGCAGCAGCAGGTCGGCGCGGCAGGAGAGGGCGCGCGCCAGATTCAGGCGGACCCGCCAGCCGCCGGAAAATTCGGCGACCGGGCGGCTGAAATCGGCATCCTTGAAACCGAGGCCGTGCAGCACTTCGGCGGCGCGGGCCTTGGCCGAATAGCCTTCGATTTCGCCGTAGCGGGCGTGCAGGTGGCCGATCGCCACGCCGTCGCCGCGCGCTTCGGCAGCCGCCAGCTCGCGTTCGACGCGGCGCAGTTCTACATCGCCATCAAGCACGAAGTCGAGCGCGGCATCGGGCAGGGCCGGGGTTTCCTGGGTGACGCGGGCAATGTGCCAGCTGGCCGGAATCTCTACATCGCCGGATTCGGCGTGCAATTCGTTGGCGAGCAGGGCGAACAGGCTGGACTTGCCGCAGCCGTTGGCGCCGACGACACCGACCTTCCAGCCAGTGTGCAGCTGGACCGAGGCGTCGACGACCAGCGGGCGGCCGGCACGGGCGAAAGTGACTTGACGGAGGGCGATCATTTTGGGCTTCCTTGGGCCGCGAATTATAGCGGCGGGCTGCTAAAATCCCCCGCATGATCAAGCAGATTCACACCAACCAGCTCAAGCCGGGCATGTACATCCACGATCTCAATTGTGGCTGGCTGGATCACCCCTTCGTATCCAGCACCTTCAAGGTGCTGGATACGGCCACCGTCGACAAGATCATCAATCTCGGTATCCGCGAGTTGTATATCGACACGACCAAGGGGGCGGATGTCTGGGCGGCGCCCACTCAGCAGGAGGTTAACGCCGATCTTGAGCGGCGTTTGCAGGAAATTGCCGAGAAAAAGGCGGCCAAGCCGATCATCACCGAATTGCGCGAAGAAACGGCCCGCGCCAGACGGTTGCACGGCGAGGCCAACAAGGTCGTGCGCAATGTCATGGACGATATCCGGCTCGGCAAGGCGCTGCAGGTTGATCGTGTCATGCCGCTGATCGAGAACACCGTCGAATCCATTTTCCGCAACCAGGACGCGCTGCTGCCGCTGGTTCGCCTGAAAACGCACGACGACTACACCTTCGAGCATTCGGTCGGTGTTTGCGCCCTGCTGGTGGCTTTCGGCCGGGCCATGCAACTGCCCCGCGAGGTCATTCAGGAGGTTGCCCTGGGCGGTTTGCTGCACGATGTCGGCAAGGCCTGCGTGCCGGACGAGATTCTCAACAAGCCGGGCAAGCTCAGCGACGAAGAGTTTTTCCACATGCAGCGACATGTCGTGCTGGGCCTCGGTCTGCTGCAAAAAACAGCCGGTATCAGCGACATTGCCAAGCAGGTTGTCGGTCAGCACCACGAGCGTTTTGACGGTACCGGTTACCCGAAAAAACAGATGGGCGAACAAATTTCGCTGTATGGCCAGATGGCGGCGATCGTCGATGTTTACGATGCCATCTCATCGGAGCGCGTCTACCACAAGGGCATGCCGCCGCCGCTGGCGCTCAAGAAACTGCTCGAATGGAGCAGCCACCATTTCTCGCCGCAACTGGTCAAGACCTTCATCCGCGCCATCGGCATCTATCCGACCGGGACCCTGGTCCAGCTCGAAAGCAAGCGGCTCGGCGTGGTGATCGAGCAAAATGACGGTAATCTGCTCGAGCCGGTGGTTCGGGTTTTCTATCACGCTGGCCAGCAGCACTATATTCCGCCGGAGATTGTCGACATCTCCAAGGTCCAGGACCGAATCGCCAGCTTTGAGAATTACGAAAAATGGAACATCGACCCCTATCACTGGCTGCCTGCCTGATTTTTCTCGCCCTGCCGGTTTTTGCCGGACCGGCCGACGAAGCGTCCGGCACTGCCGAACAGCGCGCTGACTGGCCACAGCGCCTGGGCGAGGCGCAAGCCATGGTTGGCGATGGCAAGTCACGGCGGGCCGTGGCGGCGAAAATACGCAAGGACAAGGATGCCGAATGCCCGAAGCGCTTCCAGGTTAACGCCTGCCTCAAGGAAAATCAGAACGAATACATGATTGTCGAGCGCCAGGCCCGGCGTCTGGAAAACGACGGTCAGGCCGTCGAGCGCGCGGTGCGCAAGGAGCAGTTGCAGGAAAGGGATGCCCGGCAGCAGGCCGAACGCGCCCGCCGGACAGCCGAGCTGCCGGCCCGGGAGGCTGAAACCACGGCGGCCCGCCAGGAAGTGACGGCCAACCAGGCGGAGATTCGCGCCGACAAGGCACTCAAGGCCGAAGCAGGCGAGAAGCGCAAGGCGGCCGAGGCGGAAAAATTGCGCCGGAAGCAGGCGGCGCACGCTGCCCGGGTCGCCGAAAAGATGAAACAGGCGCCAGAGCGCCCCGAGCCAGCTGCACCGGCCGGAAAATAGAAAAAAGCTCCGGCATGATCCGCAGGATTTCCCTTCGCCACTTGCAGCCCGGCATGTACGTCGTGGACCTGCACAAGAGCTGGCTGGAACACAACATCTGGCAACGGCGCTTCATGATCCGCGACGAGGCGCATGTCCAGATGCTTATTGAGCAGGGGATCAGCGAGGTCAGCATCGATACCGAAAAGGGCATCGATATTCCGCCCCGGCCGTCGCCGATGGCCAGCATCAATGAAATTGAACGCCATTTCATCTCGCTTACCGAGCGTTTCAAGCCGGGCCAGCGCCCGGTGTCGCTGGGCGAGGAACGGCGCCGGGCCAGCCGCCTGCTCAGCGAGGCGGGCAATTCCCTGACCGACCTGATGCTGGCCGCCCAGGCCGGTCGCGATGTCGATGCGGCGCGCCTAGAGCCGGTGGTCAGCAAGATGATCGAATCGGTCAGGCGCAATCCGGACGCCCTGGTGCCGCTGGCCCGGGTCAAGCAGATGGGCAGCTACGCCGCCGACCATGCCGTGGCAACGGCCGGGCTGATCATCGCACTGGCCCAGCAGCAGGGGCTGGCGGCCGGCGAGGTGGAAAAACTGGCGCTCGGCACCATGCTCAAGGACATCGGCCAGTCGGCGCTCGACGAACGTCTGGTCACCAAGCCCGGCATGCTGTCGCAGGCTGAATATACGGTCGTCAAAAGCCACGTCGAGGAAGGCCTGGCCGTGCTTGAGGCGACCTCGCGGCTGGCCGAGACTTCGGTGGCCGTCGTCCTCGAACACCACGAACGTTACAACGGCTGCGGTTATCCCTACCGCATGGCTGGCGACGAGATTTCCCTGGCCGGGCGCATGGCGGCGATTGTCGATACCTACGATGCGATGACATCGGATCGTCCCTACCGGCCGGCCATTTCACCGGCTACCGCGCTGCGTCAGCTGTTCGAGCAGGGCGGTAGCCAGTACGACCCCAATCTGGTCGCCGCCTTTGTCCGGACCATCGGCATCTATCCGGTCGGCACGCTGGTCCTGCTCGAAAGCGGTCATCTTGCCGTGGTTGACGAAGTGCATCACGAAAACCTGCTGAGCCCGGTGGTGCGCGTCATCTACCACACCGGGCGCCGGCAGTACGTGGCGCCGGTCGAGGTCGATCTGGCGCGCAAGATCGGCAACCACTACGGCCAGATTGTTCGCGCCGAAGACTACGAAACCTGGGGCATCAGCCCGCTGCGCTGGCAACCTGCCTGATCAGTTTCCTGATCGGCGTTGGCACGCCGGCATCGGCCGCCTGCTCCAGCGCGATCCATTCCAGCCCCGGCTCACCGAGCAGTGTTCCGGCCTTGACCTCGCACAACACCGGCAGCAGGGTCAGCCGGAAATGCGTGAAGGCATGTTTGAGGGGCGGCAGGGCGCGCTGGCTCAGCGCCTGCAGGCCGAGATTGGCCAATACCCGCTCCGGCTCGCCTTCCGGCGGCACCAGCAGGCCGCCCCATAAACCGCTGGGTGGGCGCCGTTCAAGCAGCAAGCGCCGGCCGTCACTGATCAGCACGAAGCTTCCCGTGCGCTCGGGCACCGCCTTGCGTGGCCGGGCCTGCGGCAGTTCGGCCTGGCGCCCGTCGCGACAGGCCAGGCATTCCGCGGCCAGCGGGCAATAACCGCAGCGCGGCCGGCCGCGCGTGCACAGCGTCGCGCCGAGATCCATCAGGCCCTGGGTGTAGGTTTCGATGCCGCTTTCCGGCAACAGGCTTTCGGCCAGTGCCCAAAGCTCACGCTCGACGGCCATCGAGCCGGGAAAGCCCTCGACGCCGAAGTGCCGGCACAGCACCCTTTTCACATTGCCGTCGAGAATCGCCGCCCGCCGGCCGAAGGCGAAAGCGGCAATGGCCGCCGCCGTCGAGCGGCCGATGCCGGGCAATTCGTTCAACTGTTCCGGTGCATCGGGAAAAGTGCCGGCAAATTCGCCGACGATGCGCTGCGCGCAGCGGTGCAGATTGCGCGCCCGGGCGTAGTAGCCAAGGCCGGCCCAGTGTTCGATGACCGCCTCGATGGGCGCCGCGGCAAGCGCCGCAACATCGGGAAAACTGGCCAGAAAACGCTGGTAATACGGGATCACGGTGCTGACCTGCGTCTGCTGCAGCATGATCTCGGAAAGCCAGATGCGGTAAGGGGCGCGGGTGTTTTGCCAGGGCAGGTCGTGACGCCCGGCGACTTTTTGCCAGGCGATCAGGTGTGCGGTAAAGGAATGCTGGGCGGCCAATTCTGCCTCGACGAGTGCGGCGGGAGCACGGATAATACGGCCTTTTCCCGCCGGCCATTCCCGATGTCTCAAGCAAAAACCGATACCCGCACCCTGCGCAACGCACTTGGCCGTTTCGCCACGGGGATCGCCATCGTCACCGCCATCGACCCCGATGGCCACCCGATCGGGCTGACCGTCAATTCCTTCTCGGCCGTTTCGCTCGACCCGGCCCTCGTTCTCTGGTGCCTGGACAACGGTTCACACAACCTGGCCGCCTTCAGCCGGGCCAGCCACCACGCCATCAACATCCTGGCGGCCGATCAGCAAGACCTGTCGAACCGTTTCGCGACCTGGCCCGTCGACCGCTTCGCCGGCCTGCAGTGGCAAGCCGGCGCCGGCGGCGCCCCGGTCTTCCCCGGTTGCTGCGCCACCTTCGAAGTCGCCAACGCAACGCAGCAGGTCAGCGGCGACCACACCATCTACATCGGCCGCGTCGAAAATTTCGCCCAGACCCCGGAACTCGCCCCGCTGCTCTTCCATGCCGGCCAATACCGGACCCTGGCCGAATCCTGAGAAAGTTTGAAACGGCCGTCATCTGCGCTTAGAATGGCAGCCTTCGTGCCCAGAGCGGGCGTCGTATAATGGTAATACCCTAGCTTCCCAAGCTAGAGCCGTGAGTTCGATTCTCATCGCCCGCTCCATCCAAAATTCAGGCAGGTCGTTGATTTGCAAGTTAAAAGCCAACCAATAGCGGTTGGCTTTTTTGTTATCTGGTTGAAACCGGCAAGTTTCGGTTGGAAACAGAGCATCACAGTCAATCGAGGGAATTTAGAATACGAGCCATCGAAACCCGGCCGAGCCTCCGATGGATAACCCGTTCGTAGAACACGCCGAGTTGCAGCTTCTGCACGGTTCCCAGGCCGGTGCCCTGCAGGCGGTGCGCATGGGCTTGACCTTGTCTCCCGATGATCCGGATCTGCTGGAAATTGCCGCGAGCTGCGCGGCCATTCTCGGCGATGACGCGTATGCCGTGGCCTGCTGGCAGCGCCTGCTCGGATTCCGGCCGGCTGAACTGGAGCCCCGCAACAGTCTTGCGCTGGCGCTAGAGCGTCTGGGACGCAACGCCGAGGCCGAGGCGGTTTATCGGCAGGGGCTGGCGGTCTTGCCGGACGAGGCGATACTGCATTCCAACCTTGGCCTGCTGCTTGAAAAGTTGGGCCGTCTGGCCGAGGCGGAGAGCCTGCAGCGCCAGGCTTTTGCCTTGTCGCCCGCGATGGCGGAAATCAACTGCAACCTGGCTGGCGCATTGCTCAAGCTGGGTTGCCATGCCGAGGCGGAAAGTCTGTATCGCGCGGCGCTGCGGCTCAAGCCGGAGCTGGCCAACGCCCATGCCAATTTTGCTGTGCTGCTGACGGAGTGCGGGCGGCTGAGCGAGGCGGAGGCCTGTTTTCGCCGGGCCCTGGCGCTGCAGCCCGACAATTTGCAGACACGGACAAATCTTGGCGAATTGCTGTTGATGCAGGGCCGCCTGGCCGAGGGCTGGCCACTTTACGAGAGCCGGCAGATGGTTGCTGCCGGTCAGCGCGCCGGCCCGCCGCCACCCTGTCCGCAGTGGCAGGGCGAGCCCTTGGCCGGCAAGGCGATCATCGTTTTGCCGGAGCAGGGCCTGGGCGACGAAATCCAGTTCGGGCGCTACCTGGCCTGGTTGAAGGCGCAAGGTCCGGCCCGGCTGACGCTGGTTTGCCGGCCAAGCCAGCAGGCTCTGCTGGAAACGCTGGCCGGGCCCGATCAGGTGGTCAGCTCGCTCGAGGCCGAGCCTTGTCTGGCGCAGCATGATTTCTGGGTGTTCCTGCTCAGCCTGCCACGGCACGCCGGAACGACGCTGGCGACGATCCCGGCCGGCATTCCTTATCTTTTTCCCGATCCACTACGCCAGGCCCGCTTTGCTCCCGAGCTGGCCGGCGAGGGGCGGCGCGTCGGCCTGGTCTGGAAGGGGAATCCCCGGCACGGCAACGATGCCGAACGCTCGTTGCCCGGACTGGAGGTGCTGGCACCGCTGTGGTCGCTGGCCGGCCTGCGCTTTTTCAGTGTGCAGAAGAGCGAACTCGATTTGCCGCGACCGCCGGATCTGCCGCTCACCGATCTGGCGCCCTTGATTGGTGATTTTGCCGATACGGCGGCCATTCTCAGCCAGCTTGATCTGCTGATTGCCATCGATACCTCGGTTGCCCATCTGGCCGGTGCGCTGGGGGTGCCGTGCTGGCTTTTGCTGCCTTGTCACAAGACGGACTGGCGCTGGTTTCAACAGCGTAGCGATAGTCCGTGGTATCCGTCGTTGCGCCTGTTCCGCCAGGAAGCGCCGGGCGACTGGCAAGCGCCGGTGGCGGCTGTGCAGGAAGCTTTGCGGCTTTGGTTCGCCGGCTGATCAGCCGAGCAGCTTGCGCTGATCGAGAAATTTTTCGAGGATTTCCAGCCGGGCCAGCGGGTCTTCGAGTTCCAGCAGTTTTTGCTTGGCGAGGTTCTGGATGGGCAGGATTTCGGTGATCCGGTAGCCGACCCATTCGGCGTCGTCGTAGTGGTGGGGTTCCGGGATGCGCTCGCTGCCGAGGTCGCCGACGACGCGGCGGAGCAGCGGCAGCAGCAGGCGCCGGCGTTCGGCCGGCATGGCCAGCGGGCCGTTGTCGGCGATGACTTCGACGCGGGCTTCAAGCAGTTGGGCCGGGCCGGGGCGTTTTTCGAGGATGCGGAAACGCCGGCCGCCGCGCGCCGTGATCTGCAGGATGCCGAGCTGTTCCATTTCCCAGTTGCCGATTTCGGCCAGCGTACCGACCGCATGCGGCTCGGCAGCGGCGCCGGTTTCCTCGCCGCTGGCGATCAGGCAGATGCCGAAGGGCTTGCCATCCTTCATGCAAGCGGCAGCCATGTCGAGATAGCGTTGTTCGAAGATTTTCAGCGGCAGTACGGCGCCTGGGAAAAGCACGGTCTGCAGGGGAAACAGCGGGATATCGAGGGTTTCGACGGTCGACGCCGAGGGAGTGCGGACGAAATCGAACCAGCCCATCATTCGCCCCAGCGGGTTATCAGCGTGTGCGGCACGCCGACCTGGTCGAGGACGCGGGCGACGACGAAATCGACGATGTCCTGCACGCTTTGCGGGTGATGGTAGAAGCCCGGGCTGGGTGGCAGGATGACGGCACCGGCGCGTGACAGGCGCAGCATGTTTTCGAGGTGAATGGCCGAGAATGGCGTTTCACGTGGAACCAGCACCAGTTTGCGGCCTTCCTTGAGGACGACGTCGGCGGCGCGTTCGATGAGATTGTCGGCCAGGCCCTGGGCAATGGCGGCCAGCGTGCCCATGCTGCACGGGCAGACGACCATGGCGTCGGGCGGGTTGGAGCCGGAGGCGACCGGGGCGAACCATTCTTCGCGACCGAAAACGGCCAGTTTTTCCGGGGCGAGCGTCGGGAAGCGGGCGAGCAGGGCAGCTTTGGCGTCGCTCGGCCGTGATGGCAGTTCGAAATCGAGTTCCTGCCGGGCGACGACCTGGGCGGCTTGCGAGTAGAGCAACTGCACCTGGCAGCCGGCGGCGAGCAGGCATTCCAGCAGGCGCAGGCCGTAGGGCATGCCGGAGGCGCCAGTCAAGGCAAGGCAGATGGTCTTGGGCATTAGCGGACTTCCGACGGTGCAGGTTCAGCCAGCAGTTTAGCCGTGATCAGGCCGTTGATGGTGCCGAAGAACAGAGCGGCGCCGGCAAACACCGGGGTGAGCAGGAAGACGCCGTCGTGCGGAATCAGCCAGAGGCGGGCGAGCAGCAGCTGGCCGCCGATGTGCGCGAAGGCGGCAAGAATCGACAAGCTGACCGGGCCGAACCAGCGCTGCGGCAGATGGCGGGCCAGACCGAGCGTCAGCAGGCTGAGCGTCGTGCCGGTCAGCGACAGGAAGAAACCGGGGGCGAGGAAATAGCCGAGCAGCAGGCTGCCGGCCAGCACGCGCAGGCCGCTGACCCAGACTGCCGTACCCCAGCCGTAGCGGCTCAGGACGACGAGCGTGACGATGTTGGCCAGCCCCGGCTTGACGCCGGGCAGCGGCGAGGGAATCGCCGCATCAATCAGCGACAGGCCGACCGCTGCCGTGGCCAGCCAGGCGACGCGGCGGTCTTCGGCTGTGACCTGGAGCTCGGTCACCACGGGCCGGGGCCCGGGGCCTCCTCGCCACGAGTTTGGTGCGCCTTCGGCGCGAGTATTGCCTGTCTCGATCGCCTCGCCATGAATGGCAGCGGCTGCGCCAGACTCGTGGTCAGTAACTGATTGAGTCATAGACCTTGGTCCGTCCGGCGATCTGGACGCTGACGCGGTTCGGGGCGCAGATGGCGATTTCTCCGGGACGCATCAGCCAGCCCTGCTTGACGCAATACTGGCGCGGCCCGGGATCGGAAACGACGCGGGCCCGGCCGGGTTCGACGGCAATCAGCGTTGTGCCGAGCGGGCCGCTGACTTCGAATTGTTTGCGGTTGCGCAGGTCGACCTCGGCAAAAATCCGGCCTTCTTGGCGAATGATGGCGCGTTCGGCCATGCCACCCTGCCAGAACATCGGCACGCTGCCGGCGACGGCCAGGATGCCGAGCAGCATGACCAGCCAGTCGCCGGGCCGCAGCAGGCTTAACCAGGGCATGTCACGCGATGTCGGCTGGGCATCAGCCGGCCAGGGTCCGGTGGCGGACCAGGACGCGCGCCTGGCTGGCGAATTCGCGGCCCAGCCATTCGGCGATATATACCGAGCGATGCTGGCCGCCGGTGCAGCCGATGGCTACCGTCAGGTAATTGCGGTTGTCGCGCACGTAGGCCGGCAGCCAAGTGGCGACGAAGCGGCTGATGTCGTCGCGCATGCGGCAGACTTCGCCCTCGGCTTCGAGAAAGTCGATGACCGGCTGGTCCTTGCCGGTCAGCGGCCGCAAGGCGGGGTCGTAATGCGGGTTGGGCAGACAGCGCACGTCGAAAACGAGGTCGGCATCGAGCGGCAGACCGTGCTTGAAACCGAAGGACTCGAACATCAGGGTCAGTCCCTGGCCGGGCTCGGCTTCGACGAACTGGCGCACCCATTCGCGCAGGGCGTTGGCCTTCAGGCCGCTGGTGTCGATGCGGTGGCCGAGATCGGAGATCGGCTCGAGCATTTTGCGTTCGGCCCGGATCGCCTCGTCCAGCGTCTGTCCCGAGGTGGCCAGCGGGTGACGGCGGCGCGATTCCGAGTAGCGCTTGAGCAGGGTTTCCTCGTTGGCGTGCAGGAACAGGAAGTTGTAGCGGGTGCCGCTGGCGGTCAGTTGCGCCAGTTTGTCTGGCAGCAGTTCAATGCCGTGGCCGGAGCGGGCGTCGATGGCGACCGCGACTTTCCTGATGCGTTCTTCCTTGAGCATGCCGACGAGCACCGTCAGCATCGACACCGGCAGGTTGTCTACGCAGTAATAGCCGGCGTCTTCGAGCAGGTTCAGGGCAACCGACTTGCCGGAGCCGGAAAGGCCGCTGATCAGAATGAGTTCCATGTGGCGCAGCATAATGAAGGCGGCGCGCCCCGGCAACCCGCAGCATAATCCTTGAACCCTCAGTTGGACGAGGCTGATGGTGCGACTGAGCGGGATGACCGGCGCGAAGCGACGCCGCAGCAGGCTCATGCCTGCAAGAAGGAGCGACAAAGCCGGACGCCCGATCAGGCGTGCCAGCGGTCTCGTAGCGCTGCCATTTAACGGGTGAATGGCCGCAAAGGCACAAAGGCCTGTATTCATGCGACTGCTCAGGGATGGGTAAGCGGTCAACTGAGGTTTCAAGGATAATAGAAATAAACAAGGAGATGATCATGCCCCCGACCCTTCCCCTGCTCGATTTGCCTTTTCTCGCCGAATTGACCGCCCAGCGCCGCGATATCCACGCCCATCCGGAACTGGCTTTTGACGAAAATCGCACCGCCGAACTGGTCGCCCGCGAACTTGAAAGCTATGGTCTGGAAGTGCAGCGCGGCATCGCCAGAACCGGTGTGGTCGGCCTGCTGCGGGCCGGCACTTCCGGCAGGATGATCGGCCTGCGCGCCGACATGGATGCGCTGCCGCTGGCCGAGCTCAACGAATTCCCGCATCACTCGAAACATCACGGGAAAATGCATGCCTGCGGCCATGACGGCCATACCGCCATGCTGCTCGGGGCGGCGCGCTACCTGGCGGGCAATCCGGATTTTGACGGCATCGCCGTGTTCATCTTCCAGCCGGCCGAGGAATCGGAAGGCGGCGCCGCGGTGATGATTGAGGACGGTCTGTTCGAGCGTTTTCCGGTCGATGCGGTATTCGGCCTGCACAACTGGCCGGGCATTCCGGTCGGCGAAATGGCGGTGATGCCGGGGCCGGTCATGGCCGGCACCTGCGCCTTTGAAATCCTCGTGCGCGGTCATGGCTGCCATGCGGCGATGCCGCACCAAGGCGTCGACTCGATTGTTGCCGGGGCGCAGCTGGTGCAGGCCTTGCAGACCGTGGTCAGCCGAACGCTGCATCCGTGCGAGTCGGCCGTGGTCAGCATCACGCAATTCCATGCCGGCGAGGCCTGGAACATCATTCCCGAAGAGGTTGTCCTGCGCGGCACGATCCGCAGTTTCAAACCCGAAGTGCAGGAGAATGTCGAGCGGGCCATCGAACGCCTGTGCAGCGGGATCGCAGCGGCCAACGGGGCGCAGATCAATGTGCATTTCGACCACCGCTACCCGCCGACGGTCAACAGTATTCCCGAGGCAAAATTTTGCCGGGATGTTGCCAGTTCGGTCTTTGGGGAGGAGCGGGTGCTCACTGATATCCTGCCTTCCATGGGGGCGGAAGACTTTGCCTACATGCTGCGCGAGAAGCCGGGTTGCTATGTCTGGCTGGGCAACGGGCCGGGGATCGGTGGCTGTACCCTGCACAACCCGCACTACGATTTCAACGATGAGTTGCTGACCCTCGGCGTCAGCTACTGGGTGCGCCTGGTCCAGCGGGCGCTGCCGCCAGCCTGAGTGGCCGGCGGTCCTGGCCTGTTCAGACCGCAGCGCGGTTCAGGATGACCGTCAGTTGCGGGTAGTAACCCAGGCGGCTGACTTCGATGCGCCGGCCGATTTCGACGGATTCGGCCACCTCGCGGGCGGCTGCCGAGTGTTCAAGCAGGACGGGGAAGGCTTCCGGGGCATTGGTCACCGAAAAGATGGTCGTCAGCAGATGGCCGCAGGCCCGATAGTAGGCGGGATCGAGTCGCACGAACTGCGCGCCGGCATCGCAGGCATCAAGGTAGGTGGCGGCTGTCGTTGCGCTTGCCTCAAGGGTGCTGAGGTCGGTCTGGCTGAGGTAGGACATCTTGCTACTCCTTTGCGGAACATCCCCGTTGATTGCCGGGTAAGTCTATTAACGTCCGTACCCGGCCGAAAGTTGAGGCCTGTAACGTGTGCTTACACCTTGCTACATGGCCACTACGCAGACAGCTCCGGCGTCGCTGCTCGACGGGGTCCTGAGGAAGGTCCACAATTGTTCACTTTCAGGTATAGTGCACACGTGCGCGGGAATATTTCCCGCCTATTGTCATAATGGCTTGTTGGAGCCAGGGAAAAGCGATGTATCTTGTGTCGCTTGCAGATTAACCCGGTTTTGCCGGTTGGACGATGACGTGGTGAGCCTATGAATATCCTCGATGACTGGAAGATTATCCACGCCAAGGCACCGGATGACGGCCGTTACGTGGCTTGTATCGAAGGCAGGGTCGCCAGTACGAATCCGCGCTTTCCCGGTTCGTCGATAATCCGGACTTCCTATGTGGTCGGCTACGAGATGCATGACGGGGCGATGCTGGTGATCACGGCGCGTCGCTCTGAATACCTGCTCGGCAAGCGTCATCCCGGCGAATACCTGAGCGAGGATTTCCTCAAGAGTTTTCTCAGCCAGCGGGTCAACGAACCGCCTTTGGTCTTCGATGCGGCGTGCAGCCAGATCGTCGGCTATGCGGAAAGCGAATACGAAGCTCCCCAGTCGCTAGTGGGCACATCGTCCGGCCAGGCCGGGCAAGCCCCGTCCAGCCCCAAATAAGGACCGAAATCAAGCGCGAGACCGGACTGGCCAGGTATATGAGATACCTCGGAAGCTGCTGCCTGCTGGCCGCCATTTGTCTGCTGACGGCCGCCTGCACCACAACGCCGGCCGGAAATCGTTCGCATGTTGTCGATGTCCCCCTGGCCTCAACCCATGCCGACCTGATGTTCAGCATGACCACCGGTAGCCGGCAGAGCCTGGCGTGCCCGGACAGCAAGTGTGCCAAGTCTCCCGAGAGTACGGTTTCGCCCTTCTTTATCCTGCAGGTGCAGCGGGTTGCCCGAAGATTGCAGAGTGGTGCCCGGAGTCTCTATCCCGACCTGGCGCAGCGGGTGCCCAACCTGGCAGTGAGTGGTTTCGATATCTATGTGGTCGACAGTGACGACCCGAGCACAGCCTGCAGTGCCAATGGCAGAGTCGCGGTCAGTTCGGTGCTCGGTACCTGGCAGCCGAGTGACGACTGGGTCGCCTTCCTGATTGCCCGGGAGATGGGCCATATCATTGCCCGGCATCCCGAAGAAGACTCCGTGGTCAGCATGACGACATCGACGCTGATGAATCTGATCCTTCCCGGCAGCATGCTGGTGAAGAGTGCCTTCTCGGCCGGCGGTGGCCAGCTGGCTTCGTTCAGCCAGCGTGACATCCATGAAGAGGAAGCCGATGCGATCGCTTTGAGCCTGCTCAGGGCGGCCGGCTATCGGTCGCAAAATCTTGCCCTTGCCTTGCGGAAAAAGCCGGCGGTGCTTGACGACAGTCGGTGGTCGAGGAGCTTCCGCCGATCATCCGACTATGCCCTAGCCAAGGCGCGTGGCAAGAAGATGACTGTGGCGACAGCCGCCCGCCGGCGCGATTTTTAGTCTGCTCGGGGGCCGGCCAGCAGCCAGCCATTTTCCGGATGCAGCGCGCCGGACAGCAACAACTCGCGTTCCAGACGTTCAATCAGATGACCGTCGGGCAGATTCAGGTAGCGCCTATTCACATCTCTGGCAAAAGGCAGCTTGAGTACAAAGCCGGCAAAATCGGCGGTCGGCAGGCGGCGCTTTTCCAGCATGGCAAAAACGACGATGACCTTGATGGCGTGCCAGGCGAGCCGCTCGATGTTGTTGCGAAAGTCGTCAAGACGCCGGAAGGCGCGTTCGAGTGCGGTATCGACGCCGGCAAACGGGCTGCCATGGCCCGGGATGACGATATCGACCGGCAGGCGGGCGAGCATTTCCAGCGTTGCCTGCGTACTGGCCAAACCGTCGGCCTCGCCGAGCAGTTCCGGGAAAATGACGCCGAAACCGTTTTCCCACAGCGCGTCGCCCGAGATCAGCAGGCGTTGTTCCGGGTTGTAGAAGGCCAGGGCTTCCATGTCGTGGCCGGGGACGGCCAGGGCCTGCCAGTTCAGACCGCCCATTTCGATGTCGTCGCCGGCGGCGATCAGGTTATCGTGCTGGAAACGCGCTGCTTGCTGGCCGAGCGGCGAGAGCAGCAGGGCATTTTCATCCCACTCGGCAATGCTGGCGTGCAGTCCGGCCGGGACGCTGATTTCGCAGCCGTAGGCGGCTTGCAGCGCCGCATTGCCGCCGATGTGGTCGGCGTGCGAATGGGTGTTGAGCAGGCGTTTGAGGCGGCGCCCGCCCAGCGCGTGGCCGACCAGTTCGACGGTTTGCGCGGCATGGCTGACATAGCCGCTATCGACCAGCGTGGCTTCGGGACCATCGAAAAACAGGATATTGTTGGCCGACAGCCAGCCACGCTCAAGGACGATCAGCGAGTCAGGTAAGGCAAGGCTCACTCCGGCGTATCCGGATCAGCCTGGTGGGTCTGCGGTCCGACGACGCTTTGGCAGAGTTCGGCAACGATGCCGGGTGGAGCCAGCGGCGGCCGGCCGCAACCGAGGCAGTAGCCGGAATCGGGATCGGCCATGCAGATGCCGACGCAGGGATAGAGCTCTTCTTCGGTGTCCATGGTGTCAGGCATCACTTTGACGGGGCAATTCGCTGGGCCTGGCAGCCGCCTCCCGGCGACGTCGGGCGACGGCGGCGAGAATATCGGCCCGCCGGGCGTCATCGGCATTCGCCCAGTCAGCAATTTCGTCGAGATTGCGGAAACAGCCCTGGCACAGGCCGCTGGGCATATCCATCTGGCAGACGTTGATACAGGGGGAGGGCAGCATCTGGTGCCAGTCTTTGAGTTTGTGGTGTCAGATCAGCAGGAAGCGGTGTTGTTGGTCGCGCACCTTTTCAACGGCTTCGAGGGCTTCGTCGCGGTTGATTCTGGCGAGCATGGCCAGATGCAGACGCCGGTCACGGGCAGTTAGTTCCGGGAAATTGAGGGTGTGGATGTTGCTGAGGCTGTCAGGCTCATCCCGGATGATGCCGAGCCGGTCGACCGTGATGGCGACCGGCGTCAGGTGCAGGGCCGGTTCCGGGGCGCCCAGATAGTCGGCCAGTGCGGTGATCAGGTGCTCGGGCATGAGGGCTTCGGCCTGCTGGCGCAAGCGGCTATCCAGCTCGGCCAGGCGGCGGGTGCCGACGGTGATTTCCTGGCCGCCGGAGGTGCCGCGCAGCACGGTCAGGTGGGCCCGCTCGACGGAGAGCTCGGCGCTCAGCCCGGCGCGTTCGTGGCGCAGGGCTTCGAGGTGCGAGTGGAAGGTGTGCAGCAGGCTTTCCAGGGCCTTGCGACGCAGGCCGAGTCGCATGTGCTCGATCCGGCAATCGGGCTCGATCAGGGTCTGCCCGGAGAAATACAGTACTTGCTGGGGAACGTCATTGCGGATCAGTTCGCCCTGCTGTTCCATGCCCAGTTGCTTTTTCTGCTGGCGGCGGGCCGCGAACATGGCGTAAAAATGCTCGCTTTCCCAGCATTGCGGGCCGGCCAGAAAATCGCGAACCGCCTGGCTGCGCCCGAGCATCTGATCGACGTCGCCGGCCGTGGCAAACAAGGCATGGACCAGCGGATCGCGGGCGAAGGCCTGGCGGCTGATGTCGATCGGCCCGGGGATCGCGGCAACCAGGCCGTCGCAATAGGCCAGCGCATGCTGCAGCGGTCTGCTGAGGTGCTTTTCGAAGCCGGGCGTGAAGCGCAGAGCCGGCTCGACCATCCGGGCGGCCAGATCCAGTGCATCCAGAGTGACCTGGTCGAGGGGCGGCGTTGGCTTGAGAAAATCGGCAACAGCGGAAAAAAGGTTCACTCTATCCTGTTGGCACATAGAGCCCGGCCAGCTTTTGCACCGTTCGGGCGGTTCAGGGCGCGGGAAATCCACTCGCCAATATGCGCCAGTGTAGCCAGATCGATGCCAGTTTCAATGCCTAATCCATGCAACAAGTAGACGACATCCTCGGTCGCCACATTCCCGGAGGCGCCTTTGGCATAGGGACAGCCGCCCAGCCCGGCGATCGAACTGTCAAAGCTGGCCATGCCCAGCTGCAACGAGGCGTGGATGTTGGCGATCGCCATGCCGTAAGTGTCATGGTAATGGCCGGCCAGATGTTCGATCGGTATGCGTCGGGTACAGGCCTCGATCAGGCGGCCGATGCTGGCTGGATTGCCGACGCCGATGGTATCGCCCAGCGAAACCTCGTAGCAGCCCATGTCGTACAGCGTGCGGGCGATACTGGCCGCCTGTTCGGGGGCGATCGCGCCTTCGTAAGGACAGCCGACAACGCAGGAAACATAGCCACGAACCCGGATTTCGAGCGCGCTGGCCGCCGAAACGACAGGTTCGAAGCGCTTCAGGCTCTCGGAAATCGAGCAATTGATGTTTTTCCGCGAAAAGCTCTCTGAAGCGGCGGCGAAAATGGCCACTTCGCTGGCTCCGGCCTCGATTGCGCCATCGAAACCTTGCAGATTGGGCGTCAAGGCCGCGTAGACGGTATCCGCATGGCGCCGGATGCCTTGCAGCACCGCCGTGTTGTCACCCATCTGCGGCACCCACTTTGGCGAAACGAAGGAAGTCGCTTCGATGACGCGCAGGCCGGCCTCGGCCAGGCGGTCGATGAGCTCGATCTTGAGCGGCGTCGGAACGACTTCCTTTTCGTTCTGCAGGCCATCGCGCGGGCCGACTTCGACTAATTTCACTTTTCCGGGCAGCATCTTCATTCCCCTTCGAACTCGACCAGTGCCGCGCCATCGGCTACCTGCTCGCCAGCGGCGTAGCAGAAGGCCTTGAGCGTGCCGGCGGCGGGGGCGGTGATGGTGTGTTCCATTTTCATCGCTTCGAGGATGAGCAATGGTGCGCCTTTCTCGACCTTCTGGCCGGGCTGGCTGAGCAGGGCGACGACCTTGCCCGGCATCGGCGCGGTCAGGCCGCCGCCCTGGGCGCCGCCGGCCTCGACGAGATGCAGCGGATCGTCACGACGCAGGGTGTAGGTGGCGCCGTTCAGGAAAATGCTGCGTTTGCCATCGACGGCGACGACGCTGGCCATCAGCCGGCGGTCGTCGAATTCGACGGCAAACTGGTCGCCGTCAAGCTTGCGGCCGCGGGCCAGCGAGGTTTTGCCATCGAGGGTGATCGCCCAGTGTTCCCCCTGGTAACGGACCAGGGCTTCGACCAGGCTGTCGCCATCCCTGAAACCGATCAGGCGGGCGGCCGAGAGATTCATCCGCCAGCCATCGCGGGCATGCCAGGGCGACCACGGGTCGCCGCTCGTCCTGGCGGCCTGTTTGGCGGTGTGCTGCTCCCAGAGCAGTTCGCCGACCGTGGCGACCAGCAGGGCATCGCGCGGCACGGCCTGGGCCGCCGGGAAGAGGAATTCCTTCTGCCGTTCGATCAGGCCGGTGTCGAGGTCGGCCGCGGCAAAGGCCGGGCAGGCGACAAGTCGCGAGAGGAAATCGATATTGGTGGTGACCCCGGCCACGCGGTAGTCGGCCAGCGCCTGGCGCATGCGGGCCAGCGCGGCACCGCGATGTTCATCCCAGACAATCAGCTTGGCGATCATCGGGTCGTAATACGGCGTGATTTCGTCACCTTCCTCGACGCCGCTGTCGACGCGCACGTTCAAGGTTTCAGCCGGCGGCGACAGGCGGATCAGGCTGCCTGTCGAAGGCAGGAAGCCCTTGCTCGCATCCTCGGCATAGATGCGCGCTTCCAGCGCGTGGCCGCGAATCTGCAATTGTTCCTGGGCGAGTGGCAGCGGCTGGCCGGCGGCGACGCGCAACTGCCATTCGACGAGATCCTGGCCGGTGATCATTTCGGTGACCGGATGCTCGACCTGCAGGCGGGTGTTCATCTCCATGAAGTAGAACGAACCATCCTGATTGGCGATGAACTCGACGGTGCCGGCGCCGACATAGCCGACGGCCTGGGCGGCGGCGACGGCGGCTTCGCCCATCTGGCGCCGACGCTCCGGCGTCATGCCGGGGGCGGGCGCTTCTTCCAGCACTTTCTGGTGGCGGCGTTGTACCGAGCAGTCGCGCTCGAAAAGATAGACGCAGTTGCCCTGGGTGTCGGCAAAGATCTGGATTTCGATGTGGCGCGGTTTGGTGATGTATTTTTCGACCAGCACGTGCTCGTTGCCGAAGCTGGATGCGGCTTCGCGCTTGCAGGAGGCGAGGGCGTCGGGGAAGTCCTCCGATTTTTCGACCAGACGCATGCCCTTGCCGCCGCCGCCGGCTGCCGCCTTGATCAGTACCGGATAGCCGATCGCATCGGCTTCCTTGTGCAGCAGAGCCGGTGTCTGGTCGTCGCCGTGATAGCCCGGGGTCAGTGGCACGGCGGCCTTGCCCATCAGCTTCTTGGCTTCGGACTTCGAGCCCATGGCGCGGATCGCCGATGCCGGCGGGCCGATGAAGGCGATGCCGGCGGCAGCCAGTGCGTCGGCGAAATCGGCGTTCTCGGAGAGGAAGCCGTAGCCGGGATGGACGGCCTGGGCGCCAGTCCGCCGGCAGGCCTCGATGATCCTGTCGGCGACCAGGTAGGATTCGCGGGCGGCCGCCGGGCCGAGCAGCACGGCTTCATCGGCCAGGCGGACGTGGCGGGCGTTGGCATCGGCCTCCGAATAAACGGCGACGGTGCGGATGCCCATGCGGCGGGCTGTCTTGATGACGCGGCAGGCGATTTCCCCGCGGTTGGCAATGAGGATTTTGGTGAACATGGCTTATTCCCCGATCCAGTTAGGATTCCGCTTTTCGAGAAATGCCGCAATGCCTTCGCGGGCTTCCGGCGTGGTGCGTAGATGGGCGATGCGGTGGGCGGTTTCATCGACCAGTGTCTGGTTGACCGGCTGGCCGGCGACGGCGCGGATCAGGTCTTTGGCCGCGGCCTGGGCGAGCGGGCCGCCCTGGAGCAGGGCGGCGACGATTTCCTGCACCTCGACGTCGAGTTGATCCGGCTCGACGCATTCGTGCACCAGGCCGATCTCGCGGGCGCGCTCGGCGGTGATGCGTTCGGCCGACTGAAAGTAGCGGCTTGCCTGGCGGGCCCCGATGGCGCGCAACACGTAGGGTGAAATGGCCGCAGGGATGATGCCGAACTTGACTTCCGAGGTGGCGAACACGGCCTGCGTGGAAGCGACGGCGATGTCGCAGGCGGCCGCCAGGCCCATGCCGCCGCCCAGTGCGGCGCCCTGGATGCGGGCGATGGTTGGCTTCTGCATCTCGGCCAGGGTGCGCAGCATATGAGCCAGGGCGCGGGCGTCGTTGAGATTGTCGTCTAGGCCGTTGTTGGCAGCGCGTTTCATCCAGTTGAGATCGGCGCCGGCAGAGAAGCTCTTGCCGCGCCCGGCTAGGATGACGACGCGGACGTCCTGGTCCTCATCGAGAGCGAGGCAGGCGGCGGTCAACTCGGCGATGAGGATTTCGTCGAAGGCGTTATGAAGGTCGGGGCGGTTCATCCAGATCGTGGCGACCGGGCCGGTGAGGTCGATTTGCAGGGCTTGGAAGGGCATGGGTTTGTCTCGTTTGTTATTTGGTTTTGCTTAATTGCCAGGGCTGCTCTTGGTCTCGGCTACGGAGGATGTTGGGTTTGTTGTACGTTGGGGTTCCGCCTTGCGGGCGGGCGTACTTTCTTCTTGCTTCGCCAAGAAGAAAGTAGCCAAAGAAGAAGGCGACCCCAGGCTACGCGGTCGGCTGCGCCGACTCCCCTGCGCTACTCGCTGCTGGCGGGGGCTGCGGAACT
>JBAQDI010000023.1:0-13961 GCA_049294655.1 Azonexus sp.
CCGAAGCCCCGGTCGCCGCGCCGCCCGCCCCGGCACCGGTTGCCCCTCCGCCCCCAGCGGTCGCCCCGCCAGCCGAAGCGGCACCGCGCACCATCACGCTCGACAAGCCGCTACGCTCCGGCCAGCGCTTCTATGCCAAGGGCTGCGACCTGATCGTCACGGCTATGGTCAGCGCCGGCGCCGAGGTCATCGCCGATGGCAATATCCACGTTTATGCTCCCTTGCGCGGCCGCGCCCTGGCTGGCGCCAGCGGCGACAAGAATGCCCGCATCTTCACCACCAGTCTGGAAGCCGAACTGGTTTCGGTGGCCGGCCTGTACCGTACTTTCGAGGCCGGCGTGCCGGCCGACATGGCCCGCCTGCCGGCCACCATCAGCCTGGTCGAAGAAGGCGAAGCCCTGCGCCTCAATGTCCAGGCGCTGGCGCTGCGCTAAACTCCATTCAAACAACCTACCCAGAGAGAACTTATCGTGACCAGAATCGTCGTCGTAACATCCGGCAAAGGCGGGGTCGGCAAGACCACCACCAGCGCCAGTTTCTCCACCGGCCTGGCGCAGCGTGGCTTCAAGACCGCCGTCATCGACTTCGACGTCGGCCTGCGCAATCTCGACCTGATCATGGGTTGCGAACGCCGCGTCGTCTATGACCTGATCAATGTCATCAACGGCGAAGCGACGCTGACCCAGGCGCTGATCAAGGACAAGCACTGCGACAACCTCTACGTGCTGCCCGCCTCGCAAACGCGCGACAAGGACGCGCTGACCGAGGAAGGTGTCGAGAAGGTCATCAAGGAACTCGAACATCAGGGTTTCGACTACATCGTCTGCGACTCGCCGGCCGGCATCGAATCGGGCGCCGTGATGGCCCTGACCTTCGCCGATGAAGCCCTCGTCGTGACCAACCCGGAAGTCTCCTCGGTGCGCGACTCCGACCGCATCCTCGGCATCCTGCAAGCCAAGTCGCGGCGCGCCATCGAAGGCCGCGAACCGGTCAAGGAACACCTGCTGATCACGCGCTACAACCCGAGCCGCGTCGAAGCCGGCGAAATGCTGTCCTACAAGGACATCCAGGAAATCCTGCGGGTGCCCATCATCGGCGTCATCCCGGAATCGGAAGAAGTGCTGCAGGCCTCGAACCAGGGCTCGCCGGTCATCCACCAGAAGGAAACCGACGCCTCCGAGGCCTACCACGACGTGATCACGCGCTTCCTCGGTGAAGACAAGCCGCTGCGCTTCGTCGACTACGTCAAGCCGGGCCTGCTGAAGCGCCTGTTCGGAGGCAAGTAACATGTCCTGGCTCCAGAAACTGTTCGGCAACCAGCCGAAAACCGCCCACCTGGCCAAGGAGCGCCTGCAACTGATCATCGCGCACGAGCGCGATGGCGGCGGCAGCAGCGCCAATTTCCTGCCTGACCTGCAACGCGAACTGATCGCCGTGATCTCGAAATACGTCAAGGTGAACACCGAGGACATCCGCGTTTCGCTGGAAAAGCAGGGCAATTACGAGGTTCTCGAAGTCAATATCGTGCTGCCCGAAAAGGGCTGACGAACGGGTAGACACCGCCCCCTGGTAAATAGCTGTGAAGTGCCTTTACCGGCGGGGCGGAACCGGCATAGCATCGGGATATTCAGAATCAAGGGATTGCCCATGTCCGCCCTGCTCAAACCCAGCGAAATCGTCCGCCAGCTTTCCGAACACGTCGTCGGCCAGGAAGAGGCCAAGAAAACGCTGGCCGTCGCCATCTACGCGCATTTCCGGCGCATGGCCAATGCCGCGGCCGACAGCGTCGAACTGAGCAAGAGCAACATCCTGCTGATCGGCCCGACCGGCACCGGCAAGACCCTGCTCTGCGAGACCCTGTCGCGCATCCTAGATGTGCCCTTCGTGACGGCCGACGCCACCTCGCTGGCCCAGACGCAATTCGTCGGCGACGAGATCGAGGCCATCCTGCATCGCCTGGTGGACCGGGCCGACGGCAATCTCGAGCGGGCCCAGCGCGGCATCGTCTTCGTCGACGAAATCGACAAGCTCAAGGCAGTCAGTGGCCAGGCGCGCGCCACCTCGGGCGAAAGCGTCCAGCACGCCCTGCTCAAAATCATGGAAGGCGCGCCGGTCCGCCTCAAGGATGGTCGCCACATCGACACCACGCACATCCTGTTCATCTGCGGCGGCGCCTTCGTCGGGCTCGACAGCATCATGACCAAGACGCACACCTTCGGCTTCATCTCGACCTCGGGAGAGGACGACAACAACATCCTCGAACGCCTGAATGCCCGCATCAAGCCGACCGACCTGCTCGAGTTCGGCCTGATCCCCGAATTCGCCGGTCGCCTGCCGATCGTCACCCGCCTGGGCGACCTGTCGCAGGAGATGCTGGTGCGCATCATGACCGAGCCGAAAAACGCCATCTACAAGCAATTCGCCACCATGCTGCAGGCTGATGGCGTGGAACTGCAGATCGCGCCCGACGTCTTCCGCCAGATCGCTGAACTGGCCATCGAATACAAGGCCGGGGCGCGCAGCCTGCGCGGCATTTTCGAGGAAATGATGGGCGACGTGCTCTACGCCGTGCCCGACCACCCGGAGATTCGCAAAGTCATCATCAACTCGCTGTTCGAACCGCCGGAATTTCTGACGGCGCAAGGATAAGGCAAGCGGCAACCGCCCTCATTTGAGAAACTCGGCGAGTCGCCCCTGAAACCCGAGGTGCGCCGCGACCGCCTTGAGCAGCTTTTTCTCCTTCGAGTCGACCTTGCCGTCGGCCCGCATCAGCTGCACGACATCGCGCAAGAAGGACTCCGCCTCGGCCGAGCCCTTGGTCAGAGGAGTGACGGAAAGCGGGTCACTCGCCGCATTCAGGGCCAGTTCGACATTCTCCCAGGGAATATCCCAGCGCCCCGAGGCCATCCGGAGCATGGCCCACTCCTTCTGGTCGACCTCACCGTCGGCTTTCGCCATCGCCACCATGAGGTAGACGAGACGCTCGCGCTCTTCGCGATCGGGCACGTCCCGGGCGGCAGAGCCCGGCGTTTTGCCCTGCGCCTGCCACCACTCCCAGCTCCCGAAATCGCGCAACACCCAGTCGGCCTCGCCGGCGGAAAGCAGCGTGCCGCAGAATTCGCAGGACGGCTGGCCGTTGTCGCCAAGCGGCGCGGCGCAGGACGGGCAGCGGTTGGTCGACATGCCCGACGTCCCCGTCTGCGCACCGCTGCGCCGCTCGAGCAACAGCACATGGCGCTGCGGCTGGCTGGGCACGGAAGGCGGCCGACTGTTCTGCGGAGCGGTGGCGATCCTCGCGCTCCAGCGAATCTCCACGGCGACAAGATTGCGGCCACTCTCCTGACTGAACTGCAGGGTGTCGACCGCGCCAACCGAGCACTCGCTGAAATACTTCTGCTTGCCTTGCTCGCTGAGCTGCTCGATGCCAGCCTTGACCCTGGCAAGAAACGACGGACTGGCGACCTTCGCCAGCCGCGCGGCATCCCCCGAAGACTGGGCCTCGACCCACTTCCAGAAAAGCAGCGAGGCACGATCTTCGAGCACCTCGCTGGTCAGCCCCGGATCGCTCTTGTGCTGCTGCGCGAAGCCCTTGGGCTCCCTGGGGTGGGGCTGGTACTGGGAGCCCTGCGTGATCTCGGCAAGCACCCAGTCGTAGGTGCCGCTATTGACGATGGCACCGCAGAACCCGCAGGTGTTCGCCGCGCCGCCGGCGAAGGGCGCACCGCAGCTGGGGCACTGGCCCTGGCTGAGATCTCGATCCGCCTTTGTCTGAGCGCCAGGTTTGCGCACGAATGACCAGACTTCGGTAAATTGCTCGGGCGATTTTTGGCGGGCCAGGGTGCGCGCCTCGCCGTCGCTGGCCGTTGCCGGAGCATCGGCGTCGCTGATCTGCGCGCTGATGCGAACCTGCAGCGTATCGAAGGTATCGCTCTGCTCGATCCGGATGATCTGCACGTCAAGCACCTGTGGATCGGCGATGGCGTCGCGCACGCCGAGCACGTCCATCAGCTGCAACTGGGTCGTCAGGCGCTGAAAGGTCGCGTCCGACAGGTAGCGACGCACCGGCTCGAGGTCGCGCTTGAACCACGCGTCCTGCAGTTCGAGGAACTCGCGGCGCGTCCGCTCGAGGAAGGACGCGGCATCGAACTGCGGGTCCCTCGCCTTGAGCGCTCTCACCCAGCCATCGAGTACGGTGGCGCTGACCTGGGTGCGCCGCTTCACCTCGGCACGGGCGATCGCCTTGCGCGTCGAGATGTCGCCGTTGTTCAGCTTGGTGAAGACGAAATAGGCGACGATAATGAAGAGCGCGAGCGGGATACCGACCTTCGGTTCCTTGATGATCAGCCACCAGAGGATCTCAAGGATGAAACCGTCGATGCCGCCACCATTGCCGCTACCGCTCGATGAGCTCCCGGGATCGAAGTATTCACCACCCCCGACCCGGGCCACGGCCGGCGTCGTGGACAAGGCCAGCAGGCCGACGACGACAGGCGACAGTCGGGCTATGCTGCGCATGGCCGTACCACTGATTGAAAGGAAGTGCGCAGCCTTCGGTGACGCTCCGCCACCTCCACGCTGGCCGCTTGAGGCCCCGGTACGCCGGGAGACAGAAAATTCAATTGACATCCGGCAAGTGTCTCCGCTCAGGCTTCCGGTCGTCAAGCGGGAACGCCGAGCAGACTTGGCTTTTCGCCCTATCGACTACCGTTTTTTAATGCCGGAGGACGGCAAAGACAAAAAATCCACCGCAAAGACGCCAAGGCGCAGAGGGATCGCAAAGAAAAGCAAAACAGAATCAAGACAGGCGACTTGGCGCTTGCTTCGCGTCGCTGCGCCTTGGCGGTGGATTTTGAATGTTCACCGCCGCGCTCAAACCTCAGGCGCCTGCCAGGTCGCGACATGGCGAATGGCGCGCAAGACGAGCAGCACGCCGAGCACATAAACCGTGTATTTCAGGGTCTTGCCGACGAGCAGCGCCAGCGCGATGGCGGGCAGTCCCATTTCGCTGAGCGCGACGAGGATCATCGCCGGCATCTGCGGCACCGGCAGCGCGGCAATCGCGGCCAGCGCCAGGCTGCCATGCTGATTGATCCAGTAGGCTGAATGCTCCCAGATCGAGCTCGCGCGCAGCGCCGGAAACAGCGCATCGACCAGGCCCGGGCCGACGCTCTGCACGAACAGCGCAAAACCCGTCGCGCCGATCACCGCGCCCAGCGAAGAAGCGACAATCACGGCCCGCCAGCGGTTCGGCGCAAACACCGTGGCCGCGACAATCACCGGCCCAAACGGATAAAGACTGGTCGCCGCCGACACCACGGCCAGGCCACCGACCAGCAAGGAAAACCAGGCCGAATGGCGAATCCGGAAAAGCAGGCGGCTACCCGCATTGAGCTTGCTCTCGGCCTGCAGCCCGGCGAGGTAATAATCGACCATCCGGACCAGACCGCTGCGCACCGCCAGCCGATGCACCCGGCGCATCAGGCGGTCATGCAGCATGTTCGGAGAAGACAGGACGACTCATCGGGGCATCTTACCCCCACCGGCAGTTTCAGCGATGGGGACGGGGGCGATCTCCGTGCATCACAGAAGCCGGCATGCCGAGATGGAAACCCTGCACGTAATCGACCCCCATATCCTTCAGCGCGCTGAGAATTTCCTCGGATTCGACGAACTCCGCGACCGTCAATATGCCGATATCCTGACAAAGGTGGGTCAGGTTTCTGACCAGGGCATAGTCGATTTTCGAAACCAGAATATTTTTGACGAAAGCCCCGTCGATTTTGACAAAGTCAAAACTCAGTTCGCGCAGGTAGTGAAATGAGTTGTAACCGCTACCAAAATCGTCCAGTGCAAAAAGGAAGCCTTTTTTCCGCAGATCGGTCAGGAAATTCCGCATATTGGTCATGTCGCTGATCGCATCCCGTTCGAGGATTTCGAACACGACGCTGGCCGGCGGAATGCGCAGTTCGTCGCACATTTTTTCGGCGTAGCCGAGAATGCCCCGCCCCTGGATTTCCTGCGAGGACAGATTGATGAACAGTCGCGACGGCGTCTCGCCCCGGTCGATCCGGTCGCGCGTCGCACGCAGGGATTTCTCGATGATCAGGCGATCAAGGTCGCGGCCCAGACCGTACTTTTCGATGGTATCGATAAACATGCCGGCGGAAATCGTCCGACCGTCGGGCTCAACAATTCTCGCCAGGGTTTCGTGGGCAAAAACCTGGCCGGTCCGGCATTCGAAAATGGGCTGGAAATATGGCACAACCCGGTCCTGCTTCAACGAGTCGCGCAAGGTTTCGGCGTAATCGCGATTCTCGCGGCTGGCCTGGATGCGTTCCTTGACCGTATCAAAGCTGCCGACACCGTCCTTGCCCAGTTCCTTGGCCCGGTACAGGCCGAGGTCGACGCCGGCCATCAGGTCGGAAATACTCTGCGCATCACCCGGATAGGTCACCACACCGATCGAGGTGGTGATGTGAAACTGCTTGCCGTCGGTGCTCTCGAAGGTTTTGTTGCGCAATTCGTTGCGGATTTTTTCGGCGACCGTCATCGCCCCGTCGCGCCCGGTCTCGGTCAGGATGACAGCGAATTCGTCGCCGCCGATGCGCGTCGCCAGGTCGCCCCGGCGCATGATGCCGTGCATCGTATCGGCAACCCCCTTGAGCACGGCATCGCCGCACGGATGGCCATAGGTGTCGTTGACGTCCTTGAAGTCGTCCATGTCCAGCATCAGGATGGAGAACTCATGAGCATGACGCTCCGAACGACCGACCTCGTATTCAAGCATTTCGTTGAAATAACGGCGATTGTGCAGGCCGGTCAGCGGGTCGTGGGCCGAGTAGTACTCAAGTTCGGAAAGGGTGCGACTCAGGGCCTTGCTCGAGCCGACCACCATCACCATGATCGCCAGGATGGAGCGCACCACGCTCTCTTCCTGGGAGGTGAGTTCCTCCTCCGAGGCGTGGGCAATGCCAAGGACTCCCGCCAGATTCGAGGCATCGAGATCCGGCACGGCGACGGTGACCAGGTTGGCATCCACCGAATCCCGCTCTGCTTCCATGCTGCCCCGATGCGGCACCTGGAATTCCTCGATATCGAGCGGTGCATCCAGGGGCAGATTGAGCTGCCCGATCATGTCCTTGGCGAGTTTGGTCCGCGCCGTCAGCTTGGCCTGCTCCGAATATTTGCCAAGGTAGTAGATGTACAGCGACAGGGCGTTGTCGTCGGAAAAGGCGATGAAAAAGAAATTGAAGGGGAAAACTTCATGGAAGCCGGCCAGAATCTCCTGCACGAACTCCTTCCAGTTGGTCACCTTTTCGTGCGACAGGACGATCGAAGCCAGCACCTGGCTTTGCCGTTCCAGCAAATCCTTTTCGATCAGGGTGCCGGCCAGCTCTTTCGCCGTCCGGTTGAAGACCAGCATGATCTCCTTGAGGTTGTCGCCATTCCTGCTCCAGCGCCGCTGCCGCTCGCGCAGCAGCAGATCGAGCGTCGCGTCCAGCCGTTTGCAGCGCGCCCCGAGGGTATTCAGGCGGGCGGCGAGGTGCTGTCGTTGGTCGGCATTGAGGTCGAGCTTTTCGACCTCCTGGATGGAGGTGCGCAGACCTTCGATCAGCCCGCCATGAATCTGCTTGGCCAGTTGGCTGATGCTGTCCGTGAAGTGGTTGATCCGGACCTGCTCTTCAAACAGCGAAGCAAAGCGCTCCAGAATATTCCGGCGCATCGCTTCCTGCGTGTCGAGCACCTTGTGCACCGCGGCTTTCATTACCGGTCGTCCGTCCGGAACACCCCATTGGCCTGCAGCAGGTCCATGCCGCATTCAAGCTCGCGGAACCAGTTGAGGAAATCCTTGACCGCCTGGCCCCGGTAGACCGGCCCGTGCTGCGGGGCCAGAACTTCGATGTCGAGTTGCGAGACGGCCTCCACCCACAGCCGGGCGGCCCGGTTACCGCACATGTAGCGGCGGTGAAATTCCTCGATATACGGGAGATGTGCCTGGAAGTCGTCGACGAAGGGGTAATCCTCCTCGTTGGGCAACATTGCGGCACCGATATCGCCGGTGAACAGCACCCGGGAGAGCGGATCGTAAACATTGATCTGGCCCTCGGAATGCAGAAAGTGCGCCGGCACGAGGGTCAGTTCGAAGCCCGGTGAAATCGTGCAAGCCATGCCGACATCGGGTACGCCGACGAAACGGTGCACCGACTTGATGCCGTAATGGGGCAGGAAGCGCAGCCAGATTTTTGAGACATAGACCGGCGCATCGGTCATCTCCAGCCAGGTCGACAGGCCACCGACGATATCGGGATCCTGGTGCGACAGGATGATCCCCTGCAGCATGTCCGGCGCGATATAGCGCAGCATTTCGGCCAGGACATGCGGCATGACGCCAAAGCCGCCCGGATCAAGCAGCACGCCATGGTCCCGGTGCAGAATCAGGTATTGGTTGGAACGAACGCCGTCCTCTTCGCCGGGTTCGCTTTCATTCAACAGGATGAATTTATGCTCTTCGGATTCCGCAATGGTGATGTTGTGCATTCAATTTCAACCGAATGACCTGAGATGGGCTTCCATCTTAGCAAAAACCATATGCGCCGTAATGGCATTGCGAAATACACCCGGATCGAGTCATGGCGCCCGGCACATGCCGGGCCGGACCCGGCAAAAAAACGGGGCCCGCAGGCCCCGGAAGGATAAAGACAAGGCTTGCTGTTCTCCTTTGTCTTTTCCGCAGAGTTGATTGGTCCGACTACATGTTCGGGTAGTTCGGCCCGCCGCCCCCTTCGGGCACCGTCCAGTTGAGGTTCTGGGTCGGGTCCTTGATGTCGCAGGTCTTGCAGTGCAGGCAGTTCTGGGCGTTGATCTGCAGGCGCGGCTTGCCTTCGTCCTCACCGA
This sequence comes from Azonexus sp., assembly GCA_049294655.1. Taxonomy (GTDB): domain Bacteria; phylum Pseudomonadota; class Gammaproteobacteria; order Burkholderiales; family Rhodocyclaceae; genus Azonexus. Next base: position 8,896 of record JBAQDI010000023.1, read on the forward strand.
GGATTTCGTACACGCCGGCCGGGCAATAACGCGTTTCCGGCGCGCCGTAATAGGCGTAATTGACGCTGATCGCGACGCTGTCATCCTTGAGGCGCAGGTGGCAGGGCTGGTTTTCCTCGTGGTTGGTGGCCGAGAGGAAGACCGAGGACAGACGGTCGAAGGTCAGCACGCCATCCGGCTTGGCGTAGGCGATTTTGGTATGGCTGTTCTTGTCGCCGAGCTGCGTGTGGTCGTCGTGATTGCGCAGCGTCCACGGCGCCTTGCCGCCGAACACGAAGGTGTCGATCGCCCCGTAAGCCAGGGCGCCCCACAGCCCCCACTTGAAGGCCGGGCGGATATTGCGCACCTTGTAGAGTTCGGCCCACAGCCAGCTTTGCTTGATCTGCTCGGGATACTCGGTCGCTTCGGCACCGTTGTCCTTGCCGAGATGCGCGAAGACCGCTTCGGCGGCGATCATGCCCGACTTCATCGCCATGTGCGTGCCCTTGATCTTGGGCACGTTGAGGAAGCCGGCGGTATCGCCGACCAGCAGACCACCGGGAAAACTCAGTTTCGGCACCGACTGGAAGCCGCCTTCCGACAACGCCCGCGCCCCGTAGGAAATGCGCCGGCCGCCTTCGAAGAAGCCACGGATGCTCGGATGCGTCTTGTAGCGCTGGAATTCCTCGTAAGGCGATAGCCACGGATTCTGGTAATCGAGACCGACCACCATGCCGACGGCGACCAGGTTGTTTTCCAGGTGATAGAGGAAGGAACCGCCGTAGGTGTCGTTCTGCAGCGGCCAGCCGACGGTATGCACGATCAGGCCGGGCTGGTGCTTCGCCGGGTCGATTTCCCAGAGTTCCTTGATGCCGATGCCGTAGGTTTGCGGATCGACGCCGTCGCGCAGGTTGAACTTGCCGAACAGCTCCTTGGTCAGCGAGCCGCGGCAGCCTTCGGCGAAAATCGTCTGCTTGGCATGCAGTTCCATGCCCGGCTGGAAATTGCCCGTTTGCTGGCCGTCCTTGGCGATGCCGAGATCGCCGGTGGCGACGCCCTTGACCGAGCCGTCCTCGTGGTAGAGCACTTCGGCGGCGGCAAAGCCGGGGTAGATCTCGACGCCCAGCGCTTCGGCCTGTTCGCCCAGCCAGCGGGCGAGGTTGCCGAGACTGATGATGTAGTTGCCGTGATTGCCCATCTGCGGTGGTGTCGGCAGCTTGAAGGAGCCGCTTTCCGATAGATAAAGCAGGCGATCCTCGCCGGCCGGCGTATTGAGCGGCGCACCGCGTTCCTGCCAGTCGGGGAAGAGTTCGGCCAGGGCATGCGGCTCGAGCACCGCCCCCGACAGGATGTGGGCACCGATTTCCGAGCTCTTCTCCAGCAGGCAGACCGAGATTTCCTGACCGGCCTTTTCGGCCAGCTGCTTGAGGCGGATCGCCGCCGACAGCCCGGACGGGCCGCCACCGACGATCACGACGTCGTATTCCATTGCATCGCGATCAGTACGCATGCTTGCTCCTTGCTTGTCGCCGCCGTCGCCAGGCCGCAGGGGCGGCCATGGCGAGGTGAAGCATGTTTTTTAGAACAGGTTTTCCGGCAGTTCGAACACCGAATCGGCGCCAGCGATCACTTCGGCCGCGTAGGCCGTGGCGAAGGGCAGTTGATGGGCGGCAAAGTAGCCCGCCGTGGCCAGCTTGGCCTTGTAGAAGTCGTCGGTACTGCCGGCAGCGATCTGCTTGACGGCAATGGCCGCCGACTTGGCCATCAGCCAGCCGCCGGCGACGATGCCGGTGAGTTTGAGGAAGGGCACGGAACCGGCATGCACGGCCTGCGGCGCGCTTTCGTAATTGGCGATAATCCAGTCGGAAGCGGCAGCCAGGGCGGCAATGCCGTTTTTCAGATTGGCGGCAATGCCGGCCAGTTGGGCGTTGCCGGCCAGCTCGTTGGCGGTTGCCGTCATTTCGGCGAGCATGGCCCGCATGCCGGCGCCTGGCACCTTCTCGCGGGCCAGCTTGCGGCCGACCAGATCGTTGGCCTGGATCGCGGTCGTGCCTTCGTAGATGGTGGTGATGCGCGAATCGCGATAGTACTGGGCGGCTCCGGTTTCCTCGATGAAGCCGACGCCACCGAAGACCTGCAACGCGTTGGACGACAGTTCGACGCCCTGCTCCGTGCTCCAGCCCTTGACGACCGGCGTCAGCAGGTCGATGCGCGCCTGCGCCACGGCATCACCGGCATGCGCCTTGTCGATCTGGGCGGCAGCGTAATAGGCCAGGGTGCGCATGGCTTCGGTACGCGACTTGACGTCCATGAGCAGACGGCGGACATCCGGGTGATGCAGGATGGGCTTCTTGCCGTCGGTCTTGTCGCCGATGATCTTGCCCTGGATGCGCTCGCGGGCGTACCACAGCGCATGCTGGTAGGCGCGCTCGGCGATGCCGACGCCTTCGAGGCCGACATTGACGCGGGCGTGGTTCATCATGGTGAACATGTAGCCGATGCCCTTGTTCTCGTCGCCGACCAGGTAGCCGACGGCACCTTCGTTCTCGCCGTAGGACATGACCGCCGTCGGGCTGCCGTGGATGCCGAGCTTGTGTTCGAGCGAGGCGCAGACCAGGTCGTTGCGCTTGCCCAGCGAGCCGTCGTCATTGACCAGGAATTTCGGCACGATGAACAGCGAAATGCCCTTGAGTCCCGGCGGCGCATCCGGCAGGCGGGCCAGCACCAGGTGAACGATGTTCTCGGCGACATCATGCTCGCCCCAGGTGATGAAAATCTTGGTACCGCTGACCAGGTAGCTGCCATCGCCGGCCGGCTTGGCCTTGGTCGAGATGGCGGCGAGATCGGAACCGGCGGCCGGCTCGGTCAGGTTCATGGTGCCGGTCCAGGTGCCTTCGACCATCTTCGGCAGATATTTCTGCTTGAGTTCCTCGGACGCGTGGTGGGCGATGGCTTCGATGGCGCCGCCAGTCAGCATCGGGCACAAGGCGAAAGCCATGTTGGCGCCCTTCCACATTTCATTGACCGCCATCGCGACGACAGCCGGCAGCCCCTGGCCACCGAATTCCGGCGAGAAAGGCATGGACATCCAGCCGGTTTCGGCGAACAGCTTGTAGGCTTCCTTGAAGCCGGGCGCCGTGGTCACCACGGCATCCTTGCAGACGTGGCCCTGACGGTCGCCGACGCGGTTGATCGGGTCGAGCACGCCGGTCGCGAACTTGGCGGCTTCCTCAAGGATGGATTCGACGAGATCGACGGAACATTCCTCGTTGCCGGGCAGCGCGCAAATCTCTTCGAGACCGGCGACTTCGTTGAGGACAAACTGCATGTCGCGAATCGGGGCGATATAGGTACTCATGGTTCTATCTCCTGAATATTTGTTGGTTTAAACGGCAGCCGTCAATTGTGGCACGACTTCAAACAGGTCACCGACCAGGCCGTAATCGGCAACCTGGAAGATCGGTGCGTCCGGGTCCTTGTTGATGGCGACGATGACTTTCGATTCCTTCATTCCGGCCAGATGCTGGATCGCCCCGGAAATGCCGACAGCGATGTAGAGCTGCGGCGCGACGATCTTGCCGGTCTGGCCGACCTGATAGTCGTTCGGCACGAAGCCGGCATCGACCGCGGCGCGCGAGGCGCCGAGCGCCGCGTTGAGTTTGTCGGCGAGCGGCTCGAGCAATTTGTGATAGTTCTCGCCACTGCCCAGACCACGCCCGCCGGAGACGATGGTCTTGGCGGCGCCAAGTTCGGGACGCGCCGACTTGGTCAGTTCGCGGTGGGTCAGCGTGCTTTGGGCGGTATCCGCTGCAGCGGCGATGGCTTCGACCGGCGCGCTGTTGCCGCTGGCGGCGGCATCGAAGGCCGTGGTGCGCACGGTGATGACCTTGATCTGGTCGGCGCTTTGTACCGTGGCCAGCGCATTGCCGGCGTAGATCGGGCGGACGAAGGTGTCGGCGGATTCGACGGCGGTGATTTCGGAAATCTGGGCGACGTCGAGCAAGGCGGCGACACGCGGCAGCAGGTTCTTGCCGAAGGTCGTGGCCGGCGCCAGGATATGGCTGTAGGCCGCGGCGTGGGCGAGGATCAGGGCCGTCAGGTTTTCGGCGGTCTGGCTGGCGTAGTGGGCGGCATCGGCCACTTTTACGCTGGTCACGCCCTGCAGGCCCGCGGCCTGCTGCGCCGCACCGGCGCAGTTGCTGCCGGCGACCAGCACGTGGATGTCGCCACCGATCCTGGCGGCGGCGCTGACGGTGTTGAGGGTGGCGGCCTTGAGGCTGGCGTGATCGTGTTCGGCGATAACGAGAATGGTCATGGTCAGATCACCTTGGCTTCGTTCTTGAGTTTATTGACCAGTTCGGCGACATCGGCGACCTTGATGCCGGCGCTGCGCTTGGCCGGTTCGGCGACTTTCAGGGTGGTCAGGCGCGGTGCGACATCGACACCGAGATCGGCCGGCTTGACGGTGTCGAGCGGCTTTTTCTTGGCCTTCATGATGTTGGGCAGGGTCGCGTAGCGCGGCTCGTTGAGGCGCAAATCGGTGGTGACCACGGCCGGCAGGGAGATTGCCAGGGTTTCCAGACCACCGTCGATTTCGCGGGTGACGGCGGCCCGCTTTTGCCCACCCTCGTCGGCAATCACCACTTTTGAGGCGAAGGTGGCTTGCGGCCAGCCAGCCAGGGCGGCCAGCATCTGGCCGGTCTGGTTGGCATCGTCGTCGATGGCCTGTTTGCCGCAAATGACGAGGCCCGGTGCTTCCTTGTCGCACAGCGCCTTGAGCAGCTTGGCGACGGCCAGCGGCTGCAGCTCGGTATCGCCGCAATCGACGAGGATGCCGCGGTCGGCACCAATGGCCATGGCGGTGCGCAGGGTTTCCTGGCAGGCGGCGACGCCGCACGAGACGGCGATGACTTCCGTCGCGATGCCGGCTTCCTTGAGGCGCACGGCTTCTTCGATGGCAATTTCGTCGAACGGGTTCATGCTCATCTTGACGTTGGCCAGGTCCACACCCGAGCCGTCCGCCTTGACGCGGACTTTCACGTTGTAATCAACCACCCGCTTCACGGGGACGAGAATTTTCATTGGGG
>JBAQDI010000024.1:0-59265 GCA_049294655.1 Azonexus sp.
GGCAAAAGCGGTCGGCCCGGCCGTCGCACCGGCCAGTGCGACGCGCCAGGTGGCAAGTAGTCCGGCCGGCGGTGGCCAGCCCCTGCCGGCCGAATTGCGGCGCGACATGGAGCTGCGTTTCCGGGCCGATTTCAGCGCCGTGCGCATCCATACCGATAGTCGGGCCGCTGAGCAAAGCCGGCAGTTGCGGGCACGCGCCTTCACCGTCGGCCACCGGATAACTTTCGGCGCCGGCCAGTTTCGCCCGGAGAGCGGCGAAGGCCGCGAACTGATCGCCCACGAACTGACCCACACCATCCAGCAGGGCGCCGCCAGCCAGGCGAAAAGCGTGCAGCGCAGTGCGTCCAGCGAAGTTGTCGAAAGCAGCCCGCCGGCCGTGCAACGCCTGGGGTTGGGCGACGCCCTCGACTATTTCGCCGAACACGCCAATTTCATTCCCGGTTTCCGGATGTTTACGCTGGTGCTCGGCGTCAATCCGATCAGCATGCGGGCCGTCGACCGCTCACCGGGCAATCTGTTGCGGGCCGTCGTCGAGCTCATGCCGGGCGGCGCGCTGATTACCCGCGCCCTCGACAACCACGGCATCATCGACCGCGTTGCCGGCTGGGTACAGCAGCAACTGGCCAGCCTGGGGATGGTCGCCGGCAGCATTCGGCAGGCTGTCGATCACTTCCTAGATACCTTGCACTGGACCGATATTTTCGATCTGGGCGGCGTCTGGGAACGGGCCAAGCGCATTGTCAGCGAGCCCATTGCCCGCATCCGCAGCTTCGTCGGTTCGTTGGTTGCCGGCATCCTGCAATTCATCCGCGAGGTCGTCCTGCCGCCGCTCGCCGCGTTCGCCCAGCGTATTCCCGGCTGGGGCCTGCTCTGCGCCGTCCTCGGGCGCAATCCGATCACTGGCGAGGCCGTGCCACGCACCGCCGATGTGCTGATCGGCGGCTTCATGCGGCTGATCGGCCAGGAAGAAATCTGGCAGAACATCCAGCGCTCGAACGCCATCGCCCGCGCCTTCGCCTGGTTTCAGGGCGCCGTCGCCGGCGTGCGCGGCTTTGTCGCGGCGATTCCCGAGCTCTTCCTGGCCACCCTGCGCAGCCTTGGCATCTCGGACCTGCTGAGTATTGGCCAGACCTTTGCGCGCATTGCCGGCATCTTCACCAATTTTGCCGGCAGTTTCATGCGCTGGGCCGGCCAGCAGGTGTGGAGCCTGCTCGAAATCATCTTCGACGTCGTGGCGCCCGGCGTCATGCCCTACCTGCGGCGGGCGGCGGGCGCCTTCCGCACCATCATCGCCAATCCCGTGGCCTTCGTGCGCAACCTGATCCGGGCCGGCGCGCAGGGGCTGCGGCAGTTTGCGACGAACATCCTGGCCCACCTGCGCGGCGCGCTGATCGGCTGGCTGACCGGGGCCATGGCCGGCGCCAATATCTACATCCCGCAGGCGCTGACCCTGCAGGAAATCGTCAAGTTCGTGCTCAGCGTGCTCGGCCTGACCTGGCAGAACATCCGCGGCAAGCTGGTTCGCGCCGTCGGCGAGACGGCGGTCAACGCCATGGAAACCGGCTTCGACATCGTCGTCACCCTGGTCCGCGACGGTCCGGCCGCCGCCTGGGAGCGCATCCGCGAGAGCCTTTCCAACCTGCGCGAAATGGTCATGGAACAGATCATGAATTTCGTGCGCAACAACATCGTCGTCGCCGCCATCACCCGCCTGGTGTCCATGCTCAATCCGGCCGGCGCCTTCATCCAGGCGATCATCGCCATCTACAACACGGTGATGTTCTTCATCGAACGCCTGCGCCAGATCGCCCAGGTCGGCGCTGCGCTGATCGATTCGATTGCCGCCATCGCCAGCGGCGCCGTTGCGGCGGCGGCCAATCGCGTCGAGCAGACGATGGCCGGCCTGCTCACCCTGGTCATCAGCTTCCTGGCCCGCCTGGTCGGCCTCGGCCGGGTCAGCGATGCGGTCAATAACATCATCAACCGCATCCGCGCCCCGATCGACCGGGCGCTCGATCGCGTCGTCGACTGGATCGTTCGCCTCGGGCGGCGCTTCATGACGGCGGCGCGCGGTGTGGCCGGGCGACTGGCGCAGTGGTGGCGACGTCGGCAGTCCTTCCGGGGCGGCGACGGACACAACCACGCGCTGTATTTTTCCGGCGAGGGCCGGACGGCCCGCATGATCGTCGCCAGCGAGCCGATGCCGGTGGAAAGTTTCCTGGCCGGCATCCAGGGGCGGGCCGAATATCAGACGCCGGAAAAGCGCGGCCTGATCGGCCAGATCCGCCAGCAGGTCGCTGCCGTCCAGACGGCGCAGGCCCTGCCGGAAGCCCGGAGCGCCCAGGCCGAACAGCAGATCGCCGCCGCCTTCGCCGCGATGACGCCGCTGCTGGCGCGGCTGCTCGAAGGCCCGGCTTTTGCCACCGAGGCCCAGCCCTTGCCCATGCAGTACCCGAAGCGGCGCTGGTCAGCCTATCCGCAAATCTACATCGGGCCGCGCAGCGCGAGCCGGGTTACCCAGGCCAGTCTGGCGGCCGGCAACAAGGCGGCCATCCGCGCCGCGCTGAGCCCGGCCGAGCGCAATGCTTGGTTGAGCAACGGCGAGCCGATCCAGACCGTGCGCCCGACGGCCTCGACCACCCTGCCGACCGGCGTGACCGTCGGCATTCAGCCCGACTATCGTGTCGAGCCGGGCAGGAAGCTGCGCCTGGTACCCGGCGCGACGGCCGGCGGCGGCCTGATCAATGCGGCTTTCCGGCCCTTCGGCTTCCGCGCGCTGAGCGAGGGGCTGGATGGCGATCACGTCATCGAAATGCAGATCGGCGGGCCGAACGCCCTGCCCAACATGTGGCCGCTGACGGCCGGGGAAAATCGTTCGAGCGGTTCGCGGATTTCGAGCATGAATTTCAGCAAGCCCGACGGCACGCAAATCAACATGGATGCCTTAAAGGCCCGGGCGCGCAGCGGCACAGCCGTCTGGCTGGTCATTGTCGGAACGCTCTGAACGCTGCTGGTATTCAGGCGGCGTTCGCCGCGGGGCGCCGCAAATAACTGCCGAATTCCTGCTCGAGGCCCGGCGCCGCATGGTCGAGCAGGAAGCTGCGGAATTTCTGGCCGGCTGGCAGCAGGCGCTTGCTGTTCATGTGCACGACGTACCAGGTGCGTTCGATCGGCGTGCCGACGACATCAAGCACGCTGATTTCACCGGTTTTCAGTTCGAGAGGCAGGGTGTGCAGCGAGAGCAGGCTGATGCCCATGCCGGCCATCACCGCCTGCTTGATGGTTTCGTTGCTGCCCAGGCTGATCGTGCGGGCCGGCGTGAACAGGTGGTTCTTGAACATTTCCTCGGCCACCCGACGTGAGCCGGAACCTTCCTCGCGCAGCAGGATGGTTTCGTGGCGCAGTTCCTGCAGGTCAAAACGCTGGGCGCTGCGCAGCGCATGGTCGGCCGGGGCGATCAGCACATAGGGATGGCTGGCCAGCGGCTCGGCATGGGCGTCGATTTCGACAGGAATGCGCCCCATCACGGCGAGGTCGATGGTGTTGTCCTGCAGTTTCTGGAGCAGGGCCTCGCGGTTGCCGACCGTGAAGCGGATGTCCACGCCCGGGTTGTCCTGGGCGAACTTGGCGAGCAGCCGGGGCATGAAGTACTTGGCGGTGCTGACCAGACCGACCGACAACTGGCCGGTCTCGGCGCCCAGCAGGCCCAGCAGGTTGGCCTCGGCATCCTTGATCTCGCCGAGGATGCGCAAGGCGTGATGGACCAGCATCTCGCCCGCTCCGGTCAGCGCCACGCCGCGTCCCTGGCGCTCGAAGAGCGGCAGACCGACGTTGTCTTCGAGCTGCTTCAACTGCATCGAAATGGCCGGCGGCGTCAGGTGCAATTCCTCGGCGGCGCGGGCATAGCTCAGGTGACGGGCGGCAACGACGAAAATCTGCAACTGGCGCAAGGTCAGGCTGCGAACGAAATTCATGCTAAGGGCTTCCCACGGAAAAGGCCGGTTGAATTAAGTATTCGCTTAACTCTATGGCCTGGCGCCCCGGACGTCAAACCGCGAAGAAAAAATCCGGCCTCCCCGCGTAGGGTGCGATAAGCAAAGCGTATTACACCCCTCCACTCAACTGGCGATGCCCAGCTTCCCCCGCCACCCCGGATACAACGCATCGGCATCCTGCGGAAACGATTCAAAGGCCCGGGCAAACTCGCGATGCTCCTTCGCCCACTCAAGCGGATCAGCCCCCGCCTTCCAGCATTCATAAGCCTGGCGCAGCGAGCGCGCCCCGGCAGCCGGCGAATCGAGGTGGCCGTAGGCGCCGCCGCCGGCCGTGTTGATCACGTTGCCGTGCCCGAGATTGGCGAAGAAGCCGGGCAGGCGCAGCGCGTTCATGCCGCCGGAAATGATCGGCGTCGTCGCCTTGATGCCGTCCCATTTCTGGAAATAGACCGGCCCCTGGCATTCGTCGCGCTCGATCATGTAGGCGATCAGCTTGTCGTCGCCTTCGCCCTCCATCTTGCCGTAGCCCATGGTGCCGACGTGGATGCCGGAAGCGCCCTGCAGGCGGCTCATCTTGGCCAGCACGAAGGCGGTGTAGCCGCGCTTCGACGACGGCGAAGTGATCATCCCGTGGCCGGCCCGGTGATAGTGCAGAAACTGGCCCGGATACTGGCGGCGGGCGGTGGTGATCATGCCCGGCCCGCCGACGAAGCCGTCGACCAGGAAGGCCAGCTTGTTGGCATCCGGCCCGAAGGTTTGCAGCGCGAAATCGGCCCGGGCGCACATTTCGTAATGGTCGTCGGCGGTGATGTTCATCGAGAACAGCTTGGCCTCGCCGGTTTCGTCCATCGCCCGCTTCATCGCGTCATAGACCAGCGGGATGGTCTGGCGGATCGGCGCAAAAACCTGGTTGCCCTGCGGCTCGTCGTTCTTGATGAAATCGCCGCCCAGCCAGAACTGGTAGGCCGCCTCGGCAAAGGGGGCGGGGCGCAGGCCGAGCTTGGGCTTGATGATGGTGCCGGCAATGTAGCCGCCATCCCGCACCGGCCGGCCGAGGATGCGCCACAATTCCTCGATGTTGGTGGCCGGCCCGTCAAACTGGCGGATGACCTCGGGCGGCACGTAAAAGTCGATCATCTTGGCATGCGCAATATCGCCCATGCCCTGGTTGTTGCCGATGGTCAGCGTCAGGAAGGAAACCAGCATCATCCGGCCATCGGTGATGTTGCGGTCGAACAATTCGAGCGGGTAGGCGATGCGCATGTCCTCGCTCGCCGCGTCGATGTGATAGACCAGCGCATCGACGCCCTTGGTGAAATCGTCGGTGGTGGACACCTCGACATTGGTCCCGGTTGAGGATTCAGCGGCGAAGTGCGCCGCCGCCTCGAGATAGCCATGGCCGGCCTTGGGCTGCATGCGGTAAGCACACAAAATGTGGCGACCGCCGGCGATCAGTTCGGCTTCCTTCAGGCTCAGGTCGGCATAGCGGCTGGATTGGTCCATCGTCTCTCTCCTTCGGTGCAGTGCGGGAATGAAGCTGCGATGGAGAGGATGCTAGGGGTGTTGATTGATAAACAAAAGTCAAAGATTTTTATTTGAATGGTCAGCGATAACTTATTTTCTGGAGCCGTGCTTGACCGATAGGCGGGGAGTTAACGGGGCTGATCAGGAGAGACGGCCGGCTGAAATCGGCCAGAAGCGGTCAGTCAAGAAAACGCTCCAAAGCTGCCACTTGATGAGTCGAAGGTCGACATAAGGCTTACTTGATATTCCATATGATTCACGGCACGATGCGCCGATGAAAATAATTTCTCTACCGCGTCGTTAGGCGTTACATGCCGCAATTGCCTTACTCAATCGAACTGCACGACTCGAAACTTTTCGGAGTTCGATCTACGCAAGAACAAGTTACGCTTGAACTTCGCCCGTCCTACGTGCATCGCGACGGGAAGGGGTGGCGCCAAAACGCCGACATCGAAATCAGAGGCGTCCGATCCGAAGTCAACACAGCGTTGGCGCCAGTCCGAATCGCGGACGGCGATCTGAAGACACCAAGCGGTCCGTACCACAACCTCTTGATGCTGCCGCTTTCAGACGTCGGCCCAGTGCGACTGAGACTGGAGCTCGAAACTGGTGAAGTCCTCGAATTAGATGGTTCCGCCATTTCCGTGCGCATGCTTGGCGAGCCTGTGTTCGTGGAGCTGTTCAATTGAGCCACCTGTGCCGTGAGCAACAAGAGGTGATGCCTAACATGCTCTCTTCTGCCGCTCAGTGCCGGTTGGCTCTAAGTTGAATGGCTGCTTTGATCTCAGTCGTTTGACCGCTTTGGGCTGCAGTCACCCCAACTCACTAAGCCCCACCTTTTCCAGATTCGCCAAAACCCGCCAGGCCCCGGCAAAGTCCTGCTCCACCGTGTATTCGCCCGGCGTCACCAGGCAGCGTAGGCCGGCGCCCAGCGCCGATTGCAGGCCGTTTTCCGAATCCTCGATGGCCAGGCAGTTGGCGGCGGGCAGGCCGAGGCGCTCCAGTACCCACTGATAGATATCCGGCGCCGGCTTCTTGTTTGGCACGATATCGCCGGCCCCGATGACTTCGAACCAGTCCGGCGCGTCGGGGGCGAGGCTGGCGTGGAGCAGGGCGCGCACGTTTCCCGGCGCGGTCGTGGTGGCGATGGCCAGGCGGAGACCGGCGGCCCGCGCTGCGTGGATCAAGCGGGCGATGCCGGGGCGCAGGGGGAGGTGACCGGTTTCGACGCGTTGGACATAGTGCGCCGTCTTGGCGGCATGCAGGCTTGTGACCAGGGTGGCGAAATCGGGGCGGGCAGCGCAGGCCGGATCGTACCGTTCGGCGTAGTGGCGGATGCGTTCCTTGCCGCCGGTGACCGCGAGCAGTTCGCCATACAGCGCTTCATCCCACTGCCAGGCCAGGCCGAAGTCGGCAAAGGCCTGATTGAAGGCCGGGCGATGGCCGTCGCGCTCGGTTTCGGCGAGCGTGCCGTCGACATCGAAAATGATTGCGCGCAGCGTCTGCATGTCCGCCACCCTAGCCGGGACGGGGCGGCGAAGCCAGTCAGCTTTGCTGAAGCGACTCATCAATGAATTGTGTATTAAGCAATCAATTAAGCAGATAGTAAAAACAACTGACTATTGCTTAATTAAGAATAGTCTTATCTTGCATGTCATCGCAGTAAGAAACCCTGACAGGAGGCAGCATGCAACTCGGCCGGACTACGCTCTCCAAATTCGTTATCGAACAGGCACGTCAGCAGCACAACGAGCTGGGCGCGCTGCTCATCGATGTCGCCGCCGCCGTCAAGACGATCTCGGCGATGGTCGCCAAGGGCGCCCTGGGCGGCAATCTCGGCGCCCTCGACAGTACCAATGTGCAGGGCGAGGTGCAGAAGAAACTCGATGTGCTGACCAATGAAGCCATGCTGCGCCACTGCGAGTGGGGCGGTCAGCTGGCCGGCATGGCTTCCGAGGAAATGGACGACCCCTATCCGATTCCCGCCCAATACCCGCGTGGCCGCTACCTGCTGGTTTTCGACCCGCTCGACGGCTCCTCGAACAGCGATGTCAATGTTTCGGTCGGCACCATTTTTTCGATCTTTGCCCGGCCGGTCGCCGGCGATGCCGAGCTGGCCGACTACTTGCGCCCGGGTAGCGCGCAGCTGGCGGCCGGTTACGCCATCTACGGGCCGTCGACGATCATGGTGCTGACGCTCGGCACCGGCACGCACGGTTTCACGCTGGATCGCGAAAGCGGCAATTTCATCCTGACCCACCCGAATATCCGTATCCCCGAAGACACCCGCGAATTTGCCATCAACACCTCCAACGAGCGTTTCTGGGAGCCGCCGGTGCAGCGTTACGTCGCCGAGTGCAAGGCCGGCCGGAGCGGCGTGCGCGGCGAGGATTTCAATACGCGCTGGATCGCTTCGATGGTCGCCGAGGTGCACCGCATCCTGATTCGCGGCGGCATTTTCATGTACCCCAAGGATTGCAAGGATCCGGGCAAGCCGGGCCGGCTGCGCCTGCTCTACGAAGCCAATCCGATGGCGATGCTGGTCGAGCAGGCGGGCGGGGCGGCGAGCACCGGGCGCTGCCGCATTCTCGACGTGCAGCCGGAAGCGCTGCATCAGCGTCTGCCGGTGATCCTCGGTTCAAAGAACGAGGTCGAGCGCCTCGAACGCTATCACCGCGAATACGACGCGGGCAGCGACCGACCCTTCGTCTCGCCGCTGTTCGCCGAACGCTCGCTGTTCCGCGACGAAGCGCGCAGCTGAAATTCGTCATCCAGGGAGTCCGCCATGTCCGTCAAACACCCGATCATCGCCATCACCGGCTCGTCCGGCGCCGGCACCAGCACGGTGATGCAAAGTTTCCAGCACATTTTCCGGCGCGAGCAGCTCAAGGCGCAGATCGTCGAGGGCGATTCCTTCCATCGCTACGACCGGCTGACCATGCGCGCCGAAATGAAGGCGCAGGAAGAGGCGGGCAACCGCAATTTCAGCCATTTCGGGCCGGAGGCCAACCTGCTCGAAGAGTTGCAGCAACTCTTCATCAGCTACGGACAGAACGGCGGCGGGCGCTTTCGCAAGTACCTGCACGATGCCGGCGAGGCCGAGCCCTTCGGCCAGCAACCGGGCACCTTCACGCCCTGGCAGGAAATCAGCGAAGCCACCGACCTGATGTTCTACGAAGGCCTGCACGGCGCCTACGCCGATGAGCGGATCGACATCGCCAAACAGGTCGATCTGTGCGTCGGCGTCGTGCCGACAATCAATCTGGAATGGATACAGAAACTGCATCGCGACCAGAAGATGCGCGGCTATTCGCAGGAGGCGGTGACCGATACCATCCTGCGCCGCATGCCGGATTACGTCAGCTATTTGTGCCCGCAGTTCTCGCGTACGCATGTCAATTTCCAGCGCGTGCCGATCGTCGATACCTCCAATCCCTTCATCGCCCGCGACATTCCGAGCGCCGACGAAAGCATGGTGGTGATCCGTTTTGCCAACCCCAAGGGCATCGATTTCCAGTACCTGCTGGGCATCCTGCACGGCGCCATGCTGACCCGGCCGAACACGCTGGTCGTGCCGGGCGGCAAGATGGGCCTGGCCATGCAGATGATATTCACGCCGATGATCCTGCGCCTCATGGATCAGAAGCGCCGCGCCTGAAAAAATAGGGAGACACCCATGACCGAAACCCATATGGCCTGCCCGGCCAGTCGCCAACTCGCCAACGCCCTGCGTTTTCTCGCCATTGATGCCGTCGAACAGGCCAAATCCGGGCATCCCGGCGCGCCGATGGGCATGGCCGATATTGCCGAAGTGCTGTGGCGCGGCCACCTCAAACACAACCCGCTGAATCCGGCCTGGCCGGATCGCGACCGTTTCGTGCTCTCCAACGGCCACGCCTCGATGCTGCTCTACGCCTTGCTGCACCTCAGTGGCTACCGGCTCGGCATCGACGACCTGAAAAGCTTCCGGCAAATGGGCAGCCGCACGCCGGGCCACCCGGAAGTCGGCCTGACTGACGGTATCGAAACGACCACCGGGCCGCTCGGCCAGGGCCTGGCCAACGCCGTCGGCATGGCGCTGGCCGAAAAGTTGCTGGCCCAGCGTTTCAACCGCCCCGGCTTTCCTGTGGTCGATCACCGGACCTGGGCCTTCCTCGGCGACGGTTGCCTGATGGAGGGCATCAGCCACGAAGTCTGCTCGCTGGCCGGCGTCTGGGGCCTCGATAAGCTGGTCTGCTTTTACGACGACAACGGGATTTCGATCGACGGTCATGTCGCCGGCTGGTTCCGCGACGATACTGCCGCCCGCTTCAAGGCCTACGGCTGGCACGTCATCGGCCCGGTGGACGGCCACGACGCGGCGGCCCTTGAACAGGCGATCGGTCAGGCCAGGGCCGGTCGCGGCAAACCGACGCTGATCATCTGTCGCACCACGATCGGCTGGGGCTCGCCGGCCAAGGCCGGCAGCCACGATGTACACGGCGCACCGCTCGGCGCCGCCGAAATTGCCGCGACCCGCGCCGCGCTCGGCTGGCCGCATGCTTCTTTCGAAATTCCCGAAGATGTCGCCACGGCCTGGGATCACCGTCTGGCCGGCGCGGCCGCCGAAGGCGAATGGCAGGCGATGTTTGCCCGTTACCGCAGCGCCCATCGTCAATTGGCCGCCGATTTCGAGCGTGGCGCCCAGGGCGGCCTGCCCGAGGCCTGGCCGAAAATCCGCGCCAGCCTGTTGGCGCGGGCCAGCGACCGGCAGGGCGCGGTGGCGACGCGCAAATCCTCGCAGAACTGCCTCGACCTGCTGGTCGAAGCCCTGCCCGAACTGCTCGGCGGTTCGGCTGACCTGACCGGCTCCAACCTGACGGCCGCCAAGGCGAGCCTGGCCTGGCACCACGTGCCCCACGCTGACTTCCTGCGCGGCGCGCCGGCCGGCGAAGTGCCCAACTACATCTCCTACGGCGTGCGCGAATTCGGCATGGCGGCGATCATGAACGGCGTCGCCCTGCATCGCGGGCTGATTCCCTACGGCGGCACCTTTGCCGTGTTCTCCGATTATTCGCGTAACGCCATCCGTATGGCCGCCCTGATGAAGCAGCGCGTCATCCATGTGCTGACCCATGATTCGATCGGCCTCGGCGAGGACGGCCCGACTCATCAGCCGATCGAGCATGCCGGCTGCCTGCGGGCGATTCCCGGCCTCGACCTGTGGCGGCCCTGCGACGAACTGGAAACGGCGGTGGCCTGGGCACTGGCCCTCGAGCGTTCCGATGGTCCGTCGGCCCTCATGCTGTCGCGCCAGAATCTGCCGCAATACAGCGCTGCCGCCGGCAAGGCCGACGACATCGGGCGCGGCGGCTACATTCTCAGTGAAGCCGAAGGGCCGCTCCAGGCGCTGATCATCGCCACCGGCTCGGAAGTCTCGCTGGCCCTGGCGGCGCAAGCCGAGCTGCAACAACAAGGGGTTGGCGTGCGCGTCGTGTCGATGCCCTGTACCCGGCGTTTCGACCAGCAGCCGGTGGCCTGGAAAAAGCAGGTGCTGCCGGAGGAAGTCTGCCGTATCGCCATCGAGGCGGCGCTGCCCGATTTCTGGTGGAAATATGTCGGCCTCGACGGCGCCGTGCTCGGCATCGGCGAATTCGGCGAATCAGCCCCGGCCGCCGAACTGTTCGCCCATTTTGGCCTGACCGCCAGCCACCTGACGCAAACCGTCCTGCGCACCATCGCCCGCTACAGCGCCAGTGACGGAGATTACTAGTCGCGAGTCGCTAGTCCTTGGCTTTTAGCTAACGACTAATAACTAATAACTAACTACTAGAAGGAGTTTCCATGCCAATACGGGTGGCTATCAACGGTTTCGGCCGTATTGGACGCATGGCCTTCCGGGCCATCGCCAAGGAGGCGGAATTCGCCGGCATCGAAGTGGTCGCCATCAACGACCTGCTTGAACCGGACTACCTCGCCTACATGCTCAAGTACGACTCGGTGCATGGCAATTTCGCCGGCAAGATTGCGGTCGACGGCAACCACCTCGTCGTCAATGGCAAGAAAATCCGCCTCAGCGCGATCAAGGATGCGGCCGAGCTGAATTGGGCAGAGGTCAAGGCCGATATCGTGATCGAGGCAACCGGCCATTTCCTGACCCAGGAAAGCTGCGAGAAACACCTGACGGCGGGTGCCAGAAAGGTCGTCCAGTCGGCCCCGGCCAAGGACGAGACGCCGATGTTCGTGTTCGGCGTCAATCATGCGCAGTATGCCGGCGAAGCCATCGTCTCGGCGGCTTCGTGCACGACCAACTGCCTGGCGCCGGTAGCCAAGGTGCTGCACGACAATTTCGGTATCCGGCGTGGCCTGATGAGCACGGTGCATGCCGCGACGGCGACGCAAAAGACCGTCGATGGTCCATCCGGCAAGGATTGGCGTGGCGGGCGCGGCATTCTTGAGAACATCATCCCGTCCACCACGGGTGCCGCCAAGGCTGTCGGCAAGGTCATTCCGGAACTCAAGAAGAAGCTGACCGGCATGGCCTTCCGTGTGCCGACCTCCGATGTCTCGGTGGTCGACCTCACCGTCGAACTCGAAAAGCCGGCGACCTACGAGGAAATCTGCGCCGCCATGAAGGCCGCTTCGAGCAAGGGGCCGCTCAAGACCGTGCTCGGCTACACCGACGAAAAGGTGGTCTCCACCGATTTTCGCGGTTGCCCGAAGCCGTCGATTTTCGACGCCACGGCTGGTATCGCCCTCGACTCCACCTTCGTCAAGGTCGTTGCCTGGTACGACAACGAATACGGCTATACCTGCAACATGCTGCGCTTCGTCCAGCATATCGCCCGGGAAGCGCCAACAAAATGATTCTGGCGTCGTTGCGCCGCCTTGCCGTACCCATCGTACTGCCTGCGGCGGCGCGCCTAGCCAGAACCGCTGCGCTTCATTTTGTTAACGTTTCCCAACAGAATTAAGGAACGATCATGGCCCTCATTTCCCTGCGCCAACTGCTCGATCACGCCGCCGAGCACAGCTACGGTCTCCCCGCCTTCAACGTCAATAACATGGAGCAGATCCAGGCCATCATGCAGGCCGCCGACGCCTGCGCCAGCCCGGTCATCCTGCAGGCCTCGGCCGGGGCGCGTAAATACGCCGGCGAGCCTTTCCTGCGCAAGCTGGTCGAAGCGGCCATCGAGCAATACCCGGACATCCCCGTCTGTCTGCACCAGGACCACGGCACCTCGCCGGTCGTCTGCTTGCAATCGATGCGCAGCGGTTTTTCCAGCGTCATGATGGACGGTTCGCTGGGCCCGGATGGCAAGACGCCGGCCCCTTACGCCTACAACGTCCTGGTGACCAGCAAGGTGGTCGAGATGGCGCACGCCATCGGCGTTTCGGTCGAGGGCGAACTCGGCTGCCTGGGGTCGCTGGAAACCGGCGAAGCGGGCGAGGAGGACGGCATCGGCGCGGCCGGCAAGCTCAATCACGCGCAAATGCTGACCGACCCGGAAGAAGCCGCCGACTTCGTTGCCAAGACCGGCGTCGATGCGCTGGCCATCGCCATCGGCACCAGCCACGGCGCCTACAAGTTCAGCCGGCCGCCGACTGGCGAAATTCTCGCCATCGACCGCATCAAGGCCATCCATGCGCGCCTCCCGAACACCCATCTGGTCATGCACGGCTCGTCCAGCGTGCCGCAGGAGTGGCTGGCGGTCATCCGCCAGTACGGCGGCCAGATCAAGGAAACCTACGGTGTGCCGGTCGAGGAGATCGTCGAGGGCATTCGGCACGGCGTGCGCAAGGTCAATATCGACACCGATATCCGCCTCGCCATGAGCGGCGCGATGCGTCGGGCGATGGCCGAAAATCCCGGGGAATTCGATCCGCGCGCCTTTTTGAAAGCCGCCGTCGTGGCCGCCCGCGAGCTCTGCCAGGCGCGTTTCGAAGCCTTCGGCTCAGCCGGTCAGGCCGGTCGCATCAAACCGCTGGCGCTCGAAAAAATGGCCGCCGCCTACCGCTGATTGCCCCGTTTTACTCTGCTGTACCTTGCGTTTACGACCCCGAAGTCTGGGGTCGTCTTTTTCCGCAAGCGGATCTTCCTGGCTCCTTCGGTCGAATCAATGCCGTGGGCGATATTTGCAAATTGCCGAGTTGGCTTTCGTATATTAGAGTATTCTTAATTACTAATTAATGAATTGATTCACTGGTTCGCAGCTTGTTAAGAGGGGAGACAAACATGTTGAAAATCACAGGTGGTTTTTTGCTGGGCGTGGTGGCCGCGTTGCTACTGGCCTGGAACAGTATCGGTGGCCTGATGTTCTCGGAACGCCTCAGTCCATACACGGTCGAGGAAACGACCGCCCGCATCCAGCAGAACATCCAGGCGGCGGGCCATGGCTGGAGCATTTCGGGTCTGCGCAACCCGGCCAAACCGATTGAAGCGGAAGGCGGCAACGTGCTGCCGGTGCTCTTGATCGAAGCCTGCAGCACCGAGTATTCGGCGCCCATCCTCAAGGATGACGAGGTGCGTTTCCTGTCGCTGCTGATGCCCTGCAAGATTTCCGTGTACAAGAAAAGCGACGGCAAGGTCTATATCGGCTATCTCAATGCCGGGCTGATCGGGCGCCTGTTCGGACCCCTGGTCGGCGACATCATGGCCAAGGTGGTGGCTGATCAGCAGGGCTTTCTCGTGATGGATCCGAGCAAGCCGGCCCCGGCGCTGATCATCCCGAAAACGGGCGGCGAGGGCGGTGGCGCTTCCGGCGCCGCGGCAGGTTGCTGAGCGTGGCGGCCCGGGGGATCAAATGATGAGCCAGAAAAAACTGTTATTGGCGGCCGGCCTGCTCGCCGCGGTATTGGCCTGGAGCTCGGCGTGGAGTGCGCTTCCGGCGCCCAGTCCGGCGAGCCCGCCCGCGCCGCCGGCGATTGCCAAGGCGCCCGGCAAGAGCACGGTTGACCACAGCAAACTCAAGGAATTGCAGAAAAAGTTTGCTTCCGGACCGGAGGTCACCAAGGCCTGCCTGAGCTGCCATACCGAAGCGGCCAAACAGGTGCAGCACACCAAGCACTGGACCTGGGAATACACCGACGCCAAGACGGGCCAGAAGCTCGGCAAGAAAAACATCATCAACAACTACTGCACGACCACCATCTCCAACGAAAAGGACTGCATGGCCTGCCATGCCGGTTATGGCTGGAAGGATGCGAGCTTCGACTTCAAGGCCGAGGACAACGTCGACTGCCTGATCTGCCACGACAGCACCGCGACCTATCGCAAATTGCCGGGCGATGCCGGGCACCCGGTCTATGAGCGGCGCGAGTTCCCGCATGGTTCCGGCAAGTTCGTCGAGGCGGTCGATCTGCAGAAAGTCGCCCAGAGCGTCGCCTTGCCGAGTCGCGCCAACTGCGGTTCCTGCCACTTCTACGGAGCGGGCGGCGATGGCACCAAGCATGGCGATCTCGATAGCGCCCTGAAGAAGCCCGGCAAGTACCTCGATGTGCACATGGATGCCAAGGGCTTGAACTTCAATTGCACGACCTGTCATGCCACGGCCGGCCACCAGGTTTCGGGCAGCCGTTACGAGATGGCGGCGGCGTTGAGCGGGCCGGCCCATACGCGCGGCAAGCCCGATGCCTCGCCGGCGGCCTGCCAGTCCTGCCACGGCGACAAGCCGCACAAGGAAAACATCCTGCATGCCGAACGCCTGAATACCCACAGCAACAAACTGGCCTGTCAGACCTGCCATATCCCCGAGTACGCGCGTGACAGCATCGGTACGGAAAGTTCATGGGACTGGTCAACAGCGACCACCATGGGGGCGGATGGCAAGCCGGTAGTCGTCAAGGACAGCGCCGGGCGGCGGGCCTTCGATTCGAAAAAGGGCAATTTTGCATGGGACTCCTATGTCGTTCCGGAGTACCGCTGGTTCAACGGTCACGTCAGCTACAAGACCAAGGGCGACCGCATCGACCCGAGCCGGATCGTTGAAATCAATCATCCCGACGGCGAAGCCGGGCAGGCCGATGCGCGCATCTGGCCGTTCAAGATCCACCGCGGCAAGCAGGCCTACGACAGCGAGAACAACTACCTGCTGGTCGTCCACACGGCCGGTGAAGACGATACGGCGCTGTGGCGAAATTTCGACTGGCAGAAAGCCATCGCGACCGGCATGCAGACGGCCGGCCTGCCGTACAGCGGCAAATTCGGCTTCGTCAGTACGGAAATGAGCTGGCCGATCACCCACATGGTGGCGCCCAAGACGGATGCCCTCGGCTGCGCTCAATGCCATAGCGAGAACGGTCGTCTGCAGGGCATCAGCGGCATCTATCTGCCCGGGCGTGATCATAGCCACCTGCTCGACAGCCTTGGCTGGGCGGTCGTCCTGCTCAGTCTGCTCGGCGTGCTGATGCACGGCGGCACCCGTATCTACCTTCACTTCAAGCACAGGGGCTAGGCTCATGAACGCTTCCACCCGCATTTACCTCTATCGCCGCTATGAGCGCTTCTGGCACTGGTCGCAGGCCGTGCTGGTCATTTTCATGCTCATCACCGGTTTTGAAATCCACGGCGTGTACAAGAACTTCGGCTTTCAGCGGGCCGTTGAATATCACACGCTGACCGCCTGGGCCTTGCTGACGCTGTGGGCCTTCACGATTTTCTGGCAATTCACGACCGGCGAGTGGCGCCAGTACATCCCGACCCTGCATCGGGTGTTCGCCATGGTCCGCTATTACGCCTACGGGATTTTCGTCAATGCGCCGCATCCCTTTCACAAAACGGCCAGCAAGAAGCACAACCCCTTGCAGCGCCTGGCCTACGTGACGCTGCTGGCGATGGTTTCGCCGCTCATCTGGGGCTCCGGGTTCTTCTACCTGTTCTACGCCTACTGGCGGGACCTCGGTCTGGAAGGGACGGTTCCCCTGGCCTGGGTGGCCATGGCCCACACTGCCGGGGCCTTCATGATGCTGACCTTTTTCATCGTACACGTCTATCTGACGACGACCGGTCATACCCCGCTGGCGCATATCAAGACGATGCTCACCGGCTGGGAGGATGTCGAAGACGAGGTGCCGGTCAAGGAAGCCTGAGCCGGCGGCCGGCCTACTTGCCGGAGTGGCTGGCCGCGTCGCGCAGCAAAGCCGCATATTCGTGCCAGGCATGGACCGGCCCGACATGCGAAAAGATCACCAGGCCGTGTTTGTCGAGCACGTAGGTGGTCGGAAAGCTGCGGGCTATCTGCCGATCCGAAATGCTGCCGCCGCTCGCCAGATGCAGCAGGGGATCGTCTTCGCCGGTGCTCCCCGAGTCGGCCAGCGGTATCTTGAGCGCCTTGTCGGCGGCCCACTGGCGGGCGACAGCCTGCGTTTCGCGGACTTGCAACAGGACGAATGCCAGGTCCTTGCGGTCGGCCAGGGCCGCATGCAGCTTGGCCAGTTCCGGCATCTCCTTGCGACAGGGCGGGCACCACGAGCCCCAAAAATGCAGCAGCACGACTTTGCCGCGCAGGCTGTTCAATTTGAGCGGCTGGCCTGAGGCGTTGCGATAGGCGAGATCGGGGAAACGTTGGCCGGTCAGCATGCCGCTACCTGCCTGCCTGGCCTGCGCGGCGCTGGCATAGGGCCCCCAGGCGCCGGGCCAGGATCTGGCGGCAAAAACCAGGCGCTCATCGCTGGCGTAGAGCAGGCATTTTTGCGGCGATGTTGCCCGGCAGGCGTCGATCGCCTTGTCCTCGGCCTGCTCAGCCGAGTCTTCGCCGGCTACCCAGCCCCAGGCACCGCCGGGGGCGATGGCGAAGGCGCGATGCGGGGCGGCGCCTTGATATTCACGATAGGCCGCTTCACCTGCCGGCGGCAGGCCTGGCGGCACGTCGGCCAGGGCCGGCAGGACGGTGAACGACAAAAGGGCGAAACAGCTCGCCCTTTTGGTTTTTGCGCCGGTGCCGGAGCAGCACATCGGCCGCTGCTTACTTGACGATCTGGTTCAACTCGCCCTTGGCATAGCGTTCGGCCATCTTTTCCAGCGGGATCACCTTGATCTGGCTGGCGCGACCGGCGCAGCCGAAGGCTTCGTAGCGGGCCAGACAGATTTTCTTGGCGGCTTCGCGGGCCGGCTTGAGGTAGTCGCGCGGATCGAACTTGCCCGGGTTTTCGAACATGTAGCGACGCACGGCGGCGGTCATGGCGAGGCGGATGTCGGTGTCGATATTGACCTTGCGCACGCCGTGCGCGATGCCCTTGACGATTTCCTCGACCGGCACGCCGTAGGTTTCCTTCATGTCGCCACCAAATTCGCGAATTTCGGCGAGCAGTTCCTGCGGCACGGAGGAGGAACCGTGCATCACCAGATGGGTGTTCGGGATGCGGGCGTGGATTTCGGCGATGCGGTCGATGGCCAGGATGTCGCCGGTCGGGCGCTTGGTGAACTTGTAGGCGCCGTGGCTGGTGCCGATGGCGATGGCCAGCGCGTCGCAGTTGGTCTGCTTGACGAAGTCGGCGGCCTGGTCCGGGTCGGTGAGCAGTTGTTCGCGTGTCATGTGGCCGTCGGCGCCATGGCCGTCTTCCTTGTCGCCCTGCATGGTTTCGAGCGAGCCGAGAACACCGAGTTCGGCTTCGACGGAAACGCCGATCGAGTGCGAGAACTTGACGACTTCACGCGACACGGCGACGTTGTATTCATAGGACGAGGTGGTCTTGCCGTCGGCTTCCAGCGAGCCGTCCATCATCACCGAGGTGAAGCCGGACTTGATGGCGCTCATGCAGACGGCCGGGCTCTGGCCGTGGTCCTGGTGCATGACGATGGGCAGGTGCGGGTAGGCTTCGAGGGCGGCGAGGATCTGGTGGCGCAGGAAGGCTTCGCCGGCATATTTGCGGGCGCCGGCCGAGGCCTGCATGATGACCGGAGCGTCGATCTGGCTGGCGGCTTCGCAGATCGCCCAGACCTGTTCCATGTTATTGACGTTGAAAGCGGGCAGACCGTAGCCGTTTTCGGCGGCATGGTCGAGCAGTTGGCGCATGGAGACGAGCGGCATGTGGGGCTCCTGATGAGGCGGATGAGTGATTGAGAATTGGGTATTCGGGTGATTTTACCAATTCTCTATCCTTAAGCTGGACGAGTCGGAATAAATAGGCAAAAAACAGCTCCGGCCATATGCAGAAAGCGGACGTTTTGCCGACTTGCCTCCGGCGAGGCCTGGGTGGTTTTGGGACAAGGAAAAAACTACGCGCAGATTGTGAAAGGGCTGTGCTGGCAACAGACAAAAGGCCCATCCGTAAGAGTGGGCCTTTTTGTCTTCGTTCCCGCCGGATTAGTTCAGGCGGTTGCTGGCTTCGACCATGCTGTTGTAGGCCTTGATGAGTTTTTCCTGGCTACCCTCGACCATCCAGGCCGAGCCGGGCTTGAGCATCATCTTTTCACCTGTCGAATAGGGCACATTGTCGCGAATCCTGCGTACGCGTTCCTTGGCCGCCTTGCGGAAATCTTCCGCGCTGCTTTCGAAGGCGCTCCAGGTGGCCGGCAGCGCGGCCTTGTTGGCGACGGCGAAGGCCATGGTTTCGTCAGCGATCTTCTCGTAAGCGGCCAGGCTCGTCCCGGCCTGGTCGGCCGGGAAGGTATCCGCCTCGATCAGCCGGATGAGCTGCTTGGCCAGGTGCATGCTGGCCATCTCCAGATAGGGCAGTTTGCGACCTTGCTCCTTCTCCAGCTTGTTCATCTGGGCTTCCAGGCGCTTGTCGTTTTCCTTCTCGATCTCGCTCGAGAAGTTGTCGCTGGCGGCCAGGAAGGCCGCTATCTGGGCGGCGAGCTGGGTGTGCAGTTGTTTGCCCTTGGCAAAGCCGTCGTCCTTGTAATTCTCGCGGTCGTAGTAGGGATAAGCTTCTTCGACGACCTTGCCGAGTGCGCCGAGAGCGTCGATGTAGGCCGTCCCGGCAGCATCGAGTGCGAGGGCGGGCTTGGCCTGGGCGGCGCTGGCAAAGGCCTGCTTGCAGGAAGCAATCGTTTCGCCATTGATCTGGTACAGACCGTAGACAATATTTTCCTTGCCACTCGGCCCGGCCTTCATGTCCTTGACCCAGCTCGCGTATCGATTGATGCTGCGGTGAGCGGATTCGTCGACACGGTTGTAACAGCCGATGTAAGCCTCGAGTTTCTGGTCGACGCCGGCGGCAGCGGCGGCTTGTGGCTCGGGCCGGGCGGCGGCCTGGTCGGCCGTCGTCTTGGGCTGGGCGGAGGCCGCCGCTTGCTCAGGCGTCTTGCTGCACGCGCCGATCTGGCAGGCGACAAACAGGACGAGAAGTCCGTTGAGAATAGTTCCCCGGTTCAAGGCAGTCATGCGGTATCCCATAAAATGATATGCGAATTTTTGCTGTGGCAAAAAGAGCCGGAATTGTAATCCGAAGGCGGGCGAGCCGTAACCAGAATGGGTAAAAAATCGGCGCGTGAATGGGAGTTTTCAGGCGATTGGCATTCGTGAGAATGTATTTGATGAAGCCAGGGGCATGACGCCATTTATTTGTTTTTGAAGGCGTCGCGGCTTCTGCATGATTGGCGCCGAGTTGCTTTGCTCGCCAGGAACTCGGCTGGCCAGTCAGCAGGATTCAGGCGAATGGCGTGCATGCAATGCGGATAAGCGCCCCCGCCCGGCAGCGGGCGAGGGCGCCAAGAGACCGCTCCCTTTTACTGCAGGGAATGTTCGCCGACG
Organism: Azonexus sp.; assembly: GCA_049294655.1. Lineage (GTDB taxonomy): Bacteria > Pseudomonadota > Gammaproteobacteria > Burkholderiales > Rhodocyclaceae > Azonexus. The sequence continues at coordinate 20,195 of JBAQDI010000024.1, forward strand.
CGGACGATCTTCAGCGTATTGGTGCCGCCGGTCGTGCCGATCGGCTCGCCGATGGTCAGGGCGATGAGGTCGCCCTTTTCAACCACGCCACGGTCGATCAGGAGTTTCTCGGCTTCGGCCAGCAGCAGTTCGCGGTCGGTGTGCTGCTGCAGCATGGGTAGCGGGCAGACGCCACGGAAGAGCACCATGCGGCCGACCGACTCGGCATCCGGCGTCAGCGCGTAGATCGGCACGCCGGAGTTCATGCGGCTCATCCACAGCGCGGTCGAGCCGGACTGGGTCAGTGCGGCGATGGCCTTGACCTTGAGGTGATGCGCCGTCCAGATGGCGGCCATGGCAATCGACTGGTCGATGCGCGTGAAGACGCGGTCGAGGAATTCGCGGTCGAGCGTGACTTCGGCCGAGCGCTCGGCTTCGACGCAGATGCGCGCCATCGATTCGACGACTTCGACCGGGTATTTGCCGGCGGCCGTTTCGGCCGACAGCATCACGGCGTCGGTGCCGTCGAGCACGGCGTTGGCGACGTCGGAGACTTCGGCGCGGGTCGGCACCGGCGAGGTGATCATCGATTCCATCATCTGCGTCGCGGTGATGGTCAGCTTGTTGCGGTCGCGCGCCATGCGGATCATTTTTTTCTGCAGGGCCGGCACGGCGGCATCGCCGACTTCGACGGCGAGATCGCCACGGGCGACCATGACGCCGTCCGAGGCATCGAGGATTTCGGCGAGGTTGGCGACCGCTTCAACGCGTTCGATCTTGGCGATGAGCACGGCGGAACTGCCGGCGGCACGCAGCAACTGGCGCGCCATGTACATGTCGGCGGCGCTTTTCGGGAAGGAGACGGCGACAAAATCGACGCCGATCTGGGCCGCCGTCTTGATGTCGTCCATGTCCTTGGCAGTCAGTGCCGGGGCCGTCAGACCGCCGCCCTGGCGGTTGATGCCCTTGTTGTTCGAGAGCTCGCCGCCGACGATGACGCGGGTGTGGATTTCCTGACCGCGCACGCCGGTCACTTCGAGCTTCAGCCGGCCATCGTCGAGCAACAGGATGTCACCGAGTACGACATCCTTGGGTAGATCCTTGTAGTCGAGCCCGACGCGCTCCTGGTTGCCGAGTTGGCACTGGGCATCGAGGATGAAGTTTTCACCAAAGACCAGCGTGATCCGGCCGGTCTCGAACTTGCCGACACGAATCTTCGGCCCCTGCAGATCGCCGAGAATGCCGACCGTACGGCCATATTTGGCGGCCGCCGCGCGGATGCCATCGGCCCGCGCCTTGTGGTCATCAGCCGTGCCGTGCGAAAAATTCATGCGCACGACGTCGACGCCGGCCTGCACCATGCGTTCGAGAACTTCCGCCGTCGACGAGGCGGGACCGAGGGTGGCAACGATCTTGGTATGGCGGAGCATTTTAGGATCCAGGAGTTAGATGTTAGGTGTTAGTGAGCGAGGTTTTCAGGCCGGTTAGCATGCGGCCGATTTCGTCAGTGCTGGCCAGTAGGGATTGTGCCGTTTCTTCGTTACAAAAGCCGAGTCGTTCGGCCAACATGATCTGGGTTTCCAGTTCGGCCAGCGAGCCAGCCGCAATTGACAGGTGGTTTACAAAAGCCCCGGAACTCTTGCGGGCATGACCTTCGGCGATATTGCTCGGGATCGAGACTGCGGCTCGCTGCATTTGCGAGACCAGACCATAACGTTCCGCCGCGGGAAAACTCTGGCAAAGGCGATAGATTTCAACCACCAAATCCATCGCCTTCTGCCAAACAACGAGATCGCGGTAACGCACGCCTACTCGATCCTAGGCAACTGGATCCTCGATCCTAGCCTTTCGCTCTCTCTTCCAGCACAGCAATCGCCGGCAAGGTCTTGCCTTCGAGGAATTCCAGAAAGGCGCCGCCGCCGGTCGAGATGTAGCCGACGTCGTCGTGGATGTGGAACTTGGCGATGGCGGCCAGGGTGTCGCCGCCGCCGGCGATGGAGAAGGCTTCCGAGTGAGCGATGGCCGAGGCGAGCATCTTGGTGCCGCCGGCGAATTGCGGCAGTTCGAAGACGCCGACCGGGCCGTTCCAGACGATGGTGCCGGCGTTGGCGATGATCTGCGACAGCGCAGCGGCGGTTTTCGGGCCGACGTCGAGGATGCGGTCGTGGGTGTGCACATCATCGACCGAAATCTTGTTGGCGCGGGCCAGGGCGGAGACTTCGTCGGCCACCACGACGTCGGTCGGCAAGGGCACTTCGGCGCCGCGTTCCTTCATGATGTCCATGATGGTGTGGGCTTCCTTGACCAGGTCGGCTTCGGCCAGCGAGTCGCCGATGCGCTTGCCGGAGGCGAGCAGGAAGGTGTTGGCGATGCCGCCGCCGACGATCAGCTGGTCGACCTTGCTGGCCAGCGACTTCAGGATGGTCAGCTTCGAAGACACCTTGGAGCCGCCGACGATGGCGACCAGCGGGCGTTTCGGGTTGGTCAGGGCCTTGGTCAGGGCATCGATTTCGGCGCCCATGAGCATGCCGGCGCAGGCCGTCGGGGCGTACTTGGCGATGCCGTGCGTCGTGGCTTCGGCGCGGTGCGCGGTGCCGAAGGCATCATTGACGTAAACGTCGCAGAGCTTGGCCATCTTCTGGGCAAGCTCGTCGTTGTTCTTCTTTTCGCCCTTGTTCACGCGGCAGTTTTCGAGCAGCACGACTTCGCCCGGCTTGACCTCGAAATCGCCCTCGACCCAGTTCTGGATCAGGCGCACCGGGGCATGCAGCAACTGACCGAGGCGTACGGCGACCGGCATCAGGCTGTCTTCCGGATTGAGTTCGCCTTCCGTCGGGCGGCCGAGGTGGGAGGTGACCATGACCGCCGCACCCTTTTCCAGACAATATTTGATCGACGGCAGTGAGGCGCGGATGCGCGTGTCTTCGGTGATGTTGCCGGCCTCGTCCTGCGGCACATTCAAGTCGGCGCGAATGAACACGCGCTGGCCGGATACATCGAGGTCGGTGAGTTTGATGACGTTCATGGTCTTCTCCAGATGATGAGTTTGGTTTTATTGGGCGGGACGGCGGGTTGGCCAGTGACTCGACCAGTGGTCGGCGACTTCCAGCAGGCGATTGGCAAAGCCCCATTCGTTGTCGAACCAGACGAAGAGGTTGACCAGATGCGGACCGGCGGTCCGTGTCTGGCTACCATCGACAATGGCCGAATGCGGGTCGTGATTGAAATCGATCGAGGCGTGCGCCGCCTCGGAATAGGCGATCAGCCGGGCGAAGGGGCCGCGCGCCGCGTCGGCCAGCAGGCGGTTGATCTCGGCGGCCGAGACCGGACGCTGGGTGCTGATCGTCAGGTCGATGGCCGAGACATTCAGGGTCGGGACACGGATCGCCTTGGCCTGGACGCGGCCGGCCAGTTGCGGCAGCAGGCGTTCGACGCCGCGCGCCAGACCGGTCGACACCGGAATGATCGACTGCATGGCCGAACGCGTGCGGCGCAGGTCGGTATGGTGGTAGCCATCGATCAGCGGCTGGTCGTTCATGACCGAATGCAGTGTGCTGAGCAGCACCTGTTCGACGCCGACTTCGCGGTCGAGCAGGTCGAGGACCGGAACGATGGCATTGGTCGTGCAGGAAGCGGCAGAAACCAGGATTTCACTGCCGTCCAGGGTGTTCTGGTTGATCCCGTTGACGATGGTCGCATCGACGTCGCTGCCCGAGTAGCCGGGATGCGAGAGCAGCAGGCGCGGGCAGCCGGCATCGAGGAAACGCTGCAAATCGGCCCGATGGCCATAGTGGCCGGAGCATTCGACGAGCAGATCGATCTCGAGTCCGCGCCAGTCGACTTCTTCCGGGGTTCGGGCGTGGCTGATGGCAATGGGGCGACCATCGATCAACAGGCTGTTCTCGCCAACCTCGACCTGGCCGGGAAAGCGGCCGTGCGTCGAGTCGAAGCGGGTCAGGTAGGCCATGCTCTCGAGGTCGGCCGGTTCGTTGATGGCGACGACCTGGAGATGGTGGGCGACCGGTGATTCAAGCAGGGCGCGCAGGAAGCAGCGACCGATACGGCCATAGCCGTTGATGGCAAGACGCAGGGGCATGTCGTGGCGGGCGCTGTCCAATGGGCTTATTTCGGCTGTTCGCCGGTGGTTTCCGGGTTGTACTCGATATACACCAGATCGAGCGGGGCATTGCCCTTGCAGATGCGGAAGGGGTACATCGAAACCGTGGCGTTGAAGTCCAGTTTGCCCTGTCCCTTGAAATGCGCCTCGGCCCGGCCGCGGTCATCGCCAAAATAGAAGGGAATATTCTGTTTGCCGGTGCACCAGCTGCTTTCGCTGGTCGGCTTGCCGACGATGGCGATGACTTCGTCGTACTTCATGCCGATCTTCAGTTTGCCGAAGGGGGAATCGGCCGGCGGATTGCCGACGATGACGGCGTCAGCGGCCTCTTCCTTCTTGCCGGGTTCTTCTGCCATGACCGCAGTGGTGGCGAAGAACAGCGCGGCAAGCGTGGCCAGGAAGGCAATACGGGGTGCTTTATGCATCTTGATTCCTCCGGAAGTCTTTGGGGTTGGGGTGAAACAAAAGGGGCCTTGCGGCCCCTTTTTTGCAACAAACCGCTTACTTGGCGTTCATCCAGGCGCGAGCGGCGTCCAGCATGCGGCAGGAGTAGCCCCACTCGTTGTCGTACCAGGCCAGGACCTTGACCAGCACGGAGCCGTCTTCAGCCTTGATGACGCGCGTCTGCGTCGCATCGAAGGTCGAGGAAACGGTGGTGTGGTTGAAGTCGGAGGAGACCAGCGGCTCGTTGTTGACGTCGAGGATGCCCTTCAGCGGGCCGTTGGCGGCAGCGGTCATCAAGGCGTTGATTTCTTCCTTGGTGGTGGCGCGCTCGGCGGTGAAGGTCAGGTCGACCAGCGAGACGTTGATGGTCGGGACGCGCAGGGCGAAACCATCGACCTTGCCGACCAGTTGCGGCAGCACCAGGCCGACGGCCTTGGCGGCGCCGGTCTTGGTCGGGATGATGTTGGCGGCAGCGGCACGGGCCCGGCGCAGGTCCTTGTGACGGACGTCGACGGTGACCTGGTCGTTGGTGTAGGCGTGGATGGTGGTCATCAGGCCCTGCTTGATGCCGATGGCGTCGGACAGGATCTTGGCGACCGGGGCCAGGCAGTTGGTCGTGCAGGAAGCGTTGGAGACGACAGTCATGTCGGCCTTCAGGGCGCCTTCATTGACGCCGACAACGATCGTCGTATCGACATCGTCACCGCCCGGAGCGGAGATCAGCACGCGCTTGGCGCCCTGTTCGAGCAGTGCGGCAGCCTTGGCCTTGGTGGTGTAGGCGCCGGTGCATTCGAGCAGGATATCGACGCCATGGCTGGCCCAGTTGACGCCCTTCGGATCCTTGGTCGAGTAGAAGGCGACTTTCTTGCCGTCGATGATGATGGTGTTTTCACCTTCGGTTTCAACGCTGGTCCGGAAACGGCCGTGCGTCGTGTCGTACTTCAGCAGGTGGGCGTTGGTCGCCAGGTCGCCGGCGGCGTTGATGGCGACGACTTCGAATTCGTTCTGCAGGCCCTGCTCGTAGATGGCGCGCAGCGTGCAGCGACCGATACGACCGAAACCGTTGATTGCAACTTTGATAGCCATGTGTTTCCTCTCTCGTTTAATTTTGAATCAGGACAAAAGTTCTTTGGCCGTCTTGACGACGTTGGCGACGGTGAAGCCGAACATCTCGAACAACTGGCCGGCCGGGGCGGATTCGCCGAAACGGTCGATGCCGATGACTGCGCCATGCAGGCCGACATACTTGCGCCAGAAATCCGGATGCGCCGCTTCGATGGCGATGCGCGGCACATGGGCGCCGAGCACGGACAGGCGGTAGGCCTTGTCCTGGCGGTCGAAGACATTGGTGCAGGGCAGCGAGACGACGCGGCTGGCGATACCTTCAGCCGCCAGGGCGGCCTGGGCGTCGAGCGCCAGCTTGATTTCGGAGCCGGTGGCGATCAGCACGAGCTTGGCATCGGCCATCTCGGACAGCACGTAGCCGCCCTTGCGGATATCGTCGTCGGTGACCTTCTGGGTCACGGTCGGCAGGTTCTGGCGCGACAAGGCGAGGATCGACGGGCCGTCGGCGCGGTCGATGGCCGAGGTCCAGGCGATGGCCGTTTCGGTCGCATCGGCCGGGCGCCAGACGTCGAGATTCGGGATGATGCGCATCGACGGGATGTGCTCGACCGGCTGGTGCGTCGGGCCGTCTTCGCCGAGGCCGATGGAATCATGGGTATAGACCATGATCTGGCGCTGCTTCATGAGCGCTGCCATGCGGATGGCGTTACGCGCGTAATCCGAGAAAACCAGGAAGGTCGCGGTGTAGGGAATCAGGCCGCCGTGCAGCGCGAGGCCGTTGGCGATCGCGGTCATGGCGAATTCGCGCACGCCGTAGTAGCAGTAGTTGCCGCCCTCGGTCCGGGTGACACCCTGGCTGCCCTTGACGAAGGTCAGGTTGGAGCCGGCCAGGTCGGCCGAGCCGCCGAAGATTTCCGGCACGGCCGGGACCAGCGCGGCGATGGCGTTCTGCGAAGCCTTGCGGCTGGCGATGTTCTCGGCCTTGGCGCGGGTGTCGGCGAGATAGGCGGCCTTGGTGGCAGCCCAGTCGGCTGGCAGTTCGCGTTTCATGACGCGGCGCTCGAACTCGGCGGCCTCGGCCGGGTAAGCGGCGCGGTAGGCGGCAAAGCGGGTATTCCAGCCGCTTTCGAGGGTGGCGCCGGCGGCCTTGCGATCCCAGGCGGCGTAGATGTCGGCCGGGATTTCAAAAGCCGGGTGCTGCCAGCCGATGTATTCACGGGCGGCGGCAATTTCGTCCTTGCCGAGCGGTGCGCCGTGGCAGTCGTGCGACCCCTGCTTGTTCGGCGAACCGGCGCCGATCGTCGTTTTGCAGCAGATCAGGCTGGGCTTGTCAGTCACCGCTTGGGCGGCGAGCAGGGCGGCTTCGATGGCGGCGGAGTCGTGGCCGTCGACATGGGCAACAACGTGCCAGCCATAGGCCTCGAAGCGCTTCGGCGTGTCGTCGGTAAACCAGCCTTCGACATGGCCGTCGATCGAGATGCCGTTATCGTCCCAGAAGGCGATCAGTTTGCCGAGGCCAAGCGTACCGGCCAGCGAACAGGCTTCGTGCGAGATGCCTTCCATCAGGCAACCGTCGCCGAGGAAGACATAGGTGTGGTGATCGACGATTTCGTGACCGGGCTTGTTGAATTCGGCGGCCAGCACCTTTTCGGCCAGCGCAAAGCCGACGCCGTTGGTGATGCCCTGGCCGAGCGGCCCGGTGGTGGTCTCGACGCCTGGCGTGTAGCCGAACTCCGGATGGCCCGGGGTCCTGGCGTGCAACTGGCGGAAATTCTTGAGATCGGCGATCGACAGGTCGTAGCCGGTCAGGTGGAGCAGGGCATAGACCAGCATCGAGCCGTGGCCGTTCGACATCACGAAACGGTCGCGGTCGGGCCAGTGCGGATTGGCCGGGTTGTGGCGCAGGTGGCGGCGCCACAGCACTTCAGCAATTTCTGCCATGCCCATCGGGGCGCCGGGATGGCCGGAATTGGCCTGCTGCACGGCATCCATGGCCAGAGCGCGGATGGCGCCGGTCAGGGGAGAAAACTTGGGTAAATTGCTGACGCTCATGATCCGGAAATCCAGCCTGCTGAAAAGACTAAATTATCCGGGAAAAGGCCTGCCTTGGGTAGGGCGATGTTGCCATCCGGCAGGTAAAAGCCTGCCGGAAAGGGCTTGTTGTCGCTTATTGCATCTTCGGGTCGTAGTTGATCATCATCAGTACGCCGCGCCCGCCACCCCAGCTGCCGCCGGTGTAGGAAACGCTGCCCTGGCCGTGATAGACGACTTCGTAGCGGTAACGGTCGGTGCCGTAGTAGAACGGGATGAAGGCCTTGCCGGTCGGCATGTGGCGCACGTCGTTGCTGCTGCCGCCGAGAATGCGCTCGACTTCGGGCTGTTCCATGCCGATCTGCAGTTTCGCCCATTTGCTGTTGGCCGGGATGTTGCCGTAAACCTCGCCTTCGAACGTACCGTCGCGCGATTTCATGATGCGCGGCTTGCCGGCTTCGGTCGGCTTGGCTTCTTCCTTGGCCGGCGTTGCCGTGGCGGCGGGAGCGGGGGCGGGTTCGGCGGCCTTGGCCGGGCTGGTAGCGGTCTTGGCTTTGGCGGGCTCGCAGTCGGCCGGGGGGGGGGCGCTCTTCTTGGCGGTCTTGGCCTTGGCGGTTTTCTTCTTGCTGGCTGTCTCGGGTGGGCATTCCGGCTTGGCCGCGACCGGGGCCGGGGTGGCCGCAGCCGGCGGGCTGGTCGTGCTTGCCGCCGGTGCCGTGGGGCTCGAGGAGTCCGGCTTGCTTTCGTTGCTGACACAGCCGGCCGCGAGGGCGGCTGCAATGGCGAGGGCTAGGATGCGCGGGTGCATTGCAGAATTCCTCTGAGGTTGGGATGCGTCAATTTACCTGAATTCAGGCTTGGTGGTAGGTGCTGACCCGCTCAACCTCGTTTTTCGAACCGAGAATGACCGGCACGCGCTGGTGGAGTTTTTCCGGCTGGATGTCGAGAATGCGCTGGCGGCCGGTCGTTGCGGCGCCACCGGCCTGTTCGACGAGCATGGCCATCGGGTTGGCTTCGTACATCAGGCGCAGCTTGCCGCCCTTATCCTGCATCTTGCTGTCGAGCGGGTACATGAAGATGCCGCCGCGCGTCATGATGCGATGCACGTCGGCGACCATCGAGGCCACCCAGCGCATGTTGTAGTCCTTGCCGAGCGGGCCGGTCGTGCCGGCCTGCATTTCCGCGACGTAGCGCTGGACCGGGGCTTCCCAGAAACGCTGGTTGGCCATGTTGATGGCGAATTCCTTGGTGTCGGCCGGAATCTGCACGTTTTCCTGGGTCAGGATGAACGTGCCCTGTTCGCGGTCGAGCGTAAACACGGCGACGCCGTCGCCGACGGTCAGGACGAGCAGGGTGGTCGGCCCATAGACGGCGTAGCCGGCCGCGACCTGCGCCGTGCCGGGCTGCAGGAAGGCGGCCTCGGCGGCGGCCGGGGTGCTCAGGTCGGCGTCGTCCGGGCACTTGAGAACGGAGAAGATGGTGCCGATCGAGACATTGACGTCGATATTCGACGAGCCGTCGAGCGGGTCGAAGGTCAGCAGGTATTCGCCCTTCGGGAAGCGGTGCGGCACCAGGTGCGGCAGGTCCATTTCCTCGGAGGCCATGGCCGCCAGGTGGCCGCCCCATTCGTTGGCTTCGAGCAGGATTTCGTTGGACAGCACATCAAGCTTCTTCTGCGCTTCGCCCTGCACGTTGTCGCTGCCGGCTTCGCCGAGCACGCCGCCCAGGCCGCCCTTGCCGATGGCGATGGAAATGGCCTGGCAGGCGCGGGAAACGACTTCGATGAGGAATTTCAGATCGGCGGTGATGACGCCCTTGTTGCGTTGTTCCTCAGTGAGGTAGCGGGCCAGTGTGCGCTGAACCATGGTGACTCCGGATGCGATGACAAAGCGGCGATTTTAACCTTGAAAGCTTCGTTTGCCGCGCCCAGTGCAGGCCGCGGCGCTTTATCCCGGGCGGCAGTAGGCGTGCAGGAAGGCGAAGGCGGCGGCGCTGCTCAGCGGCTTGCTGAACAGGTAGCCCTGGATTTCGTCGCAGCCGTTGCTGCGCAGCAACTCGAGCTGATCCTCGGTCTCGACGCCTTCGGCGATGACGTTGAGGCCGAGCGAATGGGCCAGGGCGATGGTGCCGAAAGCGATGGCCCGGTCGTTGAGGTCGACTTCGATGTCGGCAACGAAGGAGCGGTCGATTTTGAGGTGGTCGATCGGGAACAGCTTGAGGTAGGCGAGCGACGAATAGCCCGTGCCGAAATCGTCGATGGCCAGCGAAATGCCCATGCGGCCGAGGCGTTGCAGGATCTGCACGGCCTCTTCCGGGTTCTCCATGACCGAGCTTTCGGTAATTTCCAGTTCAAGCAGTTCCGGTGGCAGGCCCGATTCGGCCAGGGCACCGGCCACCGTTTCGCAGAAATCGCGGCGCCGCAACTGGCGGGCCGAGACATTGACCGCGATGCGGATCGGTTTGAGGCCGGCGTCGAGCCAGTGCTTCATGGTGCGGCAGGCATTGAGCAGCACCCATTCGCCAATCTCGACGATGATCCCGGTTTCTTCGGCGACCGGGATGAAGCGGTCCGGAGCGATCATGCCGTCAGTCGGATGGTGCCAGCGGACCAGTGCCTCGACGCCGGTCGGGGCCGAGCTGTCGGCCTTGAACTGCGGCTGGAAGCACAGGGCCAGCTCGTTACGGGCGATGGCGTGGCGCAATTTGCGCTCGATGTCGAGGCGCTCGGCCGAGGCGATATTCATCTCGGCCGCGAAGAACTGGTAGTTGTTCCGGCCGGCCGCCTTGGCGTGGTACATCGCGGTGTCGGCGTTCTTCAGGATGGTGTCGCCATCCGGGCCGTCGTCGGGGAAGATGCTGATGCCGATCGACGGGCTGGTGTGCAGCTCGTGCCCTTCGGCCTGGATCTGGGAAGACAGCGCGGCGATGATCTTGCCGGCGACGATGGCGGCATCGGAGGGCGCCGCAATGCCGGGCAGGATGACGACGAACTCGTCGCCGCCGAGGCGGGCGACGAAATCGGTTTCGCGCACGACCTTGTCCAGGCGGCAGGCCACTTCGCGCAGCAATTCGTCGCCGACCTGATGGCCGAGCGTGTCGTTGATGATCTTGAAGCGGTCGAGGTCGAGGAACATGATCGCCACGCTCCACTGGTGGCGGCGCGCTTCGGGCAGCAGCTGGGCGAGGCGCATGAGCAGCGCCAGGCGGTTCGGCAGGCCGGTCAGCGCATCGTGCTGCGCGATGTGGCGCATGCGCTCCTCGGCTTCGCGGCGCTCGGTGATGTCGGCGAGAATCCAGATGTAATGGGCCGGCAGGCCGCTGTGCGGGTCGTCGACGCGGCTGACGCGGATGCCGGCCGGGAATTGCTCGCCGGATTTCTGGGTGATTTCCTGTTCGCCGTACCACGAACTGCTGGCCATGGCCGTGTCGAGGAAGGTTTCCGGGGGCAGGTCGCTGGCCTGGACGAGCAGGCCGAAGACCGTACGGCCGAGCAATTCGGCCGGGTCGTAACCGGTCATCTGCGTGGTGGCCGGGTTGCTCGACAGGATGCGGTGCTTCTCATCGGTGAAGATGATGCCGGTCGGCGTGTGATTGAAGACCTTCTGCGCCAGTTGTTCGCGCTCGGCACTGGCGCGCTGTTCGGTGATGTCGGTGTATACGGTGACCAGGCCGCCATCGTCGAGCGGTACGCCGCGGATGTCGAGGGTCTTGCCGTTCGGACGGGTTCGCTCGATGCGGTGGGCCTGGCGCCTGGCGCTGCGGGCCAGCAGGGCGCTGACGATACTGTCGGGGGTGCCGGGGCCATATTCGCCGCGTTCGGCATTGAAACGGAAGATTTTTTCCATGGTCACCGGCACGTCGTCGAACAGCGCTGGCGGCAGGTCGAGCAGGTGCTGGAAGGTCTGGTTGTGCAGGACGAGCGTGCTGTCCTTGTCGAACAGGCTGATGGCGCTGGGAATGCTCTCGATGACGGTCTCCAGCAGATTGTGCTGGTGGCGCAATTCGTTCTCGGCGGCCTTGCGTTCGGTGATGTCGGTATACGTGGTGATGAAGCCGGCCAGTTCGCCACTGATGTACAGCGGTTCGCCCTGGACCAGATGGGTACGGCCGCTCGGCCGCAGGCGTTCGAAACTGTGCGCTTCAAACTTCAGGGCCTTCTGGGTGAGTCGGGAAACGTGGTCCTCGATGTTGCCGGGGCCGTATTCACCGCGCCCGGCCGTGATGCGGATCAGGTCGGCAAAGGGAACGCCGTCGTAGACCGCGGCGGGCGGCAGGTCGAGAACATCGAGAAAGCCGGGGTTCCAGACGCGCAGGCAGAGATTCTCGTCAAAAACGCTGATGCCTTGCGGCATGCTCGAAATGACCGCTTCCAGATAGGCGTGACGACGCCGCGATTCGCTGGTGCTGGGCTGGGCGGTCTCTTTGAAATCCACGCTAGGGCTGGGTTTGGGGAGAAAGGACGATCATAGCCGAAGCGCTGGCGGGCTTCCAGCACATTGTCTCGACACTGTGCGGCAGCATCAGGGCTGTTGCCACTTGATCGAACAGCCGATTGAGGCGATTTGTTCGGCCGGCCCCCTGCCGTCGTCGGCGATCTGGCGCATGGCTTCGAACAGCTCGCGGCGGGCCTCGGCCGGACCGGGCTGGCGGCCCGAGGCGTCGAGCCGGCCGCGGTACTGCAGTTCGAGGCCGGCGTTGTAGCCGAAGAAGTCCGGCGTGCACACGGCGCCGTAGGCCCGGGCGACGGCCTGGCTTTCATCGTAGAGGTAGGGGAAGGGAAAGGCGAGTTCCTGCGCCCAGCGCCGCATGTGTTCCGGCGCGTCGTCGGGGTAGGCGGCGACATCGTTGCTCATGATGGCGACGCAGCCGATGCCGAGCCCGGCCAGTTCATGGCAGTCGCGGATCAGGCGGTCGATGATCGCTTGGACATACGGGCAGTGATTGCAGATGAACATGACCAGCAGGCCATTCGGGCCGCGGCAACTGGCCAGCGTATGGCGTTTGCCGTTGCTGTCGGGCAGATCGAAGTCGATGGCCGGTAGATCGAAATCACATACCGGCGGATTCAAGGCAGCCATGGAGTTCCCTTCTAGAGCGCATTTCGCCCATAATAGCAGCGATGAATCTACCCCGTTTCTATTGCCGCGAAGCCCTCTCGCCGGGGGCGCATATTGATTTGCCGGAGCCCGTGGCGCGCCATGCCGTGCGCGTTTTGCGCCTGCCGCCGGGCGCTTCCGTGATCCTGTTCGACGGCCGTGGCGGGCAGTACGAAGCGCGCATCGAACGCATCGAAAAGGATCGCGTCGTTGCCGCACTGGGCGCTTGGCAGGATGTCGAGCGCGAATCAAGATTGGCGGTGACCCTGATCCAGGCCGTGCAGGCCGGTGAAAAGATGGATTTCACCATCCAGAAGGCGGTCGAGCTGGGCGTTGCCGAAATTGTTCCGGTCGATAGCCGGCGCAGCGTCACCAAGCTGGTCGGCGAACGCGCCGGCAAGCGTGTGGCGCACTGGCAGGGTGTCGCCGCTTCGGCTTGCGAGCAGTGCGGGCGCAACCAGGTGCCACAGGTGGCGCCACTCGAAAAACTCGAAAACTGGCTGGCCCGCCCGGCCGGCGACGGCTTGCGGTTGATCCTGGCGCCCGACGCGGAATTCGCGTTGGCCGACCTGCCGCCGGCCAGAAATGTGCAGATGCTGATCGGCGCCGAAGGGGGGCTCGATCCGCAGGAAATCATCGCGGCGAAACAGGCCGGTTTCCAGGCGGTGCGCCTGGGGCCGCGCGTGCTGCGCACGGAAACGGCTGCGCTGGCGGCCCTGGCCGCCATGCAGGCTTTGTGGGGTGACTTCAGGGATGTGGCATCGGTGTAAGCTTGCCCTTCCGGGGTGGGGCGGCGTCAGGATTGATCGCTAAAAAAGGGAGAAAAAGCATGTTCGAATCGGCAGAGTTGGGTCACAAGATCGACAAGGAAACTTTCAAGAAGGAAGTGCCGAAACTGCGCGCCGAGTTGCTCGACGTCCAGTACGACATGCTGCAGAAAAAGGAATTCCCGGTGGTCATCTTGATCAGCGGTGTAGATGGCAGCGGCAAGGGGGAAACCATCAACCTGCTGTATTCGTGGATGGATCCGCGGCACATCTCGACGCTGGCTTTCTCCGAGCCGAGCGATGAAGAAAAGGCCCGCCCCTACATGTGGCGCTACTGGCGCGCCCTGCCGCCCAAGGGCAAGGTCGGCATCTTCGCCGGTTCCTGGTATTCGCAGCCGATCACCGACCGCATCACCGGCAAGATGCGGCGTTCCGAAATGGACGAGCAGCTCGACGACATCAATCGTTTCGAGGCGATGCTGGTCAATGAGGGGGCGCTGGTCCTCAAGTTCTGGTTCCACCTCTCCAAGGATGGCCAGAAGACCCGCCTGAAAGCCCTGGAAAAAGACCCGCGGACGGCCTGGCGCGTGACCAAGCAAAGCTACGACCGCCTGAAGACCTACGACAAGCTGCAGGAAGTCGCCGGCCATGTGCTGCGCGTTTCCAACACGGCGCACGCGCCGTGGATCATCGTTGAGGGCACCGATGACGAATACCGCTCGCTGACCGTCGGCCGCATCGTGCTCGACGCGATGAAACGCCGCCTGCAACAGGAAGGTCGCCAGCAGGTGCCGGTCGCGCCGCCGATCGTGCATGCCATCGACGAGAAGAATGTGCTGTCCGAACTCGATCTGACGCAGAAACTGGCCAAGAAGGATTACGAAAGCCAGTTGGCCAAGTATCAGTCCAAGCTTTCCGAGCTGGTGCGCGATCCGCGCTTCGTCGGCAAGCGTTCGCTGGTGCTGATGTTCGAAGGTTCGGACGCGGCCGGCAAGGGCGGCACCATCCGGCGTATCGGCGCCGCCATGGATGCCCGGCAATACCAGATCGTGCCGATTGCCGCACCGACCGAGGAAGAACGGGCGCAGCCGTATTTGTGGCGTTTCTGGCGGCATCTGCCACGCCTCGGCCGGGCAGCGATTTTCGACCGTTCCTGGTATGGCCGCGTGCTCGTCGAACGCGTCGAGGGCTTCTGTTCGGAAGGCGACTGGCTGCGCGCCTATGCCGAAATCAACGATTTCGAGCACCAGATGGTCGATGCCGGGGCGATTGTCGTCAAGTTCTGGTTGCAGATCAGTGCCGAGGAACAGTTGCGCCGCTTCAAGGAGCGCCAGGACACCGAGTTCAAGCGCTTCAAGATCACTGACGAGGACTGGCGCAACCGTGAAAAGTGGGACGACTACGTCTCCGCCGTCTGCGACATGGTTGACCGCACCTCGACCGGGCTGGCACCGTGGACGCTGGTCGAAGCCAACGACAAGAATTTTGCCCGGGTCAAGGTGCTGAAAACCCTGTGCGAGCGCCTGGAAAGCGCCCTCAAAGACGACAACGGAAAATACGCCGAGAAATGAGCGATACCCCTTACGACGAGCATTTCGTCTCCTGGTTCCGGGCGGTCACGCCCTATATCAATGCCTTTCGCGGCAAGACCTTCGTCATTGCCTTCGGTGGCAAGGCGGTGGCCAGCGAGTTCGCCAAGACCCTGGCCTACGACGTCAACCTGCTGGTTAGCCTGGGCATCCGCCTGGTCCTGGTGCATGGGGCGCGGCCGCAGATCGAGGAAGAACTGCTCGAGAAAAACCTGGAATCGAAATATCACCGCGGCTATCGGGTGACCGATGCCGCGGCGCTCGATTGCGTGCTTGACGCGGTGGGCAGCGTCTATCTCGAAATCGAGGCGATGCTGTCGCAAGGGCTGCCCAATACGCCTATGGCCAATAGCCGGATCCGCGTCATCGGCGGCAATTTCATCACCGGCCAGCCGATCGGCGTGCTCGACGGGATCGACATGCAGTATGCCGGCAAGGTGCGCAAGGTGGACGCCGAGGGCATCAACGCCCAGCTCGGTCTGGGCAACATCGTGCTGCTCAACTGCGAAGGGCCGTCGCCGACCGGCGAGATCTTCAACCTGCAGATGGAAGAGGCGGCCGAGGCCGTCGCCGTCGGCATCCGGGCCGACAAGCTGGTCTATCTGACCGACAGTCGCGGCGTCACCGACCAGGCCGGCGAGCTGCTCGACGCCATGACGGCCGACGAAGTTGCCGAACTGTTGGCTGGCGGCGAATGGCTGTCGCCGGACATCCGCCGCTACCTGCCGTGTTCGGTACGGGCGACGCGGACCGGGGTCGGCCGGGTGCACCTGATCAGCTACGAACAGGATGGTGCGCTGCTCCGCGAACTGTTCACCCACGATGGCGTCGGTACCGTGGTGACGCGCGAATCGCTGGAAAACATCCGCGAGGCCAAGCCCGACGACATCGCGGCGCTGATCGCGCTGATCGAACCGATGGAGCAGGAAGGCATCCTCGTGCATCGGCCGCGCGAACTGCTGGAGCGCGAAATCGAGCATTTCTCGATCATGCTGCACGACGGGATCATTGTCGGCTGCGCGGCGCTTTACCGCCATTCCGACGAGGAGGCCGAACTGGCCTGCCTGGCGGTCAGTCCGGAGCACCGCGAATGGGGTTACGGCGAACAGTTGATGACGCGTATCGAAAAACGCGCCAAGAAGCTCGGCATCAAGCGCCTGCTGGTATTGACGACGCGTACCGAGCACTGGTTTGTCGAGCGCGGTTTCAAGCTCGGTACGGTCGATGACCTGCCGGCCAAGAAGCGCGACATGTACAACTATCAGAGGCGTTCCAAGGTGCTGTTCAAAACCCTGTAACACCCCCTGCCGCAGTATTGATTTGTCCCCGCCGGCAAGGCGGTGGAGCCGGCGTAGGCAGAGTCCTATGCGAAATCCGGTTTGCCTGATGGACAATTCCTCTGTCATTAGGCATGCTTCGCGCCATTTCAAAAAAATGGAGCCAGCATGATCACCGACGTCCTTGCCGAGGAGCAAGACTTGCGAGGCAATGCGCTCAATGCCCAGCGTTTCAGGATGCTGAGCGATATTGCCGAAGAGCTCAAGGAAAGAGTTGTTTTTCCGGTCTGCTTCGATCTGACGATCAGTATCCGGAATGCCCTGCAAAAGAAGCATTCCGTCGAACATCTCCGGCAATTGCTGCGTCTTGATCCGCTGGTCGGCGCCAAGTTGCTGCGCGTGGCGGGCAGCAAGGCGAAGCGCCAGAAACAACCGCGCATTGCTGAACTTGAGGGCGCTTTTGCCATGCTCGATGACGAAGCCATCCTCCGGGTGGCGACCGAGATGTCGACCACGCAATTGCTGCGTTCCCGTTTTCTGGCAGATTTTTCTGACTGGATCGAGTTGCTGTGGGAGCGCTCCCTGAGCATGGCGGCAACGGCCCATGTCCTGGCTGAGAAATTTACCGATATCCCGCCCGAGCAAGCGATGTTTGCCGCGCTGTGCCATGACCTGCCCTTGTACTACATGCTGTATCGCGCGGTGCAATACCCGGAGTTGCGGGCCCGCCCGGCCTCCTTGCAGCATCTCGTGATCGGCTGGCATGGCGGGATCGCCGAATCCCTGCTGACTTCGCTGGACCTGCCGCAGGAAATCGTCGTCGCCGTCTGCCGCGAGCCGCAGACACCACTCACTCGCGAGCTCAAGACCTTGAACGACATCGTCCAGATCAGTAATGCCCTGGCTGGCCCCTTGTCAGAAGCGCGCGCCAGCGCCGGTCATTCAAGCCTGGATGAGCATTACCTGGGGGAACAGGCGGAGATCCGGGCCTTCCGGCAGGCGCTGCGCCGGTCGTATTCTCCTGTCAAAGCCCAACTCGCCTAGCCGGTGCTGCCGCCGGGTGGGGCTGCAGCATGGTGAACGATCAAGGTCGTTCAAAGCAGCGGTGCAAAACCTTATAATTCGGCCATCAATCCCCACGGAGTTTCACATGGCACGTACCGTCAATTGCATCAAACTCGGCCGCGAGGCTGAAGGTCTGGACTTTCCGCCCTATCCGGGGGCGCTCGGTCAGCGCATTTTTGAAAATGTTTCGAAGGAAGCGTGGCAGCAGTGGATCAAGATGCAGACCATGCTGATCAACGAAAATCGCCTGAACCTGGTTGATGCTCGGCATCGCAAGTACCTGTCCGAACAGGTCGAAAAGCACTTCTTCGGCGACGGCGCCGACAGCATTCAGGGTTACGTGCCGCCGGCCGCCTGATCGGCACGGTTTGCCCCGCTGAACGAATCCCGCTGCGGCGGGATTCTTGTTTTCAGGCGGCCCTGCTCAGCGCGAACAGCAGCAGGGCGCTGCCGGGGATGGCCAGCACGGCCAGTTGCAGGCCCGTGCGGCGGATGACCTGGCCCAGTTCATCGGTGAATTGTTCCATGCCATCGAAGAGCTCGGGAAAGGCGGCGATGTCGTTGCGGCAGTTCTTGTCCATGCGGGTCTCCGGAAGCAGTCGGTATGGCAACTATCGCCGGACTATGTTGCAGGCACATGAAGCAGGCGCTTCGGTCAGACCTTGAAGTGATCGACCAGTTGATTCAGTGAAACCGCCAGTTGCTCAAGGCGAATCGATGCCTGGGAACTCTCGTGGCTGGCCGCCCGGTTGTGTTCGGCCATCTGGGCGATCAGCTCGACATTGCGGGCGATGTCGGCGCTGGCCTCCTTCTGTTCATGGACCGAGGCGGTGACATCATCGACCCCGGCCGTTGTCTTTTGGACCGACTGGCTGGTGTGGCCGAGAATTTCCGAGAGTCGTTCGACGAATTCCAGGCTGGTGGCCAGCGAACGCAGCCCGCCATCGACCGACTGGTCGACCTGGGTCGATTTGTTGTGCAGTTCGGCGGTGACCAGCGTGATTTCGCCGGCCGAGCCGGAGGCGCGTTCGGCGAGTTTGCGCACCTCGTCGGCGACCACCGCGAAGCCGCGCCCCTGTTCGCCAGCGCGGGCCGCCTCGATGGCGGCATTGAGGGCCAGCAGGTTGGTCTGGTCGGCAATCTCGCGGATCTGCTGGGTCATGCCGGCAATCGCATTGGTGCTGCTGACGAAGTCCCGGACATGGGTGGCGATACCCTCGACGGCAGTCTGGACTTCACCGATTTCCTGCTGCAGTTCGCCGATGCTCTTGTTGCCTTTTTGCGCGTCCTCCAGGCTGGCATTGGATAGTCGGCGCACTTCGCCGGTTGTTTCGGCGATCGAGGCGACGCTGACACTCATCTGCTCGATGGCGGCCGCCGTCGAAGCCGCCGAGTCCGACTGGCTGGCCGAATCGACGGCAACCAGGCGGGCACTGTCGGCGAGTTGCGAGGCCGAGCCGGAAACTTCGGCCGAGGTGCTGTGTACGCCCTGGATGATGCGTTGCATTTCGCTGGTGAAATCATTGACGTTTTCGGCAATCTGGCTCAGTTCGTCCTGGCCGGTGGCGGGCAGGCGGGCGCGCAGGTCACCCTGATGGAGCAGGGCGATTTTTTCCAGGATGCCGTGCAGGCTCTTTTGCAGGGACACGGAGAGGGCCACGACAAGGCCGACATTGACGACGGCGACGCCAATCAGCAGCAGGATGATGGTCCAGTAAACCCGCCGATCGATGCGCTGCGCTTCGGCTCGCGATTGTTCGGCTTCGCCCAGACGGTCGTTGACGAATTTTTCCAGGGCCAGTTGAAAGGGTTTGAACTGGCTGTTGTAGAGCGGCACCAGCTTGTCGTTGGCCGATTTCGCATCGTGCTTCGCGAGCTGCATCAGTTCCCGGGATGCCCGGTCATACTGGGTCCACTGGCTGATGATCTGCTTGAGCTCGTCGCGGATCGTGGCGCGTTTGATGACGCCGATGGCCTTGTCTGCCAGGCTGCCGATTTTCTGTTCGGCGCTGGTGAAGACTTCTTCGGTTTCCTTCAGTGTCGGATCGAGCATGATGGTCGATACGGCGCTGGCCTTGATCTCGACCAGTTGCAGGGAATAACTCTCGCGGCGCAAAGCGGTGGTTTCCGCGTCATGGACCGCGCCCAGTCCGCTGATGGTGGCGAACAGGGCAATACCCAGGCCGAGGATGGTGACCCAGGTGAGGATTTGCAGCTTGCGGCGGATGGTCATTTGAGGGCCTCGTGGTGAAATTTCACACCAACGATTCTACTCGGCTTATTCAAATTGGATAGTGGCCGAGAGGCCGCTGCTGCCGAGGTTTCCGTCCGACTAGACGCAGCGCTCGAGGCGCAGCAGGCTCAGTCGCTCGGCCGCGAGTTTCGAGGCTTCGCGGTTGATCTCGGTCTGCTGGCGACCGAAGGCATCGCGGGCCCGGCGCTCGCAGGCGGCGGCTTCGATGCTGCGGATGCAGCGCCAGCGCGGGCCCAGCTTGGTCGGAAAGAGGCGCATTTGATCCTTGGGGTGATGCACCCGGCAGCAGTAGCAAAACAGCATTTCCGGCATCGCAACCTCGTCGCGTAAGGAGTCATGGCTTTCAGCATGATAGGCCTATATTGCCGGGCGATGACAATAAATGCGCCGGTGGTCCGGGGGCGCTTGGTGCTATCGGCCGGGGTGTCACAGGAGTGCAATGTGAACTTCCTAAACTGGGCATCCCGTTCCCCCGAGATGAAACTGATGACAGTGCCGTTGGATGATGAAGCCGTCGAATTGTCCCGGGTCATGGCCGAGGGGCTGCTTTATCCGGTCTTTCAGCCGATCATCGATTTCCGGGCGCGGGCCATCCTCGGTTACGAGTCGCTGATTCGCGGTCCGGAGGGCAGTCCGCTGCGTTTTCCGGACCAGTTGTTTGCCGCCGCCAAGCGGGCCGGGCGGGCGCTTGAGCTGGAGCACCAGTGCCGCGAGGCCAGCCTGCGCGCCTTCGCTGGCCAGCGCCTGGCTGGGCGCCTGTTCCTCAATGTCACGCCGGGCTGTCTGCTCGACGAAAGGTTGATGAACGGTCATACCCGCGACTTGCTTGTCGAGTTGGGCATTCCCCCAACCGCATCGTCATCGAGCTTACCGAAAACCAGCAGATCACCGACATGCCGGGCATCCTCGAGGTGCTGGTGCATTATCGCGGGCGCGGTTTCCAGATCGCCATCGACGATCTGGGCGAAGGCTTTGCCAACCTGCGCATGTGGTCGGAGTTGCGGCCGGAATTCGTCAAGATCGACAAGCATTTCGTGCTCGGTATTGCCGACGACCGCATCAAGTACCACTTCGTACGCGCCATGCAGGACCTGGCAGAAATCTGCAATGCCTCGCTGGTCGCCGAAGGCATCGAGCGGGCCGAGGATTTCAGCTGTATCCGCGACATGGGCATCGCCTGCGGCCAGGGCTATTTCATCGCCCGGCCCGAGGCGGTACCGATCCGTCTGTTACCCGCGGGCGTCATTGCCGCCCTTGGCCAGGAGCGTCTGTCGTTGTCGCCGATGGCCGGTGGCCTGGGCAAGATGCCGACGGCGCGGACGCTGCTCAAGCCCCTCGAACCGGTCGCTTTCGACGCCACCAATGCGACGGTGATCGACCGTTTCGAGGCCGATCCCGAGCTCGATGTGCTGCCCGTCGTGCAGGATGGGCAGCCGCTCGGCCTGATCAACCGGCACAGCATGATCGACCGCTTTGCCCGGCCGTTCCGCAAGGAGTTGTACGGGCGCAAGAGCTGCGACATGTTCATGGACCACGCGCCACTCATTGTCGACGAGCATGCCACCATCCAGGAACTGGCCCTGATGCTGGCGCTGGCCCCCAAGCATTACCTGTTCGACGGCTTCATCGTTACCGGTGATGGCAAGTATCTCGGCGTCGGCAGCAGTCACGACCTGATGGCCAAGATCACCGAAATGCAGATCAGTGCCGCCCGCTATGCCAACCCGCTGACCCAGTTGCCGGGCAATGTGCCGATCAACGAGCATATCGACCGCATGTTGGCGGCCGGCAGCGGCTTTGTCGCCGCCTATGTCGATATCGACAATTTCAAACCTTATAACGACACTTTCGGCTATCGGCGCGGCGACGATGTCATCCAGGCGCTCGGCCGCCTGGTCTGCGAGGCGGCCGACGAGCGCCAGGATTTTGTCGGCCATATCGGCGGTGACGACTTCTTCGTGGTCTTTCAGAGCGCCGACTGGGAAATGCGTTGCTGGCAGCTGGTCCGCAGCTTTGCCGAAAACATCGACGTCCAGCTCAGTCCAGAGGAAAGGGCGCACGGGGGGTACATGGCCGAGAACCGGCGCGGCGAATTTGCCTTTCATCCGCTGCCGACGCTATCGATCGGCGCCGTGCGCGTGCTGGCCGGTTCCTATGATTCGCATCGCGAGGTGGCTGCTGCCGCTTCGGCGGCCAAGAAGCAGGCCAAGAAAAAGGCCCGGCATCCGGGAAGCGAGATGCTCGGTGGCAGTGTTTTCGTCGAGCGGCGCAATCCCGTTGCCAACGAGGCTGTCCGCCTGCTGGTCCGGGCGCTCAATTAGCTAGTAGAACAGCTTTGCCAGGTCGAGGGTGGCCCGCTGGCCGACGGCATCGCCGCGGCTGGCCAGCCAGGCTTCGGCATGGGCCCGGCCGTCGTCGCGCAGGGCCTCGAAGAATTCCAGATTGACGCTCAGCTTGCTTTCGGCCGGCAGGGCGCCGAGCAGGGCGTCGGCGCTGATCGCGTGAAAACGCAGGCGGCTCATGCGCTTGACGAAACCGTTGAGGGGCAGCCAGTCGGGCAACCAGGAGTTGCCGACCTGTTCGCGCAGGTGGGCGAACATCCGCATCTCGCGCAGGAAGGTCGAGTTGAAAGCCAGTTCGCGCAGGCGAACGCGGATGTCCTGGGCCGATTCGGGCGTTTCGCTGTAGTGCAGCGGGGTCAGCAGGACGAGCAGGATGTCGGCCGAGCGGCATTCGTAAAACAAGGGGAAGACCGCCGGGTTGGCGCTGTAGCCACCATCCCAGTAAGGTTCGCCGTCGATCAGCACGGTGCGGTGGATGGTCGGCAGGCAGGCCGAGGCGAGCAGGGTGTCGACCGACAGTTCGTGATTCTTGAAAATGCGCAGCTTGCCTGAATTGGCATGGGTCGCCGCGATAAACAGCTTGACCGGGCTCTCGCGGCGCAGGCCGGCGAAGTCGATCTGGCGCTCGATGATGTCGCGCAGCGGGTTGAGATCGAGCGGATTGAGCTGTTCCGGCGACAGGTGTTCAGTCCATTGCAGCATCATCTTCATGGCCGGGGCCAGCGATTGCGCGGCGCTGCTCTGGTCGAAGGGCGAACTGCGGGCCACCGCCGTCCAGAAGTCGGCGAGGGCGGCGCGGGCCCCGGCGCGGCCGCCGGCCATCAGGCCCTGGGCCAGGCAGGCGGCATTCATCGCGCCGGCACTGGTGCCGCTGACTCCTTCGAAGGCAAAGCGGCCATCCTCGAGCAGGGCATCGAGAACGCCCCAGGTGAAGGCGCCGTGGGCCCCGCCGCCTTGCAGGGCGAGGTTGAGCGGACGGGCGGGGGAGCGGTCTGGGGGCATGGCGATCCTGTTTCCTGTGGTGCGGCAATCACGCTTCGATGATAGCCTTATACCCGCGCTTTGTTACCGGCATGAAGTTGCTCCCGCGGTGGTTTCGCTTTTCGGGCCGCGCTTCTTCCTGTTGCAATGCAAAATATGCAATTGGTATTATTTGGCCGTGCCTGGCGACGCGCGATGAAAAGAAGCTGTGTTTCTGGTCTCCGCCGATGCGGAGTTTTGTCGGTTGCTCGCTGCTCTGTCGTTGCTGATGGATATCCGGTGATGCGTGGTTTTGCCCTGACCCGTTATTTTTCCCTGATCTCACTGGTCCTGCTGCTGGCGACCGGCGCCTTGCTGTGCTGGCTTGTCTGGCAGCAGGAAATTGTCCAGATGGAAGATGCCGCGGAGGATCGCAATGTCAGCCTGACCCAGCTCTTTCGCAATCTGCTGTTGTCCGACATCAAGCAGCTGGCGGCTGATGCGGCCGGCAAGGCGCGGCCGGAATTGCCGGCGCTCCCCGCATTTGCCCAACTGCACGAGCGGATCAGTCCGTTGATCGGGCAGTCGGATATCGTCAAGGTCAAGGTCTATAACCGGCAGGGGATCACTCTTTTCTCGACCGAGGTGGCGCAGGTCGGTGACGACAAGAGCAGCAATGCCGGCTTTGTCGCGGCGGCACGCGGCCAGGTGGCCAGCGAACTGGTGCACCGGGACCGCTTCAGTGCCTTCGAGGGCGTCCGGGAAAATGTCGATCTGCTGTCGAGCTATATCCCGGTTGTCGAAGATGGCGAACTGGTCGCCGTCTTCGAGCTTTACCAGGACGTAACCCGCCAGGTCGGGCGGATCAGCGACTCGCTGCAGAAGGTCGGGGGCAGCATCCTGGCCGTTCTGACGCTGCTCTACCTGATGCTGCTTTTTGTCGTGCGCTATGCCCACTCGGTGCTGGGGGCCCAGGAGGCGGCGCTGGAAGCGAGCAATCGCGAGCTCGATCGGCGCGTCGCCGAGCGCACCCGGGATCTGCAGCAAAGCGATAACCGGGTCACGCAACTGCTGCGCGAACAGGAACTCATCTTCGACAATGCCCATGTCGGCATCCTGCTGCTGCAGAACCGGCGCATCCTGAAAAGCAACCAGCGCATTGCCGACATGTTCGGCTTTGCCAGTCCGCAGGAGTATCAGGGGCGGACTACCCAACTTTTCTACCCGTCGGTCGAGGCTTTTGCCGCCGCCGGGCAAACCGGTTATGCGCAAATGGCGGCCGATGGTTTTGCCAGTTTCGAGGTCGAGATGTGCCGGCAGAATGGCGAACGCTTCTGGGTCATCCAGAGCGGTCGGCCGTTGGTTGCCGATGCCGTGCTGAAGCAGGCATCCATCTGGGTGTACACGGACGTGACCGAACAGAAGCGGGCCGAGGCCGAGTTGCGCATTTCCGCCGCCACCTTCGATTCGCTCGAGGGCATGATGGTGACCGACGCGCGCGGCGTGATCCTGCGCGTCAATCGGGCCTTTATCGAGACGACCGGCTACACGGCGGCCGAGGTCATCGGGCGGACGCCCAGCATGCTCAAGTCGGACCGCCACAATGCCGATTTCTATCGCCAGATGTGGGAAAGCATCCGGCAGACGGGGGGCTGGCAGGGCGAAATCTGGGACCGGCGCAAGAATGGCGAGGTCTATCCGAAGTGGCTGACCATCACGGCGGTCAAGGGGGATGACGGTGAGATCCTCAATTATGTCGGCATCCACCACGACATCACGGAGCGCAAGCTGGCCGAAGAAAGAATCCGCGAGCTGGCCTTCTTCGATGCCCTGACCCATCTGCCCAATCGCACCCTGCTACTGGACCGCCTGGCCCGGGCGATGACCGTCGGCAAGCGCAGCCGGGCCTACGGCGCCGTGCTGTTCATCGATCTCGATCATTTCAAGATGCTCAACGACACCCTCGGCCATGACCGGGGCGACCTGTTGTTGCAGCAGGTCGCCCGCCGGCTGCAGGATTGCGTGCGGGCCGGCGATACCGTGGCCCGGCTGGGTGGCGATGAGTTCGTCGTGGTCATGGAGCAGCTTGATGCCTGTCCGCATGAAGCCGCCGCCCAGACCCGGATGGTCGGCGAGAAGCTGCTGGCCGCCCTGAACCGGGTGTATCACCTGGGCGAGCTCGATTACCACAACACGGCGAGTATCGGCGCGGCGCTGTTCCTGGGTTCCGAAACCCCGCTCGAGGATTTGCTGAAACATGCCGATCTGGCGATGTACAAGGCCAAGGAGGTGGGCCGCAATCAGCTGCGCTTCTTCGATCCGGCCATGCAGACCGTGGTCATGCAGCGCTCGGCGCTCGAGGCGGCGCTGCGCAAGGCGCTTGAGGAGGGGCAGTTCGTGCTGCATTACCAGCCCCAGGTCACGGTTGCCGGCCAGGTGGCCGGTGCCGAAGCGCTGGTTCGCTGGCAGCACCCGCAGCGCGGCATGGTTTCGCCGGCCGAGTTCATTCCGGTCGCCGAGGAAACCGGCTTGATTCTCGCGCTCGGCCAGTGGGTGCTGGAAACCGCCTGCGCCCAGCTCGCCACCTGGGCGGCACGGGACGATCTGCCGGTGTTTGCGCTGGCGGTCAATGTCAGTGCCCGGCAATTTCAGTTGCCCGATTTCGTCGCCCGGGTGCTCGCCGTCATCGAGCGCAGCGGCGTCGATCCGCGGCGCCTGAAGCTCGAACTGACCGAGAGCCTGCTGGTCGATAATGTCGAGGATGTGATCGCCAAGATGAGTGCGCTGAAGGCGGCTGGCGTCGGCTTCTCGCTGGACGATTTCGGGACCGGCTATTCCTCGCTGTCCTACCTCAGCCGTCTGCCGCTCGACCAGCTGAAGATCGACCGCTCCTTCGTCATGAACATCGAGCTCAACGACAACGCCGTGGCGATCTGCGCGGCGACGATCAGCCTGGCCCACAGCCTGAAACTGAAGGTGGTTGCCGAAGGCGTCGAGAGCGAGGCGCAACGCTATTTCCTGAGCACGGTCCATGGCTGCGACCTGATCCAGGGCTATCTGGTCAGCCGGCCATTGCCGGCGGCCGAATTCGAGGCGCTGCTCGGCCGCCTGTAAAGTGCGCGGCAAGGACCGGGGCAAAGCGCAAGCCGGCGGGCAGTGTTAACATTCGTTCCCTTATGCGTATCGAACACCTCCGCCTGCGCCTGCATGTCCTTGGCGCCAAACCCTGTCATGCCGACCGTGTGCTGCGCGCCTGGACCCAGGTCGTCGGCATCGATACCCGGCACCGCAAGGCCGACGATTTCCTGCCGCTCGCCGTGCGCGCCGGTCTGCCGCAGTTGCAGGCCGAACTCGACGGCCTGCTCCGCCTGCGTGCCGAGCATCCCGGCGAGGATGGTTCGGCCCGTCTGCTGCTTGAGCTGGGTGACGGCCAGAGCATCGAAAGCGTGCTGCTGCCGCGCGACGGGGTCTGCGTCTCGACCCAGGTCGGCTGTGCCGTCGGCTGCCTGTTCTGCATGACCGGCCGCGACGGCCTGCTGCGCCAGCTGGGCAGTGCCGAAATCGTCGCCCAGGTCGTGCTCGCCCGGCGTCGCCGAGCGGTCAAGCGGGTCGTCTTCATGGGCATGGGCGAGCCGGCGCACAATCTCGACAATGTGCTCGAAGCCATCGACTTGCTCGGCACGCTGGGCGGCATCGGCCACAAAAACCTGGTCTTCTCGACGGTCGGCGATCCGCGCGTTTTCGAGCGTTTGCCGCAGGGCGTCGTCAAGCCGGCCCTGGCCATTTCGCTGCACACGACGCAGGCCGAACTGCGCGCCCGCCTGTTACCCAAGGCGCCGCGTTTTGACCCGGCCGAACTGGTCGAACAGGGCGAAATCTACGCCCGGCGTACCGGCTACCCGATCCAGTATCAGTGGACCTTGCTGGAAGGCATCAACGACAGCGATGCGGAGATCGAGGCCATCGCCCGCCTGCTGGCAGGCAAATACGCGATGATGAATTTCATTCCCTACAACTCCAACGAAGGCCTCGGTTTCCAGCGCCCGTCCTGGGAGCGCGCTGCCGAGCTGGCCTGGCGCCTGAACCGGCAGGGCATCCTGACCCGGCTGCGCAATTCGGCCGGCCAGGACGTCGATGGCGGCTGCGGCCAGTTGCGCGCCCGGGCCCTCGGCGAGGCGCCGCTGGCGCAGGTCAGGCCAGGGCGCCCCGAGCCGGCCTGAGGCGCGGACGATGAGCGGCGATCTGTTTGCCACGCAGCGCCGGGCCGAGCGCCTTGGCCCGGGCACCGTGCTGCTGCATGCCTTCGCCTGCGCTGAAGCCGGCGCCGTGCTCGGCGAAATCGAAAAAATCATCGCGCTGGCCCCCTTTCGCCGGATGCAGACGCCCGGCGGCCATCACCTCTCGGTGGCCATGAGCAATTGCGGCGAATTGGGCTGGCTGAGCGATGCGGCCGGCTATAGTTATGTCGCGACCGATCCGCAAAGTGGTTTGCCCTGGCCGGCCATGCCCGACCTGCTGCGCGATCTGGCTGGGCGAGCGGCTGCGGCGGCCGGTTTTGCCGGTTTCGTGCCGGATGCCTGCCTGATCAACCGCTATGTGCCGGGAGCGAAAATGGCCCTGCACCAGGATCGCGACGAGCGCGACCTGGCGGCGCCGATCGTTTCGCTGTCGCTCGGCCTGCCGGCGGTTTTCCTGTTCGGCGGCCTGGCGCGCCGCGACAAGCCGGGCCACCTGGCGCTCGAACATGGCGACGTGCTGGTCTGGGGCGGTCCGGATCGCCTGCGCTTCCATGGCGTACTGCCGGTCAAGGAGGGCTGTCATCCGCTGCTCGGCGGGCAGCGTCTCAACCTGACTTTTCGCAAAGCTGGCTGAGCTAGCGGGGCGCTGCACCGGGCAAAAAAAAGCCCGGCAAGGCCGGGCGAATGGAGAGAGCTGGGGCGGCTTTCGGACGAAAGCCGATCAGTTTGCCTTGGTGCGACTTCTGGCGGGCGCCTTGGGCTTTTGTGCGGTTTGTTCGTCAGCCGCCGTGCTCAGCTGCCGTACTTCCTGCTCGGCCAGGTCGACGCTGCCGATGGCGGCAGTGCTGACGCCGTGCAGGACCTGTTCGGCCGATTCCAGCGTGCTGCGTACGGTCTTCAGCGCGCAGGCCGCTTCCCAGGGACTGTTCCTGGCCAGACGATCGAGACTGGAATAGGCCATTTCATCGGCCACGCGAATTTGCGCTTCCGCGCTGTGAATGAGCATCTTGTGGGTTTCGCCGACGATTTCGTAGGCCGCCCCGAGCAGCTTGCTGGTGCGCGAGCTGTGTTCCAGCCACAGGGCGGCGGGGAAATGGGTCAGGTTGTCGAGCTGGCCGTGGCCGAAGCGGGAAAACTGCTGGCTGCTGGCGTAAAGCGCATCGCGGCCATGGCTCGAAAACAGCTCGGACAGGCGCTGGCCGGCTTCAAGGCAGGCCGAGGACAGGCCCAGCAGGTTGTTGAGCGTGTAATCCCGGCTTTGGGATATTTCGTGTTGGGTCAGAAACATGGGGCGCTCCCGGCGGCTTTTTGATGCCGCCAGACTAGCGCCCCGAGATGACAGCAATATGACTCAGACGATGGTCTTGACGCCCTCGCTGGTGCCGAGCAGCAGCACGTTGGCCGGCCGCACGGCGAACAGGCCGTTGGTGACGACGCCGGTAATCTGGGTGATCTGCGCTTCCAGGCCTTTCGGGTCGGTGATGGAGAGGCCGTGCACATCGAGAATCAGGTTGCCATTGTCGGTGACGAAACCGGCGCGCAGCACCGGCCGGCCGCCGAGCTTGACCAGTTCGCGGGCGACATGGGCGCTGGCCATCGGGATGACTTCGACCGGCAGCGGGAACTTGCCCATGGTGTCGACCAGCTTCGACGCATCGCAGATGCAGACGAAGGTTTTCGCCACGGCAGCGACGATCTTCTCGCGCGTCAGCGCGCCGCCGCCGCCCTTGATCATGTTCAGGCCGGCGTCGATCTCGTCGGCGCCATCGACGTAAACCGGGATGTCGCTGACCTCATTGAGGTCGAGCACCGGAATGCCATGGCCCTCAAGGCGCAGGCGGGTGGCTTCCGAGCTGGCGACGGCGCCCTTGTACCTGTCCTTGAGCGGGGCCAGCGCGTCAATGAAGAAATTGGCGGTTGAGCCGGTGCCGACGCCGATGATGCTGCCGGCCGGGGCGTGGGCGGCAACGTAGTCGGCGGCCGCCTGGGCAACGGCCTGCTTGAGTTCATCCTGGGTCATGATGGGTTTTCCGGTATGGGGTGCGGCATTTTAACCCTGTCAAAAAAGTTTAACTTTACAGTCGCGTTAAATGGCTAAACTGCATATCTCGTTTTAAGGGAGAAACAGATGAGCGATCCGAAGAAATCCGCCCCGGCAGCCAAAGTGGCCGCTACCCCGAAACCGCCGAAAAAACTGGTGCCGCGCCCGGCGCCCAAGGCCGAGCCGAAAGTTGCCGCCCAGGTCGAGCCGAAGCTTGAAGCAAAGCCGGCGCCAGTCGCTGCCCCTGCCGGCGCAGCTGCCAAGTCCGTGCCAGCCGCGCCGGCCACCACGGCGGCAACGGCCAAGGCCCGGCCTGCTCGCAAGCCGTCGCGGGTCGATGAAACGGTGGCCCGCCACCAGAAGGTGCTGGCCGACGCCCTGACCCAGGCCCAGGCCATCAAGTACGAGCCGCCGCTCGTCGTCAAGGCCGAAGCGCCGAAGGGCAAGAAGGCCGAGAAGGCGCCGCGCGAGAAAAAAGCCAAACTGGTGCGCGACAGTTTTGCCATGCCGGAAACCGAGTACGCGCAGATCGGCGAACTCAAAAAGCGACTGGCTGGCTTGCGCCGCGACACCAAGAAAAGCGAGTTGCTGCGCGCTGGCATCATGGTGCTGGCCGTGCTCAACGATGCCGAACTGACGGCGGTCATGGGGCGCGTCGAGCGCATCAAGACGGGGCGTCCAGCCAAGTAAGGGCAATTATTACAGCCTGTCATCCGGCTGTAACAAATCGGGAATAACCTGCACAGCGTTGTCTATCCCAATCATGTGCAGGAGTTCCCATGTTCAAACTGTCCAAGCTCGTTTCCGCACTGGCTGTCGCCGGTGTTGCGCTGTTTAGCGCCCAGGCCGTGCAGGCCCAGGTCATCAAGATCGACGGTTCTTCCACCGTTTACCCGATCACCGAAGCGGTGGCCGAAGAATTCCAGAAGTCCAAGAAGAACGCGATCAAGGTGACGGTCGGTATTTCCGGCACGGGCGGCGGTTTCAAGAAGTTCTGCCGTGACGAAACCGATATCTCCAACGCTTCCCGCCCGATCACCAAGGCCGAGATGGAGCTGTGCAAGACGGCGGGCGTCGAGTACATCGAAATGCCGGTCGCCTTTGATGCGCTGACCGTCGTCATCAACCCGAAGAATGCCTTCCTGAAGCAGGCCACCGTCGAAGAAATGAAGACGCTGTGGGAACCGGCCGCCCAGGGCAAGGTCATGAAGTGGAACCAGATCAATCCGGCCTGGCCCGATGCGCCGGTCAAGCTGTTCGGCGCTGGCGCCGACTCCGGCACCTTCGAGTATTTCACCGAAGCCATGGTCGGCAAGGCCAAGTCCTCGCGCGGCGACTACACCGCTTCGGAAGACGACAATGTGCTGGTCCAGGGCGTCTCGCGTGACGTCAATGCCATCGGTTACTTCGGTTATGCCTACTACGCCGAGAACAAGGCCAAGCTGAAGGCCCTGCCGATCGTCAATCCGAAGACCGGCAAGGCGGTCGAGCCGTCGGCGGCCAATGTCGAAAATGGCACCTACGCACCGCTGTCGCGTCCGATCTTCATCTACGTCAAGGCCAAGTCGCTGCAGAAGCCGGAAGTCAAGGAATTCATCGAGTTCTACATGAAGAATGGCGCCGCCCTGACCAAGGAAGTCAAGTACGTGCCGCTGCCGGCTTCCGCTTATACCGGCAACCTTGAGCATGTGAAGAAGAACAAGATTGGCACCGTGTTCGGTGGTCACAATGAAATCGGCATTACCGTCGAAGACCTGATGAAGCGCGAAGCAAAGATGTAAGCTCCGATCTGGCGGACTTCGGTCCGCCAGGCGCAGAAGCCCGGCTACGGTCGGGCTTCACTCCGAAAGGAATCTTCAAGTGAATCACGCAATGACAGCCAACAACTCAACCGATCTGCCAATGGTCAGCGACCGTCTGTCGCGCAAAGCCATGCGCCACGTCAGCGAGCGCCTCATCGAAGCCCTGCTCTTCGCTGCTGCTGCCGTTTCCGTGCTGACCACCATCGGCATCGTGTATGTTCTCGTTTCCGAGTCCGTCCAGTTCTTTCAGCATGTCAGCATCGTCGACTTCCTGACCGATACCCAATGGACCCCGCTTTTCGATGATGCCCACTTCGGCATCATGGTGCTTATTTCCGGCACCCTCGTTTCGTCGCTTGTCGCGCTCATCGTGGCGATTCCGATGGGGACGATCATCGCCATCTACCTGTCGGAATTCGCCCACGGCAAGGTGCGGGAAGTTGCCAAGCCGATTCTCGAACTGCTCGGCGGCATCCCGACCATCGTTTTCGGCTACTTCGCGCTGCTCATGGTGACGCCGCTGCTGCAGAAGATTTTCCCGGAACTGCCGGGCTTCTCGCTGCTTTCCGCCGGTCTGGTCATGGGCATCATGATTGTTCCGTACATTGCCTCGCTGTCCGAAGATGCCATGCGCGCCGTGCCGATGAGCCTGCGCGAAGGTTCGTATGCGCTGGGTTCGACCCGTCTGCATACCGCCCTGCATGTTGTCGTGCCGGCTGCTTTCTCCGGTCTGGCCGCCTCCTACATCCTGGCCATTTCGCGCGCTGTCGGTGAAACGATGATTCTCGCCGTGGCCGCCGGCATGCAGCCGAACCTGACCTGGAATCCGATGGAACCGGCCGCGACCATTACCTCCTTCATCGTCCAGGTTGCGCTCGGCGACCTGCCGCACGGCTCGATCGGCTACCAGACCATCTTCGCCGCCGGCCTGACGCTAATCCTGATCACCCTGATGTTCAATATCCTCGGCCAGTGGCTGCGCCGTCGGTATCGGGAGAATTACTGATGTCATCGACTGTTCTGACAACCGAACAAATCCGCGCCCTGATCGCCAAGGGCAAGCTCAAGGACGCCATCTTCAAGGTGCTCGGCATCTTCTGTCTGGCCGTTGCCTTGCTCGTCATCGTGCTGCTCGTTTCCGACATGGTGGCCAAGGGCTCGGAGCGTTTCACGCTGGATTTCTTCTTCAACTTCGCCTCGCGGCGCGCCACGCAGGCCGGCATCCTGTCCGCCTGGGTCGGCTCGCTGCTGGTCATGCTGGTTACCGCGCTGGCGGCGGTGCCGATCGGCGTCGCGGCTGGCGTCTATCTCGAGGAATATGCCAAGCATAACTGGATCACCGAGATCATCGAGATCAACATCACCAATCTGGCTGCGGTGCCGTCGATTGTCTATGGCCTGCTGGCGCTCGGCATCTTCGTCTATACCTTCGGTTTCGGGCAAAGCATCCTGTCGGCCGGCCTGACGCTGGCGCTGCTCATCTTGCCGATCATCATCGTGTCGACCCGCGAAGCGATCCGCGCCATTCCGGCGATGATCCGCGAAGGCTCGATGGCGGTCGGTGCGACGCGCTGGCAGACCTGCCGCTACCACATCATCCCCTACGCCATGCCCGGCATCCTGACCGGCGTCATCATCGGCCTGGCCCGCGCCATCGGCGAAACGGCCCCGATCATCACGATCGGTGCGCTGACCTTCATCGCCTTCCTGCCGCCCGTGCCTTACACGACCGGTGCCGATGGGGTGACAGCCGGGATGTTCGACTGGGTGATGTCGCCCTTCACCGTGATGCCGATCCAGATCTTCAACTGGACCTCGCGTCCGGACCCGGCTTTTGAAGTGAATGCCGCCGCCGCCGGCTTCGTGCTGATGGCCATGGTGCTGTCGATGAACGCCATCGCCATCTATCTGCGCTACAAGATGCGCAAGAACATCAAGTGGTAATTTCATGCCCCGGAACGCCCCTGGGCATGAAACGGCGCCTGCGCTAACCAATACTCATCCAGACAATTGAATCCCCGAATGGATATGCCAATGCAAATTCAAGACAATCCCCAGCTCAAGGCCGAAGCCCGCAATCTCAGCTTCTATTACGGTGAGGCCAAGGCGCTCAAGGGCATTAACATGCCGATCTACGACAAGAAGGTCACCGCTCTGATCGGCCCTTCCGGTTGCGGCAAATCGACCTACCTGCGCAGTTTCAACCGCATGCACGACCTCTATCCGGGCAATCGCTACGAGGGTGAAATCCGCTTCTTCCCGGACAACACCAACCTGCTGTCGCCGGAAGTCGATCCGATCGAAGTGCGCATGCGCGTCGGCATGGTGTTCCAGAAGCCGAACCCCTTCCCGAAATCCATTTTCGAGAATGTCGCCTACGGCCTGCGCGTGCGCGGCGAAAACAACCGTCGCGTGCTTGACGACAAGGTCGAGCACGCCCTGCGCGGCGCGGCGATCTGGGACGAAGTCAAGGATCGCCTCGGCGAACTGGCCTCCAACCTGTCCGGCGGTCAGCAGCAACGTCTGTGCATTGCCCGCGCCCTGGCCACCGATCCCGAACTGCTGCTCTTCGACGAGCCGACCTCGGCGCTCGACCCGATCGCCACGGCGGCCATCGAGGAACTGGTGCACGAACTCAAGAAGCGCGTCACCATCCTCATCGTCACGCACAACATGCAGCAGGCCGCCCGCGTTTCGGACTACACCGCCTATATGTTCCTTGGTGAAATGATCGAGTTCGGCAAGACCGACGAGATTTTCATCAAGCCGCAGGACAAGCGCACCGAGGATTACATCACGGGTCGGATGGGCTAACAGGGGAATATGAAATGAACGAAAGCCAACACCTTTCCAGCCAGTTCGACGAGGATCTCAGCCGTCTGCGCACGCATGTGCTGCAGATGGGCGGCCTGGTCGAAACCCAGGTTTCCGCTGCCATCGATGCCTACACGACGGGCGAGATTTCGAGCGTCAAGACCATCGTCGAGACCGACCGCAAGGTCAATGAACTCGAGAAGGCGATCGACGACGACTGCGCCCACGTCATTGCCAAGCGTCAGCCGACGGCTTCCGACCTGCGCCTGGTGCTCGGCATCAGCAAGATCGTTACCGATCTCGAACGGGCCGGCGACGAGGCCAAGAAAATCGCCAAGGGCGTGCGTCGCATCTACGAAGGCGGGCACCTTCCTTCGCAGTACGGGGTCGGTATCCGCCACCTGGCCGATGCGGCGCTGGTCATGGTGCGCCAAGCGCTCGACGCCTTTGCCCGCCTCGATACGGTGCTGGCAACCAGCGTCATTCGCGCCGACTCGGAGGTCGACGCCGAATTCAAATCCATCCTGCGCCAGTTGATCACGCACATGATGGAAGATCCGCGCACCATCACCACGGCCATCGACATCATCAATATTGCCCGCGCCATCGAGCGCATCGGCGATCACGCGAAGAACGTGTCCGAACAGGTGATCTACGTTGTCGAAGGCCGTGACATCCGCCATACCAAGGAGTCCGCCAAGTGACACCGACGATTCTGGTGGTCGAGGATGAACCGGCGATCCAGGAACTTGTCGTCATCAACCTCAAGCACGCCGGCTTTTTAGTCGTCCGGGCCGGCAGTGCCGAGGAGGCCGAATCGGCCATCCGTGCCGCGCTGCCCGACCTGGTGGTGCTCGACTGGATGCTGCCCGGCCAGTCCGGCGTCGCGCTGGCCAAGAAAATCCGCGCCGACGAGCGGACCCGCGAACTGCCGATCATCATGCTGACCGCCCGCGTGCACGAAGAAGACAAGGTTCAAGGCCTGGAAGCCGGGGCCGACGATTACGTCACCAAGCCGTTCTCGCCCAAGGAACTGGTGGCCCGCGTCCGTGCCGTGCTGCGCCGGCGCGCTCCGCACCTGGCCGGCGAAGCCATCGAGATTGCCGATCTGGCGCTCAATCCGGCCACGCATCGCGTGCTGGCCGGCGGCCAGCCGGTCGAGCTGGGGCCGACCGAATTCCGTCTGCTCTTCTTCTTCATGACCCATGCTGAGCGCGTCTATACCCGCGCCCAGTTGCTCGACGAAGTCTGGGGCGACCACGTCTTCATCGAAGAACGTACGGTGGATGTGCATATCCGCCGGCTGCGCGCCGCGCTGGAACTCTCCGGTCATCATGAGCGGGTCGAAACGGTGCGCGGCACCGGGTATCGTTTCCGCGGAGCCTGAGGCGCGTGTCGGCACAACTGATCAGGGCGCTGCTGCTGATGCTGCTGGCTGCCGTCGTGGCCTATCCGGTGGGCTACTTTGTCGCCATCTGGGCCGGCTGGACGGTGTTCTGTGCCGGTTTCGGCCTGCAACTGGCCTTTCATTTCCGCAATTTTTCCCGGCTCGAGCGCTGGTCGCGCAATCCGCTCGTCGATAGCAGCCTTGAAGGCGAGGGCGCCTGGGATGGCGTCTTCGGTCGCCTGTACCGGCACGAAAAGGATCTGCGCGCCCAGATCGCCCGGCGTGACGAGGAAATCGCCATGCTGATCGCGGCCGGCCAGGCCTTGACCGACGGTGTCGTGCTGCTCGACGAAAACAACCAGATCATTTTTTGCAACACGACGGCAGAAAGCCAGCTCGGTCTGGTCATCCGCAGCGACCGCGGCCAGCCCGTGGTCAATCTGGTACGCCAGCCGGAATTCGTTGCCTACCTGCAGGCCGAGGACTTTTCACGGCCGCTGACCCTGCGCTCCGATCGCAGCGAAGACCGGGTGCTGTCGATCTACATCCTGCCCTATGCCGGCGACCGCCGACTGATGCAGGTCAAGGACGTCACCCAGACGGATCGCCTGGACCGCATGCGGCGCGATTTCGTGGCCAATGTCTCGCACGAGCTGCGCACGCCGCTCACCGTGCTGGCAGGCTTCCTCGAGACCCTGCAGGAAATCGAGGTGGGCCACGACGAACAGGAACGCTATCTGGCCCTGATGGCCGAGCAATCGCAACGCATGCAGTCGATCGTCCAGGACCTGCTGACCCTGTCGTCCATTGAATCGGCACCGCCGCCGGATGACGAGCCGGTCGATATGGTCAACCTCATCGATAAACTGCGTCGCGATGCCGAGGCACTTTCTGCCGGGCGCCACAGTATTGTCGTCGAGAGCGACGGCAGGGGTGATTTGCGCGGTTCCGAGCCCGAGCTGGTCAGCGCTTTTGGCAACCTGGTGGCCAACGCCGTGCGCTACACGCCGGCCGGTGGCACGGTGCGCATCTGCTGGAAAGCCAGCCCGCAAGGGGCCGAATTCGCTGTCCAGGACACCGGTATCGGCATCGATGCCAAGCATATTCCCCGGCTGACCGAACGCTTCTACCGCGTCGATCGCGGCCGTTCGCGCGATGCTGGCGGTACCGGCCTGGGCCTGGCGATCGTCAAGCATTCATTGAATCGCCATCAGGCCCAGCTCGAGATCAGGAGTTCTCCTGGCGTTGGTAGCCGGTTTGCAGCCAGGTTTCCCGCCAGCCGGATAGCCGGGCTTTGAATCGCGCGGGTGCAGCATCAGAGACGGGCAGCTGGCGCCTTTAACTCGGGGTTTTGTTGTGCCTGCCGAACGCTTGACGCGGCGGGGAAAAGGTTCCGCCTTCGACCTTCGCGATGAAGATGTAGCCATGCGAGCGCCATGCCTTGATGAAATTGCTGCCATCCGCCTGTTTGCCGAGAAGTCGTCGCAGGTTCGAGACATGGACGTCGATGACGCGGTCGAGCGGCGTGTAAGTGCGTTGCAGGATCTCGGAAAGAAAGTTTCTCGAAAGCGGCTCGAATGGCCGCGCGAGAAACGCGTTGAGCATTTCGAACGGATAGCGGCTTAACAGCTTTTTCCTGCCCTTGTCGTCGCCAAGCTCCTGCGATTCGTTGTCCAAACTCCATTGTCCGAAGCGGATAAGGCGTCGTTCGTAGTAGCAGATAGGTGAGTTCTCGGTGCGCTTGATCAGCCGCCTTGTCCGTGCGGCGAGCTCCCGCATGCTGCATGTCTTGGGCATGAAGTCGTCAGCCCCCATCTCGATGCCAAGGATTCTGTCAGCTTCATTTGATCGGCTGCTGTGGATCACGACCGGGATGTTCGAACGGCGTCGCAGCTGGCGCAGCAGTTCCAGTCCATTGGCGTCCTTCAGGCAAGTATCGAGAATCACGACATCAGGCCGTTTTGCTAATTTTTCCCACATTTCCGTACTGTTTCTGGCATACGTCGAGTCTATGCCTACGCTGCGCAGTGAGCTGCCGATCATTCTTCTGGTCCTGCTTTCGGGGTCGATGATCAGTGCGGAGTGGGTGATTTTCCCGCTTGATTCATTGGTCTGGCTGCTGGCGGTGACTGCCGGTTCGAGGGTGGGTGTGGCGGCTTGTGGCATGGGCTGGTGTGACCTTGGGTTTTGCGCTTTTGTTGTATTTTGTTGGGCAAACAAGCTTGTTTTACTTATTTATCATAACAATGATGTTTGCCCTGTGCGCCTCAGGTATTTGTAATGTTTTGTAGCGATGTTTTCAGGCGTGTTTTTTTTCATGTTTCGTATCATCATGTTTTTAAATATTAAAAATAGATCCATGCCGATTTTTTACCTGCTTTAATCGAACGATGTATGCATTTGGGCGTAATTGTTCGTCATGTCATCCAAAGTTATGATGTATTGATCAAATATGTCTAAATCGAGGGTTGTATGGCTGCTCAGTCAAGTATCGTTGCCAAGGTTTCTTCGCTGGCCGGCGAAGCGTTTGCTCGTGATGGTTCCGGCAAGTCCCGGCGCCTGAAACTGGGTGATGTGATCCGCGAAGGGGAAACGGTCGTTGCCAATGACGGGTCCCAGGTCGTCCTCAAACTGGCTGATGGCCGTGAAATCAATGTGCGTCCCGGTGAGGTCGCCCGACTTGATCCTGAAGTGATCGCTTCAGTCCCGCCCGATGCCCATGACAGTGCCGTCCGGACTGGCCGGCCGGGGTTTGCAAAGATTGCGAAGATATTGGCGTCGGGCGGCGCGCTCGA
The DNA here is from genome assembly GCA_049294655.1 of Azonexus sp. Lineage (GTDB taxonomy): Bacteria > Pseudomonadota > Gammaproteobacteria > Burkholderiales > Rhodocyclaceae > Azonexus. Next base: position 58,258 of record JBAQDI010000024.1, read on the forward strand.
CACGCTGCTTGATGAGGAGCAGCCGGGTGCCGGTATCCCGGCATCGGGTGGCAATGAAGGTCATACCTTTGTCGAAATAGTGCGCATTGCCGAAACGCTGGCGCGCGGTTCGAGCATTCAGATTGATGGATCCGGAAATCGGGGTGGCCTGCTTGATGGCGTGCGCTCAACCATTCCGCCGTCGAGGACGACGATTGATGTCGATGCGCCCGATAACAGCAATGACAATACCCCGACCATTACCGGCTACACCCGGCTCATGCCGGGCAGCATCCTCGAACTGAGCGTAACGGACGCTGCCGGAAGCGTGCAAAAGCTTGTCGCCACCGTGGGCGCCGATGGCAAGTTCACTGCGCTTGTCCCGATAGCCCTGGCTGATGGGATATACAACGTGACGGCAAGCGGCATCGATGCCGCCGCCAATACAGCCAGCGGTTCGGATAGCGGCTCGATTGACACGCTGGCGCCTGATGTTACGGCCCGGCTCGACCCCGCCTCGGATAGTGGCGTGCTGGGCGACAACATTACGGATGACAAGACGCCGACCATCAGCGGGACGGCCGAGCCGGGTTGCCTGATCGAGATCACGGTTCCCGGGACGGGAGAACATCTGAGTACGTCCGCCGGACCGGATGGAAAATGGAGTCTGACGCCAACGCAAGCCATTCCTGACGGGGTTGTGACCATTCCGGTCATGGCGACGGATAGCGCAGGTAACGTCGGGCGGGCCGAAGTCGAGGTATCGATCGACACGGTCGTCCCGATCAAACCGGAAATCAGCAGCGCGGCCGACGACGTCGGCAGCATTCAGGGCACGCTGGCCAACGGCGCCAAGACCGACGACCCGACCCCGACCCTCAACGGGACGGGCGAGATCGGGGCGACGATCCGGATCTACGACGGCAGCAACCTGCTCGGCAGCACGCAGGTGGACAGCCAGGGGACCTGGCGTTTCACGCCGGGCACCGGCCTGGGCGAAGGCCTGCACGCCTTCACGGCAGTCTCGGT
>JBAQDI010000025.1:0-40816 GCA_049294655.1 Azonexus sp.
TCCCTTCCCGAACAGGACCGTGAAACAGCAAAGCGCCGATGATAGTGAGCTTCCGCTCGCGAAAGTAGGTCACCGCCAGGCTCCCCATTCAAAGCCCCGTTAGCAAAAGCTAACGGGGCTTTGCCGTCCACAGCGGAAATGATGTGTCAATTCGAACGTGTTAAAAAGCCGGCAAGATTAACTTGGCCGGCTTTCTTCTTGTTGGCGTATGGCTACTGCCCGATACTGTTTGCCCATTGCAGGGCCTGCGTTTGAGCCCGGTTCAGGGCTTTGGCGCCGAGGCCTGGCAACTGTTGCAGGTTTTTGCTGAGGATTAGCAACTCGCCGGTTTCGCAGGCTTCTGTGACCTTGAGCATGCAGCCAAGTTCGCCCTCGCCGCCGCCAAGTGCTGTTCTGACGCTATCCGCCAGGCCGAGCGGGGTGATGATTTCCTCCATTGGCAGGCCAATCAGCGCCGGCATAAGGGACATGATGCCGACCATGAAGGCCTGGTCAGCCAGGCTGTTGTTGCCGGGCTTCAGTTCTTCGGCGAGCAGTTCCATCAGGCGGCCGCGGGTTGCCGCCATAAGCAGCAGCGGGTTGCTGGCGGCGTTTTGTTTGCCTGACGAAAAGACCAGCAATTGTAGCCAGCGCTGCAACTGGCGGCGCCCGAGTACGGCAATGGCGTGACGCAAGGAAGTGATGGTTTCGGTACTCCCGGCGCCAACGGAATTGGTCATGCGTAGCAGATTGACCGTCAGCCCGGGTTCGGGCTTGAGGGCTTCCTCCAGTTCGCTGCTGTCGGCGTCGCTGAGCAGGAGGCCCATCAATTTCATCAGCGAGACCTGGGAATGATCCAGTTTTCGGCTGGCGATGATCGTTGGTTTGGCAAAGTAATAGCCCTGAAACAGCGTAAAGCCGAGTTTGAGGCATTGCTCCATCTGTTCGCGGGAATCGACCTTCTCGGCCAGTAATTGCTTACCGAGCGGCTTGAGTTTCATGACCAGTTGCATCAACTGGATGCGCGAGAGTGGCTGGATATCGACCTTGACGATATCGACGAGATCGAGCAACTCGGCAAACTCCGGTTCGAGCTGGATGACATCATCGAGTGCCAGCGTAAACCCGGCCGCCTTGAGGGCCTTGCAGCGCTCAACGACGGCGGCGGTCGGCGGTACTGTCTCGAGAATTTCGAGGACTACCGACTGACGGGGCAGCAGTTCAAGCATGTCGCTGAACAGGAAGGCTTCGTCGATATTGATGAAGCCGCGACAACTACCCAGCGCCGCCTCGACGCCCAGTTCGCTGAAGGCGTTGGCGATGACGGTAGCGGTCGCCTGAACGCCATCCGTGACGTCGGCGGCGTTCTGCGTGCCGCTACGAAACAGCAGCTCATAGGCATGCAGCCGCTGTTCGCGATCGAGGATGGGCTGACGCCCGAGAAAGAGTTGATCGGCAGCGGCGTCGCTCAAAAAAGCTCCTTAAAACGGTAGTTGGACGCCCGGCCAGACGGCTTCCAGGGCACGGCGGAAATCGGCCTGAATACGTTCGAGAGCCGTCGCGTTATCGGCTTCAAAACGCAGGACGACGACCGGTGTTGTGTTCGACGGGCGGGCCAGACCGAAACCGTCCTTGTATTCTACGCGCACGCCGTCGATGGTGATAATCTCCTCGGCGCTGGCAAAACTGCCTGCGGCCTTGAGCTTGTCGATCAGCGCAAAGGGTTCGCCCTCGGCCATTTTGATATTCAGTTCCGGCGTACTCGGCGAATTAGGCAGGGCTTTCAGCACGGGATTGGCATTGGCCGAGCGCGCCAGGATTTCGAGCAGGCGCGCGCCGGTGTACAGGCCGTCGTCGAAGCCATACCAGCGTTCCTTGAAAAACGTGTGGCCGGACATCTCGCCGGCCAGCGGGGCACCGGTTTCCTTGAGCTTGGCCTTGACCAGGGCGTGGCCGGTATTCCACATCAGCGGCACGCCGCCGTGCTGGCGGATCCACGGGGCGAGCAGACGCGTGCATTTGACGTCGTAGATCACCGTGCCACCGGGGACGCGCGACAGCACATCGGCTGCAAACAACATCAGTTGGCGGTCCGGGAAAATGATTTCGCCGTCCTTGGTAACGACACCCAGACGATCACCATCGCCATCGAAGGCGATGCCGATTTCGGCATCAGTGTCCTGCAGTGCCTTGATGACATCCTTGAGGTTTTCCGGCTTGGAAGGATCCGGATGGTGGTTCGGGAAATTGCCATCGACTTCACAGAACAGCGGCACGATTTCGCAACCCAAACGCTTGAATAGTTCAGGGGCGATTGCACCGGCCACGCCATTGCCGCAATCCATGACGATCTTCATCGGCCGGGCCAGTTTGACGTCGCCGACGATTTTGTCGACGTAGGCCGGCTGGACGTCGGCGCTGCGCCGTTCGCCCTTGCCGTGTCGCAGATTGCCTGTTTCGGCGCGCTTTTTCAGATCCTGGATGGCTTCCAAAGCCAGTGTCGTGCCGGCAATGACCATCTTCAAGCCGTTGTAGTCCGGCGGGTTGTGGCTGCCGGTCACCGAAACGCAGGAATGGCAGCCCAGTTCGTAGGCCGCAAAATAGGTGACTGGCGTCGGTACGCAACCGACATCGATGGCATCGATACCGGCGGCGACAATCCCGTCCATCAGGGCGCCTGCCAGTTCGGGGCCGGAGAGCCGGCCATCGCGACCGACGGCAATCGCTGTCTGGCCCTGTTCGGCCGCCAGAGAGCCGAGCGCGTGGCCGATCCGGCGTACGACATCAGCGGTCAGGGACTTGTTGACGATGCCACGAATATCGTAGGCCTTGAAAATTTCAGCGGGGAGTTGGCTCATGATGTTGTGTTATGACGTCTCGAAAAGGAAGTAGTGTAGGAGCCTTTGCGCCAGCCAGTCCAGATTTCCCGGGAAAGGGCCGCTGACAAAACCGACGTGCCCGCCGTTTGCCGGCTGCTCCAGGCGCACGCCGGGGCCAATTTCGGCTGTCGTGGGCAGATAGTGGGCCGGCAGGAATGGATCATTTTGCGGATTGACGACGAGAGCCGGGATACTGATCGACTTCAGCCAGGGCTTGGCCGAGGCGCGCTGCCAGTAGTCGTCGGCTCCGGCAAAGCCGTGCACCGGCCCGGTCACGGCGTCGTCGAACTGATAGAGATTGCTTGCCCGCTGCATGCGGGCGGCGTCGAAGAGTCCGGGGAAGCGTTGCAGGCGTTTGGCCGAAACGGCTTTGAGGGTTTTCAGGAAATGTTGCGTATACAGCCGGTTGAAACCCCGCGCCAGATGGTGACCGCAGCCGGCCAGATCGAGCGGGGCACACATGGCGGCGACACCGGTGACCAGATCGCCGGCCGTTGCGCCGTGTTCGCCGGCCCATTTGAGCAGTGCATTGCCGCCCAGCGAAACCCCGGCGGCGTGGAGCTTCATGCCACCGTTTGTCGCGTGCAAACGGCGCAGGATCCAGTCGATTTCGGCGGAGTCGCCCGAGTGGTAGGCGCGCGGCCGTTGATTGAGCTCGCCGGAGCAGCCGCGAAAATGCGGTAGCACCAAGCGCCAGCCAGCTTTCTGGCAGGCGCGCGCCGTCGAGATCGCATAGTGGCTGCGCGCACTACCCTCCAGGCCATGGAAAAGAACCAGCAGTGGTGAATCGGGTGGGCCATCGAGGTGGTCAACGTCGATGAAGTCGCCATCCGGTGTCGTCCAGCGTTCGCGGCGCAAGGGTAGCGGGCGTGGTTTGATGAGCAGTGGCCACAGCGTCTGGGCATGCCCGCCGGGCAGCCAGGCCGGGGCGCGATAAGGTTTGCTGGGTGGGGTCAATGCAGCGTGTGCGGCACGGCTTCGGCCATCGCCTGGTGGCCGTCGTCGGCGGCCGAGGAATGGCGACTGACCAGACGCCAGCCATGGGCGCCGCGGGCGTAAACATGCGTCACATGCAGCGGGCCGTGCGGGCTCGGGTCGTCGCCGACGAACAAGGTTTCCGTCAGGTGATGAATGGCCAGCACCGAGCCCTGCCAGTGCGCGACAATTTCGGCCTGGATGCGCAGTTTGGCAGTCGCGAAAATGCTGCGCCAGCTCTCGCGGATGGGCACCAGGCCAAGCAGACGGACGCCGGTCGGATGGACGCAGAGGGTTTCTTCATCCTCGGCCCAGAGCAGCATCATCAAGTCGGCGTCGCCGCGCACCATGGCTTCGTAAAAAGCCTGTTCGAGATCTTCCGGGGTGGCGTAAGCCGTGGGCGTACTCATCAGTCCATCCATTTCTGGCAGGCGGCGAAAACCATTTCCGGGGCCAGTTGCGTGAGGCAATTCAGATGGCCGAGTGGGCATTCGCGTTTGAAGCAGGGGCTGCAGTCGAGTTGCAGGCTGAGAATATCGGCGCGCTCCGAGAGCGGCGGCGTGAAGCCGGGCGAGGATGAGCCGTAGAGCGTGACGAGCGGGCGATCGAGGGCGGCGGCAACGTGCATCAGGCCGGAATCGTTGCAAACAACCAGATTGGCCAGGGCCAGCAGGTCGACGGCCTGGGTCAGCGAAGTCGCACCGCACAGGTTGCGGCAGAGACCGGGCGCCAGCCGGGAAATCTCTTCGGCGACGCCATGATCCTTGGGCGAGCCGAACAGCCAGACGGCAAAACCCTGCGCGGCGAGCCGTTTGGCGAGAGCGGCGAAATGGGCGGCCGGCCAGCGCTTGGCCGGGCCGTATTCCGCACCGGGGCAGAAGGCAACGAGGCGGGCCGGACGCTCGATGCCGAGTTCGTCCAGAGTCTGTTGCTGCTCGGCTGGCGTGGAGCGGATGTGCGGATAGGCAATCGGGCGGGGCGGCGGCGTGCCCGGTGTTTCAGCCAACTGGGCGAAGCGCTCGACCATCAGTGGCAGGGCGGCCTTGTCCAGAGTGTGCCGGACATTGATCAGGCCATAGCGCGACTCGCCGGTAAAGCCGACGCGTTGCGGAATGCCGGCCATGAACGGGACGAGTGCCGATTTCAGTGAATTGGGCAGGACATAGACGCTGTCATAAGCGCCGGCTGCCAGTTGCCTGGCCAGACGCCAGCGCGGCTTCAGCGCCAGTTGGCCATGCCCGAAGGGGCTGTCGATGACGGCGCTGATTTCACCCATGCGCTGCAGTACCGGGGCGACCCAGCGGGGCGCCAGGGCATCGAGCTGCAGGCCGGGATATCTGGCATGCAGCCGCGCAAACAGCGGCTGCGCCATGATGGTGTCGCCAATCCAGGACGGGGCGACGATGAGAGCTCTCATTGCAGGATCGAGTTATTAGGATCCAGGATCGAGTGGTCAGAAGCAAGCTGAGGCTTACTCGATCCTGGATCCTCGATCCTAATAGCTATCAGTGATGCCCTTTGGGCGCTTCGCCCTTGAAGACGTACTTGGTGCTGCAATACGGGCAGGTGACTTCGCCGCTTTTGAGTACGTCGAGGAAGACGCGCGGATGCTGGTTCCACAGGGCGGAGGCCGGTTGCGGGCAGTGCAGCGGCAGGTCGTGGGCGGTGACTTCAACCGTCTTGTTGTCGGACATCTTGATCTCCCTGAACTTAGATGTAGGCCAGCCAGCTGTCGTGCTGGGCGGAGCGGCCATAGACCACATCGAAATATTTTTGCTGGATCTTTTCGGTAATTGGGCCACGGCTGCCGATGCCGATCTGGCGACCATCGAGTTCGCGGATCGGCGTGACTTCGGCGGCGGTGCCCGTGAAGAAGGCTTCGTCGGCGCAATAGACTTCGTCGCGGGTGATGCGCTTTTCCTGGACGGCGAGGCCCAGTTCTTCGGCGATCTGCAGCACGGTGGCGCGCGTGATGCCTTCCAGGCAGGATGTCAGGTCCGGCGTGTACAGCTTGCCCTTCTTGACGATGAACAGGTTCTCGCCGGCGCCTTCGGCGACGTAGCCTTCCGGGTCGAGCAGCATGGCTTCGTCGTAACCGTCGTTGGTCACTTCGTTGTTGGCGAGGATGGAATTCATGTACGAGCCGGCGGCCTTGGCGCGGACCATGGTGATATTCACATGGTGGCGGGTGTAGCTCGAGACCTTGACGCGGATGCCGCGCTTCATGCCCTCTTCGCCGAGGTAAGCACCCCACGGCCAAGCGGCGATGGCGACGTGCACCTGGGCGCCCTTTGGCGAAACGCCCATCTTTTCCGAGCCGTAGAAGGCGATCGGGCGGATGTAGCCGGATTCGAGATTGTTGGCGCGCAGCACTTCCTTGTGCGCTTCATTGATCGTCGCCTTGTCGAAAGGCATGGCCATCTGGAAAATGTGCGCCGAGTTGAACAGGCGGTCGGTGTGGTCTTCGAGGCGGAAGACGGCAGTGCCGCGCTCGGTCTTGTAGGCGCGGACGCCCTCGAAAACGCTCATGCCGTAATGCAGGGAATGGGTGAGGACGTGGGTGGTAGCCTCGCGCCAGGGCACAAGTTTGCCATCCTGCCAAATAAAGCCGTCGCGATCCGACATGGACATGTTCGATTCTCCGTGAAGCGCCTGTAAAAGCCCATAATTCTAGCCCAAATCAGCAGGTAAAATAACGCTTTTGCCGACCATTCGCCGCTCATGATCTGGAAACCCCATGTGACCGTTGCCGCTGTTGTTCAGCGCGATGGCAAATTCCTGCTGGTCGAGGAAGAGACCGAGAACGGCCTGGCTTTCAATCAGCCGGCCGGTCATCTTGAAGAAGGCGAGTCGCTGGTCGATGCCGTGGTCCGTGAGACGCTGGAAGAAACCGCCTACCATTTCAAGCCGACGCATCTGGTCGGTATTTACAACTGGCAGCACCCGACGAAAGGCATCACCTACCTGCGCTTCGCCTTCGGCGGCGAATTGCGCGGTTACGAGGCCGGCCGGCCGCTCGACGAGGGCATCATCGGCGCCCGCTGGCTGACGCTGGAAGAGGTCAAGGCCAGCCAGGCGCGGCATCGCAGCCCGCTGATCCTGCGCTGCATCGAAGATGCCCTGGCCGGCCAGGCCTACCCGCTTGAGCTGCTGGTCCATTACGCCTGATGCTGCGCTGGCTGTTTGTCGTCTTGCTGGCCATGGCCGGGCCGGCCTGGGCCGATGCAACCGTGCGTATTTGCTATGGCTACGGCTGCCTGGTGCAGCTTGATATTCGCTATGCCGAAGCGCGTCTGCAGGAGCTTGGGCATCGTCTGAGCCAGACCAGGGATGCGGTAGCCGAGCGCCAGGTGCTCGCCGAAATCATCGGGCGTTTGTACGCCTGGGCCGGCGAGCAGTCGGATATCCACAACGACCGCGGCGGCAATTACGCCGATGCCGGTATCCCCGGCAAGATGGACTGCATCGACCATTCGACCTCGACGACAGGTCTGCTTGAAATGCTGGAAGCCCGCGGCTATCTGCGTTGGCATCGCGTTCTGGCGCCGGAGGTGCGAAATTTTGCCCTGATTTTCCCGTCTCACTATTCGGCGGTGATCGAGGAAAAGACAGATGGCGAGGCGGCGCGCTTCGTTGTCGATAGCTGGTTTGTGGATAATGGACAACCCGCGGTGATCCTGCCGCTGGATGAATGGAAGAAGGGGGCTGGGCCCGATGTCTGAAAAAACCGTGGTGGTCGGCTTGTCCGGCGGTGTCGATTCCTCTGTCGCGGCCTTGCTGCTCAAGCAGCAGGGCTGGAAGGTGATCGGCCTGTTCATGAAGAACTGGGAAGACGACGACACCGAGGAATACTGCTCGTCGCGCCAGGACCTGATCGACGTCATGAGCGTCGCCGACCGCATCGGCATCGACGTCGAGGTGGTCAATTTCGCCGCCGAATACCGCGAGCGCGTCTTCGCCGAATTCCTGCGCGAATACCAGGCCGGGCGCACGCCGAACCCGGACATCCTGTGTAATTCGGAAATCAAGTTCAAGGCCTTCCTCGACCACGCCATGCAATTGGGTGCCGACAAGATCGCCACCGGCCACTACGCCGGGGTGCGCGAGTTCAACGGCGAATTCCAGCTACTCAAGGCCGAGGATGGCACCAAGGACCAGAGCTATTTCCTCTATCGCCTGAACCAGGCGCAGTTGTCGAAAACCCTGTTTCCGCTGGCCGACATCTACAAGCGCGAGGTGCGCAAGATCGCCGAGGCGGAAGGCCTGCATGTCGCGGCCAAGAAGGATTCGACGGGGATCTGCTTCATCGGCGAACGGCCGTTCAAGGATTTCCTGGCGCGCTACCTGCCGCCGAAAAAGGGCGAGATCCGCCGGCTCGACGATGGCAAGGTGCTCGGCGAGCACGACGGCCTGATGTTCCATACCCTGGGGCAGCGCAAGGGCCTGCACATCGGTGGTCTGAAGGAAAAAGGCCAGCCCGGCGGTGGTGACCACGATGCCTGGTTCGTCGCCGGCAAGGACATGGAAAAGAACGTGCTGTACGTCGTCCAGGGCCACGATCACCCGGCCTTGTTCACCGATACGCTGGTCGCCGAGCAGTTGTCGTGGGTTTCTGGCGAGTCTGCCAAAAACTGGCCGCATCCGCACTGGGTCTATACCGCCAAGCCCCGCTACCGGACGCCCGACCAGGCCTGCGAAGTCGAGCGGGTCGATGGCGAAACCTGTGAAATCCGTTTCGCCGAGCCACAATGGGCGCTGACCCCGGGCCAGTCGGTGGTGCTTTATGAAAGCCGCGTCTGCCTGGGCGGCGGCATTATTCGCTGATGTAACAAGGGCGCCGTCGGCGCCCTTGGTTTTTCAGTCGTGCGGGATGGTGTCCGCGAACGACGGTCGCTGGATCAGCTTGCTGTAGAGCTTGTCCAGGTTGGGGTAGCTTTCCTGCCACTTGATGTCGGGGAAACGGAAAGCCAGGTAGCCGAGCGCCGTGCCGACGGCGATGTCGGCCAGCGAGAAATGCGTGCCCATGCAGAAACTCTTTTCGCCGAGTTCGCTGCTCATGAAGACCAGGCTGCGTGCGACCTTGTCGCGCTGCCGGGCAATCCAGCTGGCGCTCTGTTCCTTCTTCGGGCGCTTGGCTTCGAGGAAGGCGGTGGCAGCGGCATCACAGATACCGTCGGCCAGGGCTTCCCAGCGCTTGACTTCGGTGCGTTCACGATTCGGGGCAGGGAACAGCTTGCTGTTCGGCGTGACGTTGTCGATGTATTCGACGATGACCCGGGAATCGAACAGCGGCGTGTTGTCGTCGAGCACCAGCACGGGGATCTTGCCCAGCGGGTTGATGTCCGGCACCTTGCTGTCTTCGAGCCAGGGCGAATCGATTTGGAAATCGTATTCAATTTTCTTTTCGGCCAGCACGATTCGCACTTTTCGCGCAAACGGGCTGGTGTGGGAGCCGATCAGCTTCATCGCATGCTCTCTGATTTGGGGATGTTGATTATAGCGTATGGCGCAGGGCTTGGTCGGACAGGTAAAATTGCGGGCTTACTGAAAAGGATGTTTTTATGACCTTCAATCCCCTGACTGCCCTTTCCCCGCTCGATGGCCGCTACGCCGGCAAGGTCGATGCCCTGCGCGAACATTTTTCCGAATTCGGCCTGATCAAGAGCCGTCTGAAGGTCGAGATCGAATGGCTCAAGGCGCTGGCCGCCGAGCCGCATTTCACGGAAATTGCTGCCTTCTCGCCGGCCACCGTCGCCGAACTCGACGCGCTGGTCGCCAATTTCGGCGTCGAGCAGGCGGCCGAAGTGAAGGCCGAGGAAGCCGTCACCAATCACGACGTCAAGGCGCTCGAATACTGGATCAAGAAGAACACCAAGGGCAACGCCGAGGTCGTCAAGGTCAGCGAATTCATCCACTTTGCCTGTACTTCCGAAGACATCAACAACCTGTCGCACGCGCTGATGTGCCAGGGCGCCCGTGAACAGGCCATGCTGCCGATGCTCGACAAGGTCATCGCCAAGCTCGTCGAGCTGGCTCACGCCTACGCCGAAGTGCCGATGATGAGCCGCACGCATGGCCAGCCGGCGACCCCGTCGACGATGGGCAAGGAAATGGCCAACGTCGCCTACCGCCTGCAGCGCGCCCGCGCCCGCATCGCCCAGGTCGAACTGCTCGGCAAGATCAACGGCGCCGTCGGCAACTACAACGCCCACCTCGCCGCCTATCCGGGCTACGACTGGGAAGGTTTCGCCAAGCGCTTTGTCGAATCGCTCGGTCTGACCTTCAATCCCTACACCATCCAGATCGAACCGCACGATGCGCTGGCCGAACTGTTCGACGCCTTCGCCCGCGCCAACAGCATCCTGGTCGATCTCGACCGCGACGTCTGGGGCTACATCTCGCTCGGCTTCTTCAAGCAGAAGGTCAAGGCCGGCGAAATCGGTTCCTCGACCATGCCGCACAAGGTCAATCCGATCGATTTCGAAAACTCCGAAGGCAATTTTGGTCTGGCCAACGCGATGCTCAAGTTCCTTGCCGAAAAGCTGCCGGTTTCGCGCTGGCAGCGCGATCTCACCGATTCGACGGTACTTCGCAACATGGGCGTCGGCCTCGGCTATGCGCTGCTCGGCTACGACTCGCTGCTCAAGGGCCTGGGCAAGCTGGAAATCAACGTCGATTCGATGAAGGCCGATCTCGACGCCAACTGGGAACTGCTCGCCGAGCCGATCCAGACCGTCATGCGTCGTTACGCCGTGCCCAACGCCTACGAAAAGCTCAAGGAACTGACCCGCGGCACCCGCGTCTCGCGCGACGGCATGCAGGCTTTCGTGTCCACGCTCGAAATCCCGGAAGCCGCCAAGGCCGAACTCCTCAAGCTGACGCCCTGGGACTACACCGGCAAAGCCGCCGAACTGGCCCGCCGCATCTGATCCCGGCGGCGGAGAGGCATGTCCCACCCTCTCCGCCAGCTCAAACTACTAACAGCTAATAACTAACAACTAAAACCATGTCTTTCGCCGAAAACCTCAAAAAACTCCCCGGTATTTCCCATCTGGCCGCCATCAACCTGCTCGATGCCGAGGGCAAGGTCGTTGCCAGCATCGAGAACAAGGCCGGCAGCCAGGGTTCGCTGGCGGTGTACAACCATCTGGCGCAAACCTATGGTTCGATCAATCTCGAAGCGGCGAAAAAGGGTATCGAGATCTTTGCCGAACACAGCGAAGACGAGCGGGCCAATCCGGGCAAGCACCCGAATATCGCGCGGCTGATCGCCATCGAACAAGGCGGGCCGGCGCTGCGCGTCAAGCACGTTTTTGAGTTGTAAGCGCCAGGCGTCCGCCGTATTGCTGTCAAATGCCGGGGGTATAATCCCCCGGCATTCTTATTTGAACGGAGAAAATACATGAAGTCCAAGCTGCTGTTGTCCCTCGTTGCCATTGCCCTGGCTGGCACCGCTGTCGCCCAGGTCAAGCCGGAAAGCGCCATCAAGTACCGTCAGTCCGGTTATTCCTTCATGGGCTGGAACATGGGCAAGCTCAAGGGCATGCTCGACAACCCGGAGTCCTTCAACAAGGATCAGGCCGTTGCCGCCGCCAACGCCATCCAGGCCATCGCCAATTCCGGCATGGGCGCGCTCTACGTACCGGGCAGCGACAAGGGAACCGGCTGGGCGCCGACCCGCGTCAAGGCCGAGCTATTTACCGACAAGGAAGGCGTCGGCAAGGTGGCCGTGGCTTTCAACAAGGAAGCCAACGAGCTGGCCAAGGTTGCCGCAACTGGCGATGCCGCCGCCCTGAAGGTGCAGTTCGGCAAGGTCGGTGAAGCCTGCAAGGGCTGCCACGAGAAGTTCCGTGTCGAAGAGCACAAGCACTGATCGCTTGTTTGCTGACCAATAAAAAGGCCGCCTGAACAGGCGGCCTTTTTATTACCAGGCGGGCGTTTCGGCGGCTGGCGGGGCGGGCGGCTTTTCCACCCAGACCCCGGAAGCACCGTAAGTGACGGCCGCAGCAATCAGCACCGCGACGATGAAGGCGACCAGGCCGCCCCCCCGGGCGCTTTCGCCTTCGCCCTGGCGGACTTCCTTATGGCCGGTGAGCATCGGCAGCACCAGGTTGTCCTTCTTGATACGCGTGTAGAAGACCACGGCGGCAAGATGCAGGCCGACCAGAATGATCAGCAGGTCGAATACCTTGTGATGCAGCCAGGTCGCCGTATCGCCGACGACCTTGCCGACCAGGTCATGGAACGGACCCGAGAAACCCGTGTCGTCATTGAAGGCGAACAGGCCGCTGCCAACCTGCACGGCGGCCAGGCCGAGCAGGGCGAGCACGGAGAGTGCGCCGAGCGGGTTGTGACCCAGTCCCTGCCATTGGCCGGCCAGGTGGGCCTTGATGCTGCCCGGGCCGCGCACGAAGGTGGCGAAGCGGGCGTAGGTCGAGCCGGCAAAGCCCCAGATCAGACGAAAAACGATCAGGCCGACAATCAGAAAACCCAGCCGGGCATGCCAGACCAGCCAGTTGCCACCGGTTTCGCCGGAAAAGTAGGCGCCGGCAACGGCGACCACCAGCAACCAGTGGAAAAGACGGGTCGGCAGATCCCAGACCAGGACTTTCTTCATACCACGGCGCCTTCTTCGTTGGCGCCTTCGATGGCCTTCTTCTGCTTGGCAATGAACTGCTCGCGCGAGACGCCTAGCCACATGACCAGCGGGCTGGCGACCAGCACCGAGGAGTAGATGCCGAACAGGATGCCGATGGTCAGCGCCATGGCGAAGTAGTGCAGGGTTTCACCGCCGAAGATCAGCATCGAGAGGACCATCATCTGCGTACAGCCGTGCGTGATGATCGTCCGGGAAATGGTGCTGGTGATGGCGTGGTCGAGCACTTCCGGCGTGGTCAGGCCGCGTACCTTCCTGAAGGTTTCGCGCACCCGGTCGAAAACGACGACCGATTCATTGACCGAATAGCCGAGTACGGCCAGTACGGCGGCCAGCACCGACAGCGAGAATTCCCACTGGAAGAAGGCAAAGAAGCCGAGGATGATCACCACGTCGTGCAGGTTGGCGATGATCGCCGAGACCGAGAAGCGCCATTCGAAGCGGAAAGCCAGGTAGATGACGATGCCGATGACGACCAGCAGCAGCGCCATGGCACCGTTCTCGGCGAGTTCCTTGCCGACCTGCGGGCCGACGAACTCGACGCGCCGCAACTGGGCGCCGGGCGCGTCGATGGCCAGCGACTTCATGACGGCTTCGCCGATCTGGTCGCTTTTCTGGTCGGCCTTGAGCGGCAGGCGGATCATGACGTCCTGCGATGAGCCGAAGTTCTGCACGACGTAATCGCTGAACCCGGCCTTGCCCAGTGCATCACGGATCTTTTCGAGATCCGCCGACTGCTCGTAGTGGGTTTCGATCAGCGTGCCGCCGGTGAATTCAACCGACAGGTGCAGGCCCTTGGTGAACAGAAATACGACGGCCAGGATGAAGGTGACCAGGGAAATGACATTGAACGTCAGCGCATGGCGCATGAAGGGAATGTCTTTGTGGATGCGGAAAAATTCCATGTCCGTGCTTCCTTATTTCTGACCGGCAGCCGGCACGTTGCCCGGCTTCCAGACCTGGCCGATGGCCAGCGAGGCGAGTTTTTTCTGGCGACCGTAGATCAGGTTGACCAGGGCGCGGGAGACGACGACCGAGGAGAAGATCGAGGTCAGGATGCCCAGGCAATGGACGACGGCGAAGCCGCGCACCGGGCCGGAGCCGAAGATGAGCAGCATCAGGCCGACGATCAGCGTTGTGACGTTGGAGTCGAGAATGGTCCCGAAGGCGCGTTCATAACCTTCCGAAATCGCTGCCTGTGGCGTGACGCCGGCCCGCAGTTCCTCGCGGATGCGTTCGTTGATCAGCACATTGGAGTCGATGGCCATGCCGAGCGCCAGCGCGATGGCGGCGATGCCGGGCAGGGTCAGCGTCAGTTGCAGCAGCGACAGCAGGGCCAGCAGGAACAGCAGGTTGGAGGCCAGGGCAAGCACCGACACGACGCCGAAGACGCGGTAGTAGATGATCATGAACAGGGCGATCGCGGCAAAGCCCCAGAGTGTCGACTGGAAGCCCTTCTTGATGTTGTCGGCGCCCAGGCTGGGGCCGATGGTCCGTTCCTCGATGATTTCCATCGGCGCGGCGAGCGAGCCGGCGCGCAGCAGCAGTGCCGTATCGTTGGCTTCGCTGGTCGTCATGCGGCCAGAAATCTGCACGCGGCCGCCACCGATTTCGCTGCGGATGACCGGTGCGGTCACCACTTCGCCCTTGCCCTTTTCGATGAGCAGGATGGCCATGCGCTTGCCGACATTGTCGCGGGTGATTTCCTTGAAGATGCGGGCACCGGCGGAATCCAGCGTCAGATGCACGGCGGCTTCGCTGTTCTGGGTGTCGAAGCCGGGCTGGGCATCGGTCAGGCGGTCGCCGGTCAGCACAACCTGTTTCTTGACCAGCAGCGGCGCACCGCCGCGTTCGGTATAGACCTCGCTGCCGAAAGGCGCGTTGCCGGCCATGGCGGCGTCGAGCGCGCCCGGCGTATCGTCGACCATGCGGATTTCCAGGGTGGCGGTGCGGCCCAGGATGTCCTTGGCCTTGGCCGTGTCCTGCACGCCCGGCAACTGGACGACGATGCGGTCGGCGCCCTGCTGCTGGATGACCGGTTCGGCGACGCCGAGTTCGTTGATCCGGTTATGCAGGGTCGTGATGTTCTGTTTCAGGGCGAATTCGCCGAGTTTTTGCAGGGCTTGCGGCTTCAGCGTGGCAGTCAGCTTGAAGTCGCTGCCATCGGTGGTTTCGGTCAGCAGCAGATCGGGCTGGTTGTCACCGAGGAGGTCTTTCGCCTTGTCGCGGGTGTCGGCTTCGCGGAACTTGATGACGATGCGCTCGCCTTCGCGGTTGATGCCGCCGTGGCGCAGGTTCTTGTCGCGCAGCAGGCTGCGCAGGTCAGCCGAAAGCGAGTCGAGGCGCTTGGTCAGCGCGCCCTTCATGTCGACCTGGAGCAGGAAATGCACACCGCCGCGCAGGTCGAGGCCGAGGTACATCGGGCGAGCCGGCATTATTGGTATGTTGGTTAACCAAGAGGGCGAGGCCGACAGCAGGTTCAGGGCGACGACGTATTTCGGATCGCTGGCGTCCGGATTGAAGGCCTTTTCCAGGATGTCCTTGGCCTTCAACTGGGTATCGGTGTCCTTGAAGCGCGTCTTGACACCGTTGGGGTCGAGCTGGATGCCGTCATGTGTGATGCCGGCGGCGACCAGGGCTTCCACGACGCGGCTCTGGGCCTTTTCGTCGATCTTGAGCGTGACTTTGGCGCTCGAAAGCTGCACGGCCGGCGATTCGCCGAAGAAATTGGGCAGGGTGTAGATGAAGCCCAGAACCAGCGCGATGGCGACGGTAATGTACTTCCAGAGAGGGTAGCGATTCATAGTGGCTTTAAAAAGCGAGAAGGCGGCCACGGCCGCCTTCTGGGGTGATTACAGCGACTTCAGCGTGCCCTTGGGCAGAACCAGGCCGATGGCCGGCTTTTGCACGACGACTTCGGTACCTTCGGCAATTTCCAGCGAAATGTAGTTTTCGCCGACCTTGGCAACCTTGCCGACCAGACCGCCGCTGGTCACGACTTCATCACCCTTGGCCAGCGCTTCGATCAGCGCCTTGTGTTCCTTGGCCTTTTTCATTTGCGGCCGGATGAACAGCAGCCACATGGCGCCAACCATGATCAGCAGCGGCAGAAACTGGGTCAATCCCCCCATCGGATCGGCGGCACCGGCGGTTTGGGCGTAGGCAAGACTAATCATGGTCAAAACTCCTGAATGCGAAAAAACAAAACGTGGATTCTATCATTGCCCCGCTGAACGGTCCCGGGCAAAGCTGGCCGACCATTCGGTCAGCGTTCCGGCCTCGATGGCGGTGCTCATTTCGCCCATGATGGTCTGGTAAAAATGCAGGTTGTGGATGGTGTTGAGCATGCCGCCGAGGATTTCGCCATTGCGGAACAGGTGGTGCAGGTAAGCGCGCGTGAACTGCGTGCAGGTGTAGCAAGTGCACGACGGGTCGAGCGGCCCGGTATCCATCTTGTAGCGGGCGTTCTTGATCTTGACGTCACCGTAGCGGGTAAACAGGTGACCGTTGCGCGCATTGCGCGTCGGCATCACGCAGTCGAACATGTCGATACCGGCCTTGACCGAATAGACAAGGTCTTCCGGCGTGCCGACGCCCATCAGGTAGCGCGGCTTGTTGGTCGGCAGGCGCGGCGCCGTGTGGGCCAGGATGCGCGCCATGTCTTCCTTGGGTTCGCCGACCGAGAGGCCGCCGATGGCCATGCCGTCGAAACCGATGTCGCACAGGCCGGCCACCGATTCGTCGCGCAGCTCCTCGTACATGCCGCCCTGGACGATGCCGAACAGCGCGTTGTGGTTTTCCAGCTGGTTGTGCTCGTCGCGCGAACGCTGCGCCCAGCGCATCGACATGCGCATCGAGTTCGCGGCTTCCTCATGCGTTGCCGGGTAGGGCGTGCATTCGTCGAAAATCATGACGATATCGGAATTAAGCACCTTCTGGATCTGCATCGAGATTTCAGGGGTCAGGAAGAGCTTGGCGCCGTCGTGCGGCGAACTGAACTTGACGCCTTCCTCGGTGATCTTGCGCATGGCGCCCAGCGAGAAGACCTGGAAGCCGCCCGAGTCGGTGAGGATGGGTTTTTGCCAGTTCATGAAGTCATGCAGGCCGTTATGGGCCTTGATGACTTCGAGCCCCGGGCGCAGCCACA
This sequence comes from Azonexus sp., assembly GCA_049294655.1. GTDB lineage: Bacteria > Pseudomonadota > Gammaproteobacteria > Burkholderiales > Rhodocyclaceae > Azonexus. The sequence goes on from JBAQDI010000025.1 coordinate 16,637, forward strand.
GATGGAAGGTGTTGCCCAGGCAGATCTGGGCGCCGATCTCGGCCAGCGATAGCGGCGTCATCGCCTTGACCGTGCCGTAAGTGCCGACCGGCATGAAGACGGGGGTCTGGATGACGCCGTGAGCCAGGGTCAGGGTGCCGCGCCGGGCATCGCCGTCGGTTTTCAGGAGTTCAAATTGCATCGGTTTTTTCCAGAAGCATGGCGTCGCCATAGCTGAAGAAACGGTAACGCTCGGCCACCGCATGGGTGTAGGCAGCGCGGATGTGGTCGTAGCCGGTGAAGGCCGATACGAGCATGAGCAGCGTCGATTTTGGCAGGTGGAAATTGGTGATCAGCCGGTCGACGACCTTGAAGCGGTAGCCGGGCGTGATGAAAATATCGGTTTCACTGGCCCCGACGCGTACCGTGCCGTCTTCGTTGCCGGCTGATTCGAGCGAACGCAGGCTGGTCGTGCCGACGGCGATGACCCGGCCGCCGGCGGCGCGCGTCGCAGCGATGGCGTCGGCCGTGGCCTGGGGAATTTCATAGCGCTCGCTGTGCATGCGGTGCTCGGCGATTTTCTCGACGCGCACCGGCCGGTAGGTGCCGGCCCCGACGTGCAGCGTGACAAAAGCCGTTTTGACGCCCTGCGCCCGCAGCGTCGCCAGCATCGTCTCATCGAAATGCAGGCCGGCCGTCGGCGCGGCGACCGCGCCCGGTGCGCGGGCATAGACCGTCTGGTAGCGCGTTTCGTCGGCACCTTCGGCCGGGTGTTCGATATAGGGCGGCAGCGGCAGTTTGCCGTAGCGTTCCGACAGCTCCCAGAAATCACCGGCCTCGGCCAGTTCCAGCGCGAAGAAATCGCCATCGGCGCCAGCCCTGCCGGTCATCTTCACCGTGAAGGCTTCGGCCAGAATCATCGTGCTGCCGGGTTTCGGCGCCTTGCTGGCGCGGATCTGGCAGATCGCGTGTGTCGCATCGACAATGCGTTCGAGCATGATCTCGACCCGGCCGCCGCTGTCCTTGACGCCGAAAAAGCGTGCCTTGATGACGCGCGTGTCGTTGAAGACGAGCAGGTCACCGGCCTTGAGCAGGACCGGCAGGTCGGCAAACTGCCGGTCGACGAGTTGCCCGCCATTGACGTGCAGCAAGCGGCTGCCACCGCGTTCGGCGGACGGGTGCTGGGCAATCAGTTCAGGCGGGAGAGGGAAGTCGAAGTCGTCGACGGTCAACGACATGGCGGATATCCGGAGGGAAAACAAAAAAGGCTTTCCGCAGAAAGCCTATTTTTGTTATTGCTGTTTGGTGCCCCGAGCCGGACTCGAACCGGCACACCTTTCGGCGGCGGATTTTGAATCCGCTGCGTCTACCGATTCCGCCATCGGGGCAAATCGAGGCCGGATTATCCCTGAATCACTTCTTCGGTTCAAGCGAATCCGGGCAGGAAAAGGATTTTGCCAGGGCGCTGGCCACCAGCATCGCCGTGTTGCCGCCCGGTTTCGGCGGCATGTGCTCAAGATGGGCGAGCACGGCGCGCACCAGGCGGGGAGTGAGGTCGGGCTCGTTGGGCAGGCAGATGGCGTTGAGCTTCAGGCCGACCTTGTCGGCCAGGTAGTCGCCGACTGCGTAACCGTCGGCGAAGCCGGCGACATAGGAAATGCAGCGGGCACTTCTGACCGACTGGTAGGGGTCGGTGCTTTTTTTCTGGGCGTAGAAGTCGTCAGCCACCTGGCAGTCTTCGCGCAGCTCGTTGATCGAGTAGGCGTGGGCCGAGGCGGAGGCGCACAGGACGAGCAGGCAGAGTAATTTCTTCATGGCTTTTCGTACCAGTTGAGTTTGCGATGCAGGCCGACGACGCTGCCGATGACGATCAGGGCCGGTGGCTTGATGCCGGATTCGGTAATTTGCTGCGGCAGGCTGCCGAGCGTTGCGAGCAGGGTTTGCTGGTCGGGCAGCGTGCCCTTGCGGATGACGGCAGCCGGGGTCTTGGCGGGCAGGCCGTGGGCGATCATCTGCTGGCAGATTTGGGCGGCCGCGCCGATGCCCATGTAGAAAACCACGGTCTGGCCGGGGCGGGCCAGGGCCGGCCAGTCGAGATCGACGCTGCCGTCCTTGAGGTGGCCGGTGACGAAGGTGACCGACTGGGCATGTTCGCGGTGGGTCAGCGGGAAGCCCGCGTAGGCGGCGCAACCGGCTGCGGCGGTGACGCCCGGCACGACTTCGAAGGAAAGGCCGGCGGCCTGGAGGATTTCGAGTTCTTCGCCACCGCGCCCGAAGATGAACGGGTCGCCGCCTTTGAGACGGAGCACGGCGAGTCCTTCGCCGGCCAGATCGACCAGCAACTGGTTGATCTCCTCCTGTTTCATGGTGTGTTTGGCGGCTTTCTTGCCGACATAGATCTGGCGGCTGCCGGCCGGGAACAGGGCGCGCACGCCTTCACCAACCAGATGGTCATAAACGATGGCATCGGCCGAGGCGATCAGGCGGGCGGCCTTGACGGTCAGCAGGTCGGGATCGCCGGGACCGGCGCCGACCAGCCAGACCTTGCCGGGCGTTGGGGCGAGCTTCTTTTTCATGGCTGTGCCTTGGGAGGAGCAAAAAAACGGGCTGCGGATCGGTGCTTTTGGCACCAAGCGGCAGCCCGGTTCATGGCATTGGCGTGTTAAGCGGCTTCGGCGATGCGTTGCGCGATGTGGGCCAGGGCTTCCTCGACCTGGTCAATGAGGATCAGGCAGAGATCGCCCGGGCGCAGGCGTTCGAGCGCCGTATCGATGGCCAGGAATTCGCCGGTGATCGCCTCGATGTGCTTGGTCCGGCTGGCGTTGCTCAGACCTTCACGCAGCAGGGCGATGACTTCACCGTCCTCGCGGCCGCGCTGGCAGGCATCCTGATAGAGGATGACGTCGTCGAAGGCTTCGCCGAGGATTTCCGTCTGCTGGCGGATATCGTCGTCGCGCCGGTCGCCGGCCCCGCTGATGACCACCGAGCGGCGCACGGCCGGCATGTTCTCGATACCGCCGACGAGGGCCTGGATGGCATCCGGATTGTGGCCGTAATCGGCGATCAGCGTGGACCCCTTGTAGTCGAAAACGTTGAAGCGGCCGGGGGCGGTCGCCGCATCGCTGACGAAATTGGCCAGCGCTTTTTCGATGATTTCCCAGGCATAGCCCAGCGCCCAGCCGGTCGCGGCTGCAGCCATGGCATTTTCGACCTGGAAGCCGATCGTGCCGTTGCGGGTCAGCGGAATGTTGGCGAACGGGATGCGGTGCTTCTTGCGGCCTTCGCCGCAGATGATCGCATCGCGCTCGACGTAGATCACCCGCCGGCCCTGGGCGCGGTGCGTGGCGAGCACCGGGTTCATGCGGTCGCGGGCGAAGAAGATGATATTGCCGTGGCAGTGATGGGCCATCGCGGCGACCACCGGATCGGCCGCGTTGAGCACGGCGGTACCGGTCGGCGCAACGTTTTCGACAATGACGCGCTTGACCACGGCCAGTTCATCGACGGTCGTGATGTAGTTGAGGCCGAGGTGATCGCCCAAACCGATATTGGTGATCACCGCGACATCGCACATGTCGAAGCCGAGGCCTTCGCGCAGCACGCCGCCACGGGCGGTTTCGAAGACGGCGGCATCGACGTCCGGGTGCAGCAGCACGTTGCGCGCGCTGCGCGGTCCGGAGCAGTCGCCGTCGTCGGTGCGGCGGCCTTCGATATAGACGCCGTCAGTACTGGTCATGCCGACCCGCAGATTGTTGGCTTCGAAGATGCGGCCGATCAGGCGGCTGGTCGTCGTCTTGCCATTGGTGCCGGCGATGGCGACGACCGGGATGCGCGCATTGTCGCCGTCCGGGAACATCATGCCGACAATCGCTTCGCCGACGGCGCGGCCCTTGCCGAAGGACGGATCGAGGTGCATGCGCAGGCCGGGTGCGGCGTTGCATTCGACAATGCCGCCGCCCTGTTCTTCGAGCGGCTTGTGCATGGTGTCGCAAACGACGTCGATGCCGCAGATGTCGAGGCCGACGGTCTGCGCGGCGGCGATGGCGGCGGCCGCGAGTTCCGGATGCACGTCGTCGGTGACGTCGGTGGCGGTGCCGCCGGTCGACAGGTTGGCGTTGTTGCGCAGCACGACGCGCACGCCGCGGCCGGGTACGGAATCGGCCGTATAGCCTTGCTCCTGGAGGCGGGCCAGGGCGATTTCGTCGAAACGGATCTTGGTCAGCGAGGTGGCGTGACCATCGGAACGGCGCGGATCGCTGTTCACGATGTCGACCAGTTCGCGCACGGTATGCGTGCCGTCGCCGATGACCAGCGGCGGATCGCGCCGGGCGGCGGCGATCAGCTTGTCGCCGATGACCAGCAGGCGCCAGTCGTGGCCGGGCAGGAATCTCTCGACCATGATGTCGTCGAAGAAGCTGACGGCGACCTGGTAGGCCTTGCGGACCTGTTCCTCGGTGGTCAGATTGACCGAGATGCCCTTGCCCTGATTGCCGTCCTGCGGCTTGACGACGACCGGCAGGCCGACTTCCTGGGCGGCAACCCAGGCGTCGTCCTCATCCTCGACCGGACGGCCGTAGGGGACGGCAACGCCAGCGGCGTGCAGCAGCTTCTTGGTCAGTTCCTTGTCCTGGGCGATGGCTTCGCTGATCGCACTGGTCAGGCTGGTTTCGGCCGCCTGGATGCGTTTCTGCTTGCTGCCCCAGCCGAACTGGACGAGGCTGCCCTGGGTCAGGCGCCGGTAGGGAATGCCGCGCGCCACGGCGGCGGCGACAATGGCGCCGGTCGATGGGCCGAGGCGGATGTCTTCGTCGAGTTCGCGCAATTCCTTGAGCGTCTCTTCAAGCTCGAAGGGCGTGTCATTGAGGGCGGCCTGGCAGAGTTGCTCGGCGCGCTCGAAGGCGAGGCGACCGACTTCTTCTTCGGTGTACTCGACGACCACCTGGTAGACGCCGGTATCGAGCGTCTGCGCCGTGCGGCTGAAAGTCACCGGGCAACCGGCCTGGGCCTGCAGGCCCAGGGCAGCGAATTCGAGGGCGTGGGCCATCGAGACGGTGTCGAGGTGGTCGGCCGGAATCAGGTCGCCGAGCGCCGGGAAGCGCTCGCGCAGGCGGGCTTCGAAATTGTCCAGATCAGAGATGGCAGATTCGGCACCTTCGCAGGTGACGATGGCCTGGATCGCGGTGTGCCGGCTCCACAGGTTGGGGCCGCGCAGGGCACGAATACGGGAAACGTCCATGACGCTAAATCCTTGTTAGTTCCGGTGGGTCGCGGGCTTTTTGGCCACGGGCGATTTTTGGGCGCGCAGCGGCAGCAGCGCGGCGGGGTCAGGCAGTTCGCTGCCGAAGGTCTTCAGGCCGGTGACGATGACTTCCTGGGTCAGGCCCAGGGCCCAGCCGGTAGCGACCGCCGCCAGCACGTTGGCAATGGTGTGCGGATCCTTCTGCTTGCCGATGATCGGGGCATCGCCCAGACGGCACAGGCGGATTTCGTCCTGACCGCTGGCCATGATGATGCGGCCCTCGGCGACATAGACCGTGCGGCCGTTGCCGGCCCGGTGGGTGACCAGGGCCGGGGTGGCCGGGTCGGCGGCGTAGAAGATCACTTCGCCATCGCACAGCTCGGCAAACTCGGCGACCAGTTCGTCGGCGCCGTTGAGCACGGCATGGCCGCTGGGCAGCACGACATCAACCTGGGTGCGGTAGATCGAGCGGTGCGTCGTGTAGTACTCGCCGCCGGTCGGCTGGACATCCCAGCGCGACAGGTCTTCGGCTTCCGGCACGATGTCGGTGATGACGCCGACCGAGCAGCGGTCGTAGGGCAGACCTTGGCCGAGAATGACTTCGGCGCCGTTTTCGATGACAGCGGCTTCGACCGAGCGGTTGAGCAGCAGGCGACGGCCGCCTTCCCAGTTGGCGGCATTGCTTTTCTGAACCTGCCGGCGACCGAGGAAAATGCCGTCGCTGCAGGCCAGGCCGGCTTTCAGGCCGGACAGGTAGAGGAGGTGGGAAACCAGCTTGGCGACCTGGGTCTTGCCATGCGTGCCGGTGATGCCGACCAGCGGCACGCGGCCGTTCAGGCCGGGGGCGAACAGGTTGTCGACAATCGCCTGGCCCACCGGGCGCGGTTTGCCGATGCCCGGTTTGATGTGCATCAGCAGGCTGGGGCCGGCGTTGACTTCGACGATGGCGCCAGCCTGCTCGGCCAGCGGCTTGGCAATGTCCTGGCAGACCAGGTCGATGCCGGCGATGTCGAGGCCGACGATGCGGGCGGCCAGGGCGGCGGTGCGGGCGGTTTCGGGATGGACTTCGTCGGTGCAGTCGAAGGCGTGGTTGGCATTGCGCTGGATCAGCACTTCGCGGCCGGCGGCCGGGATGCTGTCGGCGTTCAGGCCCTGGCGTTCGAGTTCCATGCGGGCCGCGGTGTCGATGCGGATGATCGACAGCGGATGCAGCTCGGTGGTGCCGCGTCGCGGGTCGACGTTAACCTGGCTGTCGATCAGCGCCTGGACGGTGGATTTGCCGTCGCCGGTGATGGTGATCAGGTCGCTGCGGTTGGCGGCGACCAGCTTGCCGCCGACCACCAGCAGACGGTGTTCGATGCCCTGGATGGAACGTTCGACGAGGACGCCGGAACCTTCCTCAACGGCGATGGCGTAGGCTTTGGCCACTTCTTCCTTGCTCGTCAGGTCGATGAAGACGCCGCGCCCGTGGTTGCCGTCGGTCGGCTTGACGACAACCGGCAGGCCGATGTCTTCGGCGGCATCCCAGGCATCGTCGGCGCTGCTCACTTCGCGGCCTTCGGGAATGGCGACGCCGCAGGAAGAAAGCAGGGTCTTGGTAAGGTCCTTGTCGCGCGAGATGGTTTCGGCGATGGCGCTGGTCTGGTCGGTTTCGGCCGTCCAGATGCGGCGCATCGCAGCGCCGTAACCGAGTTGCACGAGATTGCCGTCGTCGAGCAGGCGGATGGCCGGAATGCTGCGCGCTTCGGCGGCATTGACGATGGCGGCGGTCGATGGGCCGAGATACTTGCGGTCGACGCGGCGGCGCATGGTCTTGGTGGCGTCTTCCAGGTCGAAGGGTTCGTCATTGACGGCGGCAAGAATGAGCTGGATGCCGAGATCGAGCGCCGTGCGCGTGATGTCGTCCTGCCAGTTGCTGAGCGCCAGCTTGTAGACGCCGCGTGTCGTCGTACCGCGGGTGCGGCCGAAACCGTCGGGCAGGCCGCCCAGGGTCATCAGCTCAAGCGCGACGTGTTCGAGCACGTGGCCGAGCCAGGTGCCTTCTTCGAGGCGGCGCAGGAAACCGCCTCGTTCGTCGTAGCTGCAGCGATGCTCGACCAGGCCGGGGAGCCAGGCGGCGAGGCGTTCGGTGAAACCGGGCAGCTTGTCGCTCGGGTAGTCCTCGAATTCGCCGATGTCGATCCAGGCTTCGAGGGCCGGGGGGTAAGTCCAGATGCTCGGGCCACGCAGGGAAATGATGTCCCGAATGATGATGTCTTTTTTTGTCATGTGTGCTTCGCCCGGCTCCGTTCCACGGTCAAAATTGTTATTGGGGCAGATGGTGATTATTAACGCTTTCGATGGGTCATGGCTGACCCGTGACAAAAAATTGTCACAACCCGGTACGCCCGGTTACAGGAAGCGGTCGAGCAGTTTGCGGCTGTGCCGGTCGAGTTCGCCGAGGTCGCGGACCAGGAACTGGATGCCGTGACTGTCGGCGATCAGCAGGCGGGTATGCGACAGGCGGCGGATGTCTTCCTCGCCCTTGAGGACCAGTTCGGTCGGCCCGCGATTGGTCTGCACCTGCCAGATACTCGGGCAGGCGAAGCTGGAAACGGCGGTGATCTGCGCAATTTCCGGGACGAACTCGCGGCTCGCCAGTTCTTCTTCGAGCAGTTGGGCGATGGCCGGCGGCAGATCGGCCAGGCTGTCGATCCAGGCGACTTCGTGGCCTTCGTAATTGACCAGCGACAGGCCTTCGTCGGGGGCGGCGATGGGGAAGGCGCGGACCGGGGTGATGCCTTCGTGGTGTTCGCCGCTGCCGGTGGTCAGGTTGAGGCGACCGTAGGCGTCGCGTTCGAGCTGGAATTGGGGATTCGACATGGTGACTCTCAGGCCGTGACGGTTTTCGGAAGATCGGGAGCGCGCGGCAATTCCGGTTCTTTATCGACGTTGCGCGCCTGGGCCTGGTAAAGCTTGTAGTAATGCCCTTCGAGCGCCATCAACTGGTCGTGGTTGCCGATCTCGACGATGCGGCCGCGATCCATGACGACCAGTCGGTCGGCCTTTCGGAGCGTACTCAGGCGGTGCGCGATGGCGATGGTGGTGCGGCCCTTGACCAGGTTGTCGAGCGCCTTCTGGATTTCCTTCTCGGTTTCGGTATCGACCGCCGAGGTCGCTTCGTCGAGGATCAGGATGCGCGGATCGATGAGCAGGGCGCGCGCGATCGAGATGCGCTGGCGTTCGCCGCCCGACAGGCCCTGGCCGCGTTCGCCGACCAGCGAGTCGTAGCCGTGCGGCAGGCGCAGGATGAATTCGTGGGCATGCGCGGCGCGGGCGGCGGCGATGACTTCCTGGCGCGTTGCATCGGGCTTGCCGTAGGCGATGTTGTCGGCAATGGTGCCGAAGAACAGGAAGGGTTCCTGCAGCACCAGGCCGATGTGCTGGCGGAATTCGGCGACCGGCACGGAGCGGACATCGACGCCGTCGATCAGTACCTGGCCTTCGGAAACGTCGTAGAAGCGGCAGATCAGGTTGACCAGCGTCGATTTGCCGGAGCCGGAGTGGCCGACCAGACCGATCATCTCGCCGGGCTGGATGACCAGATCGACATCGCGCGTCACGGCGCGCGTGCCGTAGCGGAAGCTGGCCTTCTTGAGTTCGAGCCGGCCGGTGACTTTTTCCAGATGCACCGGGTTGCTCGGTTCCGGCACGCTGGAGACGTGGTCGAGAATCTCGAAAATGCGCTTGGTGCTCGAGGCGGCGCGCTGGGTGGCGGAGACGATGCGGCTCATCGAGTCGAGACGGGTATAGAAGCGGCCGATGTAGGCGAGGAAGGCGGTCAGCACGCCGACCGTGCTGGCCCCCTTGGAAATCTGCCAGATGCCGAAGACCCACACCACCAACAGGCCGACTTCGGTGAGCAGGGTGACGGTCGGGGTGAACAGCGACCAGGTCTTGTTGAGCTTGTCGTTCATCGCCAGGTTGTGCTCGTTGGCGGCGCGGAAACGGGCGCCCTCGCGCTTTTCCTGGGCAAAGGCCTTGACGACGCGAATGCCGGGAATGGTGTCGGCCAGTACATTGGTCACTTCGGCCCAGACGCGGTCGATCTTCTCGAAGCCGGTGCGCAGCTTTTCGCGCACGAAATGAATCATCCAGCCGATGATCGGCAGCGGCAGCAGGGTGACCAGCGCCAGCCAGGGGTTGATCGAGAACAGGATGACGGCAGTCATCGTGATCATCAGCACGTCGGTGGCGAAATTGAGCAGGTCAAGCGACAGGAAGATGTTGATGCGGTCGGTTTCGTTGCCGATGCGCGCCATCAGGTCGCCGGTCCGCTTGCCACCGAAGTACTCCAACGACAGGCCGAGCAGGTGATCGTAGGTCTGGGTGCGCAGGTCGCGGCCCATGCGTTCGGAGACCAGCGACAGGATGTAGGTGCGGATCCAGCCCAGGCCCCAGGCCAGGATGGCAGCGACGAGCAGGCCGCCGAGATACATGAGGACCAGCGGCCAGTCGATCGGCTTGCCGTTCTGGAAGGGAATCAGCACCTCGTCCATGAGCGGCATGGTCAGGTAGGGCGGCACCAGTTGCGCGGCGGTCGAGGCCAGGGTCAGCAGAAAGCCGGTGAGCAGTTGCCAGCGGTAGGGCCGGGCGAAGCGCCAGAGGCGGAACAGCGTCCAGGTCGACGGCGGCGTCGCGGTTTCGCGCGAGCAGATCTGGCATTCGTCCTCGCCCGGTTCGAGCGGCGTATTGCAGCGCGGGCAGACATCATCGTGCGTGCGGATTACCGGCTGGCCGGTGCTCAGGCTTTGCTGGTGCAGTTCGAATTCGGCAATGACGCGCAGGGCGGCCAGGTTGTGGGCCAGCGAGTAGCGCCAGCAGGCCAGGCGGCCGCTGGCATTGAGCAGTTCGAGGCTGCCGACGCCGGCATGATCGACGTGGTTGAGCTTCAGATCAGCCTGCAGCGGCCATTCGTTCCAGGCCGTCTGGCCCGGGGCGCAGGCCAGCAGGCGGCGGTCGGTGACGACGACCAGACCGCGGGCAAACTGCAGGCGGGCGTCGAGGTCGACTTCCAGCCAGGCCTGCAGCTTTTCATCAGTCGCCAGTTTCGGTTCGACGTCGGCCGCCCAGTGTGCGGGGAGCACCGGCTCGTTGCCGGGAAGGTTTTGTGCTGTGGCTGTCATCGGCGGAAGTATATCGCAAGGGCTGGACTGCCCGCGTAACGCGCCGTGACATCGGCGGTTGACCATCCGGGTCGTCGATTGCCGGCCGGCTCGGCTAAAATCGGCGACTTCGAGCCCTTCTGCAATATTCGCCCTTGTCCAGAATCGTCCTGTTCAACAAGCCTTACGGCGTGCTCAGCCAGTTTACGCCGGAGGGCAAGTGGCGCGCGCTCTCCGAATTCATCGCGCTCAAGGAGGTCTATGTCGCCGGGCGGCTCGATGCCGACAGCGAAGGTCTGCTGATCCTGACCGACGATGGCAAGTTGCAGGCGCGCATTGCCGATCCGCAGCACAAGCTGGAAAAAACCTACTGGGCGCAGGTCGAGGGTGTGCCGGGCGAGGCCGATCTGGAGCGCCTGCGGGCTGGTATCAAGTTATCCGATTTCACCGCCAAACCGGCGAAAGTCCGCCTGATCGACGAGCCGGCCGGTCTGTGGTTGCGCGATCCGCCGATTCGCTTTCGCCAGGCGATTCCGACCTCGTGGCTGGAAATCCGCATTGCCGAGGGCAAGAACCGCCAGGTCAGGCGGATGACAGCGGCCATCGGCTATCCTACGCTGCGTCTGGTGCGGGCGGCGATCGGCGCGGCCGGGCTGGATGGTCTGGCGCCGGGGCAGTGGCGCCTGATCGAGGGGTCTTTCAATGATTTACATGGGAAGTTCAATGCATAAACGTCTATTTGCCGCCTGCTGCGGCCTGGCGCTCAGCGCCGCCGCCTGGGGCCAGGCGGCCATGCCGGTCATCGAACTGACGGCCGGTTTTCATCGCATCGAAGCTGAAGTTGCCGCCACCGACCAGAACCGGCAGGTCGGCCTGATGCAGCGTAAATCGATGGCGGCGCAGCACGGCATGCTGTTCGTCTTCACGCAGGCCAACACCCACTGCATGTGGATGCGCAACACGCTGTTGCCGCTGTCCGTGGCCTTCCTCGATGAAGAAGGCAAAATCATCAACGTCGAGGACATGCAGCCGCAGACCGAGGACAATCATTGCGCCCGGCGGCCGGCCCGCTACGCCCTGGAAATGAATCTCGGCTGGTTCAGCCAGCGCGGCCTGAAAGCCGGCACCCGGCTGAACGGCCTCGAAAAGGCGCCGCGCGGCCAGTGAGACGCAACCACTGGCGAGCCAGTCTGGCCGGTCAGGCCCTGGCTGCCGATATGCGTGCCTGGCTGACTGAGCCGGCCTCGCTGACCGCCCGCTGCCAGCGCCATTGCCGCCAGTTCCGGGTGCGCCTGCTGAACTACGGTCCGGGCCGGGCGCTGGCCGCCGAAGGCCTGTCCATTACAGAGGCGCGCCAGCCGGCCGTGGTACGCGAAGTGGTGCTCGAATGCGACAGCGTGCCGGTGATCTTCGCCCATACCACGCTGGCCATGGCGCAGCGTGGTCGCCTGGGGCGCTGGCTGGCGCGGCTCGGCAGTCGTTCGCTGGGCTCGCTGCTCTTTGCCTTCCCCGGCTTTCGGCGCGGCGATATCGAATTTCTCCGGCTCGATGAACGGCATCCGCTGTTTCGGCGGGCCGCCGCGCTCGGCGAAGTCGGTCGCTACCTGTGGGCCAGGCGCTCGGCGCATCGCCTGGGCGGCCAGCAGGTGGTGGTGACGGAAGTCTTCCTGCCGGCCATCGCGCATCTCAAACGGGCAGAAAAGCCCGGCGACAAGGAATAGCGTGGAAACCATCACCCGCAAGGAAGCCGTCCGCAACAGCACCGGCTATGCCTGCATCGGCCTGTACAACCCGAAAGGCCCGGAAAACGTCGGCGCCATCATGCGCGCCGCCGGCTGCTACGGCGTCAATAGCGTGTTCTACACCGGCAAGCGCTACGAGCATGCGCGGGAATTCCGCACCGACACCAAGCAGGTCCATCTGCAATTGCCGCTGATCGGCGTCGACGACCTGCAGCAGGTTATTCCCTTCGGCTGTGTGCCGGTGGCCATCGAAATCCACCCGGACGCCAAACCGCTCACCGAATATCAGCACCCGGAACGCGCCTTCTACATCTTTGGCCCGGAAGACGGCAGCCTGAAGAAAAACGTGACTTCCTGGTGCCGCGACATCATCTACATCCCGACCCATGGCTGCATGAATCTGGCGGCGACGGTCAATGTCGTGCTTTATGACCGGATGTTGAAGGCTGGTCGCTAGAGTGTCGGTTGTGTGACCAAAGTCGCCAGAGAATATTTCAGAATACTCGAGCTGCTTCAGTTGCCATTACTGTCACTCAGTTTTCAGAATGGAATCGTTCCTGGATGACGAATGAAACAAAGTTGCATACAAGGTCGCTGGATTAAACGGCTTGCTCAGGAAGTCGCTCATTCCCGCCTCGTAGCATCTGGCTTTGTCTTCTGAAAATGCATTGGCTGTCAATGCCGGACATTCAGGAATGTGGAGCCGAGGTGCCTACACGTTAGCCAGCCCTACTGATCGTTCCCACTGGCCGTCCTAACTCGCCTGAACCGTCAACTCCTCAAGGCAGGCCTCTAGTTCGGCCATCGCCAAAGGCTTGTGCAGGACTGCTATGCCCCTGCCGCTCATGCTGGCCATCAGCTTTGGGTCCGTATCGCCGGTGATGATGATGGCCGGCAGGTCCTTCCCTAGGGCCTCACGTACGGCGGTGATCACGTCGAACCCGGTTTCGCCATGGCCCAGGCGGTAATCGGAAACGATGATGTCGGGCTGCCAAGGGGCGAGTTCGGCAAGCAGGGCGCCGCCAGTGGCAGCAGCGACGACCTGATGGCCGTGGTCCTGCAGGGCATAGACCATGGCGTCACGGAATAGGGGGTTGTCTTCGACCAGCGCGATGCACAGCGAGCGCCCTTGGACGACAGGGGCGGCCTGCAGCGTGATAGCTTCGGGCTGGCCAAGCGGCAGTTCGATGGCGAAGACCGAACCGCGCCCGGGCCAGGAGCGCACGCTGAAGGCCAGACCGAGCAGGGCGGCCGACTTGGCGACGATGGTGAGACCCAGCCCACTGCCCTGGGTGCGGGCCTGGTCACCGAGTTGCTTGAATTCTTCGAAGATTTGCGCGGTATGTTCGGCGGCAATGCCGATCCCGCTGTCCCAGATTTCGATCCAGGTCTTGCCCTGGTGGCGTCGGCAGCCAACAACCACGCCGCCATGCGTGGTGTAGCGGATGGCGTTGTCGATGAAATTGCCGAGCAGGCGCTTGAACAGGATGGGGTCGCTGCGCCCGGTCACGCGGGTCGGGACGAAACACAGGCGCAGGCCTTTGGTCTGTGCTTTCGGAAGATAGACCGATTCGAGGCTGGCGAGTAGTTCGAAGACGGAGAAGTCGGCGATGTTCGGCTTGACTACCCCAGCTTCGAGCTTGCTGAGGTCGAGCAGGTCGCAAAGCAGGCCGCTCAGGTTGGCAATGCAGTCATCCATGCTCGCGACCAGCCCCTGTTCGGGGGCGCCAACTTTACTCTTGAGGGCATCGGTGTAGAGGCGCAGGGCGGCCAGTGGTTGCCGCAGGTCATGGCTGGCGGCGGCGAGAAAACGGGACTTCGCGTTATTGGCGCGCTCGGCCTCCGCCATCGCGGCCCGCATCGCCGCCTCGGCCCGCTTGCGCTCGCTGACGTCGAGGACCTGCGACAGGATGGAAGTCAGGTTGCCGTTCTCATCGTACAACGCCGAGTTGTGCCACTCGCAGTCAACCACTGTGCCATCCTGGCGATAATTGCGATTGCAGCACATATTCTGTGTCTGGACGCCAGAACTTAATTCTGCCCACGACCGATGTACCTTCTCGACGTCTTCCTCATGAACCCACAATATGTTGAGCTTCGCCCGCCCCAACATCATCGATTCTGGCCAGCCGAACAGGCGTTCCGCTTCCACAGACCAGCGTTGCACACGGAAAAGCGGGTCAAATTCGATAATGGCCAAGGGCGAGTTTTGCAAATGGGCATCCAGGCGATGTAGCGCGGCCGAGAGGTTGGACTCACTCTCTTGCCTCAGGGTCTCGGCACGCAACAGGAGGCTCGATGCCGTGGTAATGGCTTCTCCAACCTCTTCGGCTTCTCGCAAATAGACGCGCGGCACGGTAACTGCCTCTCCCTTTCCCAGGGCCAGGGCCGGTGCGGTCAATGCCCGGATGGAGCCGCCAATCCGCCTGGCCAGGGTCAGGGCCAGAATGAATCCAGCAGCGAGCAGTAAACACAATCCGGCGGCTAGCCAGGCAAAACGTTGGTACAGCTTGGCCGTGAATGATTGTGTGGGAATCCCAATGACCACACCCCAGTTCGAGGTGAGAGAACGGTTGTATACAGCACTCACCTGAATGCCTTCCAGAGTAGTCGCTTCTACCATGCCGTCAGTGGCTCCCGGCAAGAGCGCCAGCAGGGCCGGGGCGACTTTCTGGCCGATAAAGCGGTTCGCTTCATGCGAGCGGAAGGCTATTGTTCCCTGAGCATCGAAAAATGACACCACCCAATCCGGCGGTAACTGCTGCTTCTTCAAAACCTCGCCCAGGAACGCCGCCGGGACGGTGGTGAAATTCAGCGCATAGAGCACGCGGCCCTGTTGCCATACTGGCACTTCGAGCGCCATGACATGCTGTTTTCTCACCGAGCCCAGGTAGACGCCAGAAATCGCCGGCTGCCCGGTAGCGAAGACCTGGCGGACCAGTTCCAGATTGCCGAGGAGCGGCAACTTGCTCGGGTAGGGGCGCAAGGTATTTACCAACTGCTGGCCCGTGGCATCGACGAGCAAGTAATTGTGGTCGAACTTGGTGAGTGGCAACAATTCGAGCGCTTGCGCATGGAACGCGGCCAAATTATTACTGGCCAAATGCTCAGACGTTGCCAGCATCTGCGTCAGCGCTTGAATCCGGGCAAACTCAGCGTCCACCGCTTGCATCAGGGCGCGCGTGGTCTGATTCGTATCCTGCACGAGTTGGTCGCGCTCATTGAGGAAGGAGTAATAGAGAATGGCCGAAGCGCCGATCATGCCGGGCAGCAGGCAAGCCAGCATCAGCCAGAGCAGAAGGCTGCGAACCGAGGCGGATCGAAGGCCCCCGCGCTGGATTAGCTTGTCCATTTTAACGACCTCGGCGGTCAATGCTTTGCCCCGCAATGATGGCCCCTGTTTTCATACGCGTCAGGTATAAAAAAGTGCATGCAAAGTACTCGTTCTCCGGATGCGCAAGTTTAGTTCAATTTCTATATCAACTTGCCAGTAGCGCCATATTTGATACACGGACCGTTGGAACTACTCTTCACCTCCGGTTTTGGCCCCCGGCGGTGCATGCGCCCGCCATGACGAATCCCGCCCCAGCCAGGCAGAGTCAGTTTGCCGCGCCGTTCCGCCGTGCCTGCTGCCAGGCCAGGATGACCTGGCCGGAGTGGGCCATGATGGCCTGGTAGCGCTCGGCGGGCATGGCTTGGCGCAGTGCTTCGAACAGTTGCTGCGTGCTGGCGTGGGCCAGCGGGCTGGCCTGCGTGGCGTTGAGCAGGGCGATCTGGATATTGGCCAGGGTGTCCGCGACCAGCCGCCAGCCGAGTTCGGGCAGGTTCTGGTTGAGGGCCACCAGCATGCCGCCCAGCGGGCGCAGGATGTTCTGTGCCGCTTCGCCGGTTTCGCAGGCGGCCATGGCGTGCCAGAGCGCCAGATGGATATTGCGGCGCAGTTCGATCTTGAAATCGACGGCATCGCTCTCGACCGCCTCGATTTGCTGAAAATGCTGCTGGAACAGCGCATCCGACTTTGCATTCAGGCGGCTACGCAGGGCGCCGATCAGCGAGCTCAGGGCCGGCATGGCGGTCAGCTTGAAAGCCTGGGTGTAAGCCAGGCCCCATTGATCCAGGCCGCTGATCAGCAGCGCCGTGCGTAGCGCCCGGCCGTTTTCGTCGCCGCCCGCCTGGCACCAGTTGGCGCAGCGCGATTCGACATCGGCCAGCGCCTTGCCGAGTTGCTCGGGATCGGCTTCGACGGCCAGCCGGAAAATCCCGGCAAAAATGTCCTGCGCCATGCGGGCCGCCGTGCGCTGGGTGTCGGTGTCGGCCAGCGCGGCAAGCTGATCGGCGGGGAAGGGGCGGGCAGGGCTCATTGGCGTCATTGGGAGGTGCAGGGGAGGCGCATTTTAACGGGCCGGATGGCTTTTCCCTAGGAGGCTGGTCGGGAACTACCCTGCTGGTCGTAGTAGGCCTCGATCGCCTGGCTGCGCTCGTTGGCCCGGGACAGATTGGCCAGCCACAGGACGCCGTGCACCAGCAGGAAGGCGGCGCCGAGCATGAGGGCCAGCACGCGCAGCAGGGCCGGTGGATAGTTGGCCTGGGTGCGTTCGCTGTCGATTTCCAGAAGCAGATCGCCGGCCGGGGTTTTGCCATGGGCGACGACCAGACCGGTCAACTCGAGAGGGTGCAGGCTTTCCGGTTTTGCCAGTTCCTGGTAATTCTTCCACTGGGCCTGCCAGTCGGTTGTCTTGCCGGCCGACGGCGCCTCGTTGCCGTCATGGGCGGGCAGGCCGTTGGGCAGCGGCAACAGGATGCCGCGCTGGCTGTCGATGGCGGCCTGCAAAGGCTTTTCGTAGATTTTTTGTAGCCGGGCAGCAGCCACCTTGCGCAGTTCCTGGCGCAGGGTTTCGACCGAATCCTCCTTCGCGATGGCTCGGTCCTCCTCGTCCTTCTTCAGGCTGCCATCCCGGGCTTGTTTGAGTAACGCGCCCCAGCCCGGATTTTGGCCGCCTTCGCCAACCAGCAGCTCGCTGCTGAGGCTTTTCTGCAGTTGTGCGCAAGCGGCGCTGTTATCGATGCCTTCGCGTTTGCACTCACGGTCGATGCTTAGCAACAACTCGCTCAAATCGCTGATGAGGAGAAAGGTCGGGCGATTTGCCATGGTGCGCGAATAAAGGTCGTTCTCCGCGGCCAGTTGCATTCGCCATTTCATGTCCACCACCATGTCCAGTGTGGCATTCCGTTGGGCGTGAAGCACGGCGCCGCTGTCGATCTGCTGCAGTTCTTCGTCGATCTCCACCGCGTCGATACGGGGGGGCTCGCCGCCCCAGCGAACTTGCCGGCAATCGATGGCGGGTGGCTTGTTGTCGACCGAGGCGGGAATCTGGCAGCGGACCTGCGCCTGGAGGCGCGCGAAGTTGCCGACAGCAGGAGGCTGGGCCAGCGCCTGCTCAGCCTGCGCCAGCTTCTGCCCTTCCCCACCCAACAGTCCGGCCTGTGCGTGGGCCAGGTCGGCTGCGATGTGGTCGTTGAAGAACCAGGCAGTGAACAGCATGACCAGGCCGGCGCCGGCCAGTGCCAGGTGGCGGCCCCAGTAAATCGAGGGAAAGCGCTGTTCCTCGGCGTCAATCGAGAGTTGCTGGCCGAAACGCACGACCGAGCAGTCGTCTTCGCGCATCTCGAGCGTCACCTGGCTGTCGGCCGGTACGCTGGCCCGGGCTTGCCAGTGCCGGGGCATGACCAGAGGGAACTTGTCGCCGAGGAATAACTGTTGGCTGACGATCCTGCTGTTGGTTGGGCTTTGCAAGTCAATCTGGCTCAACGAGCCCTGGGCGCGCGTCACCTTGCGCCGTGCTGTCGCCGGGCGCCGATGCCAGATCAGCCACAGGGCGAGGGCCAGGAGCATCAGGCTGACGGCTAGCCATGGCCAGAAGTTGTGGCTGTTTCCGGCGAACATGAGCAGCCCGCAGGCCGGGATCAAGATCAGCGTCGGCAACAAGCCCAAGCCCGGATGGTTACGGGCGGCAGCTTCGGCGACCGTCTCGTCACGCTGGCCAAGGATGCGTGCCAGATTGATGTCGGGCTCGGTATCGGCGGTCGTTGCCCCGGCTTCCTGTTCGGCGGGGGCGTTTTCTCCGGCTCGGCCGTAGTCCGGCAATTGTTCCTGCCGTTGTGCAAGGTGCGCCCGTTCGCGCCCACCCCGGAGGTCGAAGATCTCGTTCAGGCGAATGGCGATGGCAAATTTTGGCGTCAGGACCACTTCGGCGTTATTCGTTTCACCCAGGAAGTCCCGTGCATCGTAGGGCAGTACGATATCCACGCCGCCGAGGGTGTCATGCGTGGTGCTGCTGCTGTTGACGCTGAGTCCATGGCTGAGCGATTCGCCGCTCAAGGCGTATACCTCCGTGCCCAGCAGTTCGGCGGGTTTCTGCAGGTTGGCCGGATCGATCAGGAAAGGTTGCAGGTAAGCCAGTTCCTCTGCCGTCAGCCGGCGGATCACTTGCCCGGCTTCGCGTAACTGGCGCATGGCGCTTTTGTTGGCGCTGCGCCGGCTGCTGTACACGATCAGACTGTAGATGGAATAGACGAGTAATCCGACGGAGAAGAGCAGTTGCAGGCTTTGCATGGAATGGGCAGGGGGCGGGAAGTCGGACAAGCCTTCAGGAAGGCGAAATGCCGCGAAAATGGTATTCCGGGCGGTGTTCCGGCCGGTAATGTCAGGTCAATATCCGGCGGCGGCCGGGACTTTAGCAAAATGCCGTTGGGCTGTCATGCTGTCATGCTGTCGGGATGCCCGGGTCGCACGGCTGACGAGTGAAACCCGGGCAAAGCTACAGCGTGGCGATTTCCCGGCAGAGGTTCCTGTGCGCGGCGGCCTGGTACAGATCCGCAAAATAGGCATCGGCGTAAAGCTCGCCGCGTTCGGCGCTGGCCAGAAAATGCTGCAGCACGGCCTTGCGGCCGGAGCGATACGACGCCTCGTCCAGCCAGCTGTATTCGGCGCGGATCGACCGGGCATAGGCGTCGTACACCTCCTCGGTCTGGCCGAGGATCGCCAGATCGACGCCGAGCATGACATCGCGCAGCGGGTGGCTGGCTGGGTGTTGCTGCGCATGCTCGGTCAGGCGAATCAGGCGGGCGACGGCTTCGCGGTCGGCGTCATCGAGCCCGGCTGTCAGCCACAGGCGGGCGCTGGCTTCCTCGTTCGAGTGTTCCCGGGCCGGCAGCGCATAGACGGCATCGTGGAACCAGAAGGCCTTTTTCAGCGTTGCCACGGCCTCCGCGTCCGCGCCGGCGTTGGCCGCCCAGACGGCAATCTCGCTGAGGCCATGCACCAGGTGATCGAGGTTGTGATAGCTGCGCCGGGGGGCGCCGTAGGCCTGCTCGCCGGTCAGGTGGGCAAACCAGTGGTCGGCATTGGCCGCCGCCTCGGCGCTCAGCGTCGCGTACTGCCAGAGCTTTTCCCAGTCCTTGCGCAGCCAGTCGAGAATCCACGCGGCGTAGGCGGCCCCCGGCACGAATTTCTGCATGCTCCAGTGCCAGCCGACGGGGCCCTGCAAGGCGCGCACGAAGGTCGAGCTGACCGCCCCGAGGTCGCGCGGCGGCATCACGAAGATCGTCTTGGCGCCCTGCAGTACATCGACGTTGGCCTGCTGGAGCAGGTTTTCATAATCGAAATCGGTGGTGTTGCGAATGCCGCGCACCAGATAGTCGATGCCGTGGCGTTTGGCGGCGCGCGCCGTGTAGTCGCCCTTGACGACGACCACGCTGACATTGTTCCAGCCGCGCTCGGCCAGGCTTTGCTCGACGATCCGGCGCCGCCTTTCGGCCGGGAACTGCGGCGCCTTCAAGGGGTTTTCCGAAATGAAGACGACGACCTCGTCGGCCAGCGCGCGGGCTTCCCCGATGACCCACAGGTGGCCGTTGGTAATCGGGTCCAGACTTCCCGAGAAGGCGATTTTGTTCATGTTATCCCCACAGTTCCATGTAGTGCCGATGCATGGCGGCGACGTGTTGCTGCAATTCGGCGACGGACGCAGCGTTGCCGATCACGTCCTGCGCCTGTTCCAGAAAGGCCGGCTGGGACATCTGCATGGCCAGTACCCGGCCGATCTGTTCCACGCTCCAGTCTGGATTCCTGATGCCGATCCGCCGCCGGCGCAGCGGTTCCGGGCAATCGACCAGCAAGACGCGATCAACCGCAACCTGCTCAGCCAGCAACAAGGCAGACTCCCAGACGACGTAAGGGGCGCTTTGCCGGGCCGTCCATTGCTCCAAGTGTTGCATGACAAACGGTTTGAGAGTCGACTTTAACTGACGATTGGCGCTGCTGTCGCGGGCAAACACCTGATGCAGGCTACCCCGCGCCAGCTTCCCGTCGGCCGTGATCAAGCCGGGAAAGAGCCGGGCGATTTGCCCGACGACGGGATGCCCCGAGTCCTGATGCATGCCTCGCGCCACCAGGTCGGCGTCGATGCAGGGCACGCCGAGCCGTTCGAAGCATTCGCGCGCCGTCGATTTGCCGCTGCCGATACCGCCGGTCAGGCCGACAACGACGGGCTGGCAACGGGCTTGGGCGGTAGCAATGGCGTTCATTTGTTCTCCTTGATTAAGTTGGGTAACCAACCAATATTCGAAGAGTAGCCAGGCTCGGCGAGCGAATCAAGTAAAATTTGGTCATCCAACCAAATTTCGAATCCAGATGTCCAAGCGACCCAATACCGAGCAGCGCCGCAGCGAGATCGTCAATGCCCTGCTGTCGACGATTGCCGAATGCGGCTATGCCAAGGCGACCATTCAGCTGATTGCCCAAAAAGCCGGCCTGAGCCCGGGCTTGCTGCACTACCATTTCAAGACCAAGGCCGAGATCTTGCTGGAACTGGTCAAAACCCTGGCGGCGCTGCCCCAACAGCGCTATGCCGTCTTCGCGGCCGCGGCGCAAACCCCGGAAGAGCGCCTGATGGCCTACATCAATGCCCGTCTGTCGAAGGGCGAGGGGGCGAACCCGACGGCCGTTGCGGCCTGGGTCATGATCGCCGCCGAAGCCGTCCGCCAGCCCGAGGTGCGCAAGATCTACCAGCAGGCGATCAGCGCGGAATTAGCCCTGATCGAGGAACTGCTGGCGGACTACCTGCAATCCATGGGCCAGTCGGCGCAGGAAGTGGAACGCCTCGCCGCCGGGCTACTGGCCTTGATGGAAGGCGCCTTCCAACTGGCCTGCGCGGCACCGGGCACGCTGCCGGGGGGGTACGCTGCGGAAATGGCAATCAAATTGGTGCGAGGGGCGGTTGAAAGTAAAGCCTGAAATTCGCAGGCTCTGGTGCTTCAAACAAAAAATTGGGCTGTTGTGGATTTTGTCATGGTCAGTGACAGATGTTCGGCCAAACGGCCGGTGGAGAGTTAGCGAAGAATCGGAGAATCGCAATACCTGTTGCGGGGATGGAATCTCGGAAATCCTGGCATCTTGATGGAGCTAACCCAATTTGGGGGCTATTGAAGATCGATACTCCAATCGCTGATATTGTTTTTTTTCAAAAATTCAACAATGCCATCAAAGGTCACGGTTTGTATATTTCCGGCCATGCGCTGTCCGAATATCTGGTCATCGAATGCAATATTGACCCGCGTCATTCGTGCGCCAAGACGCGAAAATGTACCCACCTCAACAACCGCAGGCACAAAACCTAAAGATTTAAGGTAGCCCTGTGCTGCCTCTCTATTATCCAACAGGATATTTTTTGATTTGGCATCTGCAACCGCAATGGTTTCAATTAAATAGCCGTTCGAGTTTTGATATTCTGTCGAAAACGGATAGGCAAGCATGTTGTATTTAGGACCGTGCATTTTTGATGGTGCTGTTTTTAATAACTCCAACAGAGATGCAGATACCGAATAATTAAATGCGATTAGCTTGGACTCGTATTTAAACAGATCATCCAGGTAGAAGTTTGCTATACCCTCGCTATATATTGCCGAACCATCGCTTCCGCAACCATTAAGCTCGTGCACAATCTGCCAGTCCGTTCCGGACTTATATAGGAAACCACCATGCGAGTATTTTTGTTTATATGCACCAAGATCCTGACCGATACGCCCTAATAAATATACGGCATGGCCTTCTGGATCTATTTTATTGAGCTTTTCAATCACCGTTCCGGCAAAATTCAAAGCCTGAACCACTGAGTTGGCTGCTCTGCGTTTTTCCTCGCATACCCTACCAGCATATGCAGAATTAAACGATGTCAGCATGATCAATAAAATCGCATATTTATTCATCTAAATACGTTCTCTCTTGAAGTTGTTTTGATTATCAGAAACGATACCCAGACTTATCTCGTTCGCTTCCAAAACAAACCCCAAATTTGTTTTCAATACCTTGATATCCGAATCAACCTCAAGTTTTGCGAATTCTGCAACTTCTTTATCTATTTTGAATGCAACTGGACTATCGTCTGCGCCAACGCCTTCAACAATCACATAGTCATTATATTTTTTTACGTTGGTAACCTTAAGTGGCTTCTTTGACTCGGATGCGCTTTCAAGAACCATATACACTGCCACAAAAGGATATAGTGGAATTGCCAGTACACTAATTACAGATAGGCCAGATGCCTGGCTAGGTGTTATGTTGGGCAGTGGAAGTTGTGCTTCTGCATTTGAGAAAACAAGGCAAGCCAAGGTGACTGATAAATATAAATTTTTCATTTTATTCTTGCTTTCTTGATGTTTTAAAAATTAATGATAATTAAGTGATCTGGCGAAATGAATTTGAAATTCAGAGGTGAGTCCGCGGAGTCGTTCGCTGTTTTTGCATCTGAAGGAATCTTTCGATCAAGTGACCTGCCTGCTTTTTCGGACCACTCATCACTGGTGAACGGCTTCGGCTTGGGTGGTTGAAACACACTTTCTCTTGAACGCCGCAGGGGCTGGTTGTCCAGACTGGAATGCGGATGGGCTTATTGTAATGCCATTGCCATTATTGCGGACGCGGCGTTCCGCAGGACACGTACGAGCGCGCCTGCTCAGGGAGCGCTCCGCCGAGGTTCGATTACCAGCCGCTAGCGTGCATTGAGAATCGAATGGTCGGGCGGCAAGGATTTGCACTTCGCTTGCCCCTTGGGCTTCGTTTCCGAAAGCTGTGCCAGTCCATTGCTGTCAGTCAGCGACTGTCTGGCCTCCGGCAGCTTTGGCCGAGAATTGCCTGTATGGGAGTAAGCAGGCAAAGAAAAAGGGAGCCATTGGGCTCCCTTTTCGTCTCAGGCTCGTGTTACGAGTTTTATCCTGAAATAAGCATTCCTCAGCCGGCGAAGTTGCTTTCCGCGAAGGCCCAGTTCACCAGGCTGGCGAGGTAGGTTTCGACGAACTTCGGGCGGGCGTTGCGGTAGTCGATGTAGTAGGCGTGTTCCCAGACGTCGACGCAGAGCAGGGCCGTGTCGCCGGTGGTCAGCGGGGTGCCGGCGGCGCCCATGTTGACGATGTCCACCGAGCCGTCGGCCTTCTTGACCAGCCAGGTCCAGCCGGAACCGAAGTTGCCGACGGCGGAGGTCTGGAAGGCGGTCTTGAAGGCGTCGAGCGAACCCCACTTGGCGTCGATGGCTGCAGCCAGGGCACCCTTCGGAGCGCCGCCGCCGTTCGGGGTCAGGCAGTTCCAGAAGAAGGTGTGGTTCCAGACCTGGGCTGCGTTGTTGTAGATGCCGCCGGCCGGGGCCTTCTTGACGATGGCTTCGAGGTCGAGGTTTTCGTACTCGGTGCCCTTGATCAGGTTGTTCAGGTTGGTGACATAGGCCTGATGGTGCTTGCTGTAGTGGTAGTCAAAGGTCTCGGCCGACATGTGCGGGGCGAGGGCGTCTTTGGCAAACGGCAGGGCGGGCAGTTGATGTTCCATTTATGTTCTCCGTTGGGGTTTGATGAGGGGTGAATCGAAAATTCTAGTCAGCTTCCGGGCTGGCGACAACCTGATTTACCGTGGCTTCGGCCGAACCGCTGGCGAAGCGTAGTTTGAGCAGGTCGCCCGGGCTTAATCGGGCGGCGTCGCGAATGGCCCGGCCGTCGGCATCCATGGCAAGTGTATAACCTCGCGACAGGACGG
>JBAQDI010000026.1:0-4540 GCA_049294655.1 Azonexus sp.
GTCGGGGAGACGATCTGGAAGCCTCAGTTGATCGACTTGGGCATCGTTCAAACCAAGCAGACGTACCAACTCCTCTCTGGCCGCCGTGTTCAGATGGCTTACAGAGGCCAACCGGGTTGCTGCGTCGGCATAAAAGGCCTGTTGCCTGGCGCGCGAAACTCGGTTGAAGTTGCCGACCGCTTGCATACGCTGCGCCAGCTCTGCGCTTGCTTGCGATGCCTCATAGACTTGTTCGGCGTACTTGAGCGTCTGTTGAGCGGCCACGGCACGGACCCATGCCTGGCGGACCAAGGTCACTTGGTCCACAACGTCTGCAGCCAGCTTTACCTGTGCTTGTTCGATTCGTCGGCTGGCGGCACTCTGTCGCCAAGGTAGAGAGATGAGATCAAGCAAGCCAAAGGACAAAGCGCGCCCCAACTCCAGCTCATCGCCAGCGCGCAAGCGCTCAAAACTGAACACCGGATTGGCGATGCGGCCTGACTGAGCCGTCTGAGCTGCTTCAGCCCAACTCTGCGCCAGCAGGGCTTGCATGGAAGGACTATTGACCAACGCCAACTCCACTGCTTGCGACTGGCTCAAAGGCTTTTCCAACAGAGAGTGGGCTCGTCCGCGGAGTTTTGTCTTTTCAGAATCGTTCGTCGCCAGCGACAGATTCCCCTGCGTGAAGCCCGAGGTTTCGTCGTTGATGCGCTTGACCGATTGACCAATGTCGATGCTCGCACAACCCGAGAGAACACCCAAACCGATCGCAGCGACACCCGCTCTCAGCGGTACTCGATTGAACAGCCTTTTCATCGACGGCTCTCCCCATGACCTGCGTGCGGATCATCGCGTTCAGACTCGCTGCTCGGTTTGATGTTGGGACCACCACGCGACTCTCGTGCGTAAGCTCGCCAACCACCAATGCGACCGACCAAGTCGTTGGACTCTTTCCAGGCCGCGAGAACCGGATCGGAAAAGCCCTGGTAGCTGCCAATAGGGGATCGGTAGGTCACCTTGAATTCAGGTGGCGCGATTGGTTCAGCACTGGCAGGCTGCTGGGCTTGGGTCAGCCCCCCCATGGCTAACAGCACCAGACCCAGTGCGGGGCGAACAACATAGGACGATTGGGCCAATAGCATGTCTTCCTCTTGGCAAGCTGTGATTTCAAGCTGCCATTGTGCTCAGGTCAGCCTGTCGAGAACCTGTTTCGCAGATGACAGTTTTGTCATCTGCGAAACGCACGTCAGAATGGCGGCAAACTCATGCGCTGGCAGGAACTGGAGATCACCGTGCGCATCTTGATCGTAGAAGACGAACCAAAGACCGGGGAGTACCTGCGCCAAGGGCTCAGCGAAGCAGGGTTTGTTGTCGATCTGGCGACCAACGGCCCCGACGGGATTCACCTCGCCAAACACGGTGCGCACGATCTGGTGATCCTGGACGTCATGCTGCCAGGTCTCAACGGGTGGCAAGTGCTGAGCACCTTGCGTCAGCAGGGCCTGGAAATGCCTGTCTTATTTTTGACAGCCCGCGATCAAGTCGAGGATCGTGTCAAAGGGCTGGAGTTGGGCGCCGATGATTACCTCATCAAACCGTTCTCGTTCGCGGAGTTGCTGGCGCGGGTTCGAATCATCCTGCGCAGGGGGCGGCAGCATGGTGACGGCCCAACGTTGTGCGTTGCTGATCTTGAGATGGATCTCTTGCGACGACGCGTGACCAGAGGTGGCGTGAGGATCGACTTGACGGCCAAAGAGTTCGGTCTTCTGGAGCTACTGATGAGGCGACAGGGTGAGGTGCTGCCGCGTTCTCTCATCGCATCGCAAGTGTGGGACATGAACTTCGACAGCGATACAAACGTGATCGAGGTGGCCATTCGGCGGCTGAGGGTCAAAATCGACGAAGGCCAAAACATCAAGTTGATTCAAACAGTACGAGGAATGGGGTACGTTCTCGAAGAGCCTGGAAGGTCTGCACAGTGAAGATCGAACGACTGAAGGCGTTGTCACTGACCGCTCGCTTGACATTGTTCTTCACCTTGACGTCCGTGTGCATTGTGCTGGGCTTGGGCAGCCTGCTTATGTACGCTGCAGACCAGCATTTCATCGATTTGGACCGCTTCACCCTCAGTGACAAGCAACTCCTCATCAAGGACATCCTAACGAAGTCGCGCTCTCAAGATGACGCCCGCAAAAGATTGAGCGAGGCCTTGAATCACCACCACGGCATGTACATCTCTGCCAAAGGCATTGACGGATCAACACTCTATAGTTCAGATCGGTTTTCTCCGCCTGGGCAAGTGGCGCCGGGGCTGAGCCAGCCTGACGAGCAGGTGATTCAAAGGTGGCAGAGTCAAGGGCGGGAATACCGGGCGCTTCGCATGCAGCAAAGCCCTGGATACGACCCCACCAACGCCCTTGACGTTGTTGTGGCCATTGACACGAAACACCACGACGAATTCATCGCCCAACTCGGCCGAACCTTGGCGATTTACACGGTACTTGCGATGATCGCCAGCGGCATGTTCAGTTGGTTTGCTGCCCACCAGGGTCTTGCTCCGTTGAGGGCGATGAAATCGCGTGCTGCGACAGTTTCCGGGAGGCAACTTGACGAGCGGATGCCTGTCGGCTCAGTTCCCATTGAGATGGCCGATCTGGCAAAGGAACTCAACAGCATGTTGGACAGGCTGCAAAGTGATTTTCAGCGTTTGTCAGATTTCTCCTCCGATCTGGCGCATGAACTGCGCACACCTATCAGCAACTTGATGACGCAAACACAGGTTGTCCTGTCATCGCAACGTGACACGGAGACCTATCGAGATACCCTGGCATCTAACGTCGAGGAGTTTCAGCGCTTGGCCAGAATGGTGTCAGACATGCTTTTTCTGGCCAAGACTGAACGCAGCTTTGCCATACCTCAAAAGGAGCATTTTCAAGCGTCATCAGAAATCCAGAAACTCGTAGAGTTTTACGATGCCGTCGCGGAAGAAAAATTTATCCGCATCAACGTTGTGGGCGATGACCTGATCACAGGTGACAGGCTGATGTTCAGGAGGGCCGTCAGCAATCTGCTGTCAAATGCCCTTCGCCACACACCGAGCAGCGGAGACGTTTGCATCTCCGTGCGAAAAGCAGAGCCCTATATCGAGGTGGCTGTTGCCAATTCGGGCGAAGACATCGACCCCAAGGTTTTACCAAGGTTGTTCGATCGATTCTTCCGTGCAGACCCCGCTCGGGCTCACCCATCCAGCGACGGCGCAGGACTGGGTCTGTCCATCACGCGCGCCATTGTCGAAGCCCACAGCGGAAAAGTCGCCGTCACCACAGAGCACGGGCGCACCTGCTTCACGCTGAGTTTCCCGGTGGGCGACAGGGCGAACCCGACCCACGCCTGACATGCTCATTCTGTTGTGGAATTGGCATCCAGGCACCCGGTGCCGCGCAATGCGCGCCCTCTGCCATTGATCTAGATCAAGCTGGCTGGCGTTAATGGCCTCAATGACACCAAGATAACAAACCTGTAATCTCCGGCTCACCTGCATGAAAGGTGCCGCCACTAAGCTGAACTCACCACAACCGTTCGCCTAGCGAATACTGGAGTCAGCATGATCGTCAATCAACGCAATTTCTCTGCCGCAGCCCTGGTTTTTTTGGCACTGAACGGAATGGCCTTTGCACAATCAAAGGCAGAAGATCACTCGGCACATCACCCTGCGGCGTCGGCATCCGCGTCAGTTGTTGCCCCAAGCGCATCGACTTCGTCGGCCATGGGCGAGTCAATGGGCATGCACGCCCACATGGAAAAGCACCACGCCGAAATCCAGCGAATCATGAAGATCCGAGACTTCAAGAAGCGCCAGGAAGCCATGAATGAGCACATGAAAGCCATGAAGGAAAGCGGCTGTCCAATGATGAAGGACGGCATGGGCATGGGCCCGGCATCCGGTACGAAAAAGTGATTTCCACGTAAACACTCGCAATACACGGAGCGCAAATGACAAACGCACACACCCCTCACCAAAGCAGCACTGGACGCCCATCGTTTCTGAGGTCCCCGGTCGGCGTAGCGTTGATCATGGTCGGCGCCATTCTGGCGTTCTTCGTATTGCGAGAGCACTGGTCGCATGTCGTGGGTAAGCTGCCCTATCTGTTGCTATTGGCATGCCCACTGATGCACCTGTTCGGGCATGGACATGGCGGTCACGGAGGGCAAAAGCACGGGTCTGACACGCCACAGAAATCGGCAGATTCTGGCAAGACAACCCGATGAAGTGCATACAACGTGAGTTTGGAGCGGCCTACGAGGTCCATGCTTTCATGACACCAAGGTTCCTGCCGCGCTTTTTCCAATCACCGCTGGAGAGTTGCCCGTGAATGAAAATCACAGCCATCACCACTCACCAAGCGATAGCACCGCATTGCTTGACGACGAAGTCAAGGATCCAGTTTGTGGCATGACGATCAGGCAGCAATCGGCACTGACCGAGAGCTACGCAGGCAAGATGTTCTTCTTCTGTAGCGAACGCTGCAAAGCCAAATTCCTCTCAAGCCCAGATCGGTTC
>JBAQDI010000027.1:0-107591 GCA_049294655.1 Azonexus sp.
CCTACTACTCGAACCAGTACCGCGACACGACGCAGAAGTCGCTGGAAATGATCCTGGTCGGCGGCAAGTGGCTGATCAATCGCGAGAGTTCGGTACCTTGTGCCGGCAATACGGTGGGTGGCTGCAAGGTCGGGAAATGACGGCTTCCCGCTGGCTGGCCCGGCTGGCGCTTTCTGTCGGCGGCCTGTTGTTCTCTTCCGGCCTGCTGGCGCAGGGGGCGGCCGTACCCAGTCCAACGCTGGAGCGGATCGTCGCCCGCCAGGCAATTTATGTTGGCTATCGCGAAGCGGCCGTGCCGTTTTCCTATCTTTTACCCGGGCAGGCGGTGCCGGTCGGCTATGTCTGGGAGGTTTGTGCCCATGTCCTCAAGGCCGTCGAAGGCCGCTTGGGCAAGGCCGTGCCCGTTGTGCCGGTCTCAGTGACCGATAACGCGCGCACGATGATGTTGAAAACCGGCATCGTCGATCTCGATTGCGGGGCGGCCGGCAATACGGTGGCGCGCCAGAAGCAGGTCGATTTTTCGACCAACATCTATATCAGCGAGATCAAGGTCCTGGTCAAGAAGGATGCCGGCTTCAGCAGTTTTGAGCAATTTGCCGGCAAGCCGGTGGTGACCGTCTCCGGCGGAACGGCCGAGCGTCATGTCAAGCTGGCGGCGCTGAAGTTCAATATCAGCTTGCAGCATCTGCTGGCCAATAGCCCGGCCGAGGCGATGGCCATGCTGGCGCGTGGCGCAGCCGATGCCTATGTGGCGGAAGATGCCGTAGTGGTCGCCCAGCGGGCGGCCAGCCCCGGCGATTTTGTGCTGCTTGATGCGGCACTGGCCACCGAGCCTTTCGCAATCATGTTGCCGAAGGATGATCCGGGCTGGAAAAAACTGGTCGACGAGACGATTGCCGGGTTGATGCAGCGCGGTGAACTGGCGCAGATCTACGAAAAATGGTTCCTGAGCCCGATTCCACCGGCCGGCCTCAACCTGAATCTGCCGATGTCGCAACTGCTCAAGGCGGCGATCCAGGAACCGGGCGATACGCCGGTCAATTGAATCGGCTTTGGCGGGAAGGAATGGCCACCGGGGCTTGGCCTTTATGGTGCAATGCGCTCTGCTTATTGCACCCTACACCGCGTATCGCGCCCTTGCCGGCTGTAGGGTGCAATAACCAACGGGCATTGCGCCACCCTCCGGGCAAATGCGGCAGCTCAGCCCTGCTGGGCCGGGTTCAGGCAGTAGGTGCCGCTCAGGCTGGCCTGGTCGAGAACGTGGCCGGCTATCGCCTGGCGTACTTCCGGGCCGCCGAAACGACCCTCCAGCGGTAGTTTGTCGATATCCAGCGCATGGATCGTGAACACGTAGCGATGAACGATTTCATCGTTCCACGGCGGACAGGGGCCGTCGTAGCCGTAGTACTCGCCAGACATGTCGTGGTCGTCGGCAAACCAGTCCGTGTAATTGTTGATGCCTTGGCGGGTACCATGGGCGGCCGCCGGTCCGGGCTTGCCGCGCGGCGTGACTGTGCTGCTGAATTCGCCTGGCTCGATCGTGGTCAGCGTCGGCGGCAGATCGATCAGCACCCAGTGGAAAAAGTCGATACGGGGCAGGCTGGCCGGCACGCTGCGCCCCTCCTGGTTAACGTCATTACCCTGGCTGGGAACATCCGGGTCGTGGCAGATCAGGACGAAGGATCGCGTGCCCGGCGGGACGTCGCCCCAGCTCAACTGCGGGTTCAGGTTCTTGCCGAGGCAGACGTGATGGGCCGGATCCGGGGCGCAAAAGGAGAATTCGCCCGGTATGGTTTGCCCGTCAACAAAGCTGGAACTGGTCAGTTTCATGATGTGTCCCCATTCAATCGGCCGCCCGCTGCCGGAAGTCGCGCAGACGAAAACCGAGAAGCCAAAGTGTCGCGAAATAGGCGCCGGCACCGAGCGGCACCAGCCATGAGAGATGGATTGTCCGGCCAAGCGTGTCGCCCTGCAACCAGTCATTTTCCCGGCCAAGACCGAATGCAAGCGCCGCGCCCATGACGGCCATGGCCACGCAGAGTTTGAGCGTGAATTTCAGCCAGCCCGGTTGCGGCTGGAAAATGCCGTGGCGGCGCAGCCCGCGGTAGAGCATTGCGGCATTCAGGCAGGCCGCCAGACCGATGGAGAGGGCCAGGCCGGCGTGGCCCAGGTCCAGCACCATCAAAAACACCAGGTTCATAAGCTGCGTCGCGGCCAGCGAGATCAGCGCGATGCGCACCGGCGTGCGCACGTTTTGCCGGGCATAGAAACCGGGCGCCAGGACCTTGACCAGGATCAGGCCGGTCAGGCCGACGGTATAGGCGACCAATGCCTCGCGGGTGCGGAAAACGTCGTCGGCCGAGAAGGCGCCGTGAAAAAACAGGGTGGCAAGCAGCGGTACGCCAAGGATAGCCAGGGCCAATGCCGCCGGTGCAGCGAGCAGCAGGGTCAGGCGCAGGCCCCAATCGAGCAGCTTTGAATACTCGACATGATTGTTGCTGGCATGATGCCGCGACAGTGACGGTAGCAGGATGGTCCCCAGGGTGGCACCGAGCATGCCCGAGGGGAATTCCATCAGGCGGTCAGCGTAATAAAGCCAGGAAACGCTGCCCGTCTGCAGGAAGGACGCAAAAACGGTGTTGATGATCAGGCTGATCTGCGAGACGGAAACGCCGATCAGGGCCGGCCCCATCAACCGGGTGATGCGCCGCACGCCGGGGTCGGCCCAGGCAGCCCGCCAGTTGATTGACGGGCGCGGCAGCATGGCGATTTGCCGTAGCGCGGGAATCTGGATGGCCAGTTGCAGCAGGCCGCCGATGAAGACGGCCCAAGCCAGGGCCAGTACCGGTGGGTCAAAATAAGGCGCAGCAAACAGCGCCATGACGATGAAAGTCAGGTTCAGCAAAACCGGCGTGAAGGCCGGAATGGCAAAGCGGCTCCAACTGTTCAGGATGCCGCCGGAAAGGGCGACCAGCGACATGAACAGGATGTAGGGGAAGGTGATGCGGGTCAGCGTCACCGTCAGTTCGAATTTTCCCGGTTCCGCCGTGAAGCCCGGGGCGGAAAGCCAGACCAGCAGCGGGGCAATGGCGATGCCAAGCGCCGTGACGGCAAACAGGGCGAGCGACAGCAGGCTGGCGACGTGATCGACCAGCGTACGGGTGTCGGCTTCGCCGCGCTGATTCTTGTATTCGCCAAGGATGGGCACGAAGGCTTGCGAAAAAGCCCCTTCGGCAAACATCCGGCGCAGCAGGTTGGGCAACTTGAAGGCGACAAAAAAGGCATCGGTCGCCAGTCCGGCCCCAAAGGTCCTGGCGATGACGAAATCCCGGACAAAACCGAGGATGCGGGAGAGCAGGGTCATTCCGCTAACCGTGGCCAGCGCGCGCAATAGATTCATGAGGTCGGCGTCGTCTCTGCGGAGAGAAAAGCGACAATTGTACGCTGTGCTATTGCTTCAACCGGGGCGGGTGATGAACTTCCTCTGGCCGGGCAATCGATCGGTTCCGGGGGCAATCGTTCTGCCTATGAGTGCCAGCGAACGGATTGGGCGGTTTGAAACCAATATGGTGAGGATTCTCAAGAGCGTGTCTTTTGAGGGCATCAGAATCCCCCCTTTTAGCCCGGCTACCCCAAATGGCCGGGATTTTTTTGTCCAGGGCGTTTTGCCGGGTCATGCGAACCCCGGAAAGTAAAAAGCCCAACCTTGTGGGCTGGGCTAACTACTTGATTACTTTTGGTGCCGCTGGCCGGAATCGAACTGGCGACCTTCGCATTACGAATGCGCTGCTCTACCAACTGAGCTACAGCGGCACGCAAGGTCGGCGATGATACAGCAGGGGAGGTCATTAGACAACAGGGAGTGCTGTGTGAAGGGAGTAGCGCGCTTCGGCAAGCAAGGCTTGTCGCAGTTGGCGCATCCCAAAAGGAGAAAGCCTCGTACCGGGGGGAGTACGAGGCTTTCAAGACGACAGGTTCAGGGGGGAGGTACTGCCGTCTAGGCCGATGTCTGGTCAGCGCATGGGGTAAAGATACCCGCGCTGGTGGCGGTGCTCAAGTAACCGATTGCAACAGTGTGTGCCGCTATGTGTGTTGCCGGGCCAGCTTCTGTGCCTCGCGTTCTGTTTCGGCGAAGTAGCCGCAGAGTGGGCAGATTCGGTCGCTTGGGCATTCGTGTTCGCGGGCGCATTCAGCCTGGGTTTCGTCGGTAAGGACCATTTCGTGTGCCGCATCGCAACGGGAAATGGGAGAGTCGAATGTGGACATGGTTGTCTCCTCAAGATCGATCTATGTTGTTTCGTCGTTTCAATGTAGATCCCCGGTTGATGAAAAGCCAATGGCATCCGTTGCTTTGTCAGCCTGCGCAGGCCGTTGTAAGATGCGCCCTTGTTCCATACGCTACCGTCTGGAGAGTGGTGTTTTCCCGGTAAATTGAGGAGAGAGCAGCAATGCAAATCAATAGCAAGGTGTTTCTGGTAACGGGGGCGGGTTCCGGTTTGGGGGCGGCAACGGCGAAGGCGCTGGTTGAGGCCGGGGCAAAAGTGCTGCTTGCCGATCTGAATCGCGAGGCTGGCGAAAAACTGGCGGCAGAACTGGGGGCTTCAGCCCTGTTCGTCGAGACCGATGTGGCGAGCGAGTCTTCGGCGATCAATGCGATCCAGACGGCGATTTCGACTTTTGGCGGTTTGCATGGCCTGGTCAATTGCGCCGGGGTGGCGCCGGCCGAAAAGGTGGTCGGCAAGGAGGGGCCGCATCGCCTCGAAAGTTTTGCCAAGGTGATCAATATCAACCTGGTGGGTACCTTCAACATGATCCGTCTGGCGGCGGCTGCCATGATCAAGGGCGAGCCTGATGCTGGCGGTGAACGCGGTGTTATCGTCAATACGGCATCGGTTGCTGCCTATGAGGGGCAGTTGGGCCAGGCTGCCTATGCCGCCTCGAAGGGCGGCATTGTTGCCTTGACCTTGCCGGTGGCGCGCGAATTGGCGCGCAGTGGTATCCGGGTGATGACCATTGCACCGGGGATCATGGAAACGCCGATGTTGATGGGGATGCCGCCGGAAGTTCAGGACTCGCTCGGCAAGATGGTGCCTTTCCCGTCACGCATGGGCAAGCCGGCGGAGTACGCAAGTCTGGTCAAACATATCGTCGAAAACGCCTATCTCAATGGCGAGGTTATTCGTTTGGATGGCGCCATCCGGATGGGGACCAAATAAACTATACTTTCGCTCCGCCATCGACCCCAAAGGCACTTCGGTGCCTTTTTTATTGCATGCCCGAAGCTTCCTGCTATCACTGCGGTCAACCCGTTCCCGACGATGTCGAACTTTCCGTGCCGATTGCTGGAGAGGCGCGTGAAATGTGTTGCTATGGCTGTCAGGCGGTGGCGCAGTCAATTGTCGATAACGGGTTGGGTGACTATTACCGCAGTCGTGATGCCTTGCCCGAGTCGCAGCGCGAAGCCATGCCGCAAATTCTCGATCAGCTGGCGCTGTTCGATCATGCCGACTTTCAGAAAAGTTTCGTCAAGGAGCTGGGCGAGGGCGAACGCGAAGCCTCTCTGCTGCTCGAGGGAATTACCTGTTCCGCCTGTATCTGGTTGAACGAGCAGCATGTCGGCAAACTGCCTGGGGTGACCGCGGTCGATATCAACTACACGACTCGCCGGGCACGGGTGCGTTGGGACGAGTCGCGGATCAAGCTTTCGGACATCCTGGGGGCGATTGCCGCGATCGGTTACCGGGCTTATCCCTACGATGCCGCCAAAAACGAGGAGATTTCCCGCAAGGAGCGGCGTGATGCCTTGTGGCGAGTCTGGGTGGCCGGCTTTGGCATGATGCAGGTGATGATGTATGCCTTCCCGGTGTATATCGCGAATGGCGAGATGGCAGTCGATATCGAAACCATGATGCGTCTGGCCAGTCTGCTGCTGACCTTGCCGGTCGTCCTCTATTCTTCGGCGCCGTTTTTTCGCAACGCCTGGCGCGATATCAAGTTGCGTCGCCTCGGTATGGATGTGCCGGTGGCGCTTGGGGTCGGGGCAGCCTTTGTGGCCAGTTGCTGGGCAAGTTTGACCGGCGAGGGTGAGGTCTACTTCGACTCGGTCACGATGTTCGTCTTTTTCCTGCTGGGCGGGCGCTATCTTGAAATGACGGCACGCCAGAAGGCGCTCGGCGTGACCGAGGCTCTGGCCAAATTGTTGCCTGCCTTCGCCCAGAAAATGGCCAATTTCCCCGATGACCGTACTGCCGAGCAGTGCGTGGTAGCGGATTTGCGGCAGGGGGACCATGTTCTGGTCCGGGCTGGCGACATCGTGCCAGCCGATGGTCGGGTCGTCGAGGGCTTTAGTCGTGCAAACGAGGCCTTGCTGACCGGTGAAAGTCGGCCGGTTGCCAAGGCGCCGGGAGATCTGGTTACCGGCGGCTCAATCAACGCGGAGAGTCCGTTGATTGTGAGAGTCGATCAGGTGGGCGAGGGGACGCGTTTGTCGGCCATTGTGCAGTTGATGGAACGGGCGGCAGCCGAAAAGCCGAAAATTGTCGAGCTGGCCGACCGGATTGCCAGTTACTTCGTCGCAGTTCTTTTGTTGATTGCCATTGTGGTGGCGGTTGGCTGGTATTTCGTGGATCCCTCGCAGGCCTTGTGGATCACCGTTTCGGTGCTCGTCGTGACCTGTCCATGTGCCCTGTCCCTGGCGACGCCCATTGCGCTGACTGTTTCGGCCGGGGCGCTGGCCAAGGATGGCTTGCTGGTGACGCGCGGTCACGCCATTGAAACCCTGGCTCGGGCAACGCATTTCGTTTTTGACAAGACAGGAACGCTAACCACCGGGCGCATGCATCTGCGGGAGGTTCGGTTGATGGGGGGCTTGGCGGAAACTGAATGTCTGGCGATTGTTGCCGCACTGGAGCAGTCCTCGGAACACCCGATAGCGACAGCGTTGCGGCAGGCGACAAAAGGTGTTTTGCCCAGCGTGGAGAAGGTGCTCAGTGAGCCCGGGCAGGGGATTGAGGCGCTGGTCGATGGCCGGATGTGTCGAGTCGGTCGTTCGGCGTATGCGCTTGCCTTGGCCGGCAAGCCTTTGCCGGATGAGGCGAGCGACTGGCTTGACAGTGATGAAACGGTAGTTGTCCTGGCGGATACCGGTGGCTGTCTGGCCTTGTTCCGGATCGGTGACGAATTACGTCCCGAGGCCAAGGCGATGATCGGTGACCTGCGGGCTGCCGGCAAGCACGTCATCCTGCTGACCGGCGATGCTCCGTCGGTGGCTGAGCGCATTGCCGGGGAGTTGGGTATCAAGGATGTGCGCGCCGGGGTTACGCCGCAGGGAAAGTACGCCTGTGTAACCGAGTTGCAGGCAGGTGGTGCCGTGGTGGCCATGGTCGGAGATGGTGTCAATGATGCGCCGGTTCTGGCGCAAGCCCAGGTCTCGATTGCCATGGGGGGCGGTGCGCAGTTGGCCAGAACGCAATCGGATTTCGTACTCCTTTCGGAGAATCTTGATCATCTTCGTTATGGCTTGCGGCGTGCCAAGCTGACCTTGTCCATTATAAGGCAGAATCTGTGGTGGTCTTTTGCCTACAATTTCGTTGCTCTGCCACTGGCTATTTCTGGTCACGTAACCCCGTGGCTGGCCGGGATTGGCATGTCGGCCAGTTCTCTGCTGGTCGTTCTCAACTCCTTGCGCATTCAGCGAATGAAGGCAGACTGATGGAAAGTATCTACCTGTTGATCCCGATATCCATACTTCTGGTCTTCGCCATCGCCGGTGTTTTTTGGTGGTCAGTGCGTAGCGGCCAATTTGATGATCTGGAGGGGCCTGGCTTCCGCATCCTGATGGATGACGACGAGCGTCCTCCTCAGGTGTCTGTTCCAGAAGAAACTGATAATTCCAAGAACATTTGACTTGGGTCAACCTCGGCAAGCGAAGTATTCGGCATCATGGCTGCTGGTGAGGTGTGAGCCTCGCAAAAGTTCTCTGTTGGGGTTGGGGTGCGTTACGACGCACCCTTTTTTTGTTCACGGCGCCTGAAAAGTCCGCTGTGGCCTACGTCTTTAGTCTTATTTGTTTCTAGATAGTCGGTAGATTGATCTAGGTCAAAACACCCCGAACAATCTAGAATAACATCCGCTTTCATGCGCCACCCTGGGTTCAGGGGGGTGGACATCCTGTTTTTTATTAACGAGAGGTGGGTTCATGTCTGGAACGCAAACCACATATAACGACAAGGTTGTACGGCAGTTCGCCGTCATGACCGTCATCTGGGGCATCGTCGGCATGCTTGTCGGTGTCATTATTGCTGCTCAACTGGTCTGGCCGGAGTTGAATATCGGGCCGTGGCTGCACTTCGGGCGCCTGCGTCCGCTGCATACCAACGCGGTTATCTTTGCGTTTGGTGGCTGTGCCTTGTTCGCAACGTCCTACTGGTGTGTTCAGCGCACCGGTCACACCCGCCTCTGGGGCGGTCCGCTGATTCCCTTTACCTTCTGGGGTTGGCAAATCGTCATTCTTCTGGCTGCCGTTTCCCTGCCGTTGGGGATTACGACCGGCAAGGAGTACGCCGAGCTGGAGTGGCCGATCGACATCCTGATCACCCTAGTCTGGGTTTCCTATGGTCTGGTCTTCTTCGGTACCATTGCCAAGCGCACCGTTTCGCACATTTATGTGGCGAACTGGTTCTTCGGCGCGATGATCGTTGCCGTAGCTCTGCTGCACCTGGTTAACAGTTGCGAAGTGCCGGTTGGCTTCCTGCGTTCCTACTCCTGCTATGCCGGTGTTCAGGATGCAATGATTCAGTGGTGGTATGGTCACAACGCTGTGGGCTTCTTCCTGACTGCAGGCTTCCTTGGTATGATGTACTACTTTGTGCCGAAGCAGGCTGGTCGTCCGGTTTATTCCTACCGCCTGTCCGTGGTCCACTTCTGGGCGCTGATCTTCACCTACATGTGGGCGGGTCCGCACCATCTGCACTACACCGCGCTGCCTGACTGGACCCAGTCTGTTGGCATGATCTTCTCCCTGATTCTGCTGGCTCCGTCGTGGGGTGGCATGATCAACGGCATCATGACCCTGTCCGGTGCCTGGCATAAGCTGCGCGATGATCCCATCCTGAAGTTCCTGATCACCTCGCTGTCCTTCTACGGTATGTCTACCTTTGAAGGCCCGATGATGTCGATCAAGACCGTCAATGCTCTGTCGCACTATACGGACTGGACTGTCGGTCACGTGCACTCCGGTGCCTTGGGTTGGGTGGCGATGGTTTCCATCGGCTCCATGTACTACCTGCTGCCGAAGCTCTTCGGCAAGACCGAAATGTTCAGCACCAAGCTGATTACGGTCCACTTCTGGATCGCTACCATTGGTACCGTGCTTTACATTGCCGCTACCTGGATTTCCGGTGTGATGCAGGGCCTGATGTGGCGTGCGGTGAATGCTGACGGTACGCTGGCATACAGCTTCGTTGAGTCGGTCAAGGGTTCCTATCCGTTCTGGGCGATTCGTTGGTTGGGTGGTGTTCTGTTCCTGACCGGCATGCTGATCATGGCTTACAACATGTTCAAGACCATGGCTGGCGGTAACACCAAGGATGCACCGGTTATCACTCCGGTTGCTCACCACGCCTGATTAGGGGGAATAATAATGATCAAGCACGATCAAATTGAAAAGAACGTAGGCCTGCTTTTCGTTCTCACGTTGTTTGTGGTTTTGTGGGGTGGTTTGCTGGAAATCGTTCCGCTCTTTTTCCAGAAATCGACCACGACGCCGGTTGATGGCCTCAAGCCCTACACTGCTGCTCAGTTCGCCGGGCGAGAAGTTTATCTGCGCGAAGGTTGCTACAACTGCCATTCGCAGATGATTCGTCCGTTCCGTGCGGAAACCGAGCGTTACGGTCACTATTCGGTGGCTGGCGAGTTCGTTTATGACCATCCGTTCCAGTGGGGTTCGAAGCGTACTGGTCCGGATCTGCAGCGTGTCGGTGGTCGTTATTCCGACGAGTGGCAACGCGCTCACCTGATCAATCCGCGTGACGTGGTTCCTGAGTCCAACATGCCGGCTTTTGCCTTCCTGGGCAAGACCAAGGCCAAGGACTCCGTGGCTGCCGATATCGAGGCCAAGCTGGGTGTCATGCGTACCTATGCCAACCTGCGTGGTATCCCGACCTACTCTGATCAGGAGATCAAGGGCGCCAAGGCTTCCATCGGTGACCAAACCGAGCTCGATGTTCTGATTGCCTACCTGCAGGTTATGGGTACGGCTCTGAAGAACACCAAGTAATAGCCATGGACATCAACGATCTGCGTTCCATCATTACGGTTGCCGGGTTGCTCTGCTTCCTGGGGATTGTCTGGTGGGCCTACGGCAAGAGCAGCAAGAAGGGTTTTGAGGAAGCTGCCAACTTGCCGTTCGCAGAACATGATGACGAGGATGCGGCGGCTCGTGCGTCGCATCCACGCTGAAAAAAAGGAAAGCAAATGAGCGATTTCGTTAGCGATTTTTGGAACCTGTACGTTGTTGTAATCGTGTTGGCAAGTATTCTTGCCTGTGCGGTTCTGCTGATCGTTCAGGGCAAAGCGACTTTCACCCCCGGCAAGACCATGGGTCACGTCTGGGATGAGACTCTCGAGGAGTACAACAACCCGATGCCGAAGTGGTGGAGCTGGCTGTTCGTCATCACCGTGGTGTTTGCGCTGGTTTATCTGGCGCTGTACCCGGGTCTGGGCAACTTCAAGGGCGTGCTGGGCTGGACTTCCGGTGGTCAGCACAAGACTGAAGTTGACAAGATGGATGCAACTGTCAAACCGCTGTTCGACAAGTATCTGGCGATGGATCTGAAGGCCGTGGCCGCTGACAAGCAGGCCAATGAAATGGGCAAGCGCCTGTTCCTGACCTACTGCGTTCAATGTCACGGTGCTGATGCGCGTGGTGCCAAGGGCTTCCCGAATCTGGCCGACAACGACTGGCTGTATGGCGGCGAGCCGGAACAGATCAAGGAAACCATTGCCAATGGTCGTCAAGGCATGATGCCGGCGCACGCCCAGCTGGGTGCGGATAGCATCAAGGATGCAGCCAACTTTGTGCGTTCCCTGTCTGGTCTGCCGAATGATTCCGTTCGTGCCGCCAAGGGTAAGGAAGTCTTCAGCAGCGCCGGTTGTATCGGTTGCCATGGTCCGGAAGCTACCGGTACCCAGGCTCTGGGTGCTCCGAACCTGACCGACAAGGTTTGGCTGTATGGCTCTTCCGAAGCGACGATTACCGAAACCATCACCAATGGTCGTCAGAACAAGATGCCCGCCTGGAAGGAATTCCTTGGTGACGCAAAGGTTCATCTGCTGTCTGCTTACGTGCTCAGCCTGAGCGCCAAGTAATTGGTTCAGAAGCGGGGCGGCTTGCCGCCCCGCTTTTTTATCGCTGAAAATTTGCTG
The DNA here is from genome assembly GCA_049294655.1 of Azonexus sp. Classification (GTDB taxonomy): domain Bacteria; phylum Pseudomonadota; class Gammaproteobacteria; order Burkholderiales; family Rhodocyclaceae; genus Azonexus. The sequence continues at coordinate 11,425 of JBAQDI010000027.1, forward strand.
ATAGTTTCGATCTGTACCAAAAGTGCGTTGTTGCATTCCTCCTTGAGAATGCCTGTATTAGCGCAGTTTTGACACCGATACGCTGCTATGGAACCGACTGAAAATACCTCCCAAACTGCCGACTCGGCAGCCGCTGTTTCTTTTTATGAGAAACACAAGAAAATTTACGTTCGCGAAGTAAAGGGGTGGTGGAATACCTGGCGTTGGGTGCTGGTTTTTTTTACGCAAATACTATTTTTCTGCACGCCATGGTTGCAGTGGAATGGCCGTCAGGCAGTCCTTTTGCACCTGGTTGAACGCAAATTCTATTTGTTTGGCTTGGTTCTCTGGCCGCAAGATGTCTTTTATCTGGCGCTGTTGCTGATTATTTCGGCCTATGCCCTGTTTCTTTTTACGGCAATCGCCGGGCGTTTGTTCTGTGGTTATGCTTGTCCACAGACCGTATACACCGAAATTTTCATGTGGATCGAAAGCCGGATCGAAGGGGATCGCTCGGCCCGCATGAAGCTGGACAAGGGGCCGCTAACGTCCCGAAAGTTTTGGCTGAAGGTCCTTAAGCATCTGGTTTGGCTGGTAATTTCATTGTGGACCGGGTTTACGCTGGTTGCCTACTTTACGCCGGTTAGTGAATTGCTTTCATCGCTGCCGTTCGGCTTGTCGGCCTGGGAATTGTTCTGGATATTCTTTTATGCCGGGTTCTGTTACATGCAGGCAGGTTTCCTGCGTGAGCAGGTCTGCAAATACATGTGTCCCTACGCGCGTTTTCAGGGGGTCATGTTCGATCCGGATACCTTGATCATTACTTATGATCCGGCCCGCGGCGAGCCGCGCGGGGCACGCAGGAAAGAGGTGGATTCGCAAGCTGGCACCTTGGGCGATTGTGTCGATTGTGGTTTGTGTGTTGTGGCCTGCCCGACCGGGATCGATATCCGCAAGGGGCAGCAATATGAGTGCATCGGTTGTGGTGCGTGTATCGACGCCTGCGATCCGGTCATGGATAAACTGTCATTGCCGCGTGGTTTGATTGGTTACACGACCGAAAATGCCTTGGCGAAAAATTTCGCGTCTAGGGAAATTGTTGGACATGTCATTCGTCCGCGGGTTTTGCTCTACAGCGCGATCCTGGCGGCGATTACCCTTGCCGCAGCCTGGTCGCTGGCGACGCGCGTGCCACTCAAGGTGGATATCCTTCGAGACCGCTCGGTGTTGGCTCGTGAGGCAGATGATGGCAAGATCGAGAATGTATTTAATCTGAAAATCATGAATACCACCGAAGAGCCCAAGCGTTATTCGGTTAAGGTGGAGGGCATGGATGGTATCGAGTTGCTTGGTTCGCCTGTTGTCGATGTCGCCAGTTCCGAGAACCATGAGATCACCGTCGTTGTGCAGGTCCCCCCGGAGTCTGGCAAGCGGGGTGCCAACACGATTTATTTCGATGTAAAGGCCGAGAATCACGACAATATCGCAGTTCGTGAAAAAGCCTCTTTCCTGATGCCCTGATATGAGCGGAACAATGACATTGCGTAATGACAATCGCCCCTGGTACAAAGAACGGTGGCCGTGGTTTCTGATGGCGGGGCCGGCGATCGTTATTGTCGCTGGCATAATTACCCTCGGGCTGGCGATCAGCAGTAACGATGGTCTGGTAACCGATGACTATTACAAGCAGGGGCTTGCCGTAAATCAGAGCATGCAACGCGACCAGCAGGCAGCCAGTCTTGGCTTGACGGCCGATATCATGCGGGCTGATCAGAATATGCGACTGTTGCTGACAACGGGAAGCGAACTGCAGCTTCCCAAAGTGGTCACACTCAAGCTGGCGCATCCAACACGGGCAGGGCACGACCAACTGGTGGAAATGGCCGCCGATGGTTCGGGGATGTATGTTGGAAAACTGACCGAGGATATTGCCGGTCGTTGGCTTGTTTTAATTGAAGATCCTGCTGGGAAATGGCGTTTGCAGGGGGAGTGGAAGGCTGATTCAGGGGAACCGCTAAGGCTGACAGCCAAGGCGGATAAGTAGTGTTTTTTTGTTACTGGGAGGTAACTTATGGCTTGGGAACTTTTGTTTGGCAGTGATATCGGTTTGATGAGTCTGGCTGTCATTGTTGGCGTACTGGTTATCGGTGCGTACATGGGCAAGATGTACTCGAACAAGATGGACGAGGATGCGCGCAATATCGGCAAGTAAGCATTGCTGATGCGCCGCCTCCGCTGGAGGCCTGATCCCCCGTCGGTAAAGCCGTACGGGGGATTTTTTTATAGGAAGAAAAGGCAAATAATGACATTGTGCTTTTTCGTGCCCTACTCCTCTCTTTGCTCATTCATGCCATTTTCTTGCTGGCTGCGCCAGCGGGGCGTGTCTTGCCGCCCTCGGGGCAAGGCCGTTCGGGTGAGTTGCGGGCGGTGTTGCAAAATCAGGAGGGCGGGCGAAAAAGAGTGGTGACAACATCAGTGCCTGCCGAGCCGGCGGCAAGCGTGCTCAGGCGCCGGGCCCCATCACCGGCCACATTCCCGGTCGAGCGACTGCCTGCCGGAAAAACAACGGATAGGGCTGATGCGCCCCCGGCGGTTCGTGCCGCGACGGATGAAGGTGCTGTCAGTGCCGATGGCTTGCGGGAGTATCGGTTGGCTATTGCGCGGGTTGCTCGTCGATTCAAACGCTACCCGGTGCAGGTACGGGAGGCTGATGTGCTGATTTCGATCAGGCTCGATGTGGTAGCGGGCGAGCCCGCTGTTGAGCTGGCTTCGTCGAGTGGCTATCCGGAACTGGATGCCGAGGCGCTGGCTTTGGTCTCCATGGCCGTGCGCTCGGCTGTTGTGCCGGAAAGTTTGCGGGGTCGGTCTGTTGTCCTGAGCCTGCCGGTTCGTTACTCGCCTCCGGACGAATGATCAGGGTCCAGGAGGCAACGGTGTCAGTGAGGTTTCATGAAAGCCGAAGACGCCGGCGGTGCGATCTTCGAGGTAGCGTTGCAGCGCATAAGTGACGCTGCGGAAAGCGATATCCGGCCATGGAATTTGACTCGCATCGAAGAGCTCTACCTCCAGGCTTTCTTCTCCGGCGGCGTATTCCGGGGCGGCGAGATGGGCTCGGTAGAAAAGGTGGACCTGGTTGATATGGGCAATGCTGACCATGGCAAACGGGGCGTCAATGATGACATTGGCGCCCGCTTCCTCGGCGGTTTCACGTACGGCGGCCGCGGCAGTGGTTTCACCATTTTCCATGAAGCCGGCCGGTAGTGTCCAGAAGCCGAGGCGTGGTTCGATGGCGCGCCGACAAAATAGCAGGCGCCCCTCCCAGGAGGCGATGCAGCCGACGATCAGGCGGGGATTTTCGTAATGAATGTGGCCGCAGGTTGCGCAGACATGTCTGGGTAGCGAGTCTCCCGCCGGGACGATAAAGACGACATCGGCTCCGCAGTGATTGCAGTATCGGATCACGAATCTTCCATGCGAATGGTGATGAGACTGAGTGTATCACTGCGCAAGCAGGCTGAAATGGCCGCTGCGAGGGCTTGTCTTGCCGTTTCTTCCTTTGCACTCCGGTTGTGCCTGTGGCTACAATAGAGGGCACCAATACAGGTAAGTGCATCTGCGCTGCTGACCGTTGGTGCACTCGGGGGCTTGCATGTTTCTAATCATCGGTTACGTCATTATTCTGGCCTCCGCGCTAGGCACTTACTCGGTTCACGGTAGCCTGCTCTCGTTGTGGGTGCCGCTCGAGTATGTGGCGATCATTGGTCTGGTGATTGGCTACTTTGTCGCGGCCAATGACATGAAACTCATCAAGTCCACGCTGGCAGCGGCAGCGGGGACCCTCAAGGGCTCAAAATACAATAAAGCCTTTTATGTAGACACCTTGGCCATGCTTTTCGAGATTCTTGGCAAGGTGCGGAAAGAAGGCTTGATGTCGATCGAGAGCGACGTCGAGAATCCGGATTCCAGCCCGATTTTCAGCAAGTACCCGAATCTGGTTCATGATCACCACATCATGGAGTTTACGACTGATTATCTCCGGATGATGGTGGGCGGCAACCTGAACACGGTCGAAATCGAGAGCCTGATGGATGTCGAACTGGATATTCATCATCACGAGGCCGCCGAGCCGGGGCATGTCGTATCGAATATTGCCGGGGCAACGCCAGCCTTCGGTATTGTGGTTGCCGTGATGGGGGTGGTGAATGTGATGGGCTCTGTGGGGTCGCCACCTGCGGTGTTGGGCAAGATGATTGGCGGCGCGCTGGTCGGTACTTTTCTCGGTATTCTTATTGCCTATGGTTTTGTTGAGCCGGTGGCCAAGCTGATTGAACAGAAAGCGAACGAAAGTTCGACGATCTATAAATGCATCAAGATGGTCCTGCTTGCCTCCATGTCCGGCTATGCTCCGCAAGTGGCCATCGAGTTCGGTCGCAAGACCCTGGGCTCCGGGGTTCGTCCAAGCTTCCGTGAGCTGGAAGAAGAACTCAAGGCTCGCAAGGGCAAATAATCCTGTCGCTAATTATTAGGCCAACAAGATGAGCGACGACTCCACTCGCCCCATAATCATCAAGCGCAAGAAGGTTGTCGCCGGCGGCGCGCATGGTGGTGCCTGGAAAATTGCCTACGCCGACTTCGTAACCGCGATGATGGCTTTCTTCCTGCTGATGTGGCTGCTCGGTTCGACGGCCAAGGGGGATTTGCAGGGCATTGCCGACTTTTTCCAGAATCCGGTCAAGGTTGCCCAGCAAGGCGGTAGCGGAACGGGGGATGCGACCAGCGTGCTGCAAGGGGGCGGCAAGGATCTGACCCGCCAGTCCGGACAGGTCAAAAGCGGCGATGTCGAGAAAAAAAGAGAAACATCGTTTTCCAAGGAAGCGCAGGCCGAGTTTCGGCGCAAGGAGCAGGAGCGCCTGGAAACGCTGAAGGCAGATATAGAAAAAATGATCGAGCAGAGTCCGCAACTGGCTCAATTCAAGAAACAGATGCTGCTCGACATAACCTCCGAGGGTTTGCGCATCCAGATTGTCGATGAGCAGAATCGGCCGATGTTCGATTCAAGCAGTGCCGATCTCAAGCCGTATACCCGGGATATTCTGCGTCAGATCGGCAAGGCCCTGAACGGCGTCGGCAACCGGATCAGTCTGGCCGGGCATACCGATGCAGCCCAGTTCTCCGGGGGGGAGCACGGCTTTTCGAACTGGGAGTTGTCGGCCAACCGGGCGAATGCCTCCCGGCGGGAACTGGTCATTGGCGGTATGGATGACAGCAAGGTCTTGCGTGTCGTGGGGCAAGGCTCGACCGTGCTATTCGACAAGAATGATCCGCTCAATTCCGTCAATCGACGGATCAGCATTGTTGTTTTGAACCAGCGGACGGAGAAGGCCATCCTTCAAGAGGAGGGGCCGGAGTCCGATGTCACGAATGAGGATACTGTCGTGCCCGGGTTGAAATTGCCCAACTCGGGCAAAGGTACCGCCGGTTAGCCAGCGGGACCGAAATTCAGGGGGTGGGGTGGGTACGCATAACAAGATATTTCTCGCCGGACTGCCGTTGTCTGTTCTGGTCATTGCCACCCTCTGGGCCAGCGATCCGGCGGCCCGTTCGGGGGCGGTGATTTGCGCGATGATCGTCCTGGTCCTCGGCTGGATGGCGGTGACCGCTGTGTTCAGCCGGTCGGCTGAGGGTTCACCAGTGCAATTGCTGAGCGACCGGCACGACAGGGAAATTATCAAACATGGCAGCGCAGCCATTGTCCGCATTTCAGCCGAGTTTTCCACCCAGATTGGCGAAATACGCAGTGAGGTGCTGCGGGCCCAGAATATTTTTTCGGAAGCTGTTGCGCATCTGATCCGCAGCTTTCGGGATATCAATACGTATGCCCAGCGCCAGCGTCAACTGGGCATGGTGGTGCACGATCTTTCCGGGCGAACCAATCATTTCAACCAGCAGATACGGACTTCGCTGGACGGCATGCAGGTTACCATCGGGTCTGCCGAACAGACGATTAACCAGATGACGGCGCCGGACATGACTTTCGCGCTGACTTCCCGGCGCGATGTCGAGCCGGCGATGCAGTCGAGCAAAGCGGGGAAAGACCATGCCGGGGATGCCGTCGGTGAATTGAACCGGATGGCCGTGCAGCTTGAGGCGGCAGTGAATAAGGCGGTGCTGTCCCTGCAGTTCGAGGATGTCGTGACCCAGTTGCTGGGGCATGTCGGGCGTCGGCTTGATGTGCTGGACGAAGTGGTCGACGACGAACAGCGCCTGGCCGAAGTTTTACGCGATTCCGGCGATCCGGAAGCGACACTGCGCACGCTTGATGCATTGCGTGCGCATGTCGAGCAGTTGGCGCAGAAATTGGTGACCCTGAAAAAGGGCGTAGATAACAATCCTGTCAGTCAAACCGGCTATGCCAGCGGTGATGTCGAATTGTTCTGATGTACACACGAGGAAAACATGGCTAAGACCATTCTTGCAGTTGATGACTCCGCGTCTATTCGTCAAATGGTGTCGTTTACACTGAAGAGCGCCGGGTATGAAGTGATTGAAGCCGTGGATGGGATGGATGGCCTGGAAAAAGCCAAGGCACGCAGCATCAATCTGGTGCTGACTGACCAGAACATGCCGCGCATGGATGGTCTGACCCTGATCAAGACTCTGCGCGCTCTGCCGCAGCATGCGACGACGCCGATCCTGATGCTGACCACTGAGTCCTCTGATGCCATGAAGACGCAAGGCCGGGCTGCCGGGGCAACCGGCTGGCTGGTCAAGCCCTTCGACCCGCAAAAACTCATTGAAGTCGTCCGCAAGGTCATCGGCTAAGCCCGATATGGCGCCGGTGCCGCATCGGCGCCCATTGCATTCGGTTTCTGGCTGCCTGATGGCAGCTGTGGTTTAGGGGGTGGCATGGCGATCGACATGAGTCAGTTTTACCAGGTGTTCTTCGAGGAATCGGCAGAGCACCTTGCGGCAATGGAGGCCTTGCTGCTCGATCTGGACCTGGAAAATCCGGATCCGGAGCAACTCAATGCCATCTTCCGGGCCGCCCACTCGATCAAAGGGAGTGCTGGCACCTTCGGCTTTACCGATCTCGCCGAGACCACCCATATTCTGGAAAACCTGCTCGATCGTATCCGCAAGCAGGAGCTGGGCTTGCGCCCCGATATGGTGGATGCCTTTCTCGAGTCGGGCGATTTGCTGAGCGCCATGCTGGAGGCACATCAGGGGCGTGGTTCTGTTGATCCGCAAAGCGTCGAGCAGATTTGTGCCCGGCTGCGTCGCTTGTCGTCGGACGAGGCCGTGGCAGTCCGCGCATCACCTCCGGCTGTTGTGCCGCGCGAAGTTGCCGAGGCGGCGCCGAAGCTTGCCCCAACCCGCACCTTCGCGATCGAGTTTGTTCCCACCGAGCTTTCCGCCAAGGGGGAGGGCGTCGATAACCTGCTGGCAGAACTGCGCAAACTTGGGGATCTGGAAATTCTCTGCCATCCCGAAACGGTGTCGGGCAATGTCGGCTTCTGGCAGCTCCGCCTGACCACCGACGCGGCACAGGAAGCATTTGCCGAGTCGGTGGATTTCATCGCCGATAACGGTGCCTGGCGGGTTTTTGAAGAAAAACCGGTTGTCGTCAGCGAGTCGGCAGCCTCCGGTCTTTTTGCTGAGTCGCCCGACAGCGATGCGGGCTATGGCTTTTTTGCCCCGCTTGACGATGAGCCCGCCGGGCAAGTGGATGCTTCGGACGATGCCTATGGCTTCTTCGAGCCCTTGCCGGTCGTGTCTGACGCCGAAGGTCAGCCGGCTGCCGTTGCCGAGGATGGGGAAGGCTACGGTTTCTTTGCCCCTCTCCCGCCGGCTGCCCCTCCTCCGGTCGTCGAGGACGGTGATGGCTACGGTTTCTTCGTGCCGCTCGAGCCGCCTGTGGTTGCGCCAGTTCCGGCCGCGCTGGCGACTGCCGTAGCCCTTCCCGCCCCGCGTCCGGGCAAGGTCGCGGCGCCAGTGGCTGCAGCTGGCGATTCATCGATCCGGGTCAGTGTCGAGAAGGTGGACCAGTTGATCAATCTGGTCGGCGAACTGGTCATCACCCAGGCTATGTTGCTGCAGACTGCCGAGCAGATGCAGGAGAGTGTCCCGGAGCGCCTGGTTAACGGTCTGGCGCAGCTTGAACGCAACACCCGCGATCTGCAGGAATCGGTGATGTCGATCCGGATGCTGCCGATTTCCTTCGTCTTTTCCCGCTTTCCCCGGGTGGTCCGCGATTTGTCGGCCAAGCTGGGCAAGCAGGTCGAACTGAAAACGACCGGCGAAACGACCGAGCTCGACAAGGGCTTGATCGAGCGTATCGCCGATCCTCTGACCCACCTGATCCGCAACAGCCTTGATCACGGCATCGAGTTGCCGGAGCAGCGCGTTGCCTCGGGTAAAAGCCCGGTCGGCACAATTACCCTCAAGGCTTATCACCAGGGCGGCAATATCGTCATCGAAGTCGGTGATGATGGAGCTGGCCTGCCGCGCAACAAGATTCTCGCCAAGGCGCGCGAACGTGGCTTGCCGGTCTCCGAGCAGATGACCGACCAGGAAGTGTTCAGCCTGATCTTCGAGGCCGGTTTCTCAACGGCCGATCAGGTGACCGACGTTTCCGGGCGAGGCGTTGGCATGGATGTCGTGCGGCGCAATATCCAGGCCATGGGCGGCCGGGTCGAAATCGAGTCGATGCTGGGCGTCGGGACGCGGATGACCGTCCGCCTGCCGCTGACCCTGGCCATTCTCGATGGCATGTCGGTGGCCGTCGGCAATCAGACCTATATCCTGCCTCTGTCCTACGTCATTGAATCCCTGCAGCCTCAGCCTGGCGACATCAAGACGCTGACCAGCCAGGCACGGGTCATTCAGGTGCGCGGCGAGTATCTGCCGGTGGTCGTCCTGCATGAGGTTTTCAACCTCAAGTCGGCCTGGGGCGATTTTACCCAGGGCATCATGATCGTCATCGATGCCGACGGTGCCAAGGCGGCCCTCTTCGTTGATGCCCTGGTCGGCCAGCACCAGGTGGTGATCAAGAGTCTGGAGGCCAATTACCGGCGGGTGCCTGGCGTGTCGGGCGCGACTATCATGGGCGACGGTCACGTGGCGTTGATTCTTGACGTTTCCGCCATTGCCGGCATGGCCCGGTCGAATATGCAGAAGGCCGGCTGACGGCTGAATCGAGGAGCGATAAATGGAAGTGATGACGCATGGCGCTGGGCAGGTAGGTGACGAGGATCTCGTCGCCAGCGAATTTCTGACCTTTACCCTGGGTCGCGAGGAGTACGCGATCGATATCCTCAAGGTGCAGGAAATCCGGGGCTATGAGGCGCCGACCCTGATTGCCAATGCCCCGCCGTTCATCAAGGGGGTCATCAATCTGCGCGGCATCATCGTGCCGGTGGTCGATCTGCGCATCAAGTTCAATCTTGGCAAGATCGAATACACACCATTCACCGTGGTCGTCATCCTCAATGTCGCGGGGCGGGTGATCGGGGTCGTGGTCGATAGTGTTTCCGACGTCATTTCCCTGACCCCCGCCCAGATTCGTCCGGCGCCGGATTTTTCGGGCACTTTCGATACCAAATACATTCTGGGTCTGGCCTCACTGGAGTCCCGCATGATGATCGTCACCGACATCGAGCGCTTGATGACCAGTGCCGATATGGAATTGATCGATTCCGCTACCGAATAAGCAACGAACCTGCCGGGAAGATGAACATGTTTAATATGCGCAATTACAGGATCGGTACTCGACTGATCATGACGACCGTCGGGGCGCTTGGCCTGATGCTGGTTTTTGTCGGCGTGGCCTTGTTCAGCATCAACAGCATTGGCGACCGGGTCGACCACATCGTCGGCAATAACATCCGCAAGACAGAGCTGGCGGTTGATATGCAGATGCGAAATCTGCTGATTGCCCGGCATGTGCGAACGGCGCTGATCTATCAGGAGCCCGACCTGCAGATGGGCGAAAAGGCCAAGGTGGAGGCCGATCTGGCCAAATATATCGAGGCCGAGGCGCAACTCGTCGCAACGACCGTGACGCCGCGCGGCAAGGAAATCATCGGGCGTCTCCTGCCGGCCCGTCAGGCCGCGGAAACCTCGATTCAGCAGATGTTCACCCTGCTTGCCGCGGGGAATCGCGCCGAGTATGAAAAGCATTTTTTCAATGATTTCCGGCCCAAGCTGGAGGCCTGGTTCGGCACCCTTGGCGATTATGTCGACTTGCAGAAGGACAACATCACGCGTGATACCAACGAGATCAACGAGGTCAAGGCGAATGCCCGGACGACCATGTTCTTGCTGGTGTTGCTGGCCTTCGCCGTGATGATTCCGGCCGGCTTGTGGGTGACGCGCCAGATTACCGGTCCCTTGCGCGACGGTGTCGCTCTCGCCGAGTCGGTTGCTGCCGGCAACATGGACAACGCCATCGATTTTTCCGGGCGTGATGAGCCGGCCCAGTTGATGTGCGCGCTCGACAAGATGCAGTCGGATCTCAGATTGCGCGTCCAGGCCGACCGCAAGGCGGCTGATGAAACCCTGCGCATCAAGGTGGCTCTCGACGCTACCTCGAACAATGTGATGGTGGCCGATCCGGAGGGCACCATCATTTATTGCAATGCCTCCGTGCTCGAGATGATGCGCCGGGCGGAGAGTGACCTGCGCCGCGAACTGCCGAGCTTCAGTGCGGCAAATATTCTTGGTTCCGGTTTCGATATTTACGACAAGCAGGCTGGTCATTCGCGCAATCTGCTGGCCAGCCTGAAAGCCAACGAGCCGACCGCGCTTGGCATCGGTGGCCGTCATTTCGTGCTGATTGCCTGCCAGATCATCAATGATCAGGGCCAGCGTCTGGGAACCGTTGTCGAATGGCGGGATCGCACGGCCGAGGTGGAAATCGAAAGCGAAGTGGCCGGGATCATCGATGCCGCAGTGGCGGGTGATTTCAGCCGGCGTCTCGAGGCCGACCGGATGAGTGGGTTCTTCCAGAAAATTTCCCAGGGCATCAATGATTTGCTGGAGGCAAATACCCGGGCGCTCGGCGATCTTGGGGCGATGCTGGCGCGCATGTCCGAGGGCAACCTGACGCAAAAGATCGATACCAGTTACCAGGGAATGCTCGGTACCCTGAAGGACGATGCGAACGCCACCGTGGACAACCTGCAGAAGATCATTTTCTCGATCAAGGATGCCACGGACGCGATCAATACCGCCGCCCAGGAAATCGCTTCTGGTAACCAGGATCTCTCGGCGCGCACGGAGGAACAGGCGAGCAGCCTCGAAGAAACCGCTTCCAGCATGGAGCAGATTACCAGCTCGGTGCGCCAGAATGCCGACAATTCGCGGCAGGCCAACGAGTTGGCCAACCATGCCCAGCAGGTTGCCATCCGCGGTGGCGAAGTGGTCGGTCAGGTCGTACAGACGATGAGCGCCATCCACCAGTCGAGCAGCAAGATTGCCGACATCATCGGGGTGATCGACGGCATTGCCTTCCAGACCAATATCCTGGCCCTCAATGCGGCGGTCGAAGCCGCCCGGGCCGGCGAGCAGGGGCGTGGTTTCGCCGTGGTCGCGACCGAAGTGCGCAATCTGGCCCAGCGCAGTGCCGCGGCGGCCAAGGAAATCAAGGGACTGATCTCCGATTCCGTCGACAAGGTCACTACCGGCAACAAGCTGGTCGATCAGGCCGGGCGGACGATGGAGGAGGTGGTGGCCAGCATCCGCCGGGTAGCCAAGATCATGGGCGATATTTCGGAGGCCAGCCGCGAGCAGAGTTCGGGTATCGAACAGGTTAGTCGCGCGGTCAATCAGATGGACGAAGTGACGCAGCAAAATGCGGCACTCGTCGAGGAGGCGGCTGCTGCCGCCGAAAGCCTTGAGGAGCAGGCGCGCAGCCTGGCCCAGGCGGTGGCCATTTTCCGCCTCCCGGGTGGCGTTCTGGTCGCTAACCAGTCCGGCCTGGCGGGGCTGGATTTCGATGGGGCCATTGCGGCGCACAGCAAGTGGAAACAACGGTTGCTTGATTATTTGGACGGCGGCGGTGAGCGGCTCGATCCCGGCGTTGTCGGTCGCGATGACCAATGTGCCCTGGGGTGCTGGATACATGGTGACGGGCGGGTGCTGCACGGGCAGGGAAAATACATTGAACTCAAGGTGGAACATGCCGGTTTCCATCAGTGTGCAGCAGGGGTGATTCGTACCCAGCTGGCAGGCGATGCCGTTGCTGCCCGGGCGCTGATTGAAGGTGAATTTTCCAGCCGTTCGCGACGGGTCATCAGCCTGCTGGAAAGCCTGCGGGCTGGTCCGCGGGCCGGGCGCCAGCCGGCCTTGATCGCCGCCGCGCCCGCTGGCCGGCTGGCCTTTAGCCGACCCGCCGCGCTGGCCGCGCCGGAAGATGATGAATGGACGGAGTTCTGATGACGAAGGCTAATGGACGGACGTGCATCAATGCGTAATAACCAGCCGGTGACGAATGTGGAAGTGGCGCTCGATGAGCGCACCCTGATTGTTTCGAGAACGGACCTCAAGGGGCTGATTACCTATGTCAACAAGGACTTTGTCGATGTCAGCGGTTTTTCGGCCGCCGAACTGATCGGCCAGCCGCATAACATCATCCGTCACCCCGATATGCCGCCGGAAGCCTTTGCCGACATGTGGCGCGATCTGCAGGAAGGCCGTCCATGGAGCGGCCTGGTCAAGAATCGCTGCAAGAATGGCAATTTTTATTGGGTGCAGGCTCATGCCGCGCCGCTGCGTGAGAATGGTCAGGTGGTCGGCTATGTCTCGCTTCGCCGGCCGGCTCCTGCGCAGCAAATCAAGGAAGCGGAGGTGGCCTATGCCGCTTTCCGTGAACGGCGCGCCGGTGGCAAGCTCATTCGGCACGGCCGTGTGGTGGCGACTGGGCTGAGTGGTGGGATTCGGTATTGGCTGGCCAACGCGTCGGCCTCAAAAAAGATCGTGCTCAGCCTGCTGTTGAGTCTGCTGCTGATTCTCGGCGGCGCGGTGCAGGTGCTCAGCAGCTATATCGTTTCGGCTTTTGATGCCCGGGGACGGGAGACCCTGCGCCACGACGTCGATCTGATCCAGGCGATGGTGCAAACCAATCTCCTGGCCATGAGCCGCGAGGCGGTGCAGATCAATCGCGGATTCGAGATGAACTTTCCCAACGGCTTTTCGCTGGAGGGGAGCGACGATGATCCCCTGCTCAGGCATGGCAAGGCGGAGGTGCTGAATGGGAACTTCGAGATTGTCGACCGTTTTACGGCCAGGACCGGCGCGGTCGCCACAATTTTTGTGCGCAAGGGTGAGGACTTCGTACGCATTACGACTTCGCTCAAGAAAGAGGATGGCGAGCGGGCGGTTGGTACCAGCCTGGGCCGTGACCACCCGGCCTATGCCATGTTGCTGGCCGGCAAACCATACGTTGGGCGGGCCAGCCTGTTCGGCAAGGCCTTCTATACCAGTTACACGCCCATCCTTGACCGCGAGGGCAAGCTGATCGGCGCAAGTTTCATCGGCCTCAACATCACGGCCGAACTGGAAGCGCTGAAAAAGGAAATCCGCGCCCTGAAGATCGGTGAAACCGGCTATTACTACGTACTCGATGCTGCCCCGGGCAAGACTTACGGCAGTCTGGTGGTGCACCCGGCCAAGGAAGGCAGCAATGTTATCGAGGCACGGGATGCGGGCGGCCATGAATTTATTCGTGACATGCTCGAACGTAAAGCCGGGGAAACTGTTTATCCGTGGATGAATGCCGAACTGGGCGAGAGCTCGGCGCGCGACAAGATCGTCGTCTTCAAGACCGTGCCTGAGGCCCAGTGGCTGATTGCCGGTGGCACCTATCTTGATGAGTTCCATGCGCTGTCGGCACAGATTTCGCGTTACCTGATCATTGGCGGGCTGGTTTTGTCACTGGTTCTGCTCGTCTTCCTTTCGGGATTGATTCGCCGGCTGATTGTCCTGCCGCTGCAGCAAAAAGTGATTCCAATATTCGCCAGCCTGTCCGAGGGGCGTTACGACAATGCCGTCGATATCACGGCCGATGACGAGGTGGGCCAGGTGCTGCAGGGGCTGCAGTCGATGCAGATTCAACAGGGTTTCAGGGCAGCGGAAGATCAGCGCATCGCCAACGACAATCTGCGCATCGGTATCGCGCTTGATTGCGTGGCCGCCAATTTGCGGATTGCCGATGACGATGGCACAGTGATCTATGCCAACAAGGGCCTGCTGAACACCCTGCGCCAGATCGAGCCGCGTTTGCGCGAACAGCAAGCCGGTTTCTCGGTGGACAAGTTCATTGGCAGCAATATCGGCGTCTTCTACCAGGATCCGGCTGCCGCCCTGAAAGGTTTGCGCGAGTTGCAGACAACCCGTCAGGCCGAGCTGGAAATTGGTGGCCGCATCTACAACATCGTGACCAATCCGATCATCAATAGCCGTGGTCAGCGCCTGGGTACCGTCGGCGAGTGGGTTGACCGGACGGCTGAGCTGAATGCCCAGCATTCGATTGCTACGCTGATCAGCCGCGCCTCAGCCGGGGATCTTGAGGCACGCCTCGATACTGATGCGCTCGAGGGCTTCTATCGCGAACTGGGCCTGGGAATCAACAGCCTGCTCGAAATCAGCGGCAAGGCGATCGGCGAGATTGCCTGCCTGCTTGAGGGCATGGCGGTGGGCGATCTGACCCAGACGGTCGATAGCAACTATCTGGGAACATTTGCCCGCTTGCGTGAAGATGCCAATACGACCGTTGCCCGGCTGCGCGAGCTGGTCGGCGAAATCCAGGTTTCAGCGGATACGATCAATACGGCTTCGCAGGAAATTGCCTCGGGCAATCAGGATCTTTCCTGCCGTACCGAGGAGCAGGCGAGCAGTCTCGAAGAGACGGCATCGAGCATGGAAGAGCTGACCGTGACGGTTCGCCACAATGCCGAAAACTCCCGGCAGGCCAAGGAGCTGGCCGGCGAAGCCCAGCGCATCGCCGAACAGGGTGGCGAAGTCGTCGGGCAGGTGGTCAAGACCATGGGCTCGATCCATCAGGCGAGCAGCAGGATCGCCGACATCATCGGGGTGATCGATGGAATTGCCTTCCAGACCAACATCCTGGCGCTCAATGCCGCAGTGGAAGCCGCCCGGGCTGGCGAACAGGGGCGGGGCTTTGCCGTGGTCGCCACCGAGGTGCGCAGCCTGGCACAGCGCAGTGCTGCGGCCGCCAAGGAAATCAAGGGGCTGATTTCCGATTCCGTCGAGCGGGTCGAGTCGGGCAACCGGCTGGTCGATCAGGCCGGGCAGACCATGGAAAACGTCGTGGCCAGCATCAAGCGCGTGGCCCGTATCGTCACGGATATTTCGGCGGCCAGCCGCGAACAGAGTGCCGGTATCGAGCAGATCAGCCTGGCAGTCAGTCAGATGGATGAAGTGACCCAGCAGAATGCCGCTTTGGTCGAGCAGGCGGCGGCGGCAGCCGAGAGTCTGGAGGAGCAGGCGCGGCAGTTGCTGACCACGGTTTCGGTTTTCAAGCTGGCGGCCGGTGTGCGCCGCGAAATTCCACGCCTGGCGACGGCCCTGCCGGAACATGATGGTTCGCGTCAGGTTGCCGGTGGGCGGCGGCCGCGCGCCTTGCCAACCTCGCTGGATGATGAATGGGAGGAGTTTTAGCATGCTTGATCCAAAGAAACCACTTTTCCCGCCGCCGCTGCCAGCCAGAGAGCCCTCGCTGCGGGAATTCAGTTTTTCGTCAGCCGATTTCGAGCGTGTTCGCAAGCTGATCTACCAGCATGCCGGCATCTCGCTGTCGCCGGTCAAGCAGGATATGGTCTATTCCCGCCTGGCCCGCCGCTTGCGGGCAACCGGCAAGCAGACCTTCGCCGAGTATCTCGATGCTCTGGAACGGAATGGTGGCGGTGAGTGGGAACTCTTCGTCAATTCGCTGACCACCAACCTGACTTCGTTTTTCCGCGAGCCGCATCACTTCCCGATCCTTGCCGAGCAACTGCAAAAAATCGGCACGCGGCGACCAATCCGCATCTGGTGCTCGGCCGCCTCGACCGGCGAAGAGCCCTACTCGATTGCGATGACGGTGGCCGAGACTTTCGGCGGCGCGACCTCGCAGGTTTCGATCGTTGCCTCGGATCTCGATACCAATGTCCTGGCGACTGCCCAGAAAGGGGTCTATCCCTTCGAACGCGTCGAAAAGCTGTCGCCCGAACGTCTGCGCAAATTTTTCCTGCGCGGCTCGGGCAGCCAGGAGGGCTACGTCTCGGTACGTCCGGAATTGAAGCAGATGGTCGAGTTTCGCCGGATCAACCTGCTCGACCCGAGTTATCCGGTCAAAGGGCCGCTCGACATCATTTTCTGTCGTAACGTGATGATTTATTTCGACAAGCCGACCCAGTACAAAATACTGTCGCGCTTTGCGCCAATGTTGCAGCCGGATGGCCTGATGTTCGCCGGCCATTCCGAGAGTTTCCTGCATGCGGCGGATCTGTTCCGGTCTACGGGCAAGACCGTCTATGTGCTGGCCAAGGGACGATAGTGCAACACGCCTACGACGAGAGTCTCGCCAACAACCGCTACTATGATCGGAGCTTCCAGACCGAGGCCGCCAAGATACTGCCTGGCGAGTACTTCGTTTCCGATCGTGGCATGTTGCTGGTGACGGTGCTGGGCTCGTGCGTTGCGGCCTGCATCCGGGATGTCGACTCGGGGGTTGGCGGGATGAACCATTTCATGTTGCCCGATGACGGCGGGCGTGATTCGATCGGCAGTTCGGCCCGCTACGGCACCTATGCCATGGAAGTCCTGATCAATCACCTGTTCAAGATGGGGGCGCGGCGCAATCGTCTGGAAGCCAAGGTATTCGGTGGCGGTGCCGTGCTTTCCAGCCTGTCGAGCAGCAATGTTGGCGCGCGAAACGCCGAGTTCGTGCTCGATTACCTGAAAACCGAGAAAATTCCCGTGGTGGCCAAGGACTTGCTGGATTCGTATCCGCGGAAAGTCTACTATTTCTCGGAGACGGGTCGGGTGCTGGTGAAAAAGCTGCACCGGGTCCATAACGAAACCTTGTTCAGTCGCGAGCGCGATTACAAGGATCGCCTGTCCGGCGCCAAGGTGGAAGGCGAAATTGAACTCTTCATTTGATATTTTTTCGCTGGTGGCTGCCAGTGATTTTCTGAAACTGCGCTGGATTGATGTTTGAATGCCGATGAAGACTCGCGTACTGGTGGTAGATGACTCGGCGTTGATGCGCGGTTTGTTGACCGAAATGATCAACGCTGCGCCGGATATGGAAGTGGTTGGTGCCGCTTCCGACGCCGTCGTCGCCCGGGAAATGATCAAGGCGCTGAACCCGGACGTGCTGACGCTGGATGTGCATATGCCCAAGATGGATGGTCTGGAATTTCTGGATCGTCTGATGCGCCTGCGCCCGATGCCGGTCGTGATGGTCTCTTCATTTACCGAGGCGGGCTCGGAAACCACCCTGAAGGCGCTCGAACTCGGCGCCCTTGATTTCATCGGCAAACCCCGCGCCGATAGTGCAAAACGTATGGAGGAATATGCCGAAGAACTGGTCGATAAAATCAGGGCTGCCAAAGGGGCCCGCTTGCGTCGTCAGACGATGAGTTCGGCAAGCGCACCGCCGGTCGGCGGGCCTGCAGGCGGCGCCGCACAGGCGGCTGCCCGCGCGGCGGGCAGTGGCAAGATCATCTTTGTTGGTGCCTCGACCGGGGGGACCGAAGCGATCAAGGAATTCCTGCTCGGCATTCCGGAAGGTGCGCCGCCCATCCTGATTGTCCAGCACATGCCTGAAAGTTTTACCGCCTCGTTTGCCCGCCGCCTGGACGGTTTGTGTGCGGCGCGGGTCATCGAGGCGCAAGGCAATGAGAAGGTTGAGCCGGGTAATGTGTACATCGCGCCTGGCCATTCGCATTTGCAGATACGCCGGGCCGGCGTCGGTTATGTTACCGAATTGCTGGCAACGCCACCGGTTAACCGGCACCGTCCATCGGTCGATGTGTTGTTCGACTCGGCGGCGGCGCTGGTCGGGCGCCAGGCAGTCGGGGTGATTCTGACCGGCATGGGCAAGGATGGTGCCCAAGGCCTCTTGCGCATGCGTCAGGCCGGGGCCCGCACGCTGGGGCAGGATGAGGCCAGTTGTGTCGTGTATGGCATGCCGCGCGAGGCATTTCTGATCGGTGCCGTGGAAGAGCAGGCAGCCCTCGACGAGATCGCCAGGCGGGCCCTGGCGGCAGCCTGCCGCTAGCTGAACGAGCGGGCCTTGCTGCCCGGGGACAAAGTATTACACTAGGTATCAGTTTTCTAGAGATTGGACGGAATAATGCAAGCAAACGTGATCAAGGAAGGCAACAAGGCGGTCCTCAAGTTGAATGGCCGTTTTGATTTCAATACGCATCGTGATTTTCGTGCCGCCTATGAGCCGCTCCTTGGCGATGCGGAGATCAAGGCAGTGAGCGTTGATTTTTCCAGCGTTGATTATCTGGACAGCTCGGCACTCGGGATGTTGTTGATGTTGCGGGACAAGATGGGCGGGGCCAACAAGGAGGTTGCGTTGAACGGCGTACGCGGCAATGTCAAACAGGTTCTGGATATCGCGAATTTTGGCAAGCTGTTTCAGATTTCCTGAAGTCGGTCGTTGGTATGCTTGTTCAATAGGGGGCTAAAACGCCCCGTGTGGTGCTTGGGTGCGCGGTTTGAAGCCTGCGGAAAAACGTGTATCCTAAGATTGATTCGGCGCCATAGCCATTAAACAAGCCGATTGCACGAAGTGCGAGGGGATAACGATGTCAGAGTTGTTGAAGAATATCGACGCGCGAACCAAGCTGGCCGGAACCAACAAGCTTGAGATACTGCTTTTTTTCCTTGGCGTGGATCAACGTACCGGTCGTCGGGAAACCTACGGGATCAATGTCTTCAAGGTGCGCGAGGTGATGCGTACGCCGTTGATCACGGCGGCGCCGGACATGCCGCCTTCGGTCGAAGGCATGGTCAGCCTGCGTGGCGCGCTCGTGCCGGTCATCGATCTGGCAAAGTATTCCGGGATCAATGCCGGAACGCCCCGTGAAATCATGATCGTGACCGAATACAACGGCCATACCCAGGGTTTTCTGGTGGAAGGCGTCGATACCATCCTGCGCCTCGACTGGAGCAAGATGCGCGTGCCGCCAGAAATGCTGACGGCCCAGACCGGTGGCCTGGTAACGGCAGTGACCGAACTTGATGACGCCCGTCTGGTGATGATGATGGACGTCGAAAAGGTACTTTCCGAAACTACCAGCATCGACAACGAAATCATGTTCCGCGGCGTGGTGCCGCTGGACCGTCCGGACTGCACGGTGTTTTATTGCGACGATTCAAGCGTCGCGCGCAAACAGATCGAACGTACCCTGAATGTCATGGGCGTCAAGGGTTTGAGTGCGGTCAATGGTCGTCAGATGTGGGAAGAGATGGAAAAGGTGGCGACCTATGCGCAGTCGATCGGCAAGCCGGTATCGCAACTGATCAATCTGGTGCTGACCGATATCGAAATGCCGGAAATGGACGGTTATATCCTGACCAAGAAAATCAAGTCGGATCCACGCTTCAATGGCGTGCCGGTGATCATGCATTCGTCGCTCTCCGGCATGTCCAACCAGAAACTGGGGCAGTCGGTCGGGGTCGATGAATATGTGCCGAAGTTCGAGCCGCAGCGGCTATCGGAGACCCTGGCGCGTCGCCTGGGGGTTGATGGTGCCGGGCCGGTTACGGTAGCCTGAGTGTTAGCGGGAGAGAATGATGGATCTCGTTGAAAATAAAAACTTATTAGACAGCGTTGATGCGCGTACCCGTCTGGCGGGCTCCAACAAGATGGAGATTCTGCTGTTTTCGCTGGGGACCCGCGAAATATTCGGGATCAACGTCTTCAAGGTGCGGGAGGTCGGGCGTACGCCGCGCATTACCAAGACCCCCAACATGCCGCGTGGTGTCGAAGGCTTGATCTCCTTGCGCGGCAATGTGATTCCGGTGTTGTCGCTGGCTCCTTTCATGCACCTTGATGGCGCGGCGCCCGGTTTGGGCAAGACCATGATGGTCGCCGAATATTCGAAGCGGACCCTGGGGTTTCTGGTGCACGAGGTCGATCGCATCATCCGGGTTGACTGGGAGCGCGTGAAGGCGCCGGAAAGCGTGTTGTCAGCCAATCAGGGTCTGATTACCGCAGTCATCGAACTGGATGGCAGCAACCTGGTTTCCATCCTCGATGTCGAGCAGATCCTGGCCAATGCCTTTGGCGAGGCGATGATCGTCGATATTCCCCCGGCCCGGGTCGATCCCGATACCAGCGTCTTTTTCGTCGATGACTCGATCGTTGCCCGGCGGAAAATAGCTGAAGTGCTCGACAAGCTGGGGGTTCGGCACAAGCATGCGACCAATGGCATGGAAGCCTGGACGCGCCTGCAGGGTATTGCCGCCCATGCCTTGCAGAGCGGACAGAATATCCGCGACGAAATTCGCCTGATCCTGGTCGATGCCGAAATGCCCGAGATGGATGGCTATGTCTTGACCAAGAACATCAAAGCCGATTCCCGCTTCGAAGGGGTGCCGATCGTCATGCATTCTTCCCTCTCGTCCGAGGCCAATCGCGCCATGGGCAAGTCGGTCGGGGTGGATGCGTATGTGGCCAAATTCGATGCCGAGGCGCTCGCTGATACCCTGCGCCCACTGATTGAACGATAACAAAGCAAGCTGGAGTACTGCATGGCAGCTGATCCCAAAATGAAATTTCTGGTGGTGGATGATTTCTCCACCATGCGTCGCATTGTCCGCAACCTGCTCAAGGAACTGGGTTACACCAATGTCGATGAGGCCGAGGATGGCGCAATTGCTCTGCAAAAGCTGCAGGGGGGCGGTTTCGAGTTCGTCGTGACGGACTGGAACATGCCGAACATGGATGGTCTGACGTTGTTGCAGACCATTCGTGCGACGCCTGCCCTGAAGCATCTTCCTGTGCTGATGATTACAGCCGAAGCGAAGAAGGAAAATATTATTGCGGCAGCTCAGGCCGGTGCCAGTGGTTATATCGTCAAGCCATTTACCGCGGGCACTCTCTCGGAAAAGCTCAACAAGATTTTCGAGAAAATGGGCATGGCCTAAGGGGACAGCATGACCGCAAATAATGATTCCAACGATCTGGAAGCCCTTTTTGACTCCATTGCCGCCGATTTTGCGCCGGCCAAGCCAGTTGCGGCCCCGCCGCCCGCCGCCGTTAAAAGCGCTCCGGCGACCGACGATAGCGATGATCTGCAGGCCCTGTTCGACAGCGTAGCCGCGGAATCGCAAGCCGCTGCCGGTGAGGTGGATGCTGCCATGTCGGCTGAAGCTTGGTCGAATCAGGAGGCTGTGTTCAACCGGATCGGCCACATGGCGCGAGCCGTGCACGACACCCTGGGCCAGTTGGGCTACGACAAGTTGCTGGAGAAGACGGTTTCAGCCTTGCCTGATGCCAAGGATCGTCTGGCTTATGTCGCCAACCTGACCGAGCAGGCTGCCTGCCGTGTTCTCAATGCAACTGACATCGCCGGTCCGCTGGTTGATGACATGGAAAATGCTTCGCGCGCCCTTGGCGCGCGCTGGGACAAGGTATTCGCCAATCAGTTTGGGGCGCAGGATTTCAAGTTGTTGGCGACGGACACGCGTGCTTTCCTGAATGAGCAGTTGCCGCAGAAAACCAAGGCGACCCATGCTCAGCTGACTGAAATCATGATGGCGCAGGACTTTCAGGATCTGACCGGGCAGGTCATCAAGAAGATCGTCGCTCTGGCCCAAGAGCTCGAATCCGGCCTGATGGGTGTGCTGCTTGAAATCGTGCCGGATGCGAAGCGTACTGTTGAGGTGACGAGTTTGATGAACGGGCCGGTAGTGAATGCGGAAGGCCGTACCGACGTGGTCGTCAACCAGGAACAGGTTGACGATTTGCTAGATAGCCTCGGTTTCTGATAGGGGTCGAAGATGAGCGACTTTGCCGGAATGGAAGACCTCCTGCAGGATTTTCTGCAAGAGGCCCACGATCTGTTGTCGGATGTGGATAACAAGTTGGTTGATCTGGAGAAGATGCCGGATGACCGTAACTTACTCAATGATATTTTTCGCGGTTTTCATACCGTCAAGGGGGGGGCTGGCTTCCTCAACGCTTCCGAACTGGTGACCTTGTGCCACCTGACGGAGAATCTGTTCGATCGTCTGCGTAATGGCGAACTTGAGCTGACGCCCGAGTTGATGGATGTCATCATGGCGGCGACCAAGGGTGTGCGCGAAATGTTTGGCGAACTGGGCCAGATGGTATTGCCGCAACCCGCCGATCCGGAAGTGATTGCCGCCCTCAAGGGGGTGCTGAGTGGGGAAGAGGCGGCGGTGGCTGCACAGGTCGCGTCTGTGGCCGCGGCCGCAGCAGAGGCTCCGGTGCAGCCTGGCGAGCCGGACTGGAATGCCCTGCATGCGGCGGTCACCGGGCAGCCGGCGACGCATGGTGAGCTGATTACCAAGGAAGAAACTTCGGTAACGCAAGCCCCGACAACGCTAACCGCAGTCCCCGCGACAGCGGAATCGACGGCGCCGTCGCCGTTTGGCCGTCGGGCAACCGACAAGCCCGGTGGTCAGCCTACTTCGGCGCGGCGTACCGAAGAGCGCGGCCGGGAAAACACGATCCGGGTCGATACCTCGCGTCTGGACCAGGTGCTCAACCTGTCCGGTGAAATCGGTCTGACCAAGAATCGCCTGACCAGCCTGCGGGCCGATATCCTGGCGGGTAAGAATGATTCGGAAACCCTGCATGCACTCGATCAGGCGGTTAGTCAGCTCGATCTGCTGGTTTCCGATCTGCAGAATTCGGTCATGAAAACCCGGATGCAGCCGATTGGTCGTTTGTTCCAGAAGTATCCGCGGATCGCCCGCGATCTGGCGCGTCAATTGGGCAAGGATGTCGAGCTGGTGCTGGCCGGCGAAGAAACCGAAGTCGACAAGACGATGATCGAGGATCTTGCCGATCCGTTGATTCACTTGATCCGCAATGCCGTCGATCACGGTGTCGAAATGCCGCTGGAGCGGCAGGCTGCC
This sequence comes from Azonexus sp., assembly GCA_049294655.1. GTDB lineage: Bacteria > Pseudomonadota > Gammaproteobacteria > Burkholderiales > Rhodocyclaceae > Azonexus. The sequence goes on from JBAQDI010000027.1 coordinate 34,531, forward strand.
GGCAAGGCACCGAAGAGTCTGGTGCGTCTTGAAGCGCGTCAGGAAGGCGATCATATCGTCCTGATCATTGCCGATGACGGCAAGGGCATGAGCGCCGAGCGCATTCGGGCCAAGGCGGTCGAGAAGGGGCTGATTTCCGAAGAGGAAGCCAATACCCTGGATGAGCGTCAGAGCCTGAACCTGATCTTCCTGCCCGGGTTCTCGACCAAGGCACAGATTTCCGATGTCTCCGGGCGCGGTGTTGGCATGGATGTGGTGAAAACCAATATCCAGAAGCTGAACGGTGCCGTGGAAATTCGTTCCGAGCCGGGCAAGGGCTCGGTCTTCATCATCTCCCTGCCGCTGACCCTGGCCATTCTGCCTGTGCTGCTGGTGCAACTGGGCGACCAGCCCTTTGCGCTGCCGTTGTCGCTGGTTCGCGAAATCCTGCCGATCGAGCAGAGTCGCATCCAGGAGGTGGGGGGCAAGGAAACGCTGGTGGTGCGCGGCGAGGTGCTGCCGGTCATCTCCCTGGCCCGGCTGCTCGGTTGGCCGCTTGAGCGTTATCCGGAGTATGGCGTCTTCATGCAGACGGCTGAGCGCAGTTTCATTTTGGCGGTCGATAGTTTTGCCGGTCGAGATGATGCAGTGATCAAGTCGCTCGAAGATTTCCGGCCGCGCGGCGTGGCTGGTGTGACGACCTTGTCCAATGGGCAGATCGTGCTGATTCTCGACATGAAGGAGTTGCTGGCCGATCTCGGGCAGCATCCCGATATGGGGGCAGCCATGCGGGCGCTCGACTTCGCCTGATTTTCCTTTGCGGTCAACGAGTTGAGGGGAGGCTATGCCTCCCCTTTTCTTTTTCAAAGTTTACTCTGTTGTCATGTGCTTGCGAGTGTCACCTAAGAAACCAGCTAAATAAACACACGTACCTCTTTATTTTTTCAGGTTTTTTCCTATAATAGCCACAACTACCCTCTAAGACGGTTATGGCAGAAGAGAGCGACCTCGAAAAAACCGAAGAGCCTACAAGTAGGCGACTCGAGCAGGCCCGCGAAAAGGGTCAGGTCCCCCATTCCCGTGAACTTGGTACTTTCCTGATCCTGGTGGTTGCCGGCTCAGCCTTCTGGATGATGGGCGGCTGGTTTTCCCAAAGGTTCATGGCGGTCATCCACAAAGGCCTGGCTATCGATGCCAAGTACATGCATGAGCCGGCCCAAATGCTTCCCCGTCTGGCCGATATTTCCGGCGATGCCCTGTTCGTGTTTTCGCCGCTACTTGCCCTCCTGATGGTGTCGGCAGTTTTGCCCCCCTTTGTGCTGAATGCCTGGGTGTTTGCCCCGAGCGCCCTGATGCCCGACTTTAATCGCATGAATCCGCTGACTGGTCTGGGCCGCATGTTCTCCTGGAACAGTCTGATGGAACTGGGTAAGGCCGTGCTCAAGGCTGTTCTGGTCGGGGGGGTTGCCGTGCTGCTGATCTGGAACGAGCGCGACGAGATCTTCGGCTTGTTGGCCCAGCCGCTTGAGACGGCGCTGGCCCATACCGGTCATCTGCTCAGTTTCTCGTTCATGATGCTGGTGGCGGCGCTGCTTCTGGTGGTGGCGGCGGATGTGCCGTTCCAGCTCTGGCAGCACTTCGACAAGCTGAAAATGACCAAGGAAGAGGTCAAGCAGGAAATGAAGGAAATGATGGGCGACCCGCACGTCAAGGGGCGTATCCGCAGCCTTCAGATGCAGGCCGCGCGTCGTCGCATGATGGCTTCGGTGCCGCAGGCCAATGTGATTGTCACCAACCCGACCCATTATGCCGTGGCGCTCTCGTACAAGACCGGTATGGTGGCGCCGAAAGTCGTGGCCAAGGGAATTGGGGCGATCGCCCTGAAGATTCGCGAAATTGGCGCCGAGCATGCCGTACCTGTCCTCGAGGCGCCGCCACTGGCGCGGGCGTTGTACAAGCATGCCGATCTCGATGCTGAAATTCCGGCGACGCTGTACAACGCCGTGGCCGAAGTGCTGGCCTATATCTTCCAGTTGGCCAACTGGCGCCAACTGGGCGGCGTCTACCCGATGCCGCCGCAGGATCTCCCGGTGCCGCCGGAACTCGTGCCGGAGGCGGCGTAAATGGCCACCTCCTCGACACTCGGCATGCAGGGCTTTATCGCTCGCCTGAACATGACGCAGCTGGCTGCACCCGTCCTGATCCTGATGATCCTGGCGATGATGGTGCTGCCGCTGCCGGCTTTTGTGCTCGACCTGTTGTTCACCTTCAATATCGCCATTTCGGTCATGGTTCTGCTGGTTGCCGTGAATACCCGGAAAACCCTGGATTTCTCCGTGTTCCCGACGGTGTTGCTGGTTACCACCCTGCTGCGCCTGTCGCTCAATGTGGCGTCGACCCGGGTAGTCATGCTGCAGGGACATACCGGTCCGGATGCGGCCGGCAAGGTGATCGAGGCTTTCGGTCATTTCATGGTCGGTGGCAACTTTGCCGTCGGTATCCTCGTCTTCATGATCCTGGTGGTTATCAATTTTGTCGTGATTACCAAGGGTGCCGGACGGGTCGCCGAAGTCTCGGCACGCTTCACCCTGGATGCGATGCCGGGCAAGCAGATGGCCATCGATGCCGATCTCAATGCCGGCCTGATTGGCGAAGAGGATGCCCGGCAGCGGCGTAGCGATATTTCCCGGGAAGCCGAGTTTTTCGGTTCCATGGACGGTGCTTCGAAGTTCGTGCGTGGCGATGCCGTGGCCGGTATCGTCATCATGCTGCTCAATGTCGTGGGCGGCCTCGTGGTCGGGGTTTTTCAGCACGATATGGAGCTTGCCCTGGCGGCCAAAAACTACACCTTGCTGACCATCGGGGATGGCCTGGTGGCGCAGATTCCCGGACTGATCATTTCGATTGCCGCCGGTATGGTGGTGACGCGGGTTTCCGATGATCGTGATATCGGCCAGCAGGTCATGGGGCAGATGTTCCGCAATGGCAAGACGATTGCCATTACGGCGGCTATCGTCGGTTTCCTTGGTTTGATTCCGGGCATGCCGAACATGGTGTTTCTTACCCTGGCTTCCCTGCTCGGCTGGTTTGCCTGGCGCCTGCTGGAGAAGGAAAAGAAGATTGTCGAAGCCCCTGTCCAGGTCGCCCCCGCTCCGGTGCAGGAAGCACTGGAGGCCAGCTGGAACGACGTGGCGCCGCTCGATGTGCTCGGCCTGGAGGTTGGTTATCGCCTGATTCCGCTGGTCGACAAATCGCAGGATGGTGAGCTGCTGCGCCGTATTCGCGGCATTCGCAAGAAATTTGCCCAGGAAGTCGGTTTCCTGGTGTCGCCGGTTCATATTCGCGACAACCTGGAACTCAAACCGAATGCCTACCGGATCCTGCTCAAGGGCGTCGAGGTCGGCATGGGCGAGGCCTATGCCGGTCAGCTGCTGGCCATCAATCCGGGGCGCGTTGCTGCGACCCTGAACGGCACCGTCACCAAAGACCCGGCATTCGGCTTGCCGGCCGTCTGGATCGATATGGCGCAGCGCGACCAGGCACAGGCCTATGGCTATACCGTGGTTGATGCCTCGACCGTGGTCGCCACCCATCTCAATCATCTGATCCTGACCCATGCCTCCGAATTGCTGGGCCGGATGGAAGTCCAGCAGTTGCTCGATCATCTGGGCAAGGAAATGCCCAAACTGGTCGAAGATCTGGTACCCAAGATCCTGCCGCTCGGCACCCTGCAAAAAATCCTCCAGGGCCTGCTCGACGAAGGCGTCCATATCCGCGACATGCGGACCATCATCGAAACTGTCGCCGATCACGCGACGCGGACCCAGAATGCCGACGAGATCACGACCCAGGTCCGCAATGCCCTGGGTCGGGCCATCGTCCAGCAGATTTTCCCGGGAGCCGGCGAAATGCAGGTCATGTCGCTCGATCCGACGCTCGAGCGACTGCTCTCCCAGGCGGTGGCCGGCGGTTCCGAAAATACCAGTTTCGAGCCCGGTCTGGCCGATACACTGATCCGCGAAACGGTTGCCGCCGCCGGTCGTCAGGAAGGCCTTGGCCTGCCTGCCGTACTGCTCGTGCCGGCCAGTCTGCGCCTACTGCTCTCCCGCTTCCTGCGGCGCACTGTTCCTCAGTTGAAGGTGCTGGCCCATAACGAAGTTCCAGAAACAAGAATTATCAAGGTGACCTCGATCATCGGAGGTAAGACATGAACGTCAGAAAATTCATCGCCGCCAACGCCAGGGATGCCTTGCGCAAGGTAAAGGAAACCCTGGGTAACGACGCGATCATTCTGTCGAATCGGGGTATCCCCGGTGGCGTTGAAATCATGGCGGTGGCCGCGCGTGACATGGCGATGATCGTGCCGACCCAGGTTGCCGACAGCAAGCCGGTTGAACGCCGGCCGAGCATGATCGATGCCGACGACGATTACCGGGTTTCGTTGAGTTCCGCCCGTGCCCAGGTCGCTCAGGGGTCTCACCTCCAGCAACGGGTCGCACCCGCCCCGCAGGTCGTCCGGCCGGCTGCCCAGACCATGCCATCGCGCTCGACGGGGTCGGTCAATGCGGGAATCCCGCGTACTGGATCCTTGCGCAATCTCGAGCCTAGCCGCCCGCTTGCCGCGAGCGCTCCGCCGCCCATGCCACAACAGCGCGTCGAAGCGCCACGTATGGAAGCGCCGCGTCCCCAGATGGCCCCGCCCAGCCCGCCACCGCGTCCAGCGGCCGAGGTTGTGCCGATGGAAGTCATGGACGAGATCCGCTCCTTGCGCAAGATGGTCGAACAACACCTGGCCGGTTTTGCCTGGGGCGAGGCTTCGCGTTCCGAGCCGGTGAAGACGGATGTTCTGCGGCAGATGCTCGATGCCGGATTCTCCCCGCAATTCGCCCGCGAACTGCTGACCGAGCTGCCCGGGGACATGAATGGCGTCGAGGCCATGGCCTGGGTCAAGGGCGCGGCTGACCGTTCCTTGCATACCATCGGCAATGATGGCGATATCGTCGATCGCGGTGGAATCTATGCGCTGGTCGGGCCGACCGGAGTGGGCAAGACGACGACCACGGCCAAGCTGGCGGCGCGCTGTGTGCTGCGCCACGGACCTAGCAAGGTGGCGCTGGTGACGACAGACGGTTACCGGATCGGCGCCCACGAACAGTTGCGGATCTACGGGCGCATCCTTGGCGTATCGGTCTATCTAGTCAAGGACGCTGTCGAACTCCGCCAGACACTGAAGGAATTGCAGCACAAGCACATGGTGCTGGTCGATACCATGGGTATGAGCCAGAAAGACAAGTTGGTGCCGGAACTGACCGACATGCTGGCCGGCTGTGACGTGCAGCGCCTGCTGCTGCTCTCCTCGACCTCGCGCGGCGATACGCTGGATGACGTGGTGCGCGCCTACGAAGGCGACAATCTGGCTGGCTGCATCCTGACCAAGATCGACGAGGCCGCCAGTCTGGCGACGCCACTCGACGTCATCATGCGCCATGGCCTGAAGCTGCACTATGTTTCGAACGGTCAGCGCGTGCCGGAAGATCTGCATTTGCCGAATCGCGGCTATCTCCTGCACCGGGCTTTCAAGGATGTCCCGGAAAGCTCGCCGCACAAGTATGACGGTGTCGAGCCCGGTCTGATGATGGCCAATGCCGGCATGGTTGCGGCTGGAGGCGGTCGTGGCTGATTTCCGGGTGGACCAGGCGGCTGGATTGCGCCGCCTGCTGGGCGGAAGCCAGTTGCAGGTGGTGACCTTCGTGGCTGGATGCGAGGGCGTCGGCCGTAGCGTCGCTGTGGCCAATATCGGCGTCGCCCTGGCCCGATTGGGCAAAGAGGTGCTGATCATCGACGAGCATGCATCGCGCGACGACATTGCCTCATTTTTTGGTCTGGCGGCCCGCTATGATTTGCTCAATGTCGTGCAGCGCGAGCTGGCGCTAGCCCAGGTGCTGCTGCAGCCGATGAATGGCTTGCGTGTCCTGCCGGCGGCCAAGGCGGTCAAGAAGCTGGGGCGCCTCTCCCTACCGCAGCAGCAGACCCTGCTCGATGCCATGTCCGGGCTGGAGCGCCCGCTCGATGTCATCCTGGTCGATGCCAGCATGGCTCATCCGCACGGTTTTTCGCCCTTTGGTCTGGCTTCACAGGAAGCTGTTGTCGTTCTCTCCGGGAACAGCGCCTCGATTACCGAGGCTTATTCGCTGATCAAGAAGGTCAGTCAGGCCTTTGCTCGCCGGCATTTCCGGATATTGGTCAATAAGGTGCGCAGTCAGCCCGATGCCCGCTCTATTTACGAAAATATTGCCCAGGTTGCCGCCCAGCGTGGCGTTGCCCAGCTTGACTACGCCGGGGCTGTGCCGCTCGACGAGTCCCTGCGTCAATCAACCCAGCTTTGTCGCTCGGTCCTCGTTCAGGCGCCGGACTCCCCGGCGGCCCATGCCTTCCGCGATATCGCTTCCGATCTGCTGTATTGGCAGCGCAGCGAGGGCGAGGCTGGCGGGGTCGAACATTTCATGCAGCAACTGCTACACTTGAGCCAACGCATAACCCCGAACGTATTACGAGCCTGATGTATACCGCTGCAGGGCAGCCAGACAGGGAACAGTTGGTTCAGCGCTTCGTGCCGCTGGTGAAGCGTATCGCCTATCATTTGATGGCCCGCCTGCCGGCCAGTGTGCAGTTTGATGATCTGGTACAGAACGGCATGCTTGGCCTGCTCGATGCTATGGATCGCTACGAGGATGGCTTCGGTGCGCAGTTCGAGACTTACGCCACGCAGCGCATTCGCGGGGCAATGCTCGATGGCTTGCGCGAAAATGACTGGTTGCCGAGGCAGTTGCGGCGTGAACTGCGCCGTATCGAAGGTGCGATCAATCAGCTTGAACATGCTTTCGGACGAACGCCCTCGGAGCGTGAGCTGGCCGAGGCCTTGGGCATGTCGCTTGAGGATTACCAGAAAACCCTGCACGAGGCCCGCGGGCACCAACTGGTCTATTTCGAGGATTTTGCCGGTGATGGTGATGAGGATTTTCTTGAGCGGCATTTCACCGACAACGATGCCGATCCGGCCAATATTCTCGAAGACCGGAGCATCAAGGAAATGCTGGTCAAGGCCATCGAGGGATTGCCGGAGCGTGAGCGTCTGATGATGGCCCTGTATTACGAGCAGGAGCTGAATTTGCGTGAAATCGGCGAGGTCATGGGGGTCACGGAGTCACGTGTCTGCCAACTGCACAGCCAGGCCGTCGCTCGTCTACGCAGCCGGGTGATCGGTGAGATCCCGGCCGTCAAGAAGCGGCGAAAGGAGGCTAGCGGTGGATAAGATCAGCCTGGCAGGTCTGGCGATTGGTTTCATTGCCATCGTTGGCGGCCAGATTCTGGAGGGGGGCCATATTGGTTCGCTGGTTCAGCCGACGGCGCTCTTGATCGTTTGCGGGGGGACGCTCGGGGCTGTCCTGTTGCAGAGCCCTTTTCACATTTTCAAGCGTGGCATACAGATGGCCAAATGGGTCTGGGTGCCGCCAGTCATCGAGCAGAAGCGTCTGGTTGACCAGATCCTCAACTGGAGCCAGCTGTCGCGCCGCGAAGGCCTGCTGGCACTGGAAAACCACATTCCGGGGCTGAAAGACGAGTTTGCCAGAAAGGGTCTGCAGTTATTGGTCGATGGTGCCGATCCAGAGCGTATCCGCGAACTGCTCGAAGTCGAAATCAATACCTTCGAAGATGAGTGGCGGCAATCGGCAAAAATCTGGGAGGCAGCTGGCGGCTACTCGCCGACCATCGGGATTCTAGGGGCGGTCATGGGGCTGATTCACGTCATGGAGAATCTCTCCGACCCGACCAAACTCGGCGCCGGTATTGCGGTCGCCTTCGTAGCTACCATTTACGGGGTCGGGTTGGCCAATCTTGTGTATCTGCCGATCGCCGGCAAGCTCAAGTATTACATCTCGCGCATGGTTTCCAGTCGGGAAATGCTCATTGATGGCCTGGTCGGTATTGCCGTGGGCGACAATCCGCGCATCATTGAGGGCCGGCTGCGGGGATATCTGCGCTGATGGCTCGCAAGCGCCGACCCGAAGAGCCCGAGAATCACGACCGTTGGCTGGTTTCCTATGCTGACTTCATTACCTTGCTGTTTGCCTTTTTCGTTGTGATGTACGCGATTTCGTCGGTCAACGAGGGCAAGTACAAGGTGCTTTCCAATTCGCTGACCAATGCCTTCAAGAATGTCACGGCAGTTGAGGGCGGCCAGCCGTTGGCGGTGATTCAGGGTGCCCCCCCGCTCTTGCCGCGGCCAGCTCTCAAGGTGGACAAGTTGCCCGAGCAGCAGAAGGCTGAAGAGAAAAAAGTCGAGCAACGCAAGAAAATGAAAAATGTCGCTGGCGACATCATGACGGCCTTGCAGCCGCTGGTTGCCCAAGGCAAGGTCAGACTGCTCGAAACCAGTCGTGGGGTGACCATCGAGATTAACGACAGCATCCTCTTTCCGGTCGGGCAGTCGAAGCTGCAACCGGCTTCGATAAGCGCCATGCTGGCGATTGCCAGTGTTCTTGCCCAGTCCGATTTTCCGATCACCATTGAGGGGCATACCGACAATGTGCCAATCTCGACGCCCCAGTTCCCTTCCAACTGGGAGCTGTCGGCGATGCGGGCAACGACGGTGTTGCGTTTGTTCAATGATGGCGGGGTTGGTGCCGAGCGACTGACGGCGATTGGCTACGGTGAAACCCGGCCGCTGGAGACCAATACGACCCCCGAGGGCAAGGCGCGCAACCGCCGGGTCAGCATACTGATTGATTCGAATCGGCCGGAAGAACCGACCGAGATTCCCGGGGCGAAGGTGCCGTCCGGGCAATAAGTCTAGGTCGTCAGGCTTGGCTTCAGGCGGAATCGACGATCCGGCTGCCCGAGGTCGGCGATGCTTGGCCATCGCTGCCATAAAGGGTGTTTTGTTGTGCCGGGCTGGTCAAAGTGGCCAGCATTTCATTGGTCTGCTGCAGGTGCATGCTGATCAGTTGGCCATTCTGGATGTGCAGTTGTTTGGCTTGGCGGGCCAAGTCGAGTAGCTTCTTCCAGTTCCCGAGCAGCTGTTGTTGCTCGGGATGCTTGGCGAGCCAGGCTTCCATTGCTGTCCTTACATCGGTGCCGGCTTGGCAGCCCAGCACTTTGGCGCGTGCCGATTCGAGAGTGTTGAGTCGCTCGATGACCTTCAGCTTTTGTTCGCTGAGTGCCGGCAGGGCAGTTGCATCGGCGTTTTTCAGCGCCTCCTGCTCTTCTTCCAGTCGCGCCAGGAGTTCGGAAATCAGTTCGATCTCCTGTTCGGTCAGTGCCGCAAGCTGGGACATCAGGCTTCGCGTTTGCTGTTGCTGTTGAGCAGGTCGCGGGCTGTTTCGATCAAGCGGTCGGCGATGGCCTCCGGATTGACCTTGAAACGTCCCTCGGAAATTGCCTGCTTGATTTCCTGGATCCGTGCGCTGTTGACCGGTGGCTTTTCGGCGCTTTGCATGGCGCCGGCCAGATGGCTCAGACTGACCTCGTCCTGCGCGCTGGCGACAGCTGCATGTTGTGGCGTCGTTCGGGAAGCGACGGGGGGCGTCGTGGGCTTGTAAGAACTTTCGATTTTCATGATGTGTCTCGCAATACTTTTGAACTCAAACCGGATAACGGCAGCAAGGGGTAAAACTTTAGCTTAAAAAGCAATTTCCACGCTGCCATCGGCCTTGGCCTGTCCGCTGATGGTCTGCCCGGAGCTCAGGCGGACCTGGACGATCTGTCCTTCTGCTGCGTTGTTGATGGCTTTGCCTTCCGCGCTGACAGCAAAACCCGTGCCGCGGGAAATGATGCGCACGCTTTGCCCCTGGCGAATGACCAGCGGCGCCTGTAACTGATCGCTACGCAGCGCCTGGCCGCTGCCCAGCGAGTTGCGCAGGGTCTTGCCGATGGCGCTGGCAGGATCTGTAACGATGCCCGCCGGTTGCACGCTCAAGTCGCCGGAAATGGTTGCCAGGTCGCCTGGCTGAATGATTTGCCCGGCAATTAGCGGGCGGCTGGTGGTCACGTAATTGCCGGTAACGCTGATTTGCACGGGAACCAGGGCGCTCCAGATGTTGGGGCCAAGGCAACGCACGCCAATATGGGTTTTGCCGCTCAGGCGCGTACCGGGTGGCGAAAAGGCCTCATGGGCTGAGCATGGTGGCAGTTTGCCGGTCTCGATCCGGCCCATGCTGATGGTGACCTTGCCGGGCAGTCCCTGGGTTTGCTGGCGAACGTAGCGTTCAGCCGTCTCGAGAACGATGTCCGTTGCAGCGGCGAATGGCATGTGGCAAATCAGCAGTAACAGGGTCAGCAGGGGCGGGCGCATGAGCATGCTGACATTTTGCCCGAGGCGGGCTGGTGATGGAAAAGAAATTGCCTGTTGCTGCGGCAAGTTTTGCCGACCCAGGCAGCCGAACTTGCCGATTGGTTGCCGATTTGCCATTCCAGCCATGGCATGGAGTGTGCTTTTTGTAAATCGATATCCATTGGAGCCCAGCATGGCCAGCATTGAATCAGCACTCTCGGTCTACAGTCAGGCAATGAATTTGCGTACCCAGCGCCATCAGGTGCTGGCGTCGAATATCGCCAATGCCGATACGCCCAATTACAAGGCGCGCGATTTCAATTTTGACAAGGCCATGCAGAACGCGCTGGCCGGCCGTTCGCCCGGTGGAATCGCCCTGGCCACGACGGCCGGAAATCATTTGAAGGGCGATGCGGGGGCGGCATCGGCGGCGCTGCAATATCGGACGAGCACCCAGTCGGCCGTCGATGGCAATACGGTGGATATGGATGTCGAGCGTAGCCAGATTACCGAAAATTCGGTGCAGTATCAGGTGCTTACCCAGTTGATTGGTGACAAGTTGAAGGGCATTCGCAGTGCCCTGGCTTCGACTTCGGCTTAAGGAGAATTAGATGAGTCTGTTCAATGTCTTTCAGGTGTCGTCGAGCGCGATGACCGCCCAGTCGATGCGCCTAAATGCCGTGGCCTCCAATCTGGCCAATGCGGACAGTGTTGTCTCGGCCGACGGCAAGCCGTATCGCGCCAAGCAGGTCGTCTTCGAAGCGACGCCAATGGGCTCCAACGGCGACGTCTCGAAAGGGGTTCGCGTTCGTCAGGTCGTCGAAGACGCATCGCCGGCGCGCATGGTCTATGACCCCAAGAACCCCGCTGCCGATGAGAAAGGTTATGTCGCTTTCTCGAATGTGAATGTGGTCGAGGAAATGACCAACATGATTTCTGCCTCGCGGTCCTACCAGACCAATGTCGAGGTGATGAATACCGCCAAGACCATGATGCTGCGTACCTTGCAGATCGGTCAATAAGGAGAGTAACCATGAGCACCGTCAGCAATACTTCCGGCACCTCCGCCAACTCGGCCCTGCAGGACTTGATGAAGACATCGAGTTCAAAGACGAACGCCACCGACGAGATGAGCGACCGTTTTCTGACCATGCTGGTGACCCAGATGCAGAATCAGGATCCGTTGAATCCGATGGACAACGCACAGATTACGACCCAGCTTGCCCAGATCAATACGGTCAAGGGTATCGACAGCCTGAATACGACGCTGGAAAAGCTCCTGACCTCGTACAGCGATGCCCTGTCCATGCAGTCTTCGTCGTTGATCGGCAAGAGTGTTCTGACGCCGGGCAGCTCGCTCGAGCTGGTGACCAACGGGGCGCTGGGTGGCGTCAAGCTGGAGGGCGATGCGGACAAGGTCAGCATCGTCATCATGGACGCCAAGGGGGTCAAGGTGGCAACGGAGGATCTGGGGGCCCAGAAGGCGGGTGTCATCGATTTTGCCTGGGATGGCAAGGACGGCAACGGCATCAAGCTGGCCGAAGGCAGTTACCAGTTCGCGGTGCAGGCAACGAAGGCTGGCGAGAAGGTTACGGCAACCGCGCTTGAACTTGGCACGGTAAGTGCTCTGGTTAAGGGGCAAAACGGATTCCAGCTGGAAATCCCGGGCTCGGGCCTGGTGGATTTCAGCACGGTAGAACAGATTTACTGAGATTGAGTTAAGGAGCACGTCATGGCATTCCAACAAGGCTTGAGCGGTCTGAATTCTTCATCCAAGGCGCTTGATGTGGCTGGCAATAACATTGCCAATGCATCAACGGTTGGTTTCAAGGCATCCTCGACTCATTTCGCCGACGTCTATGGCGCCTCGCTGCAAGGCGGTGGTGGTTCGCAGATCGGTATCGGCGCCACGCTGGGCGGGGTGGTGCAACAGTATTCGCAGGGCAATATCACGGCGACCAACAATCCGCTCGATATCGCCATCAACGGTACCGGCTTCTTCGGCCTGAGCCAGAACGGCAGTACCAGCTATTCGCGAAACGGCCAGTTCCACCTGGACAAGGATGGCTTCATCATCAATGACCAGAACCGGAAACTGCTCGGTGTTCTCGCTGACTCAACCGGCAATATTCCGCAGCAACCGCCGACCGATCAGCTCAAGGTGGACTTCGTGACCGGTACGCCGAATCCGACAGGAACTGCCGCGGTAACGGCGAATCTGGACTCCCGTCAGGCCGTGCCGACGATTACGCCTTTTGATCCGACCAATCAGAATTCCTATAACAGTTCGACGGCGATGAATGTTTACGATTCCCTGGGGAATCCGCATACGCTGACCTATTACTTTGTTAAGGCCTCCAGTACGGCCAGCAACTGGGATCTATACACTTCGCTGGATGGCGTTGCGCCTACGGCGACTACGGCCCAGCTTCAGTTCTCGCAAACCGGTGTGTTGAATGCGATCGTGCCGGCTCCTGCGGTGGCGGGGCATATTCCCCTGAGTTTTGCCGTGACGACGGGGGCGGTGACCCCTCTGGATTTCACCGTCAATATGGCGAGCATGACTCAGTTCGGTGCTCCGTTCGCTGTCAATGATCTGACACAAGACGGCTTTGCACCGGGTAATCTGGCCGGTGTCAGTGTTTCCAAGGACGGTATCGTCCAGGCCCGCTACGACAATGGTCAGACCCGGGATATTGGTCAGGTCGCCCTGTTCAACTTCCGCAATCCGAATGGTCTGACCTCGATCGGCAACAATCAGTGGACGGAGACTGGTGACTCGGGTCAGCCGACGCCAGGTAATCCGAATACCGGTATTTTCGGGGTGTTGCAGGCCTCGGCCGTCGAAGAGTCGAACGTCGATCTGACCGCCGAACTGGTCAACCTGATCGTCCAGCAGCGTAATTACCAGGCGAGTGCCCAGTCGATCAAGACGCAGGATCAGATCCTGCAGACCCTCGTCAATATCCGTTAATCGCGCTTGATTCACTAGAAGAAACATCATGGATCGTCTGATCTATACCGCGATGACCGGGGCCAAGCATGTTTTCATGCAGCAGGCCGGCACCGCCAATAATCTGGCCAACGCCAGCACGGTCGGCTTCAAGTCCCAGGAGCATCGTTTCCGGGCTGTGCCGGTGGTCGGTGATGGCATGCCGACTCGGGCTTTTGTCGTCGATGCTTCGGTCAGTGATGTTTTTGATGAAGGTCCCCTGATGTTTACCGGCCGCAACCTGGACGTTGCCGTCCAGGGGCGCGGCTGGCTGGCCGTGCAACTGCCGGATGGCAGCGAAGCCTATACCCGGGCCGGCGGCCTTGATGTCGACGTTACTGGCGCCCTGAAAACCAAGAGCGGCCATACGGTGCTGGGTGACGGTGGCCCGATCAATGTGCCGCCCGACAACAGCATTGAAATTGCGCCGGACGGCACCGTTTCGGTAGTGCCGACCTTCGGTACCCCGAATAACGCGAATGCGATCGGCCGCCTCAAACTGGTCAATCCGCCAGAGGTCGACATGGTGCGCGGCGCCGATGGCCTGTTTCGCCTGCGCAGCGGCCAGCCGGCCGATGCCGACGCCAACGTCAAGCTTGCTTCGGGCGCGCTGGAAGGCAGCAACGTCAATGTTTCCGACGCGATGGTCAATTTGATCAGCCTGTCTCGCCAGTTCGAGATGCAAATCAAGATGCTGCAAACGGCAGATACGAATGCCCAGAAGGCCGATCAACTGCTGTCACTGAATTCCTGATAGGACCTAGATCATGATCCGTTCCCTGTGGATTGCCCGAACCGGTCTGGATGCCCAGCAGACCCAGCTCGATGTCATTGCCAACAATCTGGCCAATGTCAGCACCAACGGCTACAAGCGCTCGCGCGCCGTCTTCGAGGATCTGCTCTACCAGACGCTGCGTCAGCCGGGGGCGCAGTCCTCGCAGCAGACCCAGATTCCGTCCGGCCTGCAGCTCGGTACCGGGGCACGCCCGGTGTCCACGGCCCACATCTTCACCCAGGGCAATATCCAGAAGACCGATAACGCGCTGGATCTCGGCGTCAATGGCAATGGTTTCTTCCAGGTCCTGCTGCCTGACGGGACTACCGCCTATACCCGGGATGGTTCCTTCCAGAAGGATAACCAGGGGCAGATCGTGACGGCCGATGGTTATCCGCTGCAGCCCAATCTCACCATTCCGGCCAATGCCCTGTCGGTCACCGTCGGGACTGACGGTACGGTGACCATTACTCAGGCTGGGACCGCCGCGGCGACCCAGATCGGCACCATCCAGCTGGCCACCTTCATCAACAACGGCGGTCTGCAGAGCATGGGCCAGAATCTCTTCCAGGAAACGGCGGCGAGCGGCACGCCCACCCCGAATACGCCGGGAACGAATGGTGCGGGCGTCATCAACCAGGGATATGTCGAAACATCCAACGTCAATGTGGCGGAAGAACTGGTGACGATGATTCAGACCCAGCGCGCCTATGAATTGAACTCCAAGGTGGTCTCCACCTCGGATGCCATGCTGGGCCGCCTGACCCAGCTGTGAGGTGAAATCATGAAGCGTATCGCTTTGCTTGCCCTGATCCTGACGGCCGGTTGCTCGACGGTGCCGCCAACCAATGTGCATCAGCCGATGACCATGCGTCCAGCGCCCAAATTGGATATGGCGCCCGGCAATGGCTCGATTTATCAGGCGACGAACAGCCGGCCGTTGTTTGACGACCGCCGGGCCCGTTTCGTCGGAGACACCATTACCGTCAAGATTACCGAGAGCACCTCGGCCTCGACCAAGTCGAACGACAAGCTCGATCGTTCCAATACCAGTTCGGGTTCGCTGAGCGGCATGGCCGGCCTGACCGGCAAGGCGCTGAACGGCCTGGCCGGCTACAACACGTCGAGTACCAACGCCTTCAGTGGCAAGGGCGAGGCAGCCAATAACAACGTCTTCACCGGTAACATGACGGTGACGGTGATTGATGTTTACCCCAATGGCAATCTCCTGGTCTCCGGCGAAAAACAGCTGGCCATTGGCCATGAGCAGGAATACGTCCGGGTCTCCGGGGTCGTCAATCCGAGCTTCGTCGATGCCTCCAACTCGGTGGCCTCATCGAACATCGCCGATGCCCGCATCGAGTACAAATCCTCCGGGCAGGTCAGCGATGGGCTGGTCATGGGGTGGCTGGCACGTTTCTTCCTTACTGCAATGCCATTCTAGGAATTTTTCTCGGAGAGGCATCATGAAGACGAATAGTGGCAAAGTGTTCCGGCAAGCGGCAATTCTGGCCGCCTGTCTGTTGCCGCTCTGCAGTCAGCCGGTCCTGGCCGAGCGGATCAAGGACCTGGCCAGTATCCAGGGCGTGCGCAACAACCAGTTGATCGGCTATGGCATCGTGGTTGGTCTCGATAATACCGGTGACCAGACAACCCAGACGCCATTCACTACCCAGGCGATCGGCAACATGCTGTCCCAGATGGGGATCAACCTGACCACCGAGCAGGCCACCAAGCTGCAGTTGAAGAACGTCGCGGCGGTGATGATTACCACCAACCTGCCGCCCTTTGCCAAGCCCGGTCAGCCCATCGATGTCACCGTTTCCTCTATGGGCAATGCCAAGAGTTTGCGTGGCGGCACCTTGCTGATGACCCAGCTGAAAGGCGCCGATGGTCAGGTCTATGCCGTGGCGCAGGGTAATGTGCTGGTGGGTGGTGTCGGTGCCTCGTCCGGTGGTTCCAAGGTCACCGTCAATCACTTGTCAGCCGGCCGGATTCCCGATGGGGCGACCGTCGAGCGCGCCGTGCCATCGGCGCTGGGGCAGGGCGGCTTCATCTATTACGAGCTGGGGGCCAGCGATTTCGGTACTGCCCAGAATGTTGTGGATGTCATCAACAAGAGCATGGGGCCGGGCACGGCGCAGGCCGTCGATGGCCGGCGCATTGCCGTGCGGGCCCCGGAAGAGGCCGATGCCCGGGTTTCCTTCCTCGGGCGGATCGAGAATCTCGACGTCAAGCCGGCTGCCGGGATGGCCAAGGTCATCATCAATCCGCGTACCGGGTCGGTCGTCATGACCCAGAAGGTGACGCTGGAGTCCTGTGCTGTGGCGCATGGCAGCCTTTCCGTCGTGGTCGATGCGGCGCAGCCGATGATGGGCCAGGGGGCTGATATCCAGGTCAAACAGGACAGTGGCAGCCTGATGAACATCAAGGCCGGTGCCAACCTGTCGGATGTCGTCAAGGCACTCAATGCGCTTGGGGCCAATCCGCTCGACCTGCTGGCCATCCTGCAGGCGATGAAGGCGGCCGGTGCCCTGCGTGCCGATCTCGAAGTGATTTAAGCCATATGGCGAGCAACATCCAGAATGGTCCGAACCGAGCTGCTTTCGACGTCAAGGCGACGCAGGATTTGCGGACCCAATTCCAGAAGGACCCGCAACAGGGTCTGAAGGCGGCCGCGCAGCAATTCGAGACCCTGTTTCTGCAGATGGTGCTCAAGAGCATGCGCGATGCGACACCGCAGGATGGTTTGCTCGACAGCGATTCTTCACGCTTCTATACCGGTCTGCTCGATCAGCAGATGGCGCAGAACATGGCCACGACCGGCAAGGGCGTCGGCTTTGCCCAGCTTATCGAGCAGCAGTTGGGACGCAGTATGAACGCGCCCGCCGCGCCTGCCGCGGCGGGCGAAGCATCCACCGCAACGGCAAATCCTGCCGGCAATGACTTGCCGTTGGCCGTACCGGATGGGCGCCATTTGCAGCATCGGCCCGTACTCGGCAATTTGCCGACCTCGGCGGCCTATGTCTCGCCATCAGAGCTTTCAGTGGCGGCGCCCCGCCAGGAGGCGCCGGCTTCCTCACGGGATTTTGTCAATCGTGTCTGGCCGCATGCCGTTGAGGCATCGCGTTCGACCGGCATCGCACCGCAGTTCCTGGTGGCCCATTCGGCGCTGGAAAGCGGCTGGGGGCGGGCCGAGATTCGTCTGGCCGACGGTTCGCCGAGCTACAACCTGTTCGGCATCAAGGCCGGCAAGAACTGGACTGGCGCGACGGTCGATGCCGCCACGACCGAATATGTCAATGGCCAGCCGCAGGCGTCGGTCGAGCGTTTCCGGGCCTATGCATCCTATGACGAGGCCTTTCGTGATTACGCCAATCTGCTGCGCAGCAATCCCCGCTATAGCGGCGTCATCGGCTCGCAGAGTGGCACGGAGTTTGCAAGAGGTTTGCAACAGGCGGGTTATGCCACTGATCCGATGTACGCCGACAAACTCTCGCGCATCATCAATGGCCCTACCCTGCGGCAAGCCCTGATCGGCTAGAGCGGTCTCAAGTTTGACCGGGAATCTGCCGATAAGCAGGCATAGAGCAAAGGAGTTGGTATGGGTTCTGGAATTCTTTCCATTGGCATCACGGGCATACATGCCGCCCAGCTGGGGCTGGAGGCGACTCAGCACAATATCGCCAATGCCAATACCCCGGGCTACAGCCGGCAGTATATTCAACAGTCGGCGGGTATTCCCCGTCTGACCGGTTCCGGATACTTCGGTAGCGGCACGACGGTTGATACCGTGCGCCGTGCCTACGACAAGGTACTGACGGGTCAGAGTTTTGCTGCCCAATCCGCGGCTACGCAGTCCGATACCTATCTGGCGAAGATCAGTCAGGTCGACAACATGCTGGGTGATCCGACCTCCGGTCTCTCGACGGCGTTGCAGGATTTCTTTGCCGGCGTCCAGGACGTGGCCGCCAATCCGTCCCTGGTCTCGGCGCGGCAAAGCATGATTTCCTCGGCTCAGGCGGCCGTTACCCGCTTCAATACTATGGCTGGGCGGCTCGGCGAGCTCTATGCGGGAGTCAATAGCGAGATTTCCAGTGAGATCCAGACAATCAACGAGTACACCAAGCAAATCGCCAGCATGAACGATCAGATCACCCGTGCCGAGGCGGCCAGCAATCAGCCGGCCAACGATCTACTCGATGCGCGTGACCAGTTGGTGATTGAATTGAACAAGCATGTTCGTGTGCAGACGGTGGAGGACTCCCTCGGGAATTTCAACGTCTTCGCCGGAAATGGTCAGCAACTGGTCGTTGGCGGCGTGGCGAACGGTCTTGTTGTCATGGCCTCCAGTGTCGATCCGGAGCGGATCGCAGTGGGGCTGCGTGGCCAGTCGGGCAGCATTCAGGAGCTGGCAGAAAACCAGATTGATGGTGGGGCATTGGGAGGCTTGATGAGTTTCCGCTCGAGCTCTCTGGATGGTGCGATGAACTCGCTGGGCCAGATTGCGGCTTCCCTGGCCCTGACCTTCAATGCCCAGAATGCACTGGGCCAGGATCTCGAAGGCCTGAATCAGACCTCAGCGGCGGCCGGCTTTCAGGCAAATTTCTTTACCATGGCTGGGCCGAAAGTGATGGCGACCTCAAGCTCGGCGGCGGTCGTTACAGCCAGTTTCCTGCCGCCCTCGGTGAACGCAAGCGGCAGCTTCTATACCAATCTGACTGGCAGTGATTACGTGTTGAGGGCGGGGGCCACCAGTGTCACCCTGACCCGCAGTTCGGATGGTACAACCTGGACCGCGGCTGACATAACGGCCCTGAATGGCCAGATTGCCAGTGAGGGAATCAGTCTCGACGGGGCTGCGCCAACGGTCGGAGTCAACTATTTGATCAAGCCGACCCGTGAGGCGGCAAATTCGTTGCAGATCAATGCCATGGTCGCCGGCGATCCCAAGCGCATTGCTGCCGCAGCGCCGAGTGTCAGTTCGTTGGGGGCGGGGAATACCGGCAGCTTGAAGGTTTCTCAAGGCAGTGTCGCGGCCGGCTATTCGCTGACCAATCTGCCGATGACATTTTCTTACAGTCAAACAACGGCGACGAATGGAGATTTTATCTTTGGATTTCCTCCGACGGGCAGCGTCTCGGCAACCTACGCTGACGGAACGACCGATAATATTACAGTCGCCTCGATCCCCCGTCTGAATGGCTCGTCATCGGAACTCAGCAAGATTACCTACAACGGGATTACGGTCGATGTTTCCGGTTTGCCCCGCAATGCAGATAGCTTCACGATCAGCGCCAACGTCAATGGTGTTTCCGATAGTCGGAATGCCGTAAAACTGGCTGCATTGCAGACCCAGAGCACCATGAGTGGCGGCAAGGCCAGTTACCAGGGGGTCTATGCCAGTCTGGTGGGTGAAATCGGTTCAACGACCAGCACGGTCAAGGTTAACAGTCAGGCGCAAGCTGCTCTGCTGAAGCAGAACGAGAGTGCCCGCGCTTCGGTGTCCGGTGTCAATCTGGATGAGGAAGCGGCGAACCTGATTCGTTATCAACAGGCCTATCAGGCCGCGGCCAAGTCGTTGGATGTCGCCTCGAAACTGTTCGATACGATATTGGCGATCTAAGGAAAATATCATGCGTATCAGCACATCGATGATTTTCAGTAATGCGACCCAGAACATGCTGCAGTTGCAGTCCGGGATTTACCATTTGCAGAATCAGATGTCTACGGGCCGCCGAATACTGACCCCTTCAGATGATCCGGTTGCAGCGGCACAAGCGCTGACGATCAGTCAGAACCAGGCGGTCAACAAGCAGTATCTCGACAACCAGGGTAATGCCGCCGATAAGCTCGCCCTGATTGAGGGGCACATCAACTCGGTGAGTGAATTGATTGTCTCAGTTCAGGAGCAGGCTGCTTCGGCCGTGGGTAAGACGGGGTCCGATCCGCTTCTGAAGGTAATTGCGGCGGAGATACGCCAGCGCTATGACGAACTGGTTGGCCTGTCAAATTCGTCGGATGCCCTGGGTGACTACGTCTTCTCGGGTTTTAGCAGCAAGATCCAGCCGTTTTCTGCGCAGGGTTCGCCGGGAAGTCGTACTGTCAGTTATGCCGGGGACGGCGGGCAGCAGCAATTGCAGGTCGCCAGCGGACGGTTGATGGATGTTTCGGAGAGCGGTAGTGCCGTCTTCATGCGCATCCCGCAGGGCAACGGTCATTTCGTGTTTTCGGCCGGAAGTGCGAATGCCGGTACCGGAACCATCAGTGCCTCGTCATTGGTCAGCGGCTATGACCAAAATACCTACGAATTGAATTTCACTTCTGCCAGCACGTATACCCTGACCACCAACGGTGTAAACGATCCTACCCCGGTGGCTTACACTCCTGGGAGTGCAATTGTCCTTGGGGCGAGCGGCCAGCAGATCAATATTGCCATCTCCGGCACGCCTGCGCCCGGGGATACTTTTTCGGTGGTGCCCGCCACGAACCAGGATATTTTCAAGACCCTTGATGACATGATCACGGCTCTGGAAAGTAATGTGTCCACCAACGACTCGACCAAGGCTGCTTTCAAGAACCAGATGGACTTGGTGTCGAAAAACCTCGGTCAGGCGCTGGTCAGCGTATTGACCGTGCAGACCTCGGTGGGCGCCCGGCGAGCCGAACTGGAATCGCTGACCAGCGCGGCTAACGATGCCGATACGCAGTACCAGTCGAATCTTGATCGTTTGCAGAACCTTGACTACACCCAGGCCATTTCCGATATGAGCAATCAGAAAATGATACTTGATGCGGCCATGCAGTCCTTCACTCAAGTCAGTCAGATGTCGCTCTTCAACTATCTATGAGATGGCTTGCTTCTGGTCTTCTGTTGCTTGCTTGCCTGGCCGGCTGCAGTACTTCCGGTAGCAACGGCTCGCCGCTGATACCCAACCAGTCCATCCAGCTGACGGCGGGGCATTCCATCTCGCTGTCGACCTTGGCGACCGGTGCGGTGATCGCTGGTGCCATCTATCTGGTGTACGATCCCCTGGCGCCCAATTGGGAAATCGAAGAATCCCGGATTGCCCAGGATACCTATCGTTTCTCGCTGAAGATGAAGCGCTTTCACACCGGCGGGGCCGGCGAGTCGATGCAGGTACTGAAGCGTCGCGCCAGCCAGTTGCAGTACGAGCAAGGTTTCGCTACCTATCAGATTCTCGAGTACGCCGAGGGGATCGACTCGCAGACCATTGGTGCCCGGCGCATGGCCGAAGGCACGATCCGCCTGGTCCAGCGCCAGCAGGCAGATTCCTTCAAGCTTGACGGGGCCTATTGAGCGGCAGGAACGGCAAAGCCGAGCATGGCGCTCATGCCGAATTCGAACAGGGTCTGCAGCGGGCTTGCCAGGTAATTCATGCTGATGGCCAGGGCGACAAAGCCGCCCGTCAGCGTTAGCGGAAAGCCTACCGCGAAAATATTCAGCTGGGGGGCGGCGCGGGTCAGCACGGCCAGCGCAATATTGGTGATCATCAATGCGACGATGATGGGCAGCGCGAGTAGCAGCCCGGCCGAGAATATCTTGCTGCCCAGCTCGGCAAGGTTGAGCCAGCTGGCCGCGCCCAGTGCTGTCGGGCCGACCGGAATGGCGGAAAAGCTCTGGGCCAGCGTACCGACGTAAAGCAGGTGGCCGTTCAGGGAAAGAAACACCAGCAGGGAAATGAGTGTCAGGAATTCGGTGATCACCGCGGTTTGCGAGGAGCTCATCGGATCGTAGGAGGTCGCGAAGCCAAGTCCCATCTGGGCACTGATGAATTCGCCGGCCATGTCGACGGCACTGAAGACGATTTTGGCCGCAAACCCCATGCCGATGCCGATCAGCATCTGCTGAGCCAGTACCCACAAGCCGGCCAATGAGGCGGGCTGGATTTGCGGCATTTCCGGCAAGGTCGGGGCGATGGCGACGGTTATACCGATGCCGAGCATCAGCCGGGTCCGGCGCGGGATGCCGGCAACACTCCAGAGCGGCGCCGTGGCGATGAAGGCCAGGATGCGGGCCAGCGGGTAGATGAAGGCGGCGATCCAGAAGTCAATCTGGGTAGAGGTCAGGCTGATCATTTCAGCCGATCAGCTGCGGAATGCTTTCATACAGGCGCTGGATGTAGTCGACCATGTATTGCAGCATCCATGGACCGATAAGCAGGAGTATCAGGAACATCACGACCAGTTTCGGAACGAACTGCAGGGTTGACTCGTTCAACTGGGTTGCCGCCTGAAAAATGCTGACGATCAGACCGACGACCAGGGCCGAGAGCAGCATCGGCGCCGAAATGACGAGGGTCACCTCGATGGCCTGGCGGCCGATTTCCATGACGGTGCCCGGCGTCATGTGCCAAAACTCTGAACCAGTGAGCCGATTACCAGGTGCCAGCCATCAACCAGCACGAACAGCATCAGCTTGAAGGGCAGGGCGACCATGACCGGCGACATCATCATCATCCCCATCGACATCAGCAGGCTGGCCACGACCATGTCGATGACCAGAAAGGGAATGAAGACAATGAAGCCGATCTGGAAGGCGGTTTTCAGTTCGCTGATGACGAAGGCCGGGATAAGAATGCGTAGTGGCGTATCTTCCGGCTTTTCGATCTTGTCGATCTTGGCAATGCCGGCAAACAGGGCAAGGTCGGACTCGCGGGTCTGTTTGAGCATGAAACCGCGCATCGGAATCGCGGCGCGTTCAGCCGCTTGCATGACATTGATCTTGTTTTCGGAAAGTGGCAGGTAGGCTTCGTTGTAAACCCGGTCGAGCACGGGTGCCATGACGAAGAAGGTCAGGAACAGGGCGAGGCCGACCAGGACCTGGTTCGGTGGCGAGGTCTGGGTGCCGAGGGCGTGGCGGAGCAGCGACAGGACAATGATGATGCGCGTAAAGCCCGTCATCATCAGCACAGCGGCCGGAATGAAGGTCAGCGCCGTCATCAGGACCAGCGTCTGGATGGTCAGAGAATAGGTCGTGCCGCCGCCGGCTGCTGGCGAACTGGTGATGGCGGGCAGGCCGCCGACCTGGGCGAGGGCCAGGCTGGCCGGCAGGCACAGGAGGCCAAGGGCGAAAAGGCGCTTAAGCATGCTTGTTGCCGCGCTCAGCGATGGCTTTCAGCCACTGCGCAAAGGGTTTTTCCGGGCTGTCCGGGCTGTCCGGCAACGAGCTGCCTTTCGGCAGGCGGTGCAGGGTGCGGATTTGCCCGGGCACGATGCCGACGACCAGCCAGTCGTCGCCAACCTCTATCAATACGATGCGTTCGCGCGGTCCGAGGGCTACGCCCCCCACGATTTTCATGTCGCCGTGACCAAAACCCTTGCCTCCGGAGACTTTTCGCAATAACCAGGCAGTGCCGAACAGCAGACCGACGATCAGGGCCAAGGCCAAGCCGGCCTGCAGGTAGGTGCCGGCGGTAACGCCGGGGCCGGCAGTCTCCGTCGCCTGGGCGGAGAAGGGAAGAAGCAGGAGGAGAAAGCGCAACGGGCGGCCCGGCAACGAGTTAAGTCAGGTCGCTATCTTAATGCAAAGCGGTGCCGAGTTTAGCGATTCAGTTTCCGCATCCGTTCGGAGGGGGTGATGATGTCGGTCAGCCGGATACCGAACTTGTCGTTGACGACGACGACCTCACCTTGCGCGATCAGTGTGCCATTGACCAGCACATCCATCGGCTCGCCAGCCATGGCGTCGAGTTCGACGACCGAGCCGTGGGCAAGTTGCAGCAGATTCTTGATGGTGATCTTGGTGCGCCCGAGTTCAACGGTCATCTTGACCGGGATGTCGAGAATCATGTCGAGTTCGTTCATCATCCCGCCGGCGCCAGTGCTGCCGCCGCCAAAGGAGGGGAAGATGTCAGCCGGCTGAGCAGCCTGGGCCGGGATCGATTCGCTGATGGCCTGCTCGGCCATGGCTGCCGCCCAGTCATCCTCGCTGATCTGGTCTTCTGCGCCGGCCGCCGGGTTTTCGATATTTTCCATTTCATCAGCCATTTTTTTCTCCTGCCGGCGGTTCGTTGGGGGGTGTATCAGGCACCGCCGCGATGAATCGTTCGACTTTCAGTGCGTATTGGCCGTTTTGCTGGCCGTAAGTGCATTCGATCAATGGGACATTATCGACGAGGGCCTGGATGGTGTCCTGAATGTGCAGCGGAATGACATCGCCGGCCTGCAGTTTCAGTATCTGGCCCAGGGTGATCTTGCCGTCGCCCAGGCGGGCGACAATTTCCACTTCGGCGCCTTGCAACTGCTTGCGCAGCGTGCCGATCCAGCGTTTGTCGGTTGATAGCTGGTCGCTTTGCATGGTGCTGTAGAGCAGGTCGCGAATCGGTTCGAGCATCGAGTAGGGGAAGCAGATGTGCATATCCGCCGTGGCGCCGCCGAATTCCAGGGTGAAGGTCGTCGAAACGACAATTTCGGAAGGGGTGGCGATGTTGGCGAACTGCGAGTTCATCTCCGAACGGATATATTCGAAAGTGATGTTGTGCACCGGCTTCCAGGATTTTTCGTATTCGGTGAAGACGACGGTGAGCAGTCCCTGGATGATGCGCTGCTCGGTCGGTGTGAAATCACGGCCTTCGACACGGGTATGGAAACGCCCATCGCCGCCGAACATGTTGTCGACGACCAGAAAGACCAGGTTCGGGTCGAAAACGAAAAGCGCCGTACCACGCAGCGGTTTGGCAACGACCAGGTTGAGGTTGGTCGGGACCACCAGATTGCGGATGAACTCGCTGTATTTCTGCACGCGGATCGGGCCGACCGAGATCTCCGCGTTGCGATGCATGTAGTTGAACAGGCCGATGCGCAGGTAGCGGGCAAAGCGCTCGTTGACCAGTTCCAGCGTCGGCATGCGCCCGCGAACGATGCGTTCCTGCGTGCCGAGGTTGTAGGAGCGGATGCTGGCAGCATCCCCTTCGTGTTCTTCGGGCTCGTCAGTCTCCCCGGTGACGCCCTTGAGCAGGGCATCAACCTCGTCCTGGGAAAGAAAGTCGCCCGCCATGAATCCTTACTGGATGATGAAGGAGGTGAAAAGAACGGACTTGACCGGGCCTTCGCCTGCAGCTTCGCCCTTCTTGCCCTTCTTGGGCGGTTCGCCGACGACCGAATTGATTTCTTCCTTCAGGCTTTCCGCCAGGCGCTCCTTGCCTTCCTTGGGCAGCAGTTCCGAGGCTTTCTTGGCCGAGAGCAGCAAGGTCAGGTTGTTGCGAATCTTCGGCATCTGGCCCTTGATGGCGGCTTCGGCCTGCGGATCTTCGAGTTCGAGGGAAAGCACGACCTGCAGATACTGGTCGCCGGTTTCCGGAATCAAATTGACGGTGAACGGCTCGAGATTGAGGAAAACGGGCGGTACTTCGTGACCGTCCTTTTTCTTTTTGGCCGGCTTGCTGGTTTCCTCGGCATTTTCGTCGTCTTCTGCCGGGTCACCCTTCTTCATCAGCATGAAGGCGGCCCCACCGCCGACCAGGACCAGAACGAAGACGGCGGCCAGGATGATGATCAACAGTTTTTTGCTTTTTTTCTTGGGCGCTTCTACAGCTTCTTCCGCCGGCTTGGCATCTTTGGCCATACATTTTCCTCTCTAGTTACCCCTGACTTCTATCAGGCAAACAGATCAACCAGACCTCTGCCTCGCTGGAGCGGCGTGCTGATCTTGTTATCGCCGGCATTCCCGTCGCCCGGAAGTATAGCGTTTTCATTTGCCAAACGGTTCCCGTTCGTGGATTGGGAGGGCGCTTCGCGGTTTTGTTGGGCCAGATTTGCACCCACATCGGCTTGGCCCAGGTTGATGCCGGCAGCGGAGAGCATTTCCTTGAGTTGCGGTAGCGAGTTTTCGATGGCCTGGCGCACTTCGGGGTGCGCCGAGGTGAACACGGCAGAGGCTTGGTCGCCACTGATATTCAGCGTTATCTGGATCGGGCCGAGCTGCGGCGGGTTGATATTGATCTGGGCCTGCTGTTGATCGTTCTTGGCCAGCCAGACGACCTTGTCGGAAAAGTCGCGGCTCCAGGCGTTGCTTTGCAAGGGGGTGGTAATTTCGCTTTTGGTCTGGGCGGCAGCCTCGGCCTTGTTTGCCGGGCTGGTGTTGCCGATGAGCGGGTTGATTTCCTGTCCGGGCGGCGGGGCGGTGGTTTCGGCGGCAATATTTGCCGGCGAAGCAGATAATTCAAGAGCTTTGCCGGTTGGCAGTGGGTTTTCCTTGGTGGCCAGGAAAGACGCAGGCGTGGTGATGTCCGGCGTTTTTTCCAGCCCCGGAGCGGCCGGGGTCTGGGCCGAGATCAGGGCGGGAGAACTATTGCTTGCGGCACCTTGGCTGGTATTGTTGCCCTTGGTCGGGAGGGGGGGCGTGTCGGAGAGTGTCGGAGTTTTGCTCGCGCTGGCTGATGTCTGCTGACTGAGTGCCTCGGCAAAGCTAGCCCGGGCTGCGCCGTCCGGCAGGGCTGTGGCGGCAGGGGTGTCCTGCTTGCCCGTGGTTGTCTCCAGCATGGGGGCAGTGCCACTCTGTGCCACCTGTTCGGTCAGGGCGCGGCCGGTGCCGATATTAATGTCGGTGCCTGAACTCCTGCTGGTGTCGGTGGCTGCCAGCGAGGCATCTGCTTTGGCCGGCTGGGGTGTTTGTGGCGTCGGACTCGACATCAGGAAAGCCAGCGCGGGATCGGCAGTCAATGCGTCCGATTCTGTCGCGAGTTCCTTTTTCGTCGTTGCTTTTTCGCTTTTGGTATCGCTTGCCACTTGCGGGCCGGTGCCAGCAATCGCCATTCCGAGCTGGCTGAACAGCAAATCGGCGAATCCGGCCGGCGAGCCTTCAGTGGATGTCATGCCGGCCAGTGCTGGAGCGGCTGTCGCACTGGCCGAAGAAATAACGGAAATCGCCATCATGAACCCTTGTTGGACATAGTTTGGCGAATTAAAAGCAATACCCATGCCCGAGTGTTTAGTCCGGTGTCTCCCGGGTGCTGTACTTGCGGGTCGAAAACTCATCCTGGAGTTTCTGTTCCTGCTTGCCTTCGCGATAGCGTTCGCGGGCATCGTGGCGCAGGGAAAGTGTGTCGATGGCCTTAAGCTTCTTGTTCTCGGCCTGCCAGTTTTCCTGGCCGGCCTTGGTGCCGCTTTCCGAATTTCTTACGGCAATGCGTTGCTGCTCAATCGCCTGGTCAATGCGGCCAAGAAAGTCCTGGTAGTTGTGAAGCATCAGGCGGGTCAGGCCACGGCTCGTCGCTTCGCTCATTTGCTGGGCGTATTCGGCGCGGTACTGCTCAAGCATCTGCAGGCGGCTTTTCTGACTCTGTTCAGCAGCGATCAACTGGCCGAGTTTCCGGCTGGCCTCGTCGGTCCGGCTTTGCATGATTTCAAGCAGGGGTTGCAGGGAAAAAGGCTGGGACATGGCTTATCAGAAAAGCGTAGCGAGGGCGCCGGTACTATCGGCGAAGGTCGACTGTTCGGTCAATTGCTGTTGCAGGAAGGCTTCCATGCGCGGGTAAAGATTGATGGCCTGGTCGAGTACCGGGTCGGAGCCCGGCGCGTAGGCCCCGACCGAAATCAGGTCGCGCGAGCGCTGGTAGCGGGCAAAAAGCACCTTGAAGCGACGAATCTGGTCGAGATGGCTTGGCTCGATCAGATTGACCATGGCCCGGCTGATCGACTGTTCAATATCGATGGCCGGATAGTGCCCAGCATCGGCCAGCGTGCGCGAGAGCACGATGTGGCCGTCGAGAATCGCCCGGGCCGCGTCGGCAATCGGGTCCTGTTGGTCGTCGCCTTCGGCCAGTACGGTATAGAAGGCGGTGATCGAGCCACCACCCTCCGGGCCGTTGCCGGCCCGTTCGACCAGTTGCGGCAGGCGGGCAAAGACCGAGGGCGGATAACCGCGGGTTGCCGGCGGTTCGCCGATGGCCAGGGCAATTTCCCGCTGGGCCATGGCGTAGCGGGTCAGGGAATCCATGATCAGCAGGACCTGCTTGCCCTGGTCGCGAAAATATTCGGCAATCGTCGTCGCGTAGGCGGCGCCCTGCAGGCGCATCAGCGGGCCGGTGTCGGCCGGCGCGGCGACGACGACGGCACGCTCCATGCCGGCTTCGCCGAGTATCTGCTCGATGAACTCCTTGACCTCGCGGCCGCGTTCGCCGATCAGGCCGACGACAATGACTTCCGCCTCGGTATAGCGAGCCATCATGCCGAGCAGGACCGATTTGCCGACCCCTGAACCGGCGAACAGGCCCATGCGTTGGCCGCGTCCGACGGTGAGCAGGGCGTTGATGGCGCGAATGCCGACATCCAGCGGTTGTTCGATGGCGGCGCGCGACATCGGATTGATCGGCCGACTCTGCATTGAGCGCGATTGCGAGGTGACCAGCGGGCCCTTGTTGTCGAGTGGCCGGCCAACGCCATCGAGGACCCGGCCGAGCAGTTCGTCGCCGACCGGGACCTGCTTGGCGCGGTCGATGGAGCGTCGCCGGAAGGGCGGTGCGGCATCGATCAGGGGGGGCGTTGTCGGCGTTTCGAAAGCGACTACCCTGGAGCCAGGGGCCAGGCCGTAGACGTCATCCGAGGGCATCAGATACAGTTTTTCACCGGCAAAGCCGACGACTTCGGCTTCGATGGGTGCGCCACTCAGCGGGTAGATGCGGCAGGAGCTGCCGAGCGGCAGTTTCAGACCGGCGGCTTCCATGACCAGGCCATTGATCCGGGTCAGGTGCCCGATTGGCCACAGCGGCTGGGCATTGACTGCCGCGAGGCGGCAATTGTCGAGGAAGTTTTGCCAGCGCGCGGTGTGGTCCGGCGCCGGTTTCAGGTATTCAGCCATGCCTGGGGTTCGGCGCCAATGGCTTCAAGGACGCGCTTCCAGCGGGTTTCGATTGTCGCGTCGACCTCGCTGCTGCCGGCACGGATCTGACAACCGCCGGGGCTGATTTCGCTGTCCTCGATGATCTGTGTGCCACTCTGGGCCAGTTGCTCGCCTAACAGCGGGCGGACCAGCGCAGCGTCCTGCGGGTTGAGCCGCAGGTTCAGGTGCGTGTGGTGCAGCGGCAGGGCGGTGATCGCTTCGCGGATGATCGGCAGCAGCAGGTCGCCTTTGAGGGAAATGCTGCTGCGGATGACCTGGGCGGCAATTTCGGTGGCCAGGGCGAGCAACTGTTCGGCAACATTCTGGTCGAGCTCGTCGAGCGCCTTCTGCATGCCGTCGGTCAGGCCGCGGAAACGTTCCGCTTCCGCTTTGGCGGCATCGCGGCAGGCCTGCTCTCCGCTCCGCAGGCCTTCTTCGTAGCCGTCCTGGTAACCGGTAGTGCGGGCTTCCTCATGCATGCGTTCAATATCGTCAGCCGTCGGCAGGCTGAATTGGGGGGCAGCTTCTTCGGGCTGCGGCGCGCTGGTTTCGGCGGTTGCTTGCAGCGCAGGCGCGGCTGCCGGCTTGGGCTGGTCGAACGAGTCGATCTGCCAGCGCTGGAAGCCGACCAGTTTTTCCTTGGGAATGATCTCGGACATGGCGCTTGGCGATCAGACCATCTGCTCGCCGCCGGCCCCGCCGAGAACGATTTGCCCCTCGTCGGCCAGACGGCGCACGACCTTGAGGATTTCCTTCTGCTCGGCTTCGACTTCGGAGAGACGGACCGGGCCTTTCGACTCCAGGTCTTCGCGCATCATTTCGGCAGCGCGTTGCGACATGTTCTTGAAAATCTTCTCGCGCAGATCCGGCGAAGCGCCCTTCAGGGCCAGGATCAGCGAGTCGGACTGGACTTCGCGCAGGATCAGCTGGATCGAGCGGTCGTCGATATCCATGAGGTTCTCGAAGACGAACATCTCGTCGAGGATCTTCTGGGCCAGATCCGGGTCGTATTCGCGGATCGCATCGACCACCGAGGTTTCGTTGGCTGTGCCGATGAAATTGAGGATTTCCGCCACCGTGCGCACGCCGCCCATGGCCGTGTGCTTGACGCTGGCCGAGCCGGAGAGGATGCGCATCATCGCTTCGTTCAATTCGCGCAGGGCGGCCGGCTGGATGCCTTCCAGCGTGGCGATACGCAGCACCACGTCGTTGCGCAGGCGCTCGGTGAAGTGATTGAGGATTTCGCTGGCGTGGTCGTGTTCAAGGTGTACGAGGATCGTGGCGATGATCTGCGGGTGCTCGTTCTTGATCAGGTCGGCGACGGTTGGCGCATCCATCCATTTCAGACCTTCGATACCCGAGGTCTCGCCACCCTGCAGGATGCGGGAAATCAGGTTGGAGGCCTTGTCGTCGCCGAGCGCCTTGGTCAGTACCGACCGCACGTAGTTGTCGGTGTCTACGTGCACCGCAGCGCTTTCCTCGGCGGTCTTGTGGAAGTCGTCGAGGACGGCCTCGACTTTAGAACGGGGGACCGACTTGAGTTGTGCCATGGCATGGCCAAGCTTTTGTACCTCGCGCGGACCGAGATGCTTGAGCACCTCGGCGGCATGATCCTCGCCGAGCGCGATGAGCAGGGTCGCGCTCTTTTCCAGGCCTTCCTCGGGGCTAGCCATTGGTGCCCATCCAGTCTTTGATGATGTTGGCTACGGCCTTCGGATCGCTTTGCGACAGATCGCGCGCCTTCTGGACCTTGGCGGCGTAGTGGTTGATTCTGACATTGTCTTCGCCTTCCTCACCGGCGATGGTGATGTGTCCGAGGGCATTGGTTACGCCGGCGGCCGTGGCAGCGGCTTCGCGCTCGGCCTTGGACGGGAACATGGTCTTCAGCGTCGGCTGGATGATCTTCAGGTACAGGAAGGCGACGATACCGGCGAGCAGCAGGTATTTGATGATGTCCTTGATATAGGAAACATTTTCCGGGTCCTTCCAGATCGGCAATTCGGCGTCGCTCTTCTCGCTGACGGTGAAGGGCGAGTTGGCGATCGACAGCGTATCACCGCGTTCCTTGCTGTAGCCCATGGCTTCGCGCACCAGATCATTGATCTGTTTGAGTTCGGCCTCGGGCAGGGCCTTGGTGATCGGCTTGCCATCCTTGCCGACATCCTTGCGGTGGTTGATGACGACAGCTGCCGACAGGCGGCGGATATTGCCCATGGCCTGCTTGGTATAGCGCACGGTCTTGTCGACTTCGTAATTGATCGTTGCGTTCTTGCTGGTGTTGATCGGTTGGCCGGCGGCGTTGAGCGGGGCGGTGACGCCGGCTGCTTCGATCTTGCCGTTGATTTCACCCGGCTTGGCCGGTGGCGCCCCGGTATTGCCGGTGGCCGGCTGGGTCAGCGGGGCGGTGGCCGGGACGGGCGGCTGATTGGTCAGGGCCCCCGGAACGCCACCGGCGGCCTGGTTGATGCTGGCCGTTTCGTTGTTCTGCTGGCTGCGGATGCTGGTGCTTTCCGGCGTGTTGTTCGGGTGGTAGCTTTCGGCCGTTTGCTCGGTTTGCGAAAAGTCGACGTCGGCAGCGACCTGGACCTTGTAATTGCCATTGCCGAGCACGGGATTCAGAATTTCATCGATGCGCTTGATGATGCTGTCTTCCATTTGGCGCACGTATTTGATCTGGGCCGGATCGAGGCCGGCTTCGGTCAGCTTGCTTTTAAGCTGGGAAAGCAGGGCGCCGCTCTGGTCGAGCACCGTGACATTCGAGGCGGGCAATTGCGGGACGCTGGAAGAAATCAGATGGGTGATGCCGGCAATCTGGCCATTGTCGAGGCTGCGGCCGGGGTAGAGATTGAGCAGCACGGAGGCCGTCGGTTTTTGTTCTTCGCGGACAAAGACCGAGGGCTTGGGGATGGCTAGGTGCACGCGCGCCGTCTGGACTGCACTGATTGACTGGATGGTGCGTGCCAGCTCGCCTTCCAGACCGCGTTGATAATTGACCTGTTCGGCAAACTGGCTGGTCCCGAATTTCTGGTTTTCCATCAGCTCGAAACCAACCATGCCGCCGCGCGGTAGTCCCTGCGAGGCGAGTTTCAGCCGAACTTCATGGACCCGTTCGCTGGATACCATCAGCGAGCCGCTTTCGTTGAATTTGTGCGGAATGTTCTGTGTTTCAAGGATGGCGACGATGGCTCCGCCGTCCTTTTCGTCGATATTGGAGAACAGGACCTTCCAGTCGGGCTGGCGGCTCCACAGGATGGAAGCGACGATGACCGTGATGATGGCAGCCAGTGCCACCATGAACATGATCTTCTGCTGGTTGCCAAGCCGGTTGAACGCCTCGCGCAGACGATCCACCGGGTTGCCTTCCGGTGCGGTACCTGCTGTCGTTTCGTTCGTTGCTGCCATTAATGCCTGGGTGAATTTTGGTAAACAGAAGAAGAATCAATTGGGAAGACAAATTTTCCTAGAAATATTCTACTATTACCCGCGCCGAATCCACCTTAACTTTTTTCAATGCCCACTCCCCCGGTTGTATCCGCACCTCTCGACAGTGAAGCCAAAGCCGCTGAATTGCAACGGGCTTTTGCCATGTTCAACCAGGTTTCGGCGGAGTTGACGCAGGCATATGAAGCCCTGCAGTTGCGGGTGACTTCCCTGACCGAAGAGTTGGCGGTTGCCAACGGTGAATTGCGGCGCCAGTATCAGGAAAAGGATGCGCTTTCGGAGCGCCTCTCCTCGCTGCTGGATGCCCTGCCGGCTGGGGTGGTGTTGCTCGATCCGGCGGCCCTGATCGTCGCCGTCAACCCGGCGGCCATGGCCATGTTCGGTGAAGGCATGGTCGGGCGGCACTGGGGCGATGTGGCGCGCGAATATCTGGAGCCGACCTTGACCGTCGGCGAATGGCTGCTTGGTCAGGGTCGGGTGTCGATTGCCGAGAGCGTGCTGGCTTCAGCCGGCGGCAAGATCCTGTTGATTCACGACATGACGGCTGCGCACCAAATGAAAACCGAATTGGAGCGCAGTCAGCGCCTGGCAGCCATGGGCGAAATGGCCGCCTCGCTGGCCCACCAACTGCGTACGCCGCTGGCCGCGGCCTTGCTCTACACTGCCAATCTTGGTCAGTCGGGTGTTTCCGACGAGGCACGGGCGCGTTTCTCGGACAAGGCGAGTGGGCAGTTGCGACGACTTGAACGCCTGATCCAGGATGTGCTGCTTTTTGCCAGGGGCGAGAGTATCGGTCGGGATGTCATTCCGGCCAGCGAATTGCTGAGCGAAGCGGCGCAAACCGTGGAGCCGCTGATTCGTCAGGCTGGTCTGGAGTTTGCGGTGGACCAGGCCTGCCAGGGAGTGAATATTGTGGGGAGTCGCAAGGCCTTGTTTGGTGCCCTGGTCAGTCTGCTTGAGAATGCCCTGCAGGCAACTCCGGCAGGCGGCAAAATTTGCCTGACCGGCAAACGGACCGGCGATTTTTTGACCATTGCCGTGCGCGACAATGGTCCGGGGATCTCCGGAGAAACCCGGAGCCGCATTTTTGAACCTTTTTTTACGACCAAGGGGCAAGGGACCGGCCTTGGGCTGGCCATTGCGCTTGGCGTGGCGCGAGCCCATGGCGGTACCATCGAGCTATTCTCGGAGCCGGGGGCCGGTGCCGAATTTGTCATGAGCCTGCCAGTAGCCTCGGCGGAAAACGGAATTGAAGAAAATGCCTGAACATAGTTTGCCGATTCTGGTGGTCGAGGATGATCCGAGTCTGCGCGAAGCCATTGGCGATACGCTGGAACTGGCCGGGCGTACTTATGTCGCGGTCGATGGTGGCGAGGCGGCACTCAAGGTACTGGCCGAAAAGGCATTTTCCATCGTTGTCAGCGATGTGCGGATGATGCCCATGGATGGCATTACCCTGCTCAAGGAAATTCGCCAGCGCCTGCCGAATCTGCCGGTGGTGCTGATGACGGCCTACGCCGAAGTCGACAAGGCGGTCGATGCGATGCGTTCGGGGGCCTGCGATTTCCTGCTCAAACCGTTTGAACCACAGGCCTTGCTGGCGCAGATCAATAAATACCAATTGCCGGATACCGGCGAGTCAGCCGGCGTGATTGCCAATGATCCGGCCAGCCGCGATATGTTCGCCATCGCCCAGCGCGTTGCCCAGACCGATGCTACGGTCCTGTTGACCGGCGAATCGGGGGTCGGCAAGGAAGTGGTGGCGCGCTTCATTCATCGTAATTCCGGGCGGCGCAATAGCCCGTTCGTAGCGATCAACTGTGCGGCGATCCCCGATACCTTGCTTGAGGCGACGCTGTTTGGTTACGAAAAAGGCGC
The DNA here is from genome assembly GCA_049294655.1 of Azonexus sp. Taxonomy (GTDB): domain Bacteria; phylum Pseudomonadota; class Gammaproteobacteria; order Burkholderiales; family Rhodocyclaceae; genus Azonexus. The sequence continues at coordinate 68,768 of JBAQDI010000027.1, forward strand.
CTTTACCGGTGCCCAGCAGGCGCAGGCCGGCAAGTTTGAGCAGGCGCAGGATGGTACCCTGCTGCTCGACGAAGTCACCGAGATGCCGATGAGCCTGCAGGCCAAGTTGTTACGCGTGCTGCAGGAGCGTGAAGTCGAGCGGGTTGGCGGCAAAAAGCCGGTTGCCTTGAATATCCGTATCATCGCCACCTCGAACCGCGATATGGCCGAGGCGGTCGCCAAGGGCGTGTTTCGTGAAGATCTGTATTACCGGCTGAATGTCTTTCCCGTGGCGATCCCGGCCTTGCGGCAACGGCGCGAAGACATCCTGGCCATTGCCCGGCATTTCGTTGTCGATCACGGTGGGCGCCTGGGGCGGCCCGGTGTCGCCTTGTCGCCAGCGGCCGAGGCACAACTGGTGGTGCACCCGTGGCCCGGCAACGTGCGCGAGTTGGAAAACGTCATCCAGCGCGCCCTCATTCTGTCGACCGGCCCGTTGATCGGGCCGGAGCATCTGAACCTGGTGGCGCGGCCTTTTCTTGAAACAGCGCATACATCAACGCAAGTTGCGGCTGAGCCGGCTGGAGTGCCGGAAAATGAAAAAAGGGCGGACAATATGAAAGACTTGGAGCGCGATCACATCCTGCGCACCTTGTCCGAGGTTGGTGGCTCAAGAAAGTTGGCGATCGAGCGCCTGGGGATTTCCGAACGGACCTTGCGCTACAAGTTGCAGCAGTATCGCGACGAGGGTTATTACAAGGCCTGATCAGGCCTGGAAATTGCATGTAGTTGCACCGAGTTTAGGAGCGGATCATGGATACCCAAGGAATCGAACAAATGTTGAGCGTGCTGCGGACCACCGCAGCCCAGGCCACCGGCAAGACGACGGAAAATGTTGCCGCCAGCGGTGCGCCCGATTTCGCCCAGGTTCTGAAGAACTCCATCGACAAGGTCAACCAGACGCAGCAGCAGGCCGACCGGATGGGCGAAAAACTTGCCGCTGGCGATACCAGCCAGAACCTGCATGAAGTGATGATTGCCCTGCAGACGGCCAGCGTCTCGTTCCAGGAAATGGTTCAGGTCCGCAACAAGCTCGTTTCGGCCTATCAGGACGTAATGAACATGCAGATCTGAGGCCGGGGGCGGCAGCCCTAAGCTTCGAGCAGGCCACTCTCCCTGGCCTTGCGTTCGCGCTCGATACGAGCGATGTAGCGCTCGATAAAGGCCAGGCGCGTACCTGGCAAATTGACGAATTCACAGCCGATGCGCAGGCAGCGATGCCCGCTACGCAGTGACATCTCTATCGTTTTCCTGACCCGAAGATTGATCAGGATGACCCCTTCGCCCGGTATTTCGAGCCGGCAATCGGCGAACATGGTGTCGCGAGGGAAATATTCGGCCAGCTCCGGTTCGCCGGCCAGGCTGACGCCGCCGCCGCTGATGTCCGAGAGTGACAGATCGAATGTCTTGCTGCTGCCAGCGGTCTGCCGTACTGCCAACTGGCAGTGGATTGGCGCTCCGAGCGGCGGTTCAAGGCGGAAGAACTCACGTCTTTGCAGACGCAGGATTGCTTCCGGAATGGGCGCGCAGAGCGCATTTTGTCCCTGATGAATAGTTGTTTTTAGGCCCGGCAAACGGATCTGCATTTTCACCCGGTCGAGATTCGCGACCAGAATGACTTGCCTTGCGGAGCCGGCATTCCGGTTGTCTTCCTCGGTTTGCGCCGGGTCGAGAAAGAGCAGGTTTGCCGCTTCGTCCACGGCAATGATCGTACTGGGGAAAAACAGCCTGCCATCGTCGAGATAAGCCGTTGCAATGCTGCGTTGCCTGGCTATCAAACTGAGGTAATGCAGTACTTCTCGTCGGTTGCTCAGGAAAAACTGGGCATGTTCGTCCGGCGAGGCAATTTCGAAGATGGGGAGGGGCTGTTCTGCGTTGGTCGGTGACATGCAATGTGCCGGCTGCAAAAAAGCCAATGTTAAACCAGTCCGTCCATTCAGGTTGCCGATTCCCCATGTTCGAGCCGGTATAGCCAGGCCAGCAACTCGGCAACGGCCAGATACAGTTGCGGCGGAATGTGTTCGTCGATATCGACCTGGGTCAGCAAGGCAACCAGTTCCGGCGATTCGTGCACGTAAATGCCATGTTCGCGGGCTCGCGCAATGATTTCTTCGGCAATCAGGCCTTTGCCCTTGGCAACCACGCGCGGTGCCGCATCCGTCTGTCGGTAAGCCAGGGCAATGGCCTCGCGCGTCGGGTCACTCGGTCGTCGTGCCATGCTTTACCGTCAGGCTGGAGAGATTCAGTCCAGCGGACTCGAATTGTTGCCGGAGTTGTTCGCCGGCCGCTGTCAGCAGCGATTCGCTACCGTCGCTATGGGTGGCTATTGAAATTCTTACCTCGTTGCCCGGTTGCAAGGACAGGGTTGCCTCGATGCCACCCATGCGGGGCAGGTTCAATTTGAGCCGTGTTTGCCATTGGCCGGGGTTTTCGTCGCTACGACCCTGGGCGCCATCCTGTTGCTCATCGATTTCCCAGAACATTTGTTGGCCTGGCCAGACCTGGCCCTGCCACGCAAAGGTCTGCGTTGCCAGGGCGTCAAGTTGTTGCTGCACGATGGGGGTCAGGTCGGCCGGGATGCTGCCCGGGGTCGTGTTGGTCGGCATTGGTGGCATTGGGCGAGATGCGCTGGCGGCAAGCTGCGCAGCGGTATCCGGTATTTTTTCGCCAGTCGGGGAGGGCGCCAACGATGTCAATTCTGCCGGGTTGGCAGTGCTTGGCGGGATGGCCTGGTGGGGCGGGCCTTCGGCCGCGGGCGTTGTGCCCGGGGGCTTCTCTCCCCGAATTGCCGGGAGTTCGTAAAGCAGGGCCTCATTTGGCGCCGTGGGCATGGTATTGCCCGGAGTTCCTGGCGGGAGTTGCAGTGCGGCATTTTGCGGCAAGCCGCTGAGAGCGGCGGTCGGCAGTGAGTGTTGTCCCTGCGGCTCAAGTAGCAGTTGCGCGGTCGGCAAGCGGCCGGCCACCCATCGTGCCTGGTGGGCTTCGTAAAAAACTCCGCTTTTTACCAGCGCATCCTTGAGGGCCGGTGCGAGATCGGCTGCCTTGCCAGTGAAGGCCTCGGTCAATGGCTGATTACCATTGAGCGGTGCTGGGGCGGCGCGCTTGCCTTGATCGTCAATGCCGGCCAGCAGATTGCCAATCATTTTTCCGGTGCTGCTCAGGGTGGTCGATACCGAGTCACTCGGGGCTCCACCCGGTTGTCCGGTACCTTGCCTGGCGACCACCGCCAGCGTGATTTTGCCATCACTATCGACGACTTCCAGTTCAAGGCTGTCACCAGGTTTGGCGGAAAACGGCAGTGCCAGGGTGATGTCGCGCTGGGCGACGACCGCCCGATAGGTGCCGTTAGGGAGCAGGGCCTGGATTTCGGCAAACAGACGCTGGCCGGGGACCAGATTGCCGAGGATGTCGGCAATGCGCTGGGACGCGACGACGGGTTGGGTTTGCGCTTGGGCCTGGGTTGCCGACTTGAGATCCGGGGCGAGCAGCCGGAGGGTGTTGGCAACGTCCGACGGGATCATGGTTCGCCCGGCGTGTTTATGGCAATCGCGAACGCGTTGATTAGCGGAGCGATTTGATCTTTGCGTTCCGAGCAAACCTGGATGGTGGAACCCAGTAGTTCAAGGAGTTGTTCAACTTGTTTTCGCTGGCTGGGCTCTGTCAGATTGCGAAAATCCAGCGAACGGAGAGTCTCCATGGTCAGCAGCAAATCCTGAAGTTGTCCATCAACTTGATCCCATTCCCCTTTTTTCGCTATGTCCAGCAAGGATTGGAGGCCTTGGGTGAGGTGCAAAAGGATCTTTTTTTCGCTAGGGCTGCTGCTCAGGATTTTGCCTCCCGGTTACGCCAATTTCACGCCATGCGGAGGCTATTTCCCCAAGCAGGCCTTGTACTTCACGAATTGCGTTGGCGTCCATATGGGCATTGGCGTGGATGAGGCGTGATGCCATGTAGTCGTAGAGCGCCTTGAGATTTTGTGCCAAATCGCCACCCTGTTCGGTGTCAAGGCTGGCAGCGAGACCGCTCTGGATAATCTCGATAGCTTTGATGATTGAATCCGACTTGCCCTTGATGTCATTGATGGCCAACCGTGCCTGAGCTTGTTGCAAAGCACTTTCGGCGCCATCGAACAACAGCACAATCAGGCGATGCGGGTCTGCTCCACGAACGTCCGACTCGATGCTAATCTGCTGGTATGAAGCGATAGGACTAGAAAACATGGATTAACGATCGAAAAGAATAGGTATGTATCTTAGCAAGGACTGAGGCAGCGAGTGTCAAACGCTGGCTTCATTTCTGAAGTTGGGCAAATTGTTGCGTCAGATAACTGCTGGTGGTTTGCATTGAGCTAACCAGTTTGTCAAGGGCCGTAAACTGAGCCCGGTAGCGTTTCTCGACGAGGCTGACCCGAATCTCCAGCGCGGCCTGATTGTCCTTGAAGCGACTTACCGCTGAGTTGAGGCTATTCATTCGATTTGAAACTGCACCGTTGCCAGCCAGTAAGGCAGTGACTTCTGTACTGAATGATTTTCCATAGGCACTCAGCGTCTTGACGACATCGGTTGGCGATGTGCTGATTGCAGAGCTTAGTACAGTAGTGTCTAGCTTTAACTGACCGCTTGTTTGGATGCTGATGCCGAGCGAAGAAAGTGTGCTCAAGGTGGAGCCACTAAGTTCGGTCGGAACGGTCGCTCTGGCGTTACCCAGGCTATAAAGCAGCGAGCGGGTGGTGCTGTCGCCATTGAAAGCTTGAGCTTTCTTGGTTGTCGTATCGTAGCTGCTATTCGCTTTTATCAGCGATACGACAGCATTGTAGCTATCAACGAAAGCTTGGACTGCGGCCGTGATTTTGGTGCTGTCATTTTGCACGGTCACGTTTGAGGTGCCCAACTTGACGGCAGTCAATGTCAGCCCGGAGACATTGGAAAACGTATTGCTGCTTGAACTGACTTCGATGCCGTCAATTTTCATCTTGGCATCTTGGGCTGTTCCACGACTCAAGCCAACGGTCGTCATGTCAAAGTCCGCCAGCGAGGCTTGGCTACCAGACGCGGTCAAACTTGATGTCAGAGAGAAGTCATTTCCGGAGCCTGATTTGTCGCCGGTCAGTATCATGCGCTGTTTGCCGGCGGAATCGGTGACCACGGTAGTCGTCACGCCAACTTTTGCGTTGTTGATGGCGTTGCTAACGTCCTGCAGGGAAGAACTGGGGCTGGTCAGGCTGATGGTCGCTGAAGCAACCCCTCCCACCGTGAAATTAAGGTCGCCAGGGCCAAAGGTGGTGCCGCTGTCATAAGCGACGGAGAAGCTCTTCTGCGCGCTAGCCAGTTGGGTTACTTCCAGACCGTAACTGCCCACCGCTGCCGTGTACGCAGCACTGGCGCCAAGCACCGTTGTGTCACTGGATGTGGCGCTCAGGGCAGAAAGCCGTGAGGGATATTGCAAGGTGTCCGCCGCAGTTTGCAGTGCATCCAGCTTGGATTTGAGGGTGCCGTAGAGGGAAATCGTGTTGTTGGTCGCCGAAATTTTGGTGTCCAGCGCAGTGATTGGCGCTCGCTCAGCAGTAATGATGCTGGTCAGCATGGTGTTCAAATCTACACCGGTGCCGATTCCCAGAGAACTGGAGGTTGCCATCGCGATTTCCTCTATTTTGTTGTTACACCTTGTCTTTGATCAAAAGACCTTGCAATTTGTCCAGCGCATGAGCGATCGCAATGGCTTCTTCCGAAGGAAACTGCCGAATGATCTGCTTGGTCTGGATATCTGTGATCTTAACAATTTGAGTGCCAGATGCGTCGTCAATCGAAAAACTGAGTTCAGATTGCCTGGATGAAACGAACTCGGCAATTTTTTCAATGGCTTGCTTGGCTTCCAACTGGCTTGGCGGCTTTTTATCCTGATTTTCCGCTGCCGGTGGGGGCTTTGCCGTTTCCGGAACCCTGGTTGCCGGAGTTGAAGCGCCCTCCGGCAATGCGGTTCGTGGAGGCGCCCCCGCGCTACTGATCGAATCGATGTTCATTTTCTGCTCCTGACAAGAGTGGTGCAGCGGCTCTTACAGCCACCGCACCTGAGGCAGCAGCCTATTAACGCAACAGAGTCAGCACGTTTTGCGGGAGGGCGTTGGCCTGAGCGACCATCGCAGTACCTGCTTGCTGGAGAATCTGGAAGCGTGACAGATTTGAGGTTTCCTGGGCAAAGTCGGCATCCATGATGCGGCTTTGGGCGGCCTTTTGGTTTTCGTAGGCAGCTTGTTTGGCCTGGATGGAAAACTGTGCATTGTTGATGGTTGCACCTTGCGTGATCCGCAGGTCGGTGACTTGCTTGAGGTCGGAAGTGGCCGACGCGGCAGCTGAAATTGTAAGCGCGGTAAATGTGGTGCCGCCGAAGACGCCGATTGCCGTATTGGCTTCGTCTTGAATCGTCGTGGCTTGGAGTGCAAGCGCGTCCCGTTCTGCCGAAGTAGAAGCAGAGGTTGCGGTGCCGCCAGCATTCAACTCGATGATGCGGGCCGTGATGTCGCCAACGACAGCGAGGGCGCCATCGGTAATTTGAGCTGCTGAAATCGTGTCACCCAGGCTGCGGATCGCAACATTCGTCATGCGTGCTGCAGCGTCAATTTGCACGCCGGAAGCAAGGCCGGAGGCATCGTCCTTCGCTGAATTAACACGCAGGCCTGAAGAGAGCCGCTCAAGCGCCGATGCAAGGCCAAGAGAGTTTTTGGCCAGATTCTTTTGGGCATTGAGCGAGTAGTTGTTGGTGTTGATTTGCGACATTTTGTATCTCCTTATGAAGAAAGCACCAGAGGTGGTTACTGGCTGAGAGGCTTTCTGCCACCCCTACCGATGTTTTTGCTGACAAGTTTCTTTACGGCAAGGGTGGGGGAAAACTTTAGGAAAAATTTAAATTCATCGTGTTTGTTGGCTTTGGCCCGGGAGGTGGGCGTTTAGCCAGTCTTCCAGGTGGTCCTCCAGGATGTAGTTTTCGTGTACCCAGTCGCGCATTGCTGTTCCCTCTCGTTCCCGCGCATCGGCGTCGTGGATGCGCTCGCGCAGGGCGGCGGTCCACGCGCTTGCAGTATTGGCTACGCGGCAGGCTGGACCCTTCTGATATGGGTCAATGTCGGTGCACACGACCGGAACGCCCAGGCTTCCGTATTCCAGCAGGCGCAAGTTGCTTTTGCCTTGATTGAAGGGGGATTGCGCCAGTGGTGCTACGGCAATGTCCAAATTCAGCGATGCAAGATAGTTCGGGTATTCGTGAAAGGGGACAAGATCGTGAAATTCAGCAAGAAGGGGGCGGATTTCAGTTGGGCACATCCCAAAAAAGATCCAGTCGGCTTCGTCGCGAGTCTGCTCGATGATTTCCTTGAGCAGGATCAGGTCCCCTTGGTGGGTCGAGCCACCGGCCCAGCCGACGCGAGGCTTCTTGCTGGTCCGTTTGAGACTGTTGAGCGGACGCCAGATGTCCTGTTCGAGTCGATTTGGTACGACCCGTATATCCTTGATGAAGTGCTGATAGTTTTCCGCGAGAAAGTCGGTGGATACAACTAGCCGGTCGCAGCGTGCCAACGCGTATTTGAGGCGTGAGCGAGCATTCGGAGGAATGTGTTTACGGAACGGATTCGTCTTGTCCATATCGTTGATCAGGTCGTCAAGGGCATAGACGACAAAGGGGCGACACTGCGACGAGTTCCATTCATCTAGCGCGGTAAGCGCTATGTCGTGAATATAGTTCTGGATTATCAGAGAGTCAGGTGCCATGCGAGCAATTTCTGCTGCAGTAGGGAAGCGCGCCATTCCCACGACTTTTTGTCGCCAAATGCACTCGCTCGCAAGCCCGGCCTTGCGTATGGCACTGAGCGGAGAGCTGACGCGCCAGTCGCCTTGTCCATTGCCGAGCGGGTGGGCCAGGATTCGGGGTTTGTTGGATGGCAAATATTGCCATTGGGGGCGATATTCTGTTTCCGGACTCGGCGTTGATTGGGCGAGTGATAAATTGGGATTCCAGAAGGGGTCGACCAGCGCGGTTTTCCCCCAGCGACGGAGGAAAGATTCGCTTGCTCCTTTTTCCGCAACGCTGGCTTTGAGTTTGTCCTTGAGGTTGAACGGGTTGGTTTCTCCGCCATAAACCACGCTTGCGCGGGGTTGAACAATCAGGCGCTGGTTATTCCTGCGCAACTTGAGGCATAAGTCCGAGTCTGCAAGATGGTCACCAAGCTCGTGTTCATCCATCCCGCCCGCTTCTTGATACGCGTCTTTACGAACCAACAGGCAGGATGAGGGCAGGGCGCATGCATCGCGGCCAACCAACAGGCTGTCGAGGTAACCGTTTTCACCTAGTTTGGCATTGCTGCCATACGGGGATTCGGTCGCGCCCAATAGGCCCAGGATACTCCCTGCCGCCAGGATGTTTGCATCCCCGGCGCGATGAAGCAGCGGGGTCGCCGCAGCGATTTCCTCCTGCTGACAGGTATTGACGAGCTCCTCAAGCCAACAATCCTGAACGATAACGGCTTCTTCTCGAATGAGGAGTACAAGGTTGTTTTCCGTGGCAGAGAGAGCGATGTTGCAACGAGAGGCGTGATTGGCATCTTGTTTTGCAAAAAAGATTCGAATTTTTGGTGAAAGAGAACGTTCTTCGGTTTCCTTTAGCCATTGATCGAGATCAGGATCATTTGCCACTTCGTTGGTGACAATATGAATTTCATATTGTGGATAACGGGTGATTTTTATAACGCTCTCAAGGCAGCGGGAGATCAGCTCGAGTTGTCCTTGGGAAAGGATGGCAATCGTTACCGGAGGCGGGTTTTTCAAAGCGTAGCGAGTATTCCAGCTTTGCGTTGTAACAGCGACTAAATCCGCTTCAATGTTGTTGCCTTCCAGCGTGTGGAGCAGTGCGAGTTGACAGGATGCGGGATCGCTCGGGAACGTGTCCGGATAGGTGATGAGGACGTCAGGAACATGCTTGATCGACTGCCAGCCAAATTTTTCGCCTATGCGCAATAACTGGCTAAACCAAGGACTGCCGAGGTGATCGCCGGCTCCGCCACTTGCTATCCAGCTATCCTTGCGAACGCATAGAGGTCCTGCCAGGTCAGTCGATTGCAAGTAGGCTTGGTTCGTTCCCGGCTTGAAGCGCGGAGAGTGTCGCTCCCCCTTGCCATCACAGCAATCGTCGTCGACAAACCATGCCCGGGTGTCGGGAGAGGTCGAGATTTCCTTGGCCAGTCGCCACAAATACAGGATGTCCAGTCGGGCGCCAGCTGGAATCTCGATGAGCCAAGGGCTTGGGCTTGCCTCAGCAAGAAAATCCGCCGTCGCTTTAAACCCATCATCACTTTGTGGCGTATGCCAGCCGATGTTGGGTACTTCTTCCAGTCCATCAGGTGTGGGCAGAAAGCTGATGACATCCAGGCGCCATCCTTCATGGATTTGCTGGCCAAGGCTATCCAGGGTGTCGGCCAGTTGCGACTCAGAACCAGCGGGTAAGCGAATCAAGAAATGAAAGAGCGGAGGAGCGAGCGCGGCTTCTGAAAAGGAATGATCCAGAAACTGGGTATCCGTCACCAGGAACTGGCGCTGTGCCAGCCAGTTTTGATATTTTCGATTGATGCTGCCCGGCCCTTGTGTGACTCTGCTTTGTCCTGATGTCTCGAACTTTGCAAGCCTTCGGGGTGTCGTGCAAGTCAGCGCAGCGGTCTTCAGCTTGCTGTCTTCAAGGGGCTGGAGAGGATTTTCGCCTTCAAAGGGAATGCCGAAAAGTTCCCGCGTTGTTAGGTCGGGCTCGCCCTTGAACGCCAGCGCTGTAATCTCGCAATTACCCGCCTCGGTATAGATATTTGAGAAACCGGCTTTCTGCAGCGCGTTACACAGAGACTTCTCTGTAAAACCAGTTTTGTGAGCATAAAAATCCTGCCCGCTTTGCTCGATTTCGGTGGCCAGTCCGTACAGAACGTCCGAGACCAGAATTGGCCCGCCCGCAGACTGATACAGGACATCGTCGATATCCAGGTTCCGTTCTAGCGTACTTTGCATCACCTCATGGATGTCTGGTACGCGGATATGGACAAACCCCCCTTCTTTCAGAATATGCAAGAATCCTGTCAGAACCCCCCGGACATCGTGACGATAGTAATGTTCAAGATTGTGCGAGCAATAGACCGCATCAAACTGGCCCGCATCAAGGGTTGCAAGCTTGCGAGCATCACAAACAATATCTGGTGAGCCCCGCGGATCGATATCCAGCAATAAATGTTCAAACTCGGCGTACTCAGGAGGTAACGGAATGGCTTTGCTGCCTCCGCCGACGTTTAATACCTTTTTCATTCCCGCTCCTTGCTAAGTACCTCTGGATTGCTTGAGCAACCGAGGCGCTTCAATCGATGATTATTTTGCATATTGCCTGTGGCCGGCTCCTGGCGCAGGCCGCTTCAAGTCATGACTACCCTGTTTTTTCCCGTTTGTTTCGCCTGATACATCGCTTCATCCGCGCGTTTGATTACGGTTGCCTGGGTGTCCTCTGCTCTCATTTGAGTCACCCCGGCACTGAAGGTGATCAGTACCTTCTCATTGTCGTGCAGGAAGAATTTCTTGGTCAGTTCACGCTGCAGGCGGGAGAGGGCGGTGACAGCATCGTCGAGCGGTGTTTCGGGCAGCAGGACGACGAACTCCTCGCCGCCGTAGCGGGCAACGGTGTCCTGCGGGCGCAGGGTTTCGCGGCAGACGGTAGAGAGGTGGATGAGGGCTTCGTCGCCGGTGTCATGGCCGAGGGTGTCGTTGAGCTTCTTGAAATTGTCGATGTCGAGCAGGCCGACGCAGAGCAGGGTGTCGTGCCGCTTGGCGCGGGCCGTTTCCTTTTCGAACATTTCTTCCAGACCGCGCCGGTTGAGGGTGCCGGTCAGCTGGTCGTAACGTACCAGGTTGCTGGTGTTTTCGAGTTCGACTTCCAGTTCGCGGATGCGGGCTTCCGATTCCTGGACCTTTTTCTGGGTCGAGAGCAGTTCGTCGCGCGAGCGCAGGGCGTTGATCTGGATATTGCGCGTTTCGTGCATGACTTCGCCGAGTACGCTTTCCAGTTCGGAGATGTCCTTGGAAGCACTGATCTTGCCGGCGTAGCCCTCGATCTTGTCGTGGTAATCCGAGGTAGCCTCGGCCATGCTGGCCAACTGGTCGACGAAGCCGGCCAGCATGTGCTTGATCGATTCGCGGGCATCGAACAAGCTGGCCTTGAGCTGGCTCTGCTTGAACAGCACCTCTTTCAGCCGGCGCTCGGCATCGTCGACGGCGCGCTGGGACAGCGGCTTGTTGATGATTTCCTGAACCACTTCGATCTGGCCATGCAGCCAGCGGTCGTCGAGGACCAGCTCAGTCATGTTCTCGACCAGCAGGCGCAACAGGCTGAGCAGGCTGTGGCGCAGTTCGGCCTGATCTTCGGCCAGCAGTTCGAGCTTGAAGGCGAAGCGCTTCAACAGGGTGAGGAATTCCTGCATCTGCTCAGCGCTGCTCGCGCTCCGAATTGCCCGCGCCAGTACCTTGGCATCGCTGCTCAGTTGCGGACTTTCGATCAGTTGCGAGGCAATCGCCGTTTCCAGCGTGAAGGCGAACAGCTCGCGCAGTTCGGGTACGAGCTCGTGCGACTTTGTCGGAGCGGCTTTGGGGGAGGACGTTTCCGGCGGCGTATTTTCCGCCGGGCTGGCAGTGCCTTCGGCCGGGCTGGGCATGTTTTCCGTTTGCCGGCCCTGGCCCCAGGAGCGCAACAGGCCTTGCAGGCGGTTGTAAAGTGTTTCCGGATTGGCACCGCTGGCGGTGAGCACGTGTTCCAGCGATTCGCGCTTGCGCGCCACGGTGAGGCCGACATGCTTGGCATCCCACTGGCGAATGAGGTCGGAAATGAGTTCCGACCATGCCAGCTTTTGTCCTTCAGCCAGTGCATTGACGAAATCGATCAGACGGCTGCGGTACTCGTCCCAGTTCGCGGCCTTGACGGCATCGTCGAGTTGCCGGGCCAGGCGCATTTGTTCCGGAGAAGTCTTGGGCAGGGCGGCGGCCAGCGAGCGCAAGTGCTTTTCGGGAAAGGACGCATCAGCTGGCTTGACGCCGGATATCTCATGATAGTGCGTCAGGTAATTGTCCGGCGTCGGCGGAACGCGGCGTGTTGCGAGCAGGCGCAGTGTTTCGCGGGCGATTTCGAAGGGATTGGTCGGTGTGGTCATGTCGTTAGGCTGGGGTTCGGGCTATAATCTCGCCCCGATGAGCGGGGCCCCCGTAGCATGAAGGTCGTGCAGTTGATTTGTAATCATCAGGTAGCGGTTCGATTCCGTTCGGGGGCACCAGTTAAATCAAACAGTTAAGCCACTTTTCAAGTGGCTTTTTTGTTTTCTGGCTTCGGTGTGGGCATCTTGCAGGTTTTTCCGGTCAATTCGGCCGTGTTGCTCTGAATGATAACTGTCTGACGGTCGCTGGAGAACGGGATTTACACCGTTCCCGGCGAGGGAATACCTCTCGGCGTGATCAGTTCCCTGATTGGAAACTTCTGTAGTGCCAGCCCTTTTTGTGGCAGTGCATTGTCCACATGGTTTCGAGCATGGCTTCAAAATCTTCCACATAGCTCTCCATGCGTTCAAGGATGAGTTGGCTGAAGCGGTTGCGAAGATCGCCAGCAATCTGATTGCGCAAGGTCCGGTCATTGGCCAGGTGAATGGCACGGCTGACGTAATCGTTCGGGTCGCTGGCAATCAATTCTTCGTGCTGCAATTGGCGCAGGATGCTTTCTGTTTGGCGGCCCACTGGCCGGTCACCGCGCAGGCAAAGCACCGGGACCCCCATCCAGAGAGCGTCGAAGCTGGTCATCCCGCCGGAAAACGGGAAGGGGTCGAGAGCCAGGTCTGCATCGTTGTATTCGGCCAGAATTTTGTCATAAGTGGTTTCGCCCATGACTTCCAGGGATTCTTCCGGGAGCCCTCCGGCGACCAGTCGGGAAACGAAGGCGGCTCGGGCTATTGGGTCGTTCAGGGTTTTCCAGCGAATTTTTAGCTTGCTGCCCGGCAGGTTGCGCAGGATTTGGCCCCACGCAGATATCACTTGGTCATTTATTTTGTTGATGTTGTTAAAACAAACCAGTCTGGCGGGGCCGCTGTAGCTGTTTTTGTCGGCGATTTCCGGCGTGAAGCCAGGCGGGCGATAGATGAATCGGCTTTGTGAAAAGCGTAGAACGGTTTCCTGGCAGTACGCATCTTCTGTTTCTGGCGCGATATCCCGATCGAAGATGATGTAGTCGATTCGTGGAATACCCGTCGTTTCCCAATAGCCCAGAAAGCTTGCCTGAATTGGCGCCGGCTTCAGGCAAAAGACGCCCAGCCGGTTGCCTTTGGTATGCCCGGAAAGATCAATCAGGATGTCGATATTGTCGGATCGAATCCGGGCGGCCAGTTCCTCGTCTTCCAAGGTGTTGATGTCGTCGTAGCGGCTGACCAGGCTGGAAATGTAGCGCGACAGACTGTCCTTGAAAGGGTTGGTGGAGTAAGCGATCAATTCAAAACGGGTACGGTCGAATTTTTCAAGGATGCTGAAAATGAGCATGCCTGCAGGGTGGGAGTAAAAATCTCCGGAAACCATGCCAATCCGCAGCTTGTTGCGAGGGCTGGGCGGTCGATGTGGCTGGGGCTTGAGGTGAGCTCCGTGCAGGTCAAACCAGCGGCGATGGGCGAGCGCAATTTCCTGGCGGCTTATTTGCGGAGAATAGGACAGTTGGCACAGATAGTTGCTGTGGGAGCTGGCAAACTGCCGGGCATAGGGAATCCCGGGGAGTCCATTTGCCAGTGCTTTGGCAAAAAGGTGTTGTGCTTCGTCAATTGCCCCTTGTTCGATCTTGAGCAAGGCAAGATTGAACAAACGGGCCGGATTGTCGGGCGTGATGGCCAGAGAGGCTTCGGCAGCCTGGCATGCGACCGGGAAATTGCGCTTTGCGGCCGCTGATTGACACAGACCATCGCAGTGTTCGGCAATCTTTAGAAGATCGTTTTCTGTCTCGCTCATTGGGCGGCTTCCCTGTGTTTTTCGTCTTCCAAGTGGGGCATGCTAGCTGCTTTTCGGCTTCCTGATCACTGCCGCAGAATGGCTTTTTCGTTTCCGTACTACTGCAGAATGCTGGCCGGAGTCCGGTGCATTAACAGCGTATTGACCTTGCCGATTTCTTCCTCGCTCAGCAGATTGCCCAGGGCGAGCAGGCGCAGGTAGTTGATGATGAATTCGTAGCGGGCCCGCGACAGGGCCAGTTCGACCGCCAGGGCGTCGCGTTCGGCATTGAGCGCGTCGAGCTGGTTGCGCGTGCCGGCCTCAATGCCGCGTCGTGTCGAGTGCAGCGTTGCCCGGCTTGCGGCGAGCGCCTGTTCCAGTGCCGCAAGACGTTCCCTGCCCTGGGTGACGCCGGTGTATTCCTTGAGAACGCGGACTTCGAGCTCCAGGCGGATACCTTCGTGCTCGGCCAGGGCGCGTTGCTCGCGGGCCCGGGCCTGTTTGGTGTCAGCGTTGACGTAGCCGCCGCTATAGATCGGCACATTCAACTGAAGACCCAGCGAGTCGACCTGGTAGCGATTATTGATGGTCGACAAACTGTCGCTGTCGTAGCGCGAGTGCGAGGCAACCAGGTCCAGGGTGGGCAGGTGGGCGGCGCGGGCCCGATCAACTGACCACTCCGCAACATCGATCGCTTTCAGGGCTGCCGCGAGGTCGGGATTCTCATGCAGGGCGAGTTCGAACCACTCGGTGAAATTGGTCGGTTTGAGCTGCAGGCTGTCGAGGTCGGCATCGTTGAGCGGGGCCAGTTCGGCGGCATTGCTGGCGCTCATTGTGGCGAGGCGCCGGCGGGCAATTTCCAGGGCATTTTTGTTGGCCAGCGCTTCCGCCTCGGTGAGTCTCAGGCGCGACTGGGCTTCGTCGATTTCGATGCGCGTTCCGCTGCCACTGCGGAAGGCCGAACGGGCTGCGGCGAGATGGGTGCTCAGGCTGGCGGCCTGGCGTTCCGTGATGCGTAATTGGTCGGCCGCCAGCAGGGTGTCGAAATAGGCCTGGGCGACGCGAACGGCCAGTTGCTGCTCGGCGCTGCGCAAACGATGATCGGCGGCCTTGCCCTGCGCGACCGCACGCCGGTAGTCGGCAAAATTTTGCAGCCGGATCAGCGGCTGGCGCAGCGAGAGGGAGTCGACGGCGGAGCCGTAGCGCTGCGTCGACGCGCTCCCGTTCTCGCGTTCAAGCTCATTGCGCGAGCGCGCCATCGACAGGTTGGCCGAGGGCAGCAGACCGGCCAGTGCCTTGTCTTGCTCGCTCTGGTCGTAGCTGGCGTCGGCCTTTGCCGCCTTCCAGGTTGGATCGTTGTTGGCGGCCCCGTGCCAGGCCTCAAGCAGGTCGAGGGGGGCGGCCTGGGCGGCCAGGCAAAACAGCCCGCCAAGGATGGCGACCAAATATTTCCGACCGGGCATCTCAGTATTCCCGCAAGGAAGAGAAGAGACGCAGCGTGAGCGGCCGGATCAGGTAGGCGGCAAAGGTCCGTTCGCCGGTCTTGATCACGACGTCAACTGGCATGCCCGGGTGCAGCGGGTGGCCGGCCAGTTGGCGCAGGCTGGCTTCGGTGACCTCGATGCGGCCGAGGAAGTAGGGGGCGCCGGTCTGCGGGTCGGTATGACGGTCGGCAGATACGGACATGATGCGTCCCTGCAGGACCATCTGTGGCAGGTCGGGGAAGGCATTGATGTGAATGTCGGCTTCCTGGCCAACGATGACCCGACTGACCATGCCGGGCGGTACCTGGACGTCGAGCAGCAATTGCTCGCTTTCCGGAACGATTTCCAGGACGCGTCCGCCGGGCGCGATGATGCCACCGGGGGTCTGGGTCTGCAGGGCGACGACCTGGCCGCTGACCGGGGCGCGAATCACCGAGCGGGCAAATTCCTCGCGCACGGTTTTCAGGCGCTCGGCGAGGTTGACCGTGTCGCGCTGGGCCTCGGCGAGCTGGGTTTCGACATCGCGCAGGAAGGCCTGGCGAGCCTGCAACTGGCGCAGACGAATCTCGCCCGACTGGTTGGCGCCCTTGGCCAGGGTGGTTTCCAGCTCGCTATTGACGCTCGACAGTTCGGCCAGCGCCCTTTCCTGGGCCAGCAACTGGTTGCGCGTCGCGTAGCCTTCGGCGACCAGCGGACGCAGACCGTCGATTTCCTGTTGCAGCAGCTTGTACTGCTGGGCGCGTGCGGCAAGTTGCTGGCGGGTGCCGACGACATTCTTGCCGGTCGCCGAAAGGTTTTCGTTGAGGATGGCCTGTTCGTTGGCCAGCGCCAGCTTGCGCGTCTTGAACAGCTGGACCTGGGCATCCATCGCCTCCCTGGCCCAGGCGTGTTCGGCGTAGGCCTTGATGTCATCCGGGAAGCTGATACTGTCCGACTGGACCTGTTCGGCGCGCAGGCGGGCAAGACGGGCGGCGACCGCGACATATTGCTGCAGGGTGCTGTCAAGGGCGGCCTTGGTCTGTACGTCATCGAGGGTGAGCAGGATGTCCCCGGCGGCGACCCGCTGGTTTTCCTTGACCAGGATGCTGGCGACGATGCCGCCGCTCAGGTGGGAAACCAGTTTGCGTTTCGATTCGACGGCGACCACGCCATTCGCCACGACACCTTCGTCGAGCGGGGCGAGGCAGGCCCAGGCGAGAAAACCGCCAAAGCCGAAAATGATCACGTAGCGACCGATGGCGATGATGTGGCGCGAGCTTTCCCAGTCTTCGCGCTGGCTGTCCGGCCGGCCGCGGGTCAGCGTCTTTTTCAGGAGAATGCGCAGGCGCTGGAGCAGGCGTTTGGCCAGGGATTTATTTCGTTGCATGCCTTATCCCTTGCTTTCCGGTTGGGCGATGGTCGGCTGGGCGGCGGCGCTCAGTCGTTGCAGTACCTGGTCGCGCGGGCCGTAGAGGGCGACCGTGCCATCCTGGATCATCAGGATCAGGTCGCAGTTGCGGATGGCGTTCGGCCGGTGGCTGGCCAGAATCACCGTCTGGCCGCGCGCATGGGCGTGCAGCAGGGCAGCGTCGAGCGCCTGTTCGCCGGCTTCGTCGAGGTTGGCATTGGGTTCGTCGAGGATCAGGATGGCCGGATTGCCGTATAGCGCCCGGGCCAGTGCGACGCGCTGGCGCTGGCCGCCGGAGAGGAAGGCGCCGCTGCTGCCGACCGGGGTGGCGTAACCCTGCGGCAGGCGGCGGATGACTTCCTCGACGCCGGCCGCATTGGCCGCGGCAAGAATGGCGTCGCTGTTCAGTTCGCCATGGCGGGCGATGTTTTCGGCCACCGAGCCATCGAGCAGTTCGACATCCTGCGGCAGGTAGCCGATGTGCGGGCCGAGTTCATTGCGCGGCCAGTTGCGCAGGTCGGCCGCATCGATGCGCACGGCGCCGGCACTGGGCTTCCAGACCCCGGCAATGAGGCGCAGCAGCGAGGACTTGCCCGAGGCGCTGGCGCCGACCACGGCGACGCTGGCGCCGGCTGGGATACGCAGGTTGATGTTCTTGAGGACGGGCGCGTTGCCGCCGGGCGGCGCGGCAAAGACGTTTTCCAGGGTGATTTCGCCGCGCGGGGCAGGCAGTGAAACGCCGCTGTTGAGTTGGGCCGGCAGGGAAAGCGCCTGGTCCAGGCGCTTCCATGACTGGATGGCGCCGATCCATTGGCGCGAGGAGGCGATCAATTGTTCGATCGGCAGCATCATGCGCCCGGCCAGGATGGTGCCGCCGATCATGCCGCCAGCGGTCATTTCGCCACGGATGGTGAGCAGCGCACCGACGGCAAAAATGACGGCCTGCTGGAAGAGGCGGAAGAAATGCGTGATCGAGGCGATGTGCGCGGCCCGATCACTGGCTCTTGCCTGTTCGTAGAGATGGCCGTCCTGGGCCGTCTGCCAGCGTCCGGCAAGGCTCGGCAACATACCCATGGCCTCGACGACTTCGCCGTTGCGCTGGCTGATTTCGGCCACCTTCATGGCTTCGATGCCGCGCTGGCTGGAGCGGGCGAGCGGG
Source organism: Azonexus sp. (assembly GCA_049294655.1). GTDB lineage: Bacteria > Pseudomonadota > Gammaproteobacteria > Burkholderiales > Rhodocyclaceae > Azonexus. Next base: position 86,849 of record JBAQDI010000027.1, read on the forward strand.
GCTTCGGTGAGGAATTCGGTGAGGTAGGTCAGGGTGCCGAGAATCAGCGCGCTGGCCAGGGTGATGTAGCCCAGCCAGGGGTGCAGCAGCATGGTGACGACGAAATAGATCGGCACCCAGGGGGCGTCGAGGGCGGCCAGCATGGCCGGCCCGGTCAGGAACTGGCGGACCTTGCCGAGATCGCCGAGCAACTGGCGCCCGGCATTGCTGCCCTGCTCGATGTTGATGCGATGCGTGGCGGCCAGCAGGCGCTGGCCGAGCGCGTGGTCGAGGCGCACGCCGACACGTACCATGACCCGGCTGCGCGACCACTCGACGAGGCTGAGAACGGCGAACAGGAAGAGCGTGATCAGGCTGAGCACGACCAGAGTGGTGAGATTGCGGCTGCCCAGCACACGGTCGTAGATCTGCAGGCTGTACAGCGAGGGCGTCAGCATCAGGAAATTGATGACCAGCGAAAAGCTGAAGACGCTGAACAGCGTCCGGCGCATTTCCCAGAGGGTGGCGAACATCGGCGAGGCCAGCAGGCCGGCCCGGATTTGCTTGAAACTCATGGCGTGCTTTCCTGTGCAGCGCAGCTGGCTGTCCAGATTTGCTGGTAGAGCGTTTCGAGGTCGCGCACGAAGCCGGCGGTATCGAACAGCGGCGTGCTCAGACGGTTGGCGGCGAGTTTGTCGCGCAGGGCGCGCAGGCGATCCGGGGCCGTGCCCAGCGCAATGGCCATGGCCTGGTAAGCATCCAGGTCATCGGCGATCAGTTCCGGCATGCCGACGGCCGCAACCAGACTGGCCCCGACCCGCGAGGCAAAGCGGTCGCCCGGCGTGGTCAGCACGGGCACGCCCGCCCACAGCGCGTCGCTGGCCGTGGTGTGGCCGTTGTACCAATAGGTGTCGAGGAACAGATCGGCGCAGCGCAGGCGGGAGAGGTGCTTGGCCTTCGGCATCAGCTTGCCGAAAATCAGGCGTTCGGCGGCGATGCCGCTGGCCAGGGCTTCACGGCGCAGGTTGGCTTCGGTTTTTTCCTGGCCGCTGCACAGCCACAGCACGCTGCCCGGCACGCCGTGCAGGATGTTCATCCAGCGCTGCCAGATCAGCGGGTCGATCTTGTAATGCGTGCAGAAACAGGTGAACACGATGGCGTCTTCGGGCAGGCCGCAGGCGGCGCGGCTCGGTGGCGGCTCGTCGATCGGCTGGCTCGAATCATTGACCTGGTAGCAATGCGGCAGGTAGGCGAAACGCTCGCTGTAGTCGGCCTGGGCAGCGGGCGGCGTGACGATGCGGTCGGTGATGATCCAGTCGATGAAATCGGCGCCCATCGTGCCCGGATAGCCGAGGTACTGGGCCTGCACCGGCGCCGGGCGGTAGGCGAAAATCTCGCTCTTGCAGTCGCGGGTGTAGCCCTTGAGGTCGACCAGGATGTCGATGCCGTCGTTGCGGATCTGCTGGGCGATGGTTTCGGCGCCCTGGCCGCGCAATTCGTGGAAATGCTCGATATCGGCCAACGCCTGCTGGCGGTAGGGACTGGCGTCATCCGGCCCCCAGGAATAGGCGTGGATGGCGAATTGCTGCCGGTCGTGCAAGGCGAACAGGCCGCGCATCAGGTGCATGGTGGCGTGATCGTGGAAGTCGCTGGAGGCGTAGCCGATTTTCAGGCGCTGGCGCGGCCCGGGCCGGATGGCCGGCAGCGGCGTGATGCTGGCGCCCAGGTTGTGGGCACTCTTGCGGGCCGCCGCCAGTTGCTGGCCTTCGCTGATGGCGACGGGCAGCGAGAGCAATACGAAGGGCGGCAATTCATTTTCCAGGCTGCCGTCCGGCTTGATGCTGTCGACCAGGCGCTGGGCTTCCGGGATGACCTGCGGCCAGTCGCAGAATTTCATGGCCAGGTGCAGGGCTTCGGCGCGGGCGCCGAGGTGCGACGGATTGAGCGCCAGGCAGCGCTGTTCGCAGCTCAGGGCATCGGCGAAGCGGCCGGTGAAGCTGTACAGCGCGCCGAGGTTGAACAGGGCGCTGAAGTAGTTCGCGTCGAGTTCGACGGCGCGGCGGTAGGCTTGTTCGGCGATGGTGAAATCGCCCAGGCCCTGCCAGACGACGCCGAGATTGTAGTGGGCGCGGGCATGCGCCGGGTCGCGTTCGACCACGGCCTGGAAATGCCGGGCCGCTTCGTTTTCATGGCCGCGCTTGTGGAGCAGCACGCCGAGGTTGTACTCGGCCTCGATATGGGCCGGGTTTTCGGCCAATACCGTCTGCAGCGCGGCGGTCGCTGCGTCAAGCTGTCCCAGTTCGGAGAGGGCGGCGCCCAGATTGTTGAGCAGGGCAGCATCGCCGGGCGCGGCGATGAGCGCCTGGCGGGCCAGATCAACAGCGACGGCCGGGCGGCCGAGCTGGCGCTCGACATCCGAGAGTTCGCGCAGGGCCGAAAGGTGGTCGGGCGTCAGGGCGAGCACTTGGCGGTAGCAGCGGTAGGCATCCTCAAGCTGGCCGGTATCCTTGTGCAGGTTGCCGAGGTTGCACAGCGCATCCTGGAAATCAGGCTTGAGGCGCAGGGCTTCGCGGTAGGCTGCAGCGGCGCAGCGCTTGTCGCCCTGGCGGCGGCAGATCATGCCGTAGAGGGTCCAGACGTCGGGGCGATTGGCTTCCAGATCAAGCGTGCGCTCGATGAGGCGGGCGGCCGCGGCGACATCGCCTTGCTGATAGGCGGCAAAACTCGCCATGACCAGATTCTGTCCCTGGCTGTCGCCCCGGTTGGCGAGCAGGCTGGCCAGTTCCGTGTGCAGTGCCTGGCTAACCGAAGCCCAGTCGCCACGCTGCGCCTGACGGAACTGGCGGACGGTCGGATACCAGAAACTGCGGCCTTCGGCGCCCAGCCAGCGCCAGTCGGCCACCTGCATCAGCATGACCCAGGTGCGTTTGCCGAGGGCGCCGGCGAGGTGGGCGACCGAGGTGTCGGAGGTGATGATCAGGTCGAGCGCCGCGATGAAATTGGCGGTGTCGGCAAAGTCGGCGATTTCACCGTCGAGGTCGATGATCGGGTCGCTCGGTTGCAGGTCGCGCTTGCCATCGCCCTTTTGCAGGCCGAAGAACTGGACGCCGGGCAGTTGCCAGAGCGGGCGCAGCACGTCGAGCCGGGGCGAGCGGAAACGGTCGTTCTTGACGCCCGGATTGCCGGCCCAGACGATGCCAACCTTCAGCGCAGCGGGCTGGCCGCCGAGTTCGTTCAGGCGCCGGGTGGCGCCAGCGCGATCCGGCGCCTGCAGGTAAGGGGCGCCGGGAATGGCGTCGAGTTCGAGGCCGAAAATATGCGGCAAGCTCATGATCGAGGCGTGTACGTCGAAATCGGGCAGGGCGTTGCCGAGCGGCACGACGACGCTGACGCCGGCCAGGCCGGCGACCAGGCGAGCCAGCGGCGGCAGGATTTCGACGATGACACGGCCGCCGCGCGCCGCCACCCAGGGGACGAAACGCAGGAATTGCAGGGCATCACCGTAGCCCTGTTCGCCATAAAGCAGGATGGTCTTGCCGGCCAGTTCCTCGCCCTGCCAGGCGGGCTGGGAAAAGACGCGGGGCACCGGCTGGCCGCGCTGGAAGCGCGATTCGTAATCGGCAAAGCCGGCCCGGTAGTGGCCGGCCGACAGGTGGGCCAGGGCGCGGTCCCAGAGCGGGTCAATGGCCTGCGCGTCGAGTTCGAGCGCCTTGTCGTGCCATTGCTCAGCTTCTTCGAAACGGCCGAGATCGGACAGCACGCAACCGACATTGTTGGCGGCCGGACTGCCCGGACGTAGCTGGAAGGCGCTCAGGTAGTGGGCCAGCGCCTCGTCCGGCGAGCCTTCCCAGCGTTCCAGATTGGCCAGGTTGGTGTGGGCGTCGGCGAAGCCGGGATCGCGGGCGATGGCCTGCAGATAGGCGGCGCGCGCCCCGGCGATGTCGCCGAGCGCCTTTTTTGCCATGCCGGCCAGCGTCCAGGCATCGGGCCGGCTGCTGTCGTGTTGGAGATACTTTTCGACGGCCTGAAGGGCGAGGTCGAAATCCTCTTTCTGGTAATCGGCGAGGGCTGCGGTGAGCAGGGATTCGTCAGCTTTGCTTGGCATCCGGTTTCCGGGGAGGCTGATAACGGGAAGGTTTGACGGCTTTCAGGGCAAACGAGAAAGTCGTGCCGTCATCATTGCTGTAGGCCGTGCTGAAATCGGCCTGGTAGATGTAGCGGAAGTCGCTCATCGCGGTGATGCCGACCTGCGCGACGTACTGCGCCTGGTCGAGAAAAATGAAGTTTTCCGGCTGGATGACCCGGGTGTGCGACGGATCGCCCCAGGCCCACGGGGAGTTGCGCGACGGGCAGGTGGCGATGAGCATGCCGCCCGGCTTCAGGATGCGCCAGAGCTCGCTGAACTGGGCAAAGAAGAACTTGTAGTCGCCCTGCTGGCCGGTGTGTTCGAGTACCTCGTAGGCATGGATTTCATCGAACTGGTTGTCCGCGAAGGGCAGCGGCAATTGCGTCAAATCCCAGACCAGGTCGGGCAGGTGATCGGGATTGATGTCCAGGGTGGTCAGGTTGTGCCATTCCCGGCGGTCATTGACGGCCAGTTTCTTGACCCGGCTGGAGCCGGCGCCGATCAGCAGTTCGCGATAGTCTGACACGGGGAGATTTTCCTTGTTTTCCGGGATCGGGTGAATGGTGGCGGGTGCTTCGCCTGCCGCAAAGCGGGCCCACATGGCACGATACAGGCCTTCAAGGTCGTCCGTGAAGCCCTGCGAGTCAAAAAGACGGCCCTGCTGGCGGGCGGCAACTAGGCGCTGGCCCAGTTCGGCGCGCCAGGCGGGCTCGTCGGCCAGCCTTTTGGCCAGGCTGAAATACTGTTCGGCGTCGTCGGCGATCAGTTCGGGCAGGCCGACGGCTGTCAGCAGGCTGGACGAAACGCGCGACGGGAAGGCATCGCCGCGCCAGGCGACGACCGGAACGCCAGCCCATAGCGCATCGCTGGCCGTGGTGTGGGCATTGTAGGGCTGCGTGTCGAGAAAGACGTCGGCTTCGCCGATGCGCGCGATGTGGGCGGGCAGCGGCACGACCGGCGCGAAAATCAGGCGTTCGCCGGCGATACCGAAAGCGGCTGCGGCGGCGCGCAGGGCGGCTTCGCCTTCCGGGTTGGAACGCAGCAGCCAGAGCACGCTATCTGGCACGCTGGTGAGCAGGCGGCACCAGACCGCGAAGACTTCGCGGCGAATCTTGTAGCTGTGATTGAAACAGCAGAAGACGAAAGCCTGGTCCGGCAGGCCGCAGGCGGCGCGCCCCGGCGACTGGCCGAGCGGCCGCTGACGGTCATTGCACTGATAGCTGCCGGGCAGGTAGGCGGCGGCCTCGTCGTAGGCCTCGAGGTGTTCGGGCGGCGTGACGATCTCGTCGGTCAGCACGTAGTCGACGAAATCGGCGCCGAGCGTGCCGGGATAGCCGAGATACTGGGCCTGGACCGGGGCCGGCCGGTAGGCCAGGATGCCGGTGCGCGAATCGCGGGTGTAGCCCTTGAGATCGACCAGAATGTCGATGCCGTCGGCCTGGATGCGGCGGGCGGCGGCTTCGTCGGAGATTGGCGCGATGTCGGTGAAATGGTCGAAGGCCTTGAGCAGTCGGCCGCGCATCGCACCACGGTCGTCCGGCCCGCTCGAATAGGCGAAGAGTTCGAACTGGCGGTGATCGTGCAGTTCGAAGATTTCGGCCATGAGGTAGGCCGTGGCGTGGTCATGAAAATCCGAGGAGAGGTAGCCGATGCGTCGGCGCAGAGCGGCTTGGCGCTGGCCCGGTTGATGCTGCCAGAGCGGGCTGACCGAGCCGTAACGGCGTTTCGCCCATTGCCGGGCGCAGTGCTGCTGTTCCTCGCGGCTGGCCGGAATGGCCAGGAAGGCGAAGGGAAAAACCGTGCCGCCATCCCTGACCCGTTGCCGGGCCTGGGCTTCCAGCGGTTCGGCGACATCCCAGGCACAGGTGGACTGGGCCAGGCGGAGCAGCGTCGCGGCGGCGTCGGCATAGTCGGGATCAAGGCGCAGGGACTGGCTGAGCTGGGCGATGGCCTCGCCATTCTGGCCGGCATCCATGAGCAGGCAGCCCAGGTTGTAATGGGCGACGGCGCTGTTCGGGTCGAGGCGGATTGCCGAACGGTTGGCTTCGGCAGCATCTCCCGGTCGGCCAAGGGCCTGCAGCGTGGCGGCCAGATTGACCCAGGCCACGGCGTTATCCGGTTCAGTGGCGAGGACTTCGCGCAAGACCTTTTCCGATTCGACGGCGCGGGCCAGTCGGCGCAGCGCATCGCCAAGGCCGATGGCCGCCTGGCGATTGGCCGGGTTGTCGGCCAGCGCCGCGCGAAAACGGGCTTCGGCTTCGCTGCTGCGTTCGTTGGCGAGCAGCGCATTGCCCCAGTTGCCAAGCACGACGGAGCGCGCCGCCGGGTTGTCGGCGAGTTGGAGGGCACGGCCATAGTGCCGGCAGGCCTCGTCAATGCGGTTTTGCCGACGGGCGATCAGGCCGAGCAGGTGATGGCCGTCGGGTTGTGTGGGCGAAGCGGCGTTGAGCTTTTCGGCAAGTTCGCCGGCGCTCGTCAGGTTGCCGCTCGCCAATGCCGCCATGGCTGCGGTCAGCAAGTCTTCTGCGGAAAGGCGCTTATGGCGCATCGAAAGCTCCGCTTTCACCGAAGAAGTATCCTGAGCGCTTCATGCCGGGAAGTCTGGTCAGTCGGGGCTTGATGATCTGTTGGTCCGGCAGGGATGAGGCAGTCAGCATTGGGTGTCGGGCATGAAAAAGGCCGCCCGGTCGGGGCGGCCTCAAGATTACCGCATTCACGGCAGGTTTGTCGGGATCAGACGAAGTTTGCCTGGGTCAGCGTGGTCGTCAGACCGACCAGATTGACCTGCATGTCGATGGAGCCGTTACCGTCAGCATCGATCTGCAACGTCGTTGTACCGGTTGCCACGGTCAGGCGTGCTTCCGCTGTACCAAGGTTGCCAGTGAAGGCTGCTGTTCCCTTGAAAGTGATACTGGAAGCAATCCCCGTGAAATCGAGCTTGTCCGTACCGCTTCCGGCGAAGCCCGTGATGCTGTCAACACCTCCGGTCGTATTCGTCTGGTTCCAGGCACTATAAACAAAGGTGTCGACCCCGCTGCTGGCTGTGGAACCGTCAGCACCGAGGCTGCCGAGGACCTTGGTTCCGGTCAGCAGGGTGATGGTATCGGCGCCGCTGGTGCCAGAGATGGTTTCCACCGCAGAAACCCGGAAAGTGCCGGCCGCCAGCAGGGTCAGGACATCCGTTCCAGTCGTGCCGGTGATGGTTTCGACACCGGAGACAGCCAGGGTGCCGCCAGAACCGCCGATGGTCAGGTTGTCTGCCGCCGCCGAACCGATGACCGTTTCGAAGCCGCTGGCCGTGATGTTGCCGCCGGCCAGGGTCAGTACATCGGTGCCGGCCGTGCCGATGGCTGTTTCGATGCCCGAAACCTTGAGTGTGCCAGCCGTCAGCAGCGTCACGACATCGGTTGTGCCGGTCGTGCCGATAACGGTTTCGATATTGGAGACGCTGATCGAGCCAGCGGTGCGCAGGGTCAGGATATCTATCCCGGTCGTGCCGATGATCGATTCGATGCCGCTGATGTTAACGCTGGTGGCGCTCAGCAAGGTGACGGTATCCGCAGTGCCGGTGGTGCCGGTGATGCTTTCGACCGCCGAAATGCTCAGGGCATTGCCGCGCATGGTGACGACATCAACGCCGGCCGAGCCGATCAGGGTGCCGATGCCGGATACCGAGATAGTGCCGGCGGCAAGCATGGTGATGACATCCGAACTGCCGGTGCCGGTGACACTCTCGATGCCGGATACCTTGAAGTTGGTCGAGGCGGCAAGCAGTGTGACACTGTCGGTGCCGGTCGAGCCGGTCAAGGTTTCGATGCCGTTCAGGGATATCGAGCCGGCCGTCAGCATTGTTATGGCATCCGTACCGGTGCTGCCGATCACGCTTTCGATGCCACTGACACGCTGCACGGTACTTGCCGCAAGCAGTGTCAGGACATCCGTGCCAGCGCTGCCGATAACCGTTTCGACGGCCGAGGTGCTCAGCGATCCGGCACCCAGCAGGGTGACGATATCGATCCCGGCGCTGCCGAGTATCGTCTCAACCGCAGTGGTTTTCAGGGTGATGGCGGACAGCAGGGTCACGATGTCCGTGCCGGTCGTGCCGGTGATGGTGTCGATGCTGCTGATGCTGAGCGAGCCTGCTTTGTCCAGCGTCAGCGCGTCGATTGCCACCGTGCCGATCACCGTCTCGATATCGGAAACCTTGAGTACGGTCGAGGCGGTGCCGAGCTTGATAATGTCGATGCCGCCTGAACCGATTACCGATTCGATGCCGGAGATCGTCATCGTGCCGGCTGTCAGCATGGTCAGCTGTTCGGCACCCGTGGTGCCCGTTACGCTGTCGATCAGGGAGACCGACAGGTTGCCGGCCGCCGCCAGGGTGACCGTATCGACTCCGCTCGTGCCGAGGATGGTTTCGATGGCCGACAGGCGAATCTGACCGGCTGCCAGCAGGGTCAGTATGTCGGTGCCCGTGGTGCCGGTGACGGTTTCGAAGGAGGAGATATTGACTGTGCCACCGGCGCCCAGCAGGGTGACGCCATCGGCACCCGCCGAGCCGATCAGCGTGTCGATGGCGCTGGCCTTGAGGACGGTCGAGGCGGCGAGCAGGGTAAAGGATTCGCTGGCGGTCGAACCAATGACCGTTTCAATGGCCTGGGCCTTGGTCAGGCCAGCGTCAAGGATGGTCAGCGTGTCGGTGGTGCCCGTACTGCCGATGACCGATTCGACACCGGATACCGTCAGGCTGCCTGTGGCAAGCATGGTCACGGTGTTGCTGCCGGTCGAGCCGATGACGGTTTCGACTGCAGAAACCGCCAGCGAGGTGTTCGACAACAGGGTGATGATGTCGGTGCCGGCGGAGCCGACTACCGTTTCAACGGCCGAAATGCTCATCGTGGCCGAAGCCTGGGCTGCCAGGTTGAGGATGTCTGCGCCGAGCGAACCAATCAGGGTTTCGATTGCCGTGCCGTTGACCTTCAGGGTGCCGGCAGCACCCAGGGTGATGATGTCGGTGCCGGTCGTGCCACTGATCGTTTCGATACCGGAGAGCAGGAGACTGGCCGAGGTGCCGAGCAGGGAAACCTTGTCGGTGATGCCGGCCGAGCCGATTGCGGAGGCGATGTCCTGCAGCGCGATATTGCCGGCGGTCAGCAGGGTGACGACATCGGCGCCGGTTCCGCCGATCACGGTTTCGATACCGGAAACCTTGATGCCGCCAGCGTTCAGCAGGGTGATGGTGTCACCGGTGCCGGTCGTGCCGATCACGGTGTCGATGGCCGAGGCACTGATCGCGATGCTGGCGGCGCCGAGCAGGGTGACGACTTCGGTCAAGGTCGAGCCAATCACCGTGTCGATCTGGCTGAGCTTGATGCCGGCCGTGCCGTTGAGCAGGGTCAGCTGGTCGCCGCTGGCGGTGGTGCCGGTGACGGTTTCGAAGCCGGAAACGGCGATGCTGACGGCGCTGGTTTCATCCAGTGTCAGACTGTCCGTCAATCCGGCCGTGCCGATGACGGTGTCGATGTCGCTGACCTTGAGCGCACCGCCGACCAGCATGCGGACGATTTCGATGCCGCTTGTGCCGATCACCGATTCGATGGCGGAGGTGCCCGTGTTGCCGGCGTTCAGCAAGGTCAGTGTGTCGCTTCCGGTGGTCCCGAGTACGGTTTCGATATTCGAAACCTTCAGCGTGTTTTCAATCATGGTCAGCACGTCAGTGCCGGTGGAGCCGATCACTGTCTCAACCTGCGATACGCGCAGCGAGGTGGTCACTGCCAGCAGGTTGACCGTATCTGCGGTGCCGGTGGTGCCGACCACGGTTTCAAAGCCGCTGACGGCAATGGTGCCGCCGGTCAGCATTTTCAGCGAGTCGGTGCCCGAGGTGCCAATGACTGTTTCGACATCCGATACCCAGATGGAGCCTGCCGTATTGAGCGTGACGATATCCGTACCGGTCGTGCCGGTCACGGACTCCACTCCGGATATTGCGACCGAGGCCGCGGTGCCGAGCAGGGTGATCGATTCGACATTCACCGTGCCGACGACGGATTCGACGCCGGATATCTTCAGGCTGCCAGAGGCGCCCAGAATGGTGACCTTGTCGGTCAACCCGGCGGTGCCGATGACCGTTTCGATGCCCGAAACACTGAGGTTGGTCTGGGCGGCGAGCATGACCACGCCATCTGTCGTGCCAGCCGTGCCGATCACGGTGTCGATGCCGGAGATCTGCAACTGCGTGTTGGCAGCCAGCAGGGTAACGACATCAATGCCTGTGCCGCCGGTGATGGTGTCGATGCCGGAGATGCCGACCGGGCCGCCGTTGAGCAGGGAGACTGCTTCCTGGCCGGTGGTGCCGATCAGGCTTTCGATACTCGATGCCGAGACGCTGCCCGCCGCGAGCAAGGTCACGATGTCGACCCCGGAGCTGCCGGTGACTGTCTCGACGACGGAGATGCTGAGACTGCCGGAAGTAAGCAGGGTGACGGCATCGGTGCCGGTCGTGCCGATCAGGGTTTCGACGCCGGACAGCTTGAGCAGGGTCGAAGCATTGCTCAGGGTAATGATGTCGGTGCCGGTCGAGCCGACGACCGTTTCAATGTCGGAAATCCTCAGCTGCGGCGTCGCGGCGAGCAGGGTGAGAGCATCCGCACCGACTGAGCCGAGCACCGTTTCGACACCGGAAATCTTCAGCATGCTGGCCGCGGTGAGCAGGGTGACCTGGTCGCTGCTTCCTGTTGTGCCGATCACCGAATCGATCCGGGAGATCGAGATGTTGCCGTTGAGCATGGTCACGGTTTCCGGGGTGACGGTGCCGATAATGCTCTCAACATCGGAAACCGCCAGGTTGCCCGAGAAGTTCATGGTCACGACGTCGGTGCCGGTCGTGCCGGTCACCGTTTCAACGGCGGAGACCGCGAGATTGCCCTGGGCCAGCATGGCCACGATGTCTGTGCCGGTGCTGCCGACGACGGATTCGACGGCCGAAATGGCTGCCGTGCCCGAATTGGTCAGGGTGATGATATCCGTACCAACTGCACCGATGATGGTGTCGATGCCGGAGATGCGCAGCGTTGTGCTGGCGCTGACCAGAGTGAGGGTTTCAGCTGCCGTGCCGCCGATGACTGTTTCGATCGCGGATACCGTGACCGAGCTGTTATCGGTGATGGTAATCGCATCGGCACCGGCCGAGCCAATGATGGTGTCGATGCCGCTGATCTGCAGCGTGGTCGTCGCAGTGAGCAGGGACAGGACTTCGACACCCGTGGTGCCGGTGACGACTTCCACGCCGGAGACGCCAAGGTTGCCGGCGCTCAGCAGGTTGACCGTATCGCTGCCCGTCGTGCCGATGACCGTTTCGACCGCCGAGATATTGACCGATCCGGCCGTCAGCAGCCGGAGGGTATCGGTGCTGCCGGCCGTGCCGATGACACTGTCGACCAGGGAGGTGGCCAGGTTGGTGCCCGCGAGCATGGTCACGGTTTCGCTGCCGGTGGTGCCGACGACGGTTTCAATGGAGGAAATGGCCAGCGAGCCGGCGTTGAGCATGGTTATGGCGTCGGTGCCGGCCGAGCCGATCAGGGTTTCGATAGCGGAAACCTTGAGGGTGGTGGAGGCGGTCAGCAAGCTGACCTGGTCAGCCGTGCCCGTCGTGCCGATGACGGTGTCGATGCCGGAGACAGCGATATTGCCGTTGAGCATGGTGATGGCGTTCGGACTTGTCGTGCCGATTACCGTTTCAACATCCGAAACAGCCATTGATCCGGTATTGGCCATGGTGACAATGTCGGTGCCCGTGGTGCCGGTGACGCTCTCGATGCCGGAAACCCGCAGGCTACCCAAGGTCAGCATGTTGATCTTGTCGGTGCCGGTGGTGCCAATCACGGTGTCGATGTCGGAGACGGCGATGGTGGCGGCGGTGAGCAGGGTGATGCTGTCGGCGCCAGTCGTGCCGATCGCGCTTTCAATCGAGGAAACTGCCAGCGAAGTTGCGGCGAGCAGGGTTACCGTGTCGGTATTGGTCGAGCCGATCAGGGTTTCGACGGCCGACAACTGGATGCTGCCGCCTGCGCTGAGCGTGACCTGATCGGTCGTGCCGGCGGAGCCAATGACGGTTTCCACGGCTGATACGCTCAGCGGGGTGCCCGAGGTCAGCAGGGTGACAGTGTCGGAATCCGTCGAACCGACAACCGATTCGATGCCGGAAACGGAAATGTCGCCGGCACCGATCAGGGTGATTGTGTCGGCGCCAGTCGAGCCGAGGATGGAATCGATTTCGGAAACGGCCAGGGGACCGGCGTTGAGCATGCTGACGGTGTCCGTACCAAAGGTGCCAAGCACGGTTTCAACGTCGGAGACCTTGACTGGCGTGGCATCAAGCAGGGTCAGTATGTCTGCCGTACCGGTCGTGCCGGTCACGGTTTCGACGCCCTGGGCGGTCAGTGTGGTGCTCAGCATGGTGATGACGTCCGTGCCGGTCGAGCCGACCAGGGTGTCGATCTTGTCGGCGCGCAAGGTGCCTGCTGCCAGCATGGTGACGATATCCGTACCGGTCGTGCCGGTCAGTGTTTCGATACCGGAAACGCGCAGATTGGCCGAGGCGGTGAGCAGGGTTACGGCATCCTGACCGGTGCTGCCGGTGATTGTTTCGATGCCGGATATCTGGACTGATTCTGCCGTCAGCATGACGATCGCGTCGGTGGCGCTTGAGCCGACGATGGTGTCGATACCGGAAACCCGTACGGTTGCGGAAGCCAGCAGGGTCAGCTTGTCGGTCGTGGCGGTGGTGCCGATGACCGTATCGATCCCGTTAACCTGCAGGTTGGTGTTGGCGGTCAGCAGGGTGACGGTATCGACACCGAGACCGCCGCTCACCGTTTCGATATCGGAAATGGCCAGCGAGCCAGCCGTCAGCATATTCACTGCATCGGTACCAGTGGTGCCCCAGACGGTTTCAACGCTGGAAATCTGCAGACTTGCGCTCGACAGCATCTTCAGGATGTCGGTGCCGCTTGAGCCGACGATGGATTCGACATCGGAAACGGACATTGTGCCCTGGGCGAGCATGGTGGCGGTATCGGTGCCGCTGCTGCCGATGATAGTGTCGACGGCCGAGACGCGGACGGCGCCAGCTGTGGCCAGCGTCAGTACATCGGCGCCAGCCGTGCCGATAATGGTTTCGACGGCACTGGTCGCCAGGTTGCCGGCAGCCAGCAGGGTGACCGTGTCAAAACTTGCGGTCGTACCGATCACCGTGTCGATGGCGCTGACTTTCAGGGTCGAGGAGCCGGCCAGCAGGGTCAGTACTTCAACGCCGGTCGTGCCGGTGACGGATTCGATGGCTGAAATAGCCAGCGATCCGGCGGTCAGCATGGTAATGGCATCGCTGGTCGAGGTGGTGCCAATGATCGTTTCAATGGAACTGGTTGCCAGGTTGCCGCCTGTCAGCATGTTAACCGTGTCCGTTCCGGTCGTGCCAATCACTGATTCAACGCCAGAAATGGCCAGTGTGCCGGTGTTCAACAGGGTGACGACGTCGGTGCCGGCGGCGCCGAGCACGCTTTCGATGTCGGAAATGGCGATCGTTTCGCCGGTGGCCAAGGTCAGGATGTCCGTGCCGACCGTGCCGATCACGGTGTCGACCTGGGAAACCTTCATGTTGCCCGTGGTCAGCATGGTCAGCGTATCGACTGCCGTGGTACCGACCACCGTTTCAACGCTGGAAACGGCCAGCGCGCCGCCGGTGAGCAGGGAGACAGCGTCGGTGCTGGTGCTGCCGAGCAGGGTTTCAATGTCGGAAATCGCCAGTTGGGTCGTGGCGGCAAGCAGGCTGACGGTGTCGCTGGTGCCACTCGAACCGGTGATGGTTTCGATGGCGGAGACGGCAATGCTGCCGCCGGTGGCCATGAGGAGAAGATCGGTACCAGTGGTGCCGAGAATGGTTTCAATCCCGGAAATCGTTAGATTGGTCGCGGCCAGCATGACGATGGTGTCGGTGTTGGCCGTGCCGGTGACGCTTTCGATGCCGCTGATGGAGACGGTGTCACCAACCAGGATGGTCAGCGAGTCCGCGCCGGCGGCGCCGATCACTGTTTCCACTTCGGAAACGGAGATGTTGCCGGAGTTGGCCAGGGTGACAGTGTCGGTGCCGACCGAACCAATGACGGTTTCGATCAGATCAACCTTCAACGAGGTTGGAGCGATCAGGGTCACAACGTCGGTACCGGCCGCGCCGGTAATGGTTTCAATACCGGAAATCTTCAGCGTGGTGATTGAATTGAGGAGCGTCAGGCTGTCCTGGCTGGCGCCGCCGATGACCGTGTCGATGGCGTCGATGCTCAGATTGCCGGAAGTCAGCAAAGTGACGGATTCGGCGCCGGTGGTGCCGATCACTGTTTCAATGGCAGAGGAGCGCAAGGCACCCGTTGCCATGGTGACGATATCCGTGCCGGTTGAGCCGAGTACGCTTTCAACGCCCGAGACGTTCAGGCTGGTGGCGTTTTGCAGGACGACAGTGTCCGCACCAGCCGAGCCAACGACCGATTCGATGGCGTTGGTGCTGACGGTGCCGGCGGTCAGTATGGTAAGTACATCGGTTGCCCCGGCGGTGCCGACGACGGTTTCGACGGAGGACGTGGCGAGCTGGGTAAAGCCCGTCGCCATGTTGACGACGTCGAGGCCCGCCGAGCCGACGACGGTGTTGATGTCGGAAACCGTAGTCGTGCCGGCCCCTTGCAGGCGGACAATTTCGGTATTGCTGGCCGAGCCGATGATGCTTTCGATCAGCGATGCCTTGACATCGCCGCCGCCCAGCAGGGTCAGGGTGTCGCTGCCCGTCGTACCAACGACGGTGCCGACTTGCGACGTGCTCAGAGAGCCGGCGGCCAGCATGGTTACGGCATCGCCAGAGCCCGTGCCGAGCACGGTTTCGATGCCGGAAACCTTGAGCAGGGTTGTCGTGGCGAGCAGCGTGAGTTCTTCGGTGGCGCCCGAGCTGACCACCGTTTCGACGCCGTTGATCGCCAGCGTGATACTGCCGGTGGTCGGGGTGAGGGTGACCAGGTCACTGCCCGTCGTGCCGACGACGGTTTCGATGGCGCTGATCTTGATGCTGGCGGATGTGCCGAGCAGATTCAGGAGGTCGGTCGTGCCAGCCGAGCCGGTGACGGTTTCAATCGCCGAAACGGTCATGCTGCCACCGTTCAGCATGGTGAGGGTATCGGCAGTCCCGGTCGAGCCGATTACCGTGTCGATGTCGGAGACGCTCAGTGTGCCGCCCGTGCCCAGCAGGGTCAGTGTTTCGCTGTCGGCTGTGCCGAGGACGCTTTCAACCTTGGAAATGGACAAGGGGCCACCAGCCAGCAGGGTCAGGACATCTGCCGTGCCAGCGGTGCCGGTGACGGTTTCGACGGCCGAGGTACTCAGGGCGCTGGTCGCCATTTGTACGGAGTCGGTCCCGGTCGAGCCGATCACGGTTTCGATGCCATTTACCTCTAGTGATGAGGTGCTGGCGAGCAGGGTGACGACTTCGGTTCCCGTACTGCCGATCAGGGATTCGATGCTGGAAACGGCAATTGGCAAGGCGCCGGCCAGGGTGACGATATCTGTGCCGGTCGAACCGATCAGGGTGTCGATGTCGCTGATGTTGATGGTCGCGCCATTGCCCAGCAGGGTCAGAAAGTCTTCGCTACCGGTGCCGACCACTGTTTCCACGCCGGAAACGGCAAGTGAGCCGGCGGTGTTCATGGTTACGGTGTCGCTGCCGGTGGAGCCCAATACCGTTTCGATGGAACTGATCAACAGGGTGGTGGTGCCGGCCAGCATGGTCACCGTATCGGCATTGGCGCTGCCGGTAATGGTGCCAATGGCGCCGAGCGCCACGCTGCCGCCGGCCGACATGGTCACGGAGTCTGTTGTGGCATTGCCGATGACGGTTTCTACAGCGAGGATCGTGACCCTTGTTTGCGCGGCATCGAGGGTCAGGGTGTCGGTGAAGGTTGAGCCGGTGACTGTTTCGATATTGCTGACGATCAGTGCACCACCGGTCATCATCGTGACGGCATCCGTACCCGTCGTGCCGATCACCGTGTCGATGCCCGAAACGCGCAGCACGGTCGAGGCGGTGGCCAGGGTGACGCTGTCAGCGGCCGTCGTGCCGATGACGGTTTCCACGAGAGAAACGGTAATGTTGCCGGTCGCATTGATGCGAACGGTGTCACTGCCGGTCGTGCCAATCACGGTTTCAATAGCCGCCACGGTGATCGAGCCGTTGGTCAGCATGGTGACAATGTCGGTTCCAGTGGTACCCGTTACCGTATCTACCTGGGAAACCGATATGGTGACGCCGCTGCCGAGCAGGGTGAGCTGGTCGGCTCCGGCCGTGCCGATGACCGTACCAATGTTGCTGACGGTGATTGAGCCGGCGGTCAGCAGGTTGATGCCGTCAGTTGCGGCCGAGCCGATGACAGAGTCTACGCCGGAGACGGCCAGGTTGGTCAGTGCTGCGCCCAGGGTGACGGTGTCGACGCCGGTTGTGCCGATGATGCTCTCGACGGCAGAAATCGTGATGCCGCCAGTTCCCGTCAGAATCACTGTGTCGCTGGTGCCGGCCGTGCCGATCAGGCTTTCGATGCCGCTGACCCGGATCTGGTTCGAGGGGGCCGAAACCACCTGAACGGTATCGCTGCCGGTGCTGCCGATCAGGGTTTCGACGCCATCGACATTGACCGTTGCGCCAAGCGAGCTAAGCAAGGTAACGGCATTGGTGGCGGCGGTGCTGACGATGGTTTCGAATTTGTCGACGGTGATTGCGCCGGCGCTGGCCAGGGTCAGCACATCCGTTCCGGTGGTGCCAGTCGCCGTTTCGATGCCGCTGACCGATAGCGTGGCCGAGTCTGTGCCGAGGCGGAGGATATCGACGCCGCTCGAACCGACAACTGATTCGACATCGGAGATCTCGATCGTGCCGGCATTCAGCAGGGTCAATGTTTCGGTTGTGGTGCTGCCGATGACACTCTCGATGGCGGAAACGGCCAGCGTCGCGATGTTGGTGCTCAGTTGTACCGTTTCAGCCGCCGCCGTGGTTCCGATGACGGTTTCAACGGCATCCAGATTCAAGGTGCCGGTCAGGGGAGAGAGGATATTGACCCGGTCGGTCGTGCCAGCCGAACCGATGACTGTCTCAATGGCAGAAACGGAAAGCGTGCCGGCGGCCAGCATGGTGATTGCATCTGTGCCAGTCGAGCCGATGACGGTCTCTAGGGAGGAAACGGCGATGCTTCCGCCGGCGCCCTGGAGGGTCAGGATGTCAGAGCCAAGAAAACCTTGAACGGTATCAATGGTTCCCGAGATTACGCGACCGTTAAGGTCAATCTTTGCAACAGACATGGCACACCCCTTTGCGGTTATTCGTACCAGCGGCTGATTGCTTGTGGGCTGGCGATATTAGATTTCTAAAACGTTATCGACGCTTCAGATAAAAACTTAAGGTGTCACGCGCATCAAATTTCATTATTCGCGTGGCTGACAAATTACCTGTAACCAAGACGGTCAACTGTGCATGGACGCGGATAAGCCAATAGGCCAATCGGGGCGTCGTATTTGTTATCTGCGAGGTTTGTGTTGATGGTTTTGTTATATTTTTACTAATTATAGTATTTTTAACATAAAGAGGCCTGCTTGTCAAGCATTCGGTGGTGGCTGCTCGAAGACAGAATGAAGCTGACTGAGATAGTCAGCGAGTAGCCAAGGGGGCTTGCAAAAACGAGCCGGGAATTTATAATGCGCGCCCTTTCCTCGATAGCTCAGTTGGTAGAGCGCCGGACTGTTAATCCGTAGGTCCCTGGTTCGAGCCCAGGTCGGGGAGCCAAAGCGGCAGTAGCTCAGTTGGTAGAGCGCAACCTTGCCAAGGTTGAGGTCGAGAGTTCGAGACTCTTCTGCCGCTCCAGTTTTTGCAGTGCGTCCTTAGCTCAGTTGGTAGAGCGTCGCCCTTACAAGGCGAATGTCGGCGGTTCGACCCCGTCAGGACGCACCACCTGTTTTCAGGCCAGGATGCTGATCACGCTGCCGATGGTCGAAGCGCCCGGCACGTTGCCGGCAAAGGCCTGCAGAAAACTGCCCAGCGTACTTTTGCCCGTCGAGCCGCCAAGGGCCTCGACCAATCCCTGAAAGCTTTGCTGTAGTGCGCCTTGCGTGCCATCGCTGGCCGGGGCGCTGGATGACAGGTTCTTGATCAGGCTTTGCAGGTCAGCCTGCATGCTTGCCTGTGTCGCGCCGCCAAGGCCAGCGATTTTCCCGTTTTGATTGCCGGTCTCCTGGGCTTTCGCCTGGTTCTGGCTGCTTTGCGCCTGCAGCGCGGCGAGCAGGCTTTGTAGGAAGCTCGACAGGGCCTGGGTCGGATCTTCGCTCGGCGTGGCGGCCGCTCCGTTGCTGGCCGATGTGGCTGTCGACTTGCTGTCGCTTGCTGCGCGCGCGCTGGCCGTGCTTTCCAGGCCGACCTGCGACAGGGCCAGGGCGATTGCGTCGAAAATGCCGCCGCCGGCTTGGGCCGACTGCGCTGATTGGGCCATCTTTGCGGTCTCGCCGCTGCCCCGATTGCTCTTGCTGAGCTGGCTGACCTGGGATATCCAGTTGCTGGTGTTCGCTATGCCGCTGACTGACATCGTCCTCTCCTTTAGATTTGCGCCCGCTACAGCACGGCTGGGCCGTGCTTGCCGTCGGTGAAAGTTGTTGGGAGAGCCTTTAGCAATTTTCCGGCCAAGCTGGCCGGGCAACACCCGTGATTGTCAGGGCCGGCCGCCAAACCAGGCGGGAAGCGGCTCCGCGTGAAGTTCTTCGATTCGCCTGGCGGGTTTTTTCCGGGCCCCGGCGGCCCGCCGGGCAAAGGGCGGCAAATATTGCCGCCCACCCGGTCAGGCGGCTGGGGGCAGGTCGTTAATGCGGCCGTAGCCCAGGCGGTGCGACAGGCCGAGGGCGGCGGCACGCATCGCGTTGGCTAGTGGGCTGTCCCATTCGACATTGAACTCGCCGACAGCGCCCAGCGAAGTGATGGCGGCGACCATGTTGCCCGTGTGATCGAAAACCGGGGCGCTGAAACCGTTGATACCCGGTGTCAGGCTGCCGGATGCCCGGGCAATGCCCCGGCTCTGGCAGTCGGCCAGGTTCTTTTCCAGTTGGCGGCGCAGCGTGGCTTGTGCGGTCTTGGTGGCTTCGGCCGTTTCGCGCAGCTCGTCATCCAGCTTCTTTTTCAGGAAGGGCGAACGGGAAAAGGCGGCAAAGGCACGTCCAGTGGCTGAATTGGCCAGGGACAACACGGTGCCCGCACGCAGGGTAATGGTGATCTGGGCGCCGGCATCGACGATGCGGACGATGGTCGGGCCATGCGTGCCCCAGACAGCCAGGGCAACGGTTTCGTGGATTTCCTCGCAGAGGTTGTCGAGGAAGGGGCCGGCCAGGCGCACCGGGTCAAGCCGGCCGAGTCCGGAAAGCCCGAGATCCAGCGCGTAGGCGCCGAGGTCGTAGCGGCCGCTGGCGGCATCCTGCTCGACAATGCCAATGCGCAGGAAGCTGACCATGTAGCGGTGCGCCTTGGCGGCTGGCATGCCAGCGCCCTTGGCGATATCGCGCAACATCATCGGGCGGTTGGTGGTGGCCAGGACATTCAACAGGCGGAAGCCAACCTCGATGGACTGGATGCCCTGACGGTCGCCGGAAATTTTTGTGGCCATGATGAGAGAGAGTTAACGAAAGTCGTCATTCTATGCATCTATGACGCGCTTGCGGCGGGCGAATATAATCCGCCTACAAATATTAAGGGAGGTGTTATGCGCGCAGTCATGGTGGCGAATCCAAAAGGCGGGGCTGGCAAGACGACTCTGGCGACCAATCTGGCCGGCCATTTTGCCAATCAAGGCAAGAAAACCACACTGTGCGACCTCGACCGGCAGCAGTCGGCGCTGCGCTGGATGGCCTTCCGCGACCCAGCGTTGCCGCCGGTCACCGGTTACTTTGCCGGCAACCAGATCGTCCTCAATCTGCCCAAGGAGGCTGACTGGGTGGTCCTGGACGCGCCGGCCGGCCTGCAGGGTTACAAGCTTTCCGACTATCTGCGTGTGGTTGACAAGGTCATCGTGCCGCTCGTGCCGTCGGTCTTCGACATGGCGGCGACCGAGGATTTTCTCAATTCGATCCGCAATGAAATGCGCGGTCACCGCGCCAAGGTCGGCATCGTCGCCATGCGCGTCGATCCGCGCACCAAGGCGGCGGGCATGCTCGAAGAGTTCCTCAAGCATTTCGACATCCCGATCGTTTCCTATCTGCGCAATACACAGAACTACGTCAATGTCGCAGCTGCCGGGCAGACCGTTTTCGATCCGCCGAAGGCCAAGCACAAACGCGATGTCGAGCAGTGGGCGCCGATTGTCGAGTGGCTGGCCAAATAAACGCGGGATCAGGGCGATTTACCTTGACAGTGTGAGCATGCATCCGGATAATGCAGCGCTCTGACGGACGCGGGGTGGAGCAGTTGGCAGCTCGTCGGGCTCATAACCCGAAGGTCGCAGGTTCAAGTCCTGCCCCCGCAACCAATAGAATCAACGAAGGATCAACTGCTTAGCGGCGTTGGTCCTTTTTTGTTTTTGGGCA
>JBAQDI010000028.1:0-35900 GCA_049294655.1 Azonexus sp.
GGACTGCGCGACACGGAAGTGGAGCGGGCGCGCGAGGTCTGGCGCAAGAAGTTCGGCACGCCGCCGGCCGATGCGGCTGAGCGCGGCAAGCAGATGCGGTTTCTGCTGGCGCGCGGCTTCGGCGCCGAAGCGATTCGCCGCGTGGTCAGCGGCGGCGATGAGGACGGCTGATCCAATGACAGCCCGGAATGGTCGCAGGCATCAGCCAGTCTCTGGCAAATGGGCGACGCACTTAACTCGCCCAGCGGGGCGCGTTCGGAGAGAGTGCCTCGTCGAGAACGCGGTGGAGCCGGCTTCGCCGGGCCACTCGCGTTGTCCCCCTGGGGGGAAGCCGCGCAGCGGCGCAGGGGGGAGCCTTAAACCCCGAGCATCAGCTGCAGGTTTTGCACCGCCGCGCCGCTGGCGCCCTTGCCCAGGTTGTCCAGCCGCGCGATCAGCACCGCCTGGCGGTGGGCTTCGTTGGCGAACACGCGCAGTTCCAATTTGTTGGTGTCGTTGAGCGCGGTGGCGTCGAGCTTGCCGTCGGCCGTGGCCGGCATCACGCTCACCCAGCCGCCCGCCGCTACGCTGGCGGCGTAATGCGCCACCAGCGCGTCGTGCAGATCGCTGGCCTTCGGCTTGCCGGGCAAGTCGTCCAGATGCAGCGGCAGTTGCACCAGCATGCCCTGGCGGAAGTTGCCCACCGCCGGGATGAACAGGGGCCGACGCGTGAGCCCGGTGTAGCGCTGGATCTCGGGAATGTGCTTGTGCGCCAAGCCCAGCGCATAGGCCTCGTGCAGCGGTGCTTCGCCTTTTTCGTAGGCTTCGATCATGGTGCGGCCGCCACCCGAGTAGCCGCTCACCGAAGGCAGCGAAACCGGGAAGTCCTGGGGCAGCAGGTCGGCGTCCACCAGCGGGCGCAGCAGCGCGATGGCACCGGTGGCGTAGCAGCCGGGATTGGCCACGCGATCGGCCTTTTGCACAGCGGCCTGTTGGCCCGCGCTCAGTTCGGGGAAGCCATAGACCCAGCCGTCGTGGCAACGGTGCGCGGTGGACGCGTCGATGATGCGCGGCTTCTTGCCCGGCAGGCCGTCCACCATGGCCACCGACTCGATGGCCGCGTCGTCGTGCAGGCAGAGGATGACGAGGTCGGCCTGCGCCATGAGCTCGCGCTTGGCTTCGGGGTCTTTGCGCCGCTCGGGCGCGATGCTCAACAGCTGGATCTGCGGCATCTGCTGCAGCCGTTCGCGAATCTGCAGCCCGGTGGTGCCGGCTTCGCCGTCGATGAAGATGGTGGCCATATCGTCTCCTGTCGGTGTCAGTCAGGGTTCAGCGACGGCTTCTATAATTATGTATTACGTAAGCCGCTGCTTATATATTGGTGCGTTGCACCATGATACAGTCGCGCGCTGTCGTGTTCACTGCCCGCGTGCCGGCCTTGTCCATAGGCCGGATCGCACAACCTCCAGTCTGAGAGAGACCTCATGAAAATTCACGAGTACCAAGGCAAGGAAATCTTGCGTCAATTTGGTGTGCCGGTGCCCCGCGGCATCGCGGCATTCACGGTGCAGGAGGCGGTGGAAGCCGCCCAGAAACTCGGTGGTCCGGTCTGGGTGGTGAAAGCCCAGATCCACGCCGGTGGCCGTGGCAAGGGCGGCGGCGTCAAGGTTGCCAAGACCATTGAAGATGTCAAGCGCATCGCGGGCGAAATCCTGGGCATGCAGCTCAAGACCCACCAGACCGGCCCCGAAGGCCAGAAGGTGCGTCGCCTCTATATTGAAGACGGCGCCGACATCAAAAACGAACTGTATGTGTCGCTGGTCACCGACCGCGCAACGCAGAAGGTGGCCCTGATTGCTTCGAGCGAAGGCGGCATGGACATCGAGGAAGTGGCCCACTCCACGCCCGAGAAGATCATCACCGAGATGATCGATCCCCTGACCGGGATCACCCCCGAGCAAAGCAAGAAGGTTGCCGCAGCCATTGGTCTGACCGGCGCTTCCATCGACCAGGCTGTGGACATCTTCGCCAAGATCTACAAGTGCTACATGGACACCGACGCGTCGCTGGTGGAAATCAACCCGCTGAACTGCGACTCCAAGGGCAACCTGATGGCGCTGGACGCCAAGTTCAACTTCGACGCCAACGCGCTGTACCGCCACCCCGAGATCGTGGCATACCGCGACCTGGACGAAGAAGATCCGGCCGAAATCGAAGCCTCGAAATTTGACCTGGCCTACATCAGCCTGGACGGCAACATCGGCTGCCTGGTGAACGGTGCCGGTCTGGCCATGGCCACCATGGACACCATCAAGCTGTTCGGCGGCGAGCCGGCCAACTTCCTGGACGTGGGCGGCGGCGCCACCGCCGAGAAGGTCACCGAAGCCTTCAAGATCATGCTCAAGAACCCTGAAGTCAAGGGCTTCCTGGTCAACATCTTCGGCGGCATCATGAAGTGCGACACCATCGCTGCCGGCGTCGTTGCTGCCGCCAAGGAAACCCATCTGTCCGTGCCGCTCGTCGTGCGCATGAAGGGTACCAACGAGGATCTCGGCAAGAAGATTCTGAAAGAATCCGGTCTGCCTATCATCTCTGCCGATTCCATGGCCGAAGCCGCCACCCAGATCGTTGCTGCGGTCAAGTAAGGAGCTATTGAATGTCCATTTTCATCAATAAAAATACCCGCATCATTACCCAGGGCATCACCGGCAAGACCGGCCAGTTCCACACGGAAAAGTGCCAGGAATACGCCAACGGCAAGGAATGCTTCGTTGCCGGCGTGAATCCGAAGAAGGCTGGCGAGTCCATCTTCAATATTCCTATCTACGGTTCCGTCAAGGAAGCCGCCGCTGAAACCGGCGCCACCGTTTCCGTCATCTACGTGCCGCCCCCGGGTGCTGCCGCTGCGATCTGGGAAGCTGTTGAAGCCGATCTGGATCTGGCTATCTGCATCACCGAAGGCATCCCGGTTCGCGACATGCTGATCCTGCGCAACAAGATGAAGGCCAAGGAAGCCGCCGGTGGCAAGAAGACCCTGCTGCTCGGCCCGAACTGCCCCGGCCTGATCACCCCGGACGAAGTGAAGATCGGCATCATGCCGGGTCACATTCACCGCAAGGGTCGCATCGGCGTCGTGTCGCGCTCCGGCACCCTGACCTACGAAGCCGTTGGCCAATTGACCGAAATCGGTCTGGGTCAGTCGTCTGCCGTCGGTATTGGTGGTGACCCGATCAACGGTCTGAAGCACATCGACGTCATGAAGGCTTTCAACGACGATCCGGATACCGACGCGGTCATCATGATCGGCGAAATCGGTGGTCCTGACGAAGCCGAAGCCGCCATGTGGTGCAAGGAAAACATGAAGAAGCCGATCGTCGGCTTCATCGCCGGTGTTACCGCGCCGGCCGGCAAGCGCATGGGCCATGCTGGTGCCTTGATCTCCGGTGGTGCCGATACGGCCGATGCCAAGCTGGAAATCATGGAAGCCTGCGGTTTCACCGTGACGCGCAATCCGTCCGAAATGGCCAAGCTGCTCAAGGCATTGCTGTAAAATTCGAGCCTTGCTCAACCAAAAAGGCGGGCTGCATGTCCGCCTTTTTTTCGCCTGGTATTTATGGAACTTGATTTAACTTCCAGCATCTTCTGGATTGCCGTCGGTCAGATCATCCTGATCGACATCGTGCTGTCCGGCGACAACGCCGTGGTGATTGCGCTGGCCTGTCGCAACCTTTCCCCGGAGCAGCGCAAGGTCGGCATTTTCTGGGGCGTCGCCGGGGCGGTCAGCCTGCGCGTCGTACTGACCATTTTCGCGGCCATGGTCATGAACCTGCCCTGGCTCAAATTTGTCGGCGGCCTGCTGCTCTTCTGGATCGCCATCAAGCTGATGCTGCCAGAGGACGAGGAAGGCCACGACATCGAGCCCTCGGCCCACCTCTGGGGGGCGGTGAAGACCATCGTCGTCGCCGATTTTGTGATGAGTCTCGACAACGTCATTGGCGTTGCCGGCGCGGCACACGGTAGTCTGGTCCTGTTGCTGTTCGGGCTGGCCGTCAGCATTCCGCTGATCGTCTGGTCGAGCCAGTTGATCCTGCACTGGATGGAACGTTTTCCGGTCATCGTTTTGCTCGGCGCCGGCTTGCTCGGCTATGTGGCGAGCGAAATGCTCTTTACCGATCCGGGCCTGCTTGCCTTGCTGCCGCCCTTGCCGACTTGGGTGCCGCGGGTGGCCGGGGGGCTCGGGGCGATATTGGTGGTGGCCGTCGGGCGCTGGCTTGAACAGCGCATTCTGGCCCGCCAGGATGTTCGAATCGTTTGAGGACGGATAAGGTATGGCTCTGTTTCTTTCGGAAGCCGATGTAAAGCAAGTCTTGACCATGGAGATGGCGCTGGAAGGTGTCGAATCCGCCCATCGCGACCTGTCGCTCGGCCAGGCGATCGACACGCCACGCGCCCGCAGCCGCCTGCCGCAAACTGTGCTGCACATTCTGCAGGGCGCGCTGCCGGCGCAGGGCGTGCTTGGTTACAAGGCCTATACCAGCAACCGCAGCGGCAACCGTTTCCTGGTGCATCTGTTCGATGCGGCGACCGGCCAATTGCGGGCCGTCATCGAAGCCGACTACCTCGGCATGATCCGCACCGGCGCGACCAGCGGTCTGGCGGCGCGCTGGCTGGCTCGGCCGGATTCGACAGTAGCCGGTGTTTTCGGCGCCGGCTGGCAGGCCGAAGGGCATGTCCGGGCCATTTGTGCCGCCTTGCCGCTGGAGCGGGTCAAGGTTTTCAGCCGCAAGGCCGACAAGTTGCAGGATTTTTGTCATCGTCTCAGCGCCGCGACCGGCGTTGCCGTTGTGCCAGCCGCCAGTGCCGAGGAAACGGTACGCGGCAGTGATCTGCTCGGCACCGTGACCACGGCGGCCCAGCCCTTGTTTGACGCCGAATGGCTGGAGCCGGGGACGCATATCAATGCAGCCGGTTCGAATGCGCTGATTCGCCAGGAATTGTCTGAAGCAACGCTGAAACGTTGTGATCTGATCGCCGTCGATTCCGTGCCGACCGCGCTGACCGAGGCGGGCGATTTGCTTCCCCCGCTCGAAAAGGGCCGTCTGCATCCGCGCCAGTTGGTCGAGCTCGGCGAGGTGATCATTGGTCGTCATCCGGGGCGTACCGGTCAGGCGCAAATTACTGTTTTCGAATCACAGGGCATGGCCATCCAGGACCTGGCGGTCGCCTTGCGCGTGTTGGCGGCGGCCGAGACGCTGGGGCTGGGGGTGCCCATTCCCATGCGTTGAGGTTTGACCGGGCAGGAAACTCCGCGTAAAAAGGCGCCTTGCTTGTATGCTGTATGCAATTTTCCGGTGGCTTCGAGAAAAAGAAGGGATTTGTGGGGATGGCAATTGCCGTGTGCAGGACTTGTGATGCATCGAGGTGTCGATAATGCGGCTGGTCGATGCGCTGGAAATGGTCGTGCGGACCGATCCGGGAATGGTCCGCGCCCATAACGAAGATGCCGTATTCGCCGATCCTTCCGTCGGGCTGGCGATTCTCGCCGATGGCATGGGCGGCTACAACGCCGGCGAAGTGGCGAGCGGCATGGCGACTTCCTCTCTCGCCGAAGGGCTAGCTCGGTCAATGGCGGCATCGATGGCTCCCGGGGCGGCGGTTGTCGATGCCGAGCTGGTCGAGCAGTGGCTGCTGGACGAAATACTGGCCGCCAATCTGAGTGTTTTCAACGCCTCCGAGAGTAAGGCCGAGTATGCCGGCATGGGAACCACGCTGGTCGTTGCCTGTTTCTATGACAACCGGATGTCAGTGGCCCATCTTGGCGATTCGCGACTGTACCGTCTGCGCGACGGCCGCTTCGAACAATTGACGCGCGATCACTCCCTCTTACAGGAACAACTTGATAGTGGCATGATTACGCCCGAAGAGGCGCGCTATTCCCACAACAAGAATTTGCTGACGCGGGCGCTGGGCGTTGATCCTGTGGTCGAGGTTGAAATCCACGACTTCGGCATGCAGCAGGGCGATGTGGTCCTGATCTGCTCTGATGGCCTCAATGACATGATTGAGGATGAAGACATTGCACAGATCTTGCGAGATGCCGGAAATGATCTGGCGCAGGCGGCGGATGAAATGATCCGGATGGCCAATGCCAACGGTGGGCGGGATAATATTTCGGTAATTCTGGTGAAGGTGCGTGGCGATTACTCGCCGCCCCGGGGGTGGTGGCAAAAGCTGCTGGCCCGCTTCAAATGAAATGAGGTCGCAACATGGCAAAAATGATTCTGTCGATGGACGGGCTGGTGCTCAAAGAGATTCAGCTGGACAAGGAGCGCCTGACCATAGGGCGCAAGCCCCACAACGACATTCAGATCGATAATCTGGCCATCTCCGGCGAGCATGCCGCAGTTGTCACCATCCTGAACGACTCCTTCCTTGAAGACCTGAACAGCACCAACGGTACACTGGTTAACGGCCAGGCCATCAAGAAGCATTTTTTGCGCAATAACGATGTCGTCGAGCTGGGCAAATACAAGCTCAAGTATATGGCTGATCTACAAGATGGCACGCCGGCTGGCGAGCAGGAAAAGCCGGCCAATAGCCGGACCAGTCAGGTGCAACCGAAAGACATGCAACTGATCGACAAGAGTACGCGCGGCACTGTTGGTACGCGCTCCAATGTTTCCGCAGGAGCGACCGGCTTGCCGGCCGCGGCCGTGCAGTTGCTGACGGGCGCCAATGCCGGCAAGGAACTGGAACTGACCAAAACTCTGACGACGCTGGGCAAGCCTGGCCTGCAGGTCGCTGTGATTGCCAAGCGCTCGCATGGCTATTTTCTGACGCATGTTGAAGGCGAGCAGTTTCCGGTAGTCAATGGCGAGGTTCTCGATGCCCAGGCGCGGCAACTGAAGGATCGCGACGTGATCGAGATCGCCGGTATCAAGATGGGGTTTTTCGTCAAGAGTTGAGGCTGGTCGTTGCCCTAATGACATCAGTCTGCCGAAATGTGTCTTGGGGACTGACAATTTTTGTCAGTTTGTTGTGGTGTTTGGTGGTCCGAACGATGTGCGGTATGTTCGGAAAGTGAATGAAATCATGTCATTCAACGGTGCGGGTCTTGTACTGGTGAGCATCCTGAGAGTGGCGCAGTTTGTGCTAGAGTCATACCAGCGGTTTTCCCGCTCTTTTCGCGAAAAAAGGAGATTCAAATGAAACGTGTTCAACAGGGTTTTACCCTTATCGAATTGATGATCGTGGTTGCGATTATCGGTATTCTGGCTGCTGTTGCTCTGCCGGCTTATCAGGACTACACCAAGAAGGCCAAGATTTCGGAAATCGTGCTGGCTGCCTCCAGCGCCCGCACCTGCGTATCCGAAATTGCCCAGTCGGGTAATGCTGGCGGTTCCTATACGTCCTGTAGCTCTACCAAGCAGACGAAATATGTGAGCGGCGTGGGCGTTGATGCCACCACCGGCAAAATCACGACGGGTGGTACGGTCGATAGCGTGACCGTTAATGTGACGCTTGCCCCCCAGTCAGCTGGCGCTGACCTGACCGGCGTGCCTACCGATATCACCTCGTGGATTTGCTCCGGCACTCCGACTAGCCTGATGCCGGGTTCGTGCCGCGGCTAAACGATGTTTCGCCAGAAAGCCACCCGAGCAGGGTGGCTTTTTTTATGGAACAAGCGATGAAACGACTATTTGCTTGGTTTAGGAAGGCTTGGTTTGCGAAGCCCTGCTTACCAATTCCGCAAAATCTGATTGATTTATTGCCGGCCGGTAAAGCTTTCGAATGTCGCAGCGCTTTGGAGGCGTGGGTGATATCCGGTAGGGTAACCGATCAGGCGACGGTGAATTTGGTTGCCCGAGCAAAAGACGCCGGTTGGATAGAGGATGAAATCGAAAAGATTCATATTTATATCGATTTCTTTAGCAGTCGCAATGCCTCCGCCTATACACGAATAATCGCCAAAGGTTTTGAGAAGATTGATTTCGATCTGTTCATGGTCGCTTGTTTCTCGCTGTATGTCCTAGATCGATTCGATGAAGCTTATATCTTGCTCACTGCGCTCGAGCCTGATGATCCCAGAATTTCTGGATATCCTTTGTTCTTGAGCTTCGCGGGATTTATCGTCATGTCAGCGGGCAAGCCGATCAGTGAAGCGGTGCGTTACCTTGATATCGGGTTGCCGAACGGCCTGTCCGGAACTGCCTTTGTGACCAATGCGTCCAGTATTTATTTCGAGGCTGGCGAACTTGATAAGGTGGAACTGATTCGCAAAAAAATTCATGAAACAAATATGGGCGATCCACAAATACTATTCGCATTGTCCTGCATTGAATTGGCGCGCGATTATTATCCTGAAGGATTTCGTTTGGCTGAAGCTCGTTATAATCATCCTGATGTTGAGCGCCATATGAACCGCGAACTATTAGCCAAACCCCGGTGGTGCGGTGAGGATTTGCGTGGGAAACGCCTTTTGGTGCATGGCGAGCAAGGGCTCGGAGACACAGTCATGTGTGCTCGTTATCTTTCTCTGCTAACAGAGGTGGGTATTGACGTGGTGTTGGATTGTCAGGATGCTGTTGTTTCATTAATCGAGCATAATTACCCGGAAATACAAGTGGTTAACCGGGACACCCCGGCGGCTTTGAACCTGCCTTTTGACTTTTGGGTGGGGGCGATGAGCCTGCCGCACTTGTTGAATTCGACGGCAGCTACTGTTCCTGGGTGCAGTGGCTACATGACGGTTTCAGACGAGCATCGTACTCATTGGCGAAAGCGAATCAGTGACTCCGTCCGCCCAGGTAATATGCGTGTCGGCGTGGCTTGGTCTGGAAACCCCCGTCACCGCTCGGACAAGCGGAGATCGATCGGACTGGATGCCATGTTTTCTTACATTCAGAAATCTCAAGGCATCCAGTTTTATGCATTGCAAACCAGCGTCCCTGAGTTCTTGCCCGAAAATTTGATTAATTTTTCGGACGAAATGGTGACGCTATCAGATACTTCTGCCTTGATTCTGGAAATGGATCTGGTGATCACGGTGGATACATCCATCGTTCATCTGGCCGGCGCGCTCGGCAAGGCGGCTTGGTTGCTCTTTCCATATCGATACGAATGGCGTTGGGGGCTGGAGGGAGAAAAGAATAGCTGGTATGAATCGGTGCGGGTCATTCGTCAGGAAAGCCACGGCGACTGGCAGCCCGTATTGTCTAGAGTTTTCGATGAGATGCTTCCCGAATTCGTCGCGAATCATGCAGGAGGGGTGCAATGAGTTTTCTTGACCGTTTTTTTCCCAAAGCCGATATCGAATTTGCCCATCAAATGGCTGACAAAATTGCCAAGCATTTTCCGCCAAGCGGAGAAGTGAAATTGGCCAAGCAGGGGGGGCAGCGTCGCCTGGGTGGGGTAGTCGAAACGGTTTTTGGCGATCTGGATACCTGGAAGGGGCAAGCCCATCCGGGTTGGGTACGCAAGGCCCGTTTAGGGAACGCTTTCCGCTGGCGGCTGGTCGAGCTTGGCTACTCCAAGGAGTTTGTCGAGGCCTTGACCGAAGGCGTAGTTACCCATTTGTCCGCGCAACGATCATGATTTTGGAAAAAGTGTCATGACCTCGGTTGCCGTGATAATCCCCCTCTATAACGATGCCTTGAGGGTTGAGCGGGCTATCCAAAGTGTCCTGGTCCAGCAATACTTGGCGGAAGTCATCGTAATCGACGATTGCTCAACCGACGAGTCGGTTCGAGTCGTCCGGGAGTTGGCCGAACAGGATAGCCGGATACGAATCTTTTCGCTGGTGCAGAACGCCGGGCCAGCTGTTGCAAGAAACTTCGGGGTCGAAAAGGCCGACTCGGAATTCATAGCCTTTCTGGATTCGGATGATGAGTACCTCCCCGAATATTTCTCGGACGTCATTCCATTGATGCTCGAAGATTCGACACTGCATGCCTGCAAGGTCGGGATGGAGTTCTGGGATCCGGTGAGAGGATGGATTCTTCCGGCTTATGACGCACGTTATCCTGCCGTGGTTTTCAGTTCTTCGTGCAATATACTGATGCGCCGTCACGCTTTCCTGGAGATGGGCGGCTTTTCGACTGATCCTCTGTTTCGGGAGGCCAACGGTGGGGAAGATGTCGCGTTTTGCCAGGCGGTCGCACAACATTTGGCCCCGTTACGCAGAATTGACAAAATTTTCTATCGCTGCTGGTCACAGGCTGGAAGTCACGTTGATAAGTTTCTGCAGGAAACCCGGCTGGCCGCAGTCAAGGATGGTTTCGAGTTCGTTCGCCTGAACGAGCAACAAAAGCCTGGGGGCAGCCTGGAACAGGCGATAGCAGCCTATATGAAAAGAGTCGCCGAACGATTGGCGCTGGGTTAAATTCGGCGGAAGTTCTCGGGCCCTTTCCCAAGATTTTTTTTGAATGCAGGTATGTTAAAAAAACTATTGTCCAATCTGGCGACTCAAGGCTTGGTTGCGCTGGGCCTGGCCAAGGCTGCGGTTGCATGCCCCGTCTGTAACGGTAAGGCAAAAATTATCGGGGCTGTCGACTTCAACCGTTCCTGCGAGGACCGGGAAGGCTGCATTTTTGAGCCGGGCGGCAAATTGGTCGAGTATTGCTTGTGTGATCGTTGTGGCTATTGTTTTGCGCCAGAGTTCCTGAATTGGCCAGTGCAGAGGTTCCTGAACGAAATATATAACGACGAATATCTTCTGGTTGATCCGGAGTTGTCGGAACTCAGGCCTGGCCGGGTGGCGCAAGGGCTTGAAGATATCTTTGGTGGTGCCAAGTCACAGATCGATCATCTGGATTATGGCGGTGGCCCCGGTACCTTGAGCAAGTTGCTTGTCGCAAAAGGCTGGAAATCAGCGTCTTTTGATCCATTTTTCCCAGAGTCAGGGCAGAGTAAAGCGGGACAGCACGATTTGGTGACGGCCATTGAGGTTTTTGAACACGTGCCAAATCCTCGGCAATTGGTGGAAGACCTGATCGTCAGGCTACGTCCCGACGGGCTATTGTTTTTCTCCACCCTGCTTTCGGATGGCGCGCAGCAAGAGGCTTCCTTGCTCGACTGGTGGTATCTCGCGCCGCGCAATGGGCATGTGAGCTTGTTCTCAATGTCCAGCCTGACAATCTTGTTTGGGCTCTACGAGTTCAAACTTTTGAACGTCAGCCCTGGCGTACATATTGCCTATCGGCGCCTGCCGCAGTGGTGCCAGGGGCTTGAGGCCTTTGCAAACCTCAAAAAATAAGCTGATTTGCTGATACCCCTCTGAGATCCATCTTCATTTCATGCTTACACGCTGGCTCGACAAGCTCTCTTTTGGGGGCGTCCGAAAAAGGCGTCTGGCCAGCTTGATGCTGGAAGCCGTTGCTTTGCACCAGAGAGGTGAGCTTGATAGTGCGGAAAGCCTCTATCAAATAATTTTGGGTGAAGATCCGCGTAATGCGGCAGCGCTGTCCAAGCAGGGCCTGATCCATCTACAACGAGGTGATACTCAGGGTGGGCTCAAGTTGATTGCGTCGTCGTTGCGGATTGACGGGGCTCAGATTGAAGCACTGAGCAACCAGGGGAAAGGCTTTTTCTCCTTGGGCAAATATCGAGAGGCCCTGGCTAGTTATGATTCGGCACTCTCGCTTGATCCGGGGCTTGCTGATACATACCTTGCCCGGGCCGGGGTTCTCGCGAATTTGGGGCGGTTTGAAGAGGCGCTCGGCAGCTACGACCGGGCGCTTGGTCGTGAGCCGAAGTTTCGTGAGCGCTTCGATTTTCTGTATCGCCGGGGTGAAACTCTTCACTGTTTGAAGCGCCATGCGGCTGCCCTTGCTGATTTTGAGCGGGCCGCTGCCTTGAGTCCGGAGCGGGCCGATGTTCAAAACAACAGTGGTTCTTTGCTCAAGCTGCTGGGAAGATATTCCGAGGCTCTGGTCCGCTTCGATCGGGCCATCGCTCTGGCGCCTGATTTCGCAGCTGCACATTTCAATCGTGGCGTGGTACTGCAGGACTTGCGGCGATATGAGGAGGCGGTGCTCAGTTACGATCAGGCGATTTTGGCAAAAGGCGACTATGCCGATGCCTATGCCAACAAGGGTTGCGTACTCCGTGAGTTAGGCGCTTACGATGCCGCGCTGGAGTGCCACCGGCAAGCCCTGGCGATCAATCCGCAGCATGTCGAGGCAAGGTTCAACAGTGCCCTTCTTCTTCTCTTGCTGGGCGACTTTTCCGCCGGTTGGGCACTTTATGAATCACGCTGGGAGACAACGGCTCTGCGCGCTTCATCCCGCGGATTTCAGCAACCCTTGTGGGATGGCCGGCTCAGCCTGAGCGGCAAGACCATCTTGCTGCATGCCGAGCAGGGGTTTGGCGACACGGTCCAGTTTTGTCGTTACCTTGGCATGGTTAGAGCGCTGGCTGGACAAGTGATTATCGAGGTTCAGGCCTCGCTGGTCGGGTTACTTGCTCCGCTGGCCGGAACGGCCATCATCAAGGCGCGAGGCGAGCCTTTGCCGGCGTTTGATATCCATTGTCCGTTAATGAGTCTGCCTCTGGTCTTCGCGACAACTCTGACCAGCATTCCCGACCTTGTCCCTTATCTGGTGGTAGATCCTTTCGCCTTGGGGGTGTGGCAGGAACGCCTGGGTACGCCGGTTCGGCGTCGTATCGGTCTGGTCTGGGCCGGTAGCCGGGAACATGCCAATGACCACAAGCGCAGCGTTCCCCTTGTGCGATTGCTGCCTTTGTTGGAGCTCGATGCCGAATTTCATTGTCTTCAGAAAATAATTCTTCCTGAAGACAAGGCCGTGTTGGCAAAGCAGGGTGTCTTTTATCACGAAGAGGAATTGGACGATTTTTCAGATACTGCCGCTTTGGTGTCGCTAATGGATCTCGTTATTTCCGTCGATACGGTGGCGGCGCATGTGGCTGGTGCGCTGGGAAAGCCGGTGTGGATACTGCTGCCATTTTCACCGGATTTCCGTTGGCTGACTGAGCGGGCTGATACCCCCTGGTATCCATCGGCCCGGCTGTTCAGGCAAGGCCGACTCGGTGATTGGGATGGTGTCGTTTCGCAGGTACTAGAGGCTCAGTCAGTGGGTGACGGGGTTGAGTAGCAACAGCTGGGTCTGGCTGCTGGGAGATTGCATGCGAACCAGATCAACGCTTGCCGTGGCCCTGATCAAATAGGCAGTGACAGCAGTTTCGAACAATGGAGCCATGTCTCCAGCTTCGTCGGCCCTGACCAAATAATGTCTCGCTCGTTCTCAGCCAGATCAAGGGGACGGCAGAGGGCCTTTTTTTCGAACGAACAGGAGCATGGCGAGACCGAAAAAGAGTCCGATGCAGGTGCCCTCGGTGATCCAGTCAGCGATGTGCTGCCGGGAACTTTTCTCGAAAGCGTAAGGTTTGTAACTAGCGAAGGCCAGTAATTGACTGGATTGGTCGGGCGTAAACGCATCCCACAACTTGCAGTTGTTTTCGGCTGGAAATACCAGGCAGGCAGGATTGTGCAGGTTAAGCGTGCCGGACGGCGTGACAGTTGTGATCGGGCCTTGTACCAGTGGCTGGATCTTCAGTT
This sequence comes from Azonexus sp., assembly GCA_049294655.1. Classification (GTDB taxonomy): domain Bacteria; phylum Pseudomonadota; class Gammaproteobacteria; order Burkholderiales; family Rhodocyclaceae; genus Azonexus. The sequence continues at coordinate 13,556 of JBAQDI010000028.1, forward strand.
TCTCCAGGCGATAGCCATAAAGTGGGTTGTAACAATACGCAGGAGAGATCCCTTCGGCGATTTGACCATTGTTTTCTGTCGGGGTGCCTACTTTGACAATCCTGGGTATTGCCTGTCCGAGTCGGATGGCATTGTAGTAACTAACTATTTCGGCGGGATTGTACGTCTGACTACTGTAATAGGTGCGATCTTCCAACATGCTAAAGAATGGTATGCCAACCAGCGCAAGCAGGACAATGGGTTTTCTATATTTTCCAAGTTGCTCACAGGCAATTCCTGTAAGGATGGAAATCAAAGGAATAAATATTATTAGCCATCGGAATGGTGCAGTTGTGCTACCTACTAGGGGGAGGGATTTGAGGGCTTCGTTCCACCAAGGGGAGTAGTAGAGTAGGGCGATTGGAAAAAGGCAAATTGTCACGAGCAGGTAGTAACCGAATTTTTGATAGGAAACAAGGTTTTGATGAGCATGCCGGTAGCGATTGGCCATTAGGGCTTTTGCGCCTAGGCCAATGATGAGAATAGTCAACGAAATTGGGGATAGGTTGTACGCAAGTTCATGGGGCATCGCCGCCCATTGAATGTTTTTCCAAAGAGGGGTTACTGTCTGATAAACGTGACTGCCGGAGTAAAATAAACTCTGAAATACGAATGTTAACAATCCTCCAATGTCAGATATTCCAGGAATCAAATAATAATCTCGTGAAAAATTGCTCATCAAGGTTAGGTTTGCATTGAGCTTTGATGCGCATAATAAGATGGCAATGATTCCTGCGAGCAGTCCTCTGGCAAGAAATGAAGGAGCAATGTTTTCCGTGGTGCGAATTTGTAGAAGGCAACCGAGAGATATTACCGCCAGAGCGGCAGGTATCATCAAGGTGGTCAGGCCCGAGTGAAACCAATAGGCAATTAGCACTCCGGCAAATATGGAAGAACGAAGACTTCCGACCCAAGGTCTTTCTGTTGAACTGTTTTTAAGCAGCAGATAGGCGATGAGCGGAATCAGCATGAAGGACTGATAACCGTAATGGCCGATTAAAATGCGGCTTGCGTAAAATCCGTTGAACATGAAAACGACTGATGCGAGGAGTGCGCCGATGCGTCCTATATGCAAGCAGCGGCGTGTAAAAAAGTACATTCCCCAAAAACCCAGAGCGGCAAAAATAAGGAAAGCCCAGTAAACCGCCTGGAGGGGATCCATAACAAATGTCAGGAATTGCGGGAGGTAATAAAACCCAGCTTGTGGGTCTGCGAAAAATGCCTGTCCGCCACAAAATGATGGTGTGAACCATGGCGGCGTAATAAAGCCGTTGTTCCGGAACCAGATATAGCCGTCGAGCAGACCCGTCAGCGTAAGGACGTAGTCGTGTCCCATTCGACCATTGGTTGACGGGAAAAAATCCCGAAAAATCAGGTGGTAGGCGAGTAGCAATAGGCAGAAGATGCCTGCAACATGGATGGATGACTTGTCGATGTTTCTAAACATCTTTTGCTTTTCGAAAAGTGAAATGCTGATGGACGAAGTAACTGGCAATAACTACCACGACGGTAATCGCTGCTTGAGCGACGAGAGGGGATAGATGAAGGCCCTCTACCATGATTGGCAACGCACTAATCCCGACACAAAACCAGCCAAGGTGGGCAAGATGAAATCGCACATATTCTGCGTGCCAGTTTTGTGATGAGCGAAAGACGATTAGGCGGTGTGTGATAAAGGACTGGCTAACTGCGGCGATATGGGCTAATACGGCAATGATCATATAGCCGATATGCTGGTCAAATGTGAGATAGAGACCCGCAAAAATACCGTAGCCGGCTACGGTATTCCAGGCTCCGACGGTCAGATACCGTAATTTTTGGCTATTGCTCCAGATAAGCTTGGGATTGGGTACCAAAAATTCCTGCCTTCCGATTCAGCTTTGGTCGTCGTTGAAGTTGACACGCTCTTGTTCAATGACCAGTGGCCGCTTTGTCACTTGGGTATGGATGGCGCCGATGTATTCGCCCAGGATGCCAATAAAAAATAATTGTACTGACGCGAAAAAGAAGACTCCGATAACCAACGGCGCCATACCGAGGGTGAAGTTGTCCCATAACAGTAATTTCGCTACCAGATAGCCCATGGCGATAAGCAAGCTGACAAATCCGAGAAAGAATCCCGCCATGGTCGCCAGTCTTAGCGGTACCTTGGAGTGGCTTGTGATGCCGAGCATTGCTGTGTCGTACAGGCTGTAGAAATTATTTTTTGTGATGCCGTGAACGCGTTGCGGCTGAACAAAGGGAATCTCAGCTCGCGGGTAGCCGAGGTCAGCTATGAGTCCCCGGAAGTACGGATAGCGGTCGCCTGTCGCCCGAACGGCCTCAACCACCTCTCGGTCATAAAGACCAAAGCCGGTGAAGTTATTTATCAAGGGTACGTCGGAGATTTTTCCGACCCCCTTGTAATACAGTTTTCGCACGAGAAACATCAGGGGGCTCTCCTGACTTTCCGGTTTTACGCCAATGACTATTTTGAAGCCTTCGGCCCATTTCTTGACAAATTCAGGAATCAGTTCGGGGGGGTCTTGGAGATCCGAAACCATCACGATTACAGCATCGCCGGTGGTTTGGAAAAACGCATGTAGCGGTGACCGGATATGGCCAAAGTTGCGGCAATTGACAATCAGCTTGACATTCTTGTCCTCGGAAGCAAGTGCCTTGATGCGCTCAACGGTGCGGTCGCTAGAAGCATTGTCAATAAATAAATGCTCGTAACGATATTCTGGCAGTTTTGAAAAGGCAGCCTTGATCCGTTCGTAAAGCGGACCAACGTTTTCCTCTTCGTTAAAACAAGGTGTCATGACACTGATCAGAGGCCGGCGAACCTGAGATGGCAGCGAACTGCTCTTTCCATCCTGCGTGGTGATATCAGAGATATTTTGGTGGGCAATTGTCATGAATGTTGATTCCGGTTCGGATAGGAAGCGATCTAATATGCAATGGTACAGAGGTTTTTGCGGTTATCTGTTGGTTTAGATATTTTCCGTATGTATTAGCCGTATTTATTCGGTTTGGTGGTTAATAGATGATCCTGTGTGACAATTTGCCGCAATTTTTGCGGCTGCTAGCCGATACGGCCACTGCCTGAATGGCATCTTCCAGCGGGATGGTGATATCGAGTCCTAGTTCATCTCTGGCCCGTTTGATATCGGGAATATAACGATTTCTTGACTTGGTCTCGTCGACCTTGCCGAGGATGCGCACCGGCTTGTTGGGACTTATGATGTCGCGCACGAGATGGGCGAGTTGTGCGATGGAGATGGCTTTGTCCGAGCCGACGTTATAGGCGCGCCCCGACTCGCCGGATTCGAGCAATGTCAGCAACCAGTGAGCAAGATCCTGTTGTGCCAGATAGGAGCGCAGGGGGGTGCCGTCGCCAGCGACGACAATTTCTTCGTTCCACAAGGCATCGCGAATGAAGTTGCCGATAGCAAAATGCACGTCCAGTGGCAAGTCTTCACCGATAAAGGCAAAACAGCGCGCGATTATTGTCCCGACTCCGTATTGTTCGCGATAGAGAGCGCATAGGTGCTCGGCTTGTCGTTTCGCGACTCCATACACATTATTGGCATTCAGCGGGTCTGGCATGCCCAGGTAGGTTTCTGGAATACAGGAACTTTCAGGGGGCTGCGGCCCATATGCACCGCCCGAGCTTGTCAGCAGAAAGCGCTTCGCCCCGACTTTCAAGGCAAGCTTCAGGAGGTTCCGGGTGCCTTCAACAATCTGGTCGTAGCGCTGCAGATGCGTCAGGGCAGACGTATCGGTCGAGTCGGCTGCTGCATGCAATATGTGGGTGAAATTGGTGTCGTTCGGTAACGAGTCAGGTATCCCGACATCTCCCCGATGAAGACTCAGCCATTTTTGATTTGCAAATTCTGGATTGCGTGCGATGAAGTTTGCTGGCGTTCGGCTGAGTACGGTGACCTGTGTTGCCAGGAGGGGGGATTGCGTTCGGTATTTTTGCATCAAGTGGCGCAAGATCGCTTTGCCAAAAAAACCGGTACCGCCAGTAATGAGAAGTTTCACCGTTCAGTCTCCGTGACTCATTGAATGGCGATGACTCGCCGGGCCGAGATTGTTCCCGCAACAATGTTATACATTGGTCTTTCCGTGCATTTCAGTCAGTTCCTGTTGTGCGCGAGCCAAATCTTCTGGCACCCCCATGTCGATAAAGTATCCTTTGGTTGGCATGCCATACATTCGCAGCCTGTTGTACTGTCGGGTCAATATTTCTGTTTCCAGACTGAATGCAGGTGTATCGACACCATCAAATATTGATGAGCGCAGGTAGTACAGTCCTGAGTTGATCAAGCCAGAGGAACCTGAAATTTTCTCTTCAAAAGCGATGATGCGACTGGCTTCGTCAATGCGCACCTTGCCAAATCTGGAAATGTTCTCCATTTCCTTGAGCGCGATTGCAATATCCGCATCATGTTCGTAGGCAAACCGGACAAGGGTGGCTGCATCCAGTTTTAGCAGCGTATCTCCGTTTGCAACAAGAGCTTCATTAACGTTTGCCTGACGCATTGCCTGCAAGATGGCCCCGCCAGTACCCAAGGGGCCTAGTTCAACAGAATAGCGGACCTTCACGCCGCGCCATTGGTGGCCTATCGTAGTTTGCAACTTTTTCCATTGGAAACTGACAGCCAACACGAACTCATCCGGATTCGCGCTTAACAACTGATCAAGTACGTGGGCAATAAATGGGCGTCCGGCGACAATAATCGCGGGCTTTGGCGTGTCGTATGTCAGATTTCCCAGACGTGTTCCCAGGCCACCGCACAGCACAATTACTTTCAAGTTCTATCCTTTTCGCAAATGCGGAAATCGAATACTTAACTTGCCAAGTAATGCTCTCGGCAATTTTTGTGGGCAAGTTTAGTGCCTGGTATCTGTTCTACCAGACGCTCCTTCCACCATCGATGATCAGATTGGTGCCGTTCAGATAACTGGAGGCACTGGAGCAAAGGAAAACGATTGCACCGCGATATTCATCGGCTTCCGCCATTCGACCCATGGGGATCAGCTTGCTCAGATTCTTGACGAAAACTTCGTTCTGGCCTGCGTAGACGCCACCCGGAGATAGCGCATTGCAGCGGATCCCTTGTTCACACCAGTAGGTGGCCAAATATTTGGTCAGTCCAATGAGGCCATGCTTCACCACCGAGTAGGTGACGGGCTTGACCGGCTGCAAATGATCTTCCCGGCCGGCAACCTTGTACAGGCGCTGGTCTGGTGCGATGACGCCTAGGTCAGAGGCAATGTTGACGATGACGCCACCTTGTCCGGCATTTGCCATATGGCTGCCAAAAACCTTGGCGCAATTGAATGCGCCACCCAGGCCAACATCGAGATCCAGACGCCATTGTTCGCTAGGGAAGTTTTCCAGGCGCGAGAAATTGGTAGTTGCGCCATCTTCGACCTTCGGGTTGCGAGCCGCATTGTTGATCAATACGTCGATCTTGTGTTGACTTTGCAGCACGCTGGCCTTGGCTGCCCGTAGCGACTGCTCGTCGGTGATGTCGGCTTCAACCGTTAATACGGTTTTGCCAAACTCGATTTCAAGGCACTTTTGATTTTGTTCCAGTCCTTGTGCATTGATGTCGAGCAATACAGGGTTGCCACCGAAACTGGCAATCGCAGCCGCATGTTGATAGCCAAGCATGCCCCCGCCACCGGTGATGATAACAATCTTGCCGCTCAGGTCGAACATGTTGAGTTCAGACTTCTTTTCTGGCATTTTCCCGATCCTCGATTGCTCGCAAAGTAAGTAATGACTTTCTGCTCTGTGCGTTGTTCTTTAGCTGCGAAGTTGGCCGCCATCGAGGACAAATACAGCACCTGTCGCATAGCTGGCTCGCGTGGAGCACAGGAAGGCTGCCATTGAGGCGACCTCTTCGGCCGTTCCCAGTCGTCCGAGAGCAACTTCGCTTTTCAGCAGGCTGGCGACCTGGTCTGGCATCGTCGCCAATTTTCGTTCCCAGGTTGAGCCCTCGAACAGAATGTTGCCCGGAGACAAGGCATTGATTCGGATTTTTTCGTTTGCCAAGTAGCGGGCCGAGCCGCGCACAAAACTGTTCAAGGCTGCTTTGGCGGCCGAGTAGGCGATCGGTGCGCCAAGTGCAGCGCTGCCACAAATGGAAGAAATACACAGGAAAACACCACCACCAGCTCGCAAATGCGGCCGGGCCGCGGCGACTGTATGAGTGGTCGCCAGTAAATTGATCTGCAGCATTCGTTGCCATTCGGATCCATCTTCCTGACCAGGCGCGACCGAGGCTCCGCTTCCGACATTGCAGACCACGATATCAAGCTGTCGGTGCAATGCGGCGGCCTGCTCAACGACAGCGGCAGCCCCGGCAGGATTGGAAACGTCGCCGCTGACCGCGCTGGCGCCGAGTTCTGCCGCCGTCTGCTCCAGTGCTTCACGACCACGTCCGTTTATGATGACCAGGCAGCCTTCTTCCTTCAGTGTGGCGGCAATCTGTCTGCCTATGCCTTTGGACGAGCCGGTAACCAGGGCCACCTTGCCGGCCAGTTCAAGATCCATGGTGGCGATCCAGTAACTGCTTCGTCATGGCAGCATATCTGGACAAGGCAGTGGAGTGCTCTCCGTCACTGGCGCGAGCCGTTTGGAGAATGTAGTTCCGTGAATAGCCAAGGTTGGCGAGCCCGGCAAATACTTTGTCAAAATCAGCGGCACCGGTGCCGAGGGGAACTGTTGTTCCACCAAGCAGGCGATCCTTGACGTGAACATTAACAATCCGCTTACCATACGAGGCAAACTCGGCTGCGGGATCGAAGCCAAGGCTGGCACTATTGCCGATGTCGTAGTTCACGTTAAAGGCTGTGCTAGGGAAATCCTGAAGAAACTCCCGGTACTCTTCCGGCGGGTAATCAGTTTCAAAAACGACCTGCAGTTTGTGATGTGTCAGAAATTCGAGACGTGCCAGCAAGTTGTCCAGCAGGCATTTTTTTTGTTGAGCATTCTCGATACACCCATTGTCCACCAGCGGTATGACAACGTAGCTGATATTCAACGTGGAGGCCGCTTCAAGCACGAGGTCAAGCTTTTGAAGGAGTTTTGCGCGGACTGATTCGTCGCATTTCCAGAACGGGGCTTGCATGAAGCAGTCGCCGGTTATTGAGGGGATACTGACGTTGTGCAGGGCGCTCAGCCTACGAATTTCGGCTTGCCCGATTGCCGTAAGCAATGGATTTTTTTCCAGGTCTTGATCGTCGAGAGTCCATTCGATCATCGTCAGGCCGATGGCTGCTGCCCTGGGAAACTCCAACTGCCACTCCTGCCAGGGAAAGGCCTGAATTTTTCCGTTGATCTGGTTAACCAGACGACCTTGCATGAAGCCGATTCTGTTCATCACAGTCCCTTTGCTGTCCAACCACCATCGATAACCAGATCAGTGCCTGTCACGTACGCGCTCGCAGGAGAGGCCAGAAATATGGCCGCTCCAAGCAGATCGTCGACCTGCCCCCAGCGTCCAAGCATGGTTCGTTTTGCGCGCTCTTCATGCAATGCCGGATTGTTGAAGCTCGCTGATGTCATGTCGGTATGGATATAGCCCGGTACCAGGTTATTAACCCTGATGTTGTTCGTGCCAAGATCAAGGGCCAGTGCCTTGCTCATCATGCGCAGTCCGCCTTTGGCTGCGACATAGCCGGGATTGTTCGGAAATGCCAGTAAGGATCCGATACTGGTAACTGTAATGATTGATCCCCTGCCATGCTTTGTCATTCTTCGCCCAATATCCGCGCAGCAACGGTAAGCACTGATCAGATTGCTGTTTATCGTTGCAGCAAAGACATCCTCGGCTTGCAGTCCCTGTTTGCCTGGCAAGGTAATTCCGGCAACGTGGAAATACACGTCAATCCGACCGCTGGCCGCTTCTACATCGTCGAACAGGGTACTTACCTCAACCTGATTATTGATGTCGCACGAGCGGTATTGAAAATGATCACTATGGATGTCACTGGAGCGACCAAAAGCGGTCACCGAGGCGCCTGCCTTGGATAGCCCCTCTGCTAGGCAATAGCCGATTCCGCGGGACGCGCCAGCGACGATGACTGTCATGTTGGAGAGTGAGAACATGGATAGGTTGGCTGTCATGATTCCGGATTAGTCGTCGATCAGCGGAATGAACATGTTGCTGCGCAACTCCTCGCGATCCAGGAAGGGGAAGAGGTCTTCCAGGGGGGATGACTCCATCTTGCCGTTGGTACCCTGGCGTGTTGCAACGCGCGGGATGCGAGGTTCTTCCGGCAGGACCATGACTTCGCATAGCAAAGGATTGTCACCGGATATGGCTTCCCGCAATTTCGCGGCAAGGTCTTTTCCAGACTCAATGCGCATGAATGGAATACCGTAGGCTCCAGCCAACTGTTCGAGCCTCGGTAATTGCATACCACTGCTGGCGTCGGCTCCGACCAGACGCTTGAAGTAATTGTTTTGCGAAGCCCTGATCGACGCATAACCCGCATTGTTGATGACGAAGCACTTTACCGGGAGCTTCTGGCTGGCCAATGTGGCCAGTTCCTGGGCGTTCAGTTGCAGTCCGCCATCACCCTCGACGCAGATTGTCCGCTTTCGCCCTGCTGCCAAGCAGGCTCCGACTGCAGCAGGCAAGCCGAAGCCCATGGCGCCAGTCCCTCGATTGTGAAAACAGCGTTGGTTACGTTTCAGTCTCAAGACAAGCAGGAATAATTCGACGGAGAATCCGGCACTGCCGGTGGCGATGATATCGCCCTCGGACATTTCATTGGAGAGGATGTCCGTGAAGTGGTAAAGGCTAAGTGCGCCCGTGCTTGTGACGTGTTCCGGGCGAATCAAGGGATAGTTTGTCTTCCATCGATTGATGCGCCGCAACCAATCGCCGAATTGAGGTAAGGTCGGCCCGCTATCCAGTTTTTTGTTAAAAATCGCCAGAAATTCTGCGGCATCACCGGCAACGGGAACAGCGATATCCATGCGCATTTTTTGAATTTCAGCAGCATCAATGTCCACCATGACCTTGACGGCGCCGCGCGCGAAACGATCATGGGCATAGGCGGTCATTGCCATGTCGAGCCGGGCGCCGATGACCAGAAGCAAATCGGCATTCTGCAGTGCAAAATTGGCCCAGCGTGGTGCGATTGAGCCAGGCCTTCCTGCGTATTGAGGATGATCATCTTCAATCAGGTCCATTCCCAGCCAAGTCGTCAGAACCGGGATGCCCGTTCGCTCGAAGAACTGGCGGAAACTCTCCACTGCTCCCGCAATACGGATTCCGCTGCCGGCGATGATGACTGGCCTCTTGGCTTGACTCAGTAATGCCAGTGTTTGTTCGATAGCTTCATGCATGGGGGCGAAGGGAAGCGGGATGCTTGCGGGCAAGCGACGCAAGGTGAGCGGATCAATTTCCATGGCTTGGACATCCAGCGGTACGTCCAGCCAGACGGGCCCTTTGCGTCCGGAGAGTGCAGCCAGTTCAAGTTCATCAAAGACGTAGGCGACGTCTTCCGGATTTAGCAAGGTCACTGCTTTTTTCGTTATCGTTTGTACGATAGAAACAATATCCACTTCCTGGACCCCGAGCATGCGCAGTCCGCTATCCGCCTTCAGATCGGCCGTCTTGACCTGTCCAGAAATAAAGAACACCGGAGTAGAGTCCAGCCATGCGCCAAGTGTTGCTGTCACTACATTGGTTGCGCCGGGGCCGCTGGTAACGAGGCAGGCACTGGGGCCGGCCAGTAGTTTTCCGGCGGCTTCTGCCGCAATGCCACAGGCCTGCTCATGCAGGCAGAGGATGGGTTCGAGGTCAGGGTGTAATCCCAGCGCGTCATTAAGGTGCATCGCGCCTCCTCCTGGCAGGAAGAACACCTGTTTAATGTCCAGATTTGCCAGACGTTGCATGATGTAATCGGCCACGCGCATTACTTGTCCTCGCCGGAATTTTCTAAGAAATAAAGGATCGTGTCGTCAATACAGTCGCTGTAATGCCTTACATGAATATCATATGGTTTTGCACCATCGATATTGGTGTCGATGAAGTCAATAATTGCGACCAGATCATCCGGGCGGTGATAGGCTGCTATCGTCAGATCCGGGTGATATTTGACTATCGTTTTTCGACATCCCGCCAGTGCCCTTATTTCGGCACCTTCGATATCCATCTTGATTAGATCGATATTCTCGTGAATATGCTCGTCTAGGGGAGCCGCAGCAATTTCGCCATCGGGTGATTCGCTGACCTGGATCATGCCATTCCGTACTTCGGAAAAACTCAGGTGACAATCATGGGACCAAGCTGCATGGGGCAGAATTAATACTCCATCTGGGAAATGTGTCGAGACTGATTTTATTGACTCAATCAGTTCAGGATTCGCCTCTACGGCGATTCCCCGGGTAATTGACAGTCTGTCGAGTGCAAACCGCAACGTGTCCCCGTCGAAGGCGCCGATATCCAGAAATGTTGAATATTTTTTATTCGATTGTGATTCGAGGATGTCAAACCACATTTCAGCGTTGTTTTTCTTGTAGGGTAGCAGGTCGTTTGGGTCTAGCGATATTCTGAAGCGCAGTACTGATACAAATGAACCCCTTGATTTGATGTGTATTATTTTATATTTGCTATAGAGGGTTTCTACATTTTCAAGAATGTAACTTCTGAATTCCCGACTGCTGTTGGCGAGATGTGGTGAATCAAAGTAATAAGCGGCTTCCTGAAAGTAGATGTGGTTTTTCTTGATGATTGACGCCTGCTCGGCTTGTGCCTGGCATGCTCCAAGAATTACACATGACTTATTGATGTCAATGGTGCCAATGTCATCGATGACTTGGAAGTCCTCTCTGCGCGCAGCCTCCCTCGTTTCTGCCCGGGAGTCGTATACCGTCAATGCACAATTGCCGGCTTTCGAGATGTGTTGAGCCAGTGCTCGCCCTTTGCCTCCGAAGCCATACAGATAAACCTGCTTTTCGGCGATAAGCTTTCCGACTTCTCTGAGTCTCGCATCAGATTTTTTTTCTGCCACTTGAAGAATTTCACGAAATTCCTCAAGCCGCAAATTTTCCAGGTCAAGATGGTTTCCTGTGTTGTTGTTGGATTCTTTGATATTCGGCATGCTTTATCTCTGGTTGCTTTCAGTATCCAAACTGTTCAAATATTCAAGGGCAGACCAAAACCCCGCGCCATGGTCCTTGTGTCCCTGCCAGACCTCCGGAATAAAGCTGATGCCGGGATGGCTGGATATCTGTTTCCAACTGGCCGGCCAATCGACGTCTCCGGTTCCCATCAAAACCCCTTCACCGTTGGTTCCTTTGGCGTCGGCAACGTGCAGATGTGCCGAGTGAGGGAGCAGGAGTGCCAGGGCCTCTTGAAAGTCCAGGTCAAAGTGGTTGCAGGTCATTTGCAGGTGCGAGAGATCGAGGCATATTCGCAGATTGCGCGCGATGGCTTGCTCGGCCAGTTCATCCGGCATCATGAAAATATTTTGATGGCGCTGGCCGCCAAAATGCCACGGGAAAGGCGCCATGTTTTGCGGGATCAGTTCGGTGCGCCCGAATTTGACTTGTTTGCACGATTCGCTGAATCGCTCATAGAGTGCCGGACGGGCAGCCAGGGGGAGCGGGGCATCGGCGGAAAAGCCGCCAATGTTGGCAACGATGAGCAGTGAGTCCGCTTTGGGGAAAAACTCGGCGATCTGGAGGGTGGCATCTACGACGCGTTGCAGGTTGGCGATTGAGCGCTGTCGATAATCGAGATCATCGGACACCAGATCCAGCAATTCGCTGTTCTCGAAGAGTTCCGGTGCGTGGACGACCAGGCGCGAACAATCTGACGGGCTCAGGTAGGGCGCCGGATTGACGCTCAGGTCGCGGTAGGAGAGATGGAACTCGAAAAGGTCGGGACTGATCCAGTCCTGGTATTGCTGAAAGTCGTGATAGCGCACCGGAACGCCCCATTTGACGGGGAATGTGTAGTGGCGAACGACCTCTTCCTTGTCCTTCAGATCGCTTTCAAACAGAAACTCACCTTCGGCGATGTCGCGGTTGGCTTTTTTTCCAAGCAAGTCATTGAGTTTGTAGGGCGTCAGGCCCTGTCCGGGACTGGCGACGCGCAGGGCATTTTTTGTGAAAATTTCGCCCTTGCCGATCTGGCGCGCCGCAACCACACTCTTGGCCAGATTTTCGCGATTCAACAGTTCGCCCTGGCTGGCATGGCGGCCTTGGCCGTTCCACGGGAGCGCCTGCTCGACCTGGCGTATGCCCTCAACCAGTTGTCTGAATTCCTCGGGCTCCAGGCTGGCCAGATGATCCGGCCCCTCCATGTTGCGGTCCAGCGTGATGTGGCGCTCAATGACTTTGGCGCCGAGCGCGACGGCGGCTATCGTGATGGCGATGCCACGTTCGTGTCCGGAGTAGCCGACCAGCGGATGCAGTTGTTTAAGGCGCCCCATGTAGCCAAGCTGAATGTCGCTTTCCGGGGCCGGATAGGTACTGTTGCAATGCAGTAGCGCGAAATCGGCATGCAGGGTCTTGAGCTGCTCTATCGTGCGGACGATTTCATGTTCCAGGGACATGCCGGTCGACAGGATGAGCGGTTTGCCGAGCGAAGCTGCTTTTTCAATCAGGAAAGGATTGTTCAGGTCGGCCGAGGCAATTTTCAATGCGGGGACATCAAGGCTGGCAAGGACGTCGACACTCGGCTCATCCCACGGTGTACACATATAGGTGATGCCGCGTTCCTTGCAGTATTGGCGGATTTCCCGGTGTTGCTCGAGCGTCAGTTCGACCTTGTTCAGCAGATCCTGTATGTATTCGACACCCAGGTCTTCGGCGACGGAGCCGTCGGCTTTGCTGCGGTAGAGTGCCTGACGGTTGCGTAACTGGAATTTCACGCAATCGGCTCCGGCCGCGACAGAAGCATCTACGAGGGTTTTGGCGAGTTCTGGCGAACCGTTGTGGTTGTTACCGATTTCTGCGATGACAAACACGTGTTCGCCACCAATCAGGTGTTTATCAATCGTGAAGTGAGTGTTGCTCATAGAATTTTGGTGCGCCATGAGGTGACGCCTTCGTTTTCAAATTTGAAGGTTGAGAGCTTGCAATTGAGCTCCCGTAGTTTTTTTGTGACGCGTTGTCGGTGTTGTGGTTGCACAAAAAACAGGAAAAACCCTCCTGCGCCGGCCCCGAGAAGTTTGCCCCCGATGGCGCCGGCATCCAGTGCAGCCTGATAGATATCGTCAATCTGGGTGTTGCTGACCGAGGAGTGCAGGTTGCGTTTCAAATCCCAGGATCTGGCCATGCAACGCCCGAAATCCATCAATTCACCCCGGATCAGATGGGTATGCATTTCCCGACAAAGCGAGACGATTTCCTTCAGATACCCGGTTGTATTCTCGACGGAATAGGTTTCGCGCTGTTTCTCATGCAACGTACCGGAGTTGTGCTTGATCGTCGAGTCGCAGAGGATCAGACACTCTTCCAGTTCGTTGAGGGTTGATTGTTCCAGGCGGATTGCGTGTACGAGATTTTTTTTGTCACCCAGCTCGATCAGATTGAAACCACCGAAAGCCGAGGCATATTGATCCTGCCAGCCGCCGGCGATGCCAAAACAGAGGCGCTCGGCCTGGAATGCCAATTCGGCAACCTCGTAGGTGCCCCAGCGGTCGAGACGCATTTCGTTGAATGCGGCGACAACGGCAGTGGCTACCGCAGAGGAGCCGCCAAGCCCTGAACCAACGGGGAAGTCCGAGCGGACGTACAAGTCGAAGCCATAGGTCGGTTTGACGACTGAAACAACAGAAGAGAGCAAGTCTTGCCGCGGGTTCTCAAGCAACTCAAGTAGCGACGTGAAATGCACATGCGTATCGAGATCTTCGGAGTAGATGTGAATATTCTGGTCGCCGCGCGGTATCAGCGTGGTGTGGCAGTACAGGGCAACGGTTGTGCTGAGTACGGCGCCGGGGTTGTCCACGAAGTAATAGGTGAGATCCGAGCCGCCTCCGCTGAAGCTGATGCGGACGGGGGCACGTGCGCGCGTCAGAACCGGCGCTTCGGGCGACGCGAGTTCGTATTCCGGGGTGACCAGGTCAACCAGGCGGCCATCGGCATCAATTTTCGGGATGACGCTGAATCCCAGATCCAGCAACTTCAAGAGTTCTTCTCGACTGGCATCGACGTTAACGCTACGAAAGCTCTGGTTCATGCACTCGGTCACGACCGCGCTTGTTTCTCCGCCGCTGATCAGGAATCGCCGCAAATCGCCGTTCGTGATCAAACCTAGCAGGCAGCCTGCGTCATCAATCACGAACACGGTTTGGAAGCGACTTGACTCAATCCTGTCGACTGCGGACAGGATGCCTTCGGTGTTGCGTACGGATAGCTGTTCGACTAAAGGATTCATATGGCGGTTCCGGGGACTCTTTGAGTGGCCGCAGTGAGGTTCGCCTGGGGCATGAAACGCCAAGGCCGATCTGGTCGATTACCGAGAAATACCTGTGCCTGGATCATTCTGGCTTATCGTCCGCAATAGAATTCAAGTGATTGCACGAGATGGTCAAGGGCTGCGCGTTCCAGGCCCGGCCATAGCCCCAGCCAGAACGTGTGCTTCATGATCTTGTCGGCGTTATCAAGTTCGCTTGAGACCCGGTATTGCCGGCCCAACATGTAGGGCTGACGGGTAATGTTGCCGGCAAACAGCAGGCGTGTGCCGACTTTTTGCTGGTCAAGGTAACGCACTAGGTCAACCCGATCAAATGGGGCGCTATCGGCAAGGGTAATCGGATAGCCAAACCACGAAGGGGCGCTGTCGGTCGTGGCGATTGGCAGGGTCAGGTGAGCGATGCCGGTCAGTTGCTCGCTGAGGTAGGCAAAATTGGCTTGCCGTGCGGCGATGAAGTCGGGCAGTCGGTCCAGTTGCGCCAGCCCGATCGCTGCCTGCATGTCGGTAATCTTCAGGTTGTAGCCGAGATGCGAATAGACGTATTTGTGGTCGTAGCCGGCTGGCAGGTCGCCGAGTTGCCAGTCGAAGCGCTTGCCGCAGGTGTTGTCGCAGCCGGGGTTGCACCAGCAGTCGCGGCCCCAGTCGCGGAAGGATTCGACGATGCGCTTGAG
Source organism: Azonexus sp. (assembly GCA_049294655.1). Taxonomy (GTDB): domain Bacteria; phylum Pseudomonadota; class Gammaproteobacteria; order Burkholderiales; family Rhodocyclaceae; genus Azonexus. The sequence continues at coordinate 28,704 of JBAQDI010000028.1, forward strand.
CAATGGGTCGGCGGTGAACACGGCACCACCTTCACCCATCGTGATGTGGTGGGCCGGGTAGAAGGACAGGGTGGCGAGGTGGCCGAAAGTGCCGACCTTCCTGCCGCGATAGGTCGAGCCCAGGGCATCGCAGCAGTCTTCGATCAGCCAGAGATTGTGGCGGTCGGCGATGGCGCGGACTTCTTCGACGGCAAAGGGGTTGCCCAGCGTGTGGGCCAGCATGATGGCCCGCGTCTTGCCGGAAATGGCGGCTTCGATGGCTTCCGGCAGGGGGTTGTAGGTGGGAATGTGGGAGTCCACGAAAACCGGCACCAGATTGTTCTGCAGGATCGGATTGACGGTGGTCGGGAAGCCGGCCGCGGCAGTGATGACTTCGTCGCCCGGTTTCAGGGCGCGCTCGCCGAGCAGCGGCGAGGTCAGCGCGGTCAGCGCCAGCAGATTGGCGCTGGAGCCGGAGTTGCAGGTCAAAACATGGGGCACGCCGAGATAGGCGCCGAGTTTCTTTTCGAAAGCGTCGTTGAAACGGCCGGTGGTCAGCCAGGCGTCGAGCGAGGCGTCGACGAGATTGACCAGTTCCTCCGGGCCGAGCACCTTGCCGGAAGGCGGGACCGCTGATTTTCCCGGGATAAATGGCGTCGGGGCCAGCTTCTTTGCGGCATAGGCACGCACTTGTTCGAGCAGGGCGGCGCGTTCGGTGTCCGGGTGAGTCATGAGTTGTAGTTTTCGATTTGTTGAAGGGTGATGGCGCGCATGTCTGCCGCTGCCAGCCAGGCCTTGTGCCAGGCCACCGTGGCGGCGAGGCCAGTGTCCAGCGCCCAGCTCGGCTGCCAGCCGAGCTGTTGCCGGGCGCGTGACGAGTCGAGGCGGAGCAGGCCGGCTTCGTGCGGAAAATCAGATTTTTCCGCCTGCCAGGCGGCGGGCTCACCCCAGGTTCTGGCCAGACGATCGGCAATCTCGCCGGTGGTCTGGCAGTCGCTGTCGCTGGGCCCGAAATTCCAGGCATCGGCCAGGTGCGGGGTGGCGCTGATGCGTTCGGCCAGAATCAGATAGCCGGCCAGTGGTTCGAGGACGTGCTGCCAGGGGCGAACGGCATGCGGATTGCGCAAGCGGGCCGGGCGCTCTGCGGCAAAGGCAGCCAGCAGGTCGGGAATCAGTCGGTGGGCCGACCAGTCGCCACCACCGAAAACGTTGCCGGCCCGGGCGCTGGCGACGGCAACGCCGGCTTCGCCGAGGAAGGACTTGCGGTAGGAGGCGGTAACCAGTTCGGCGCAGGCCTTGCTGCTGCTATAGGGGTCATGGCCGCCCAGCGCCTCGTTCTCGCGATAGGGCCAGGGCCATTCCTTGTTGTCGTAGCACTTGTCGCTGGTGACGACGACGACGGCGTCGATGCCCGGCGTATGGCGGACCGCTTCGAGCAGATTGGCCGTGCCCTGGACATTGGTCGAATAGGTGCCAAGCGGATCGCGGTAGCCTTCACCGACCAGGGCCTGGGCGGCCAGGTGCAGGACGATTTGCGGCTGACTGGCGGCAAGGGCTGACTGCAGGGCGCTGGCGTCTCGAATGTCACCGATGATCGAATTCATGCCGCGCGCGACATCGGCGATCTCAAACAGGCTGGGCGTGGTGCTCGGCGGCAGGGCGTAGCCCGTTACCGTGGCCCCAAGTTGTTGCAGCCAAAGGGCCAGCCAACTCCCCTTGAAACCGGTATGGCCGGTCAGGAAGACTCGCTTGCCGTGCCAGAAGGCCGGATTCACCAGGTTTTCCATGGCGCCTTGCCGCTTTGCCAGAGTTCGTCGAGCAGGTTCTTTTCGCGCAGCGTATCCATCGGTTGCCAGAAACCCTGATGACGCCAGACGGAGAGTTGTTGCTGGCTAGCCAGGGCTTCGAGCGGAGCCGATTCCCAAGGCATATGGTCGCCTTCGATGAGGTCGATGACCTTGGGTGATAGCACGAAAAAACCGGCATTGATCATGCCGTCGCCGCCATGTGGCTTTTCGTTGAAGCGGGTGACCTTGCTCTCATTCATCTCGAGCATACCGAAGCGCCCGGGCGGGGTGGCTGCGGTGACCGTGGCCAGCGTGCCCTGTTCCCGATGGAAATCGATACTGGCAGCGATATCCACGTTGCCGACGCCGTCGCCGTAGGTGAAGCAGAATTCCGTTTCGCCTTCCAGGTAATTGCGCACCCGGCGCAGACGGCCGCCGGTCTGGGTGTTTTCGCCGGTATCGACCAGGGTAATGCGCCAGGGTTCGGCATGCCGCTCATGGACTTCCATGCTGTTGGTGCTCAGATCGAAAGTGACATCCGAGGTGTGCAGGAAGTAGTTGGCGAAATATTCCTTCAGGACGTAACCGCGATAGCCCAGGCAAATGATGAAATCATTGATGCCGTATGACGAATATATTTTCAGGATGTGCCAGATGATCGGCTTGCCGCCGATTTCGATCATCGGTTTCGGCTTGAGATGCGACTCTTCGCTGATCCGGGTGCCCAGACCGCCGGCCAGAATGACTGCTTTCACTTGGTAAATGGGCTCATGTGTTGTGTCGTGGGGGCAATTGTATCTTTAACGCAATCGACTATGCATCTTCGGATGCAAGGCTAGAGCGCGGCTGGTTGCGCCAGCCAGGTTTCCAGTGACTCGGGCAGTGCGCTGATCAGCAGTTCATGCCGGCCGGCTACCCAGCCATGAATCGGTCCCGGCGGTCTTTTGCCGAGGGCATCCTTGAGTAGCTCGCCGGCGGTGATCTGGTCGTTGATCAGGCCAAGCTCGTCCTGCAACTGGCTGAGGGCGGAAAGATAGGCGGCCAGCCGCTTTTTCGGCAGCAGCGCTTCGAAAAACTCCAGCGAATAACGCAGCTTCTTGAAGCAGATGCGCATGCGGTGCCGTTCTGCGGCGTTCAGCGTGGCATGGCCCCTGGCCAGTTTCCTGGCGCGCCGGGTGTGCGAGCGGATGCGGTCGCGGGAAAAGTCATCGAGCGGGATCGGCAGAATGTCGCTCAGTGCATAGATGGCGGCGGTGAATTCAACCAGCAGGCGCGGGTATTCGCGACCGACGAGCAGGCGGCTGATGGCCTGGCGGGCGCCCTTGGCGCGGCGTTTACCCTCGTTGCGCAGACGGCGCAGGTCGGCGTTGTCGGGGAACGCAGCCTGGATCGGCGGCAGGGTCTCACTCAGGAAAACATCCCAGTTACGCGCATCGCCCAGCGCACTGGCCAGGGTTTGCCAGGTCTGGCCGTAAGCGGCGACGAATTCCGGGGGCAGCACCGGGGCGAAAAGCTTGATCGCCGAACGCAGGCGGCGTAGGGCAACCCGGGCCTGGTGGACGAATTCCAGGTCGCTGCCGTTGAACAGTCCTTTTTCGTTACGCTGGAAATGCTCGAGGCAGCCCAGGGCGATACTGCGAAAGGCCTCGACCGGCGTCTGCTCGGCTTGCAGACTGGCCGCCTTGGCGCGGAACGGGCGCTCCGGCGCGTTGGCAAACAGCTGGTAGCCGCGCTCGGCCTTGCTGGCGATGGCCGGCGTGAGGTCGATGTCTTCCTGCAGGCGGCGGGTCAGGCCAAAAATGTCGTCTACCTGGCCGGACAGGAGCTCAAGCTCCACTTCGCAAATCGGCTGACTCTTGCCCAGGCTTTCGATGCTGCCGCGATCAATGGCCAGTTCGATCATCGATTCGCCGAACGGGACATGCCAGACCTGGCGCTTGAAGTCGGTCGTGAATACCGGTTCGAGCTGGGGGCTGGCCTGCTCCAGGAAAGCCCGCAACTCGGGATGGTCGACATGGCTGAAATCGAAGGTGCCCGGGGTTGCTGCGGTTTCCCATTCGCTGCGCATGGCGAGGCCGCCGCAGGCCGGTTCGGCGGATTTGACAGTGAGCAGCCATTGCCAGCCTTTCTGGCGAAAGCGCATGGCGACCCGCCGTTCGTGCAGTTCGAGCTTCGGCGTGTCGTAGTAGGTGTTGAGCAGGCGCAGCTTTTGCGGTGTGATGGCCGCCAGCAAGGGATGGGCCGCCAGTTTTTTGGCGGATTTCGGCGATAGCTCGAGTTTCAGTTCGATTTCAGTGCTCATGCGGGTCAGTTTCTCGGAATGGCCGGGCCGGTGGCACCATCGAAGCCGAGTTCCGGCAGGATGGCAAGTTCTTCAGCAGTCTGCACGCCTTCGGCAATGACGGTCAGGCCGATGTTGTGGGCGATGCTGCACAGGCCCTTGAGGAAGGCCTGGTTGCCGGCCTGGATGTTGATGGCGCGGATGAAGCTGCCATCCACCTTGAGGTAGTCGAGGCCGATGTCGTGCAGGCGGCCGATCTCGCTGAACTGACGGCCGAAATGCTCGATGCCGAGGCGGCAGCCGAAGGGCCGCAGGGCGTTGCAGAAGGCCTGAAATTCGGCAAAGTGCTGGAAGGCGCCGATTTCGGAAACCTCCAGCCAGAGCTGCGGTGCCAGATCCTTGCGGGCCGCGATCAGGGTTTGCAGACGGTGGCGGAAGTCGGCGCTGAGAATGGATTCGCCCGAAAGGTTGACGGCGACCGCCGAAGCGCCACCGGCAATGCGTTCGAGCGCCAGGCGGGCGGCCGCCAGATCGAGTTCGGTGGTCATCGACAGGCGCGAGGCCATCGGCATGAAGCTGCCGGCCGTCAGCCATTCGCCGTTCTCGCTGGCCTGCAGGCGCAGCGGACATTCAAGGTGGAGCAACTGGCCGCTGTTGCCGGCGACCGGGAATTCGATCAGGCGCAGGCGATGCATGTCGATGGCGCCTTCGAGCAGTTTTTTCCAGTCAGCATTCGAGGTGGCGTGCTGTTCGCAACCGATTTCGGCCCGGCACCAGGCCAGCCCGCTCTCGTTCTCGGCGGCCGCCAGGGCGGCATCGATATGCGACAGCAGATTGCCGATGCCTTGCCCGTGTTCATAGGTACCGCTGGCCAGGTGGCCAATGCGCTCGCCGTCGATGAGGCCGGCCGAGCAGAGGTCGCGCAGCAGTTGCTGCAGTTGTTCGGCGGCTGCCACGGGATTCTGGATGCCCGGCAGGAGCAGGGCGAAATCGGCACCGTTCAGGCGGGCTGCCGCGGCTCCGGGATGGTGGCTGGCGATTTCAGTCAGTTCGGCGCCGACCCGGCGCAAGACCTCGTCGGCGGTTTCCCGGCCGGCGCGCTTGTTGATGCCAGCCAGGTCAGCCAGGCGCAGCATGAGCAGCGAACCGCTGGGTACGACGTCATCCTCGCCGAGGGCCGCTTCCAGCTGGTTCAGGAAAAAGGCGCGGTTGGCCAGGCCGGTCAGGCCATCCAGGGTGGCCTCGCGGCGCACCTGTTCAAGACGGGCCGCCTCTTCGGCAAAAATGGCCTTGAGGCGCTCAACCATGGCGTTCATCGCGCTGGCGACACTTTTCAGTTCCGGTGTGGCGGGCACCGGAATGCTGATGAAACGGCGTTCGCTGATCGCCTGCGCCTGGCCGACCACGGCATCGAGCGGCCGCTTGATGCGGCGCAGCAGCTGCATGCCGAGCAGGCCCATGAGCAGGCCGCCGATCAGGAACCAGAGCAGCATCTTGATGCCACCCTCCCAGAGTTCGCGGTAGGCAAACTGGCTGTGGCTGATCAACTCGATGGTGCCAAACTGGTTCCAGCCGGAGGAAACCTGGGCCTGGCCGGGCAGCGAAGCGATGGGGAAGACGCTGACGAACCAGGCGGGCACCTCGCCGGCTACCGGCGGGCTGGCTTTTTCGATCATCAGCTTGCCATCCGGGGCGATCAGGCGGACGGCCGCATATTGGCCGCTGTCGAATACGGCCGCGACCTGCAGTTCGATGGTCACCGGATCCTTGTCCAGTTGCGACATCGAAAGCGCCAGCGACGAGGCGTTGTCGTTGTTCTTGATTGCCAGTTGCTGTTCCAGGTAATGGCGCGCCGTCAGCATGCTGACCACGAAGCTGCCGGCAAAGGCGATGATGGCACTGGCGATGACGGTGAGCCAGAGTTGGCGGAAAAGGGACATGGTTGCCTACCTCACTGGAAGCCGTCGGCGCGGGCGCGTGCCAGCAGATCCTGCCAGCGCGAGAGATTACTCTTGCTGGATAGATTGCCGGTGCCCTGCCAAAGCCCCGAACTGTTGAAACTGAAAATGGGTGAAAGATCGGTCCGCTGCGAGGCCGGCCGAATCTCGGGAATCAGGTTGTCAAGAACGACCGGGTCGGCGTTCGGTGTGGCGTAATAGGCCAGTACCATATGTGCCTGCTGGACCGGCCCGTCTGAGCCGTTGAGCATGGCCCGGACATAGACCAGGCGCAGCTTGGTCATCGGCACGCCGAGATTGAGCAGGGAGAAATACTTGGCGATCGCGAAATCTTCGCAATCGCCGCGGCCCTGGCCGATCATTTCGAGAGGGGTTGCCCAGTAATCGGATTGCCCCCAGACGCTGAAATCGTCATCAAATGCCGCGTGCCGGTTGAAAAAGTCATTCACCCGGCGCAGTTTTTCGCTTTCCTGGCCGCGCGTGCCCTCGCCCAGCATTTTGCGCCACTCGGCGAAGCGGGCGCCGGGCGGGGCGCCGCCGAAGCGGCTGCTCAAGGTTTGCAGCATCCGGTCGAAATCCAGCTCCGCCACGGCCGTCAGGCACAGCAGGCTGGTCACGGCGATCAGGGCGGTGAGCAGTAGCTGGCGAACGAACGTTTTGATTTTATTGGTCAAGGGCGAAGAGTCGATGGTAGATTAGAATCGTCGGGAACAATAATTTACACAGAATGCCAGCGCCTGGCCCCCTTCTTGACCTGCTCAAATCTTACCTTGGACACCCATGAAAACCAATAAACTTCTCCCGGGCACCGTTCTCGCAGTCTTGATGGCATCAGCTTTTCCGGCTTTTTCGGCCCCCGCCGGCGCCCCGGTCAGCCTGAAGGAAGTGGCCCAGCAGGCCGTACTGAACAGCCCGGAAGTGACCTCGAAGTGGCACAACTACAAGGCAGCAGAAGAAGAAATCGGCGTTGCCCGCGGCGGCTTTTTTCCGCGCATTGACGCGACCGCCGGGGTCGGGCGGGAAAGCCTGAAACAACCGCCGGCCACCAACACCAACGACTACACGCGCAGCAACTACGGCCTGAGCCTGAACCAGATGCTGTTCGACGGCTTCGCCACCTACAACGAAGTCAAGCGCCTCGACAAGGCCCGCCTGGTCCGCTACTACGAACTGCTCGACGCCTCCGAAGCCA
>JBAQDI010000029.1:0-47674 GCA_049294655.1 Azonexus sp.
TTGGCTTGATTGCTTGGTTCTGCTGGTGCGCCCGGAGCGATTCGAACGCCCGACCCCTTGGTTCGTAGCCAAGTACTCTATCCAGCTGAGCTACGGGCGCACTGTCAGAGCCGCGCATTATACGGAGGCTCGCGTAGAATGCAAGGGTTTCGAGGAAAAAGACCGATGCGCGCCAAGTTTGTCCGTATGCCCAAATACCCCGAGTGCTGGGAAAGTTGCGGCTCCTGTGCCAGCGGCAATGTTTTCATCCTCGAAGTACTGGTCAAGGTCGGCGACATGGTTGAATGCGACGAGACCCTCCTGACCCTGGAAACCGGCAAGGTGGCGCTCGACATCCCCTCGCCCTACGCCGGCCGGGTCGTGGTGGTTCACGTTACTGCGGGCGATACGGTCGATGAGGGTGCATTACTGGTAACGCTGGAATCAGGCTGACCAGTACCGCCCATACCGCCCCACCTACTTTGGGGAATCGATTTCCAGCGCATTGCGCACCTCCCTGACTCCGCGCACGCCACTGACCAGATCGAGCGCCCGGCGCAATGAATGCTCGTCCGGCACGCTACCGGCAATCGTCACCACGCCCGACTTGCTGAGCACCCGGAATTGCGAACCGGCCAGCCCGAAATCCGTATGCAGGATCGTTTCCACCTTGTCGGTGAGAATGGCATCCGTAATTTCGCCGGGGGCCGAGGCCGCTGCGATGACTTGCGCATTGTCGGTGGCAAAGGCCGTCAGGCCCAGGCCGCCAAACATCAGGGCGGCAAACAATGCGCTGATGGCAATATTGCATTTGACCATTTCTGGCTCCTTGGTTGATTCAACACCCAAGGCCTATTGCGAACTTCGTGCCAGAAAAAATAAACCAATAAAATCAATACAATAAAAACAAATACAGCGAAAAAACCCGGGATTCAGTCGCTCTCAGGCGACAGCTAACTGCCTGACTCGCGAAAACCCATCGGCCAACGGCCCCGTCATCGGTCACTAGTCGACGACAAGCTCCGCCTCACCACGAAACATGGCCGGCGTCAGATCGTACTTCTGCAGCAGGCGGTAGAACTCGGTACGGTTGCGATCGGCAATCCGGGCGGCATCCGCGACATTGCCGTCGGTCAGCTTGAGCAGTTGCACGAGGTAGTTGCGCTCGAAGCGCTGCTTGGCCTCGGCGTAACTCAGCGCCTCCATGGTCGGCACGCGCAAGGCGCGCTGGACCAGCGACAGCGGGATCAGCGGCGTCGAGGTCAGGGCGCAGCTTTGTTCGACGACGTTGTACAACTGCCGCACATTACCCGGCCAGGCCGCGGTGGCCAGCGCCTCCAGCGCATCCGGGGCAAAGCCGCTGATCGGCTTGCCGTATTTGCCGGCCACCAGCTGGACGAAATGGGCCGCCAGCAGGGGAATGTCTTCGCGTCGCTCATCCAGACGCGGCAAGGTCAGCGAGACGACGTCGAGACGGTAGTACAGATCCTCGCGGAACTGCCCTTGCGCCATGGCCTCTTCCAGATCGCGATGGGTCGCCGAAATCAGCCGGACATCGACCGCCTCGGCTTGCGTCGCGCCAACCGGGCGCACGACACGCTCCTGCAGGACGCGCAGCAGCTTGACCTGCAGGCTGAGCGGCATGTCGCCGATTTCATCGAGAAACAGCGTGCCGCCGTTGGCTGCCTGGATCAGCCCGACCCGACTGTTGCCGGCGCCGGTAAAGGCGCCCTTGAGGTGGCCGAACAGTTCCGACTCGAGCAGTTGCTCGGGAATGGCGCCGCAATTGATGGCGATGAACGGCCCCTTGGCGCGCGGACTGGCGCGATGAATGGCCTGGGCCAGTACTTCCTTGCCGGTGCCGCTTTCGCCGCGAATCAGGATGCTGGCATCGGAAGCCGCCACCATGCGGGCCTCGGCCAGCAACTCGGCCATCTGGCTGCTGCGAAAGACGATGCCGGACAGCCACTCGTCGTTACGCTCGTTGCCACTGTTCACCAGCGTGGCATCGCCCAGCAGCTCGGGCGCCGATAACTGCAGCGCCTGGTCGATTTTCTCGAGCAGGATCTGGCTGTCGAACGGCTTGGTCAGATAACCGAAAACGCCGCGCGAGGTGGCATCCACCGCGTCGGGAATATTGCCGTGCGCCGTCAGCAGGATGACCGGCAAGGTCGGCCGCGTCACATGGATTTCCTCGAACAGCGCCAGACCGTCCCGCCCCGGCAGACACACATCACTGACCACGACACGCGGCGCATCGACAGCGATGCGGGCCAGCGCCTCTTCGGCCGAGCCGACTGCCGTGACCCGGAAACCGCGGGCCCGCAGGCGCATGGTCAACAGCCGGAGGATATCTTCGTCATCATCGACCGCCAGCACATGGGCGCCGGCCATTACTGCCTGCGCCGTCATCGCGTTCTCCTCGCCGGGATCGGCCGCTCAGGGCGCGTGCGCTGGGGCAGCGTGCGCTCGATATCGGCGAGACCATCGATCTTTTCCTGCAATTCGACCGCTTTTTTCTGACTTTCCTTCAATTGAACCACCTGACGTTCAAGCTGCGCTTCCTGTTTCTGGCGCTCGAGATAGTTATCGGCCAGCAAGCGGGCCACGGGATGCAGGCTGAGCGAGGCCGGATCGTTGGCCTTGAGAATGCCGTCCAGCAGCGAAATGGCCTTGCCGAGATCCTGCGCGGCACGCGGATGCCCCAGCAGCATCGCCTGCCGCAACTGCGTGTTGGGAATTGGCGGCAAAGCCGCCAGCACCTGGCGCTCACGCCCCAGCTCGGCCGGACTCATTTTCGAAAGCATCTGGTAATAGGCCAGGGTCGGCAGTTGTCCCGGACCGTCGAAACGCTGGGGACGCTGGTTGATGGTACTTGCGCAGGCGCCCAGCAGCAGGCAGGACAGCACCACGCAGGTTCGCCAGATTTTCGGCGGCGCGGCGCGCCACCGTCGGTTATTGCTGTTCATCAGGTAATTCCACAGAAAAATGGGCGCCCTGTGCCGTGGGCAACAGGACGACGGAGCCGCCCATGGCGCGCACCAGTTCGCGCACGATGGACAGGCCGACCCCGCTACCCCGGCGCTGGGCCGGCGCCTGGCGCTGGCCCTGGACAAAGGGATCGAAGATGCGTTGACTATCCTCGGCAGCCACTCCCGGCCCCTGGTCGATACATTCGAAACACAGGGCATTGGCGGGGCGTGAAGCTGACAGGCGGATTTCGCCGCCCTCCGGACTGAAATCGATGGCGTTGGACAACAGGTTGTCGAGCACGACTGCCATTTTTTCGGCATCAAGCATGGCATGGTTGTCATCCGGCGTTTCAACCTGCACATGCAGGTGCCGGGACTGGATGTGCAGCTCGCGCCGCTGCACGACGCCGGCCAGCAGTTTGTCCAGATTGACGCGCTCGATCTGCAGGCAGCGCGCGTCAAAGGCGGCGGCATTGAGACTGAGCAGGCTCTCGATCTGCTGCTGCAGGCCGATGACATTGTGTTGCAGGATATCGACCACCTCGGCCTGATTGCCGGCCAGCGGCCCGGCTACCTCTTCGCGGAGCAGGGCAACCCCTTCCTTCAGGGCCGTCAGGGGTGTTTTGAGTTCATGCGAAACATGGCGCAGGGCCCGCTCGCGATCGGTCTCCAGTTCGGCCAGGCGCTGGCGCAGCCAATCCAGGCGCTTGCCGAGACGCCGCAAGTCCGCCGGGCCGCCAACCTGCACCGCCTCGTCATAGCGGTTGGCGCCAAGCCGGCCGATCGCCTGCTCCAGTTGCCGGACCGGCCGCACCAGCCACCAGCCCATGGCCATCGCCGCCAGCACAGCACCGGCCAGGGCAAGTGCGATCTGCAAGCCGAGTTGCTGGCGGTTGATATCGAGATCGCGGAGCACGCGGTTATTCTGGGCTTCGACCCAGCGCTGGCCGGTCTGCTTGATCAGCCCGTTCAGCTCGACCAGCCGGGCCAGCAAGGGGGCGAGTTCAGTCTTGTTAACTTTCTGTTCGAGACCGCTGCGCAAGGCCCCGGCGACCATCCGCCAGCCTCCAAGCTGCGATGACAGCGGCTCGCCGACCGCCGAATCCAGGCGATCGACCAGCGCCAGTGATTGTGCGAGGTGCTCGTTGAAACGCTGCCGAAAGACCGGGTCGTTGAGCAACAGATATTGCCGGGCACTGCGTTCAAGATCGATGGTGCGCTCGCCCAGCTCCTGAATCTCGGCCGTCAGCTGTATGGCCTGCTCGCTGGTCTGCCGACTCTGGCCGACCAGGCGCTCAAGCACCAGCCAGCTTTGCAGGACCGCACCACCGAGCAGCAGGACAATCACTGCAAAGCCGAGCAACATGCCCTGACGAAAGGAAATCCGGATCATCCGCACACTTTAAAAAAACGCCAGTTTAGATCGCAAGCCACTGCCAGGAGCCCACCATGAGCCGCCGAAAGCGCAAGCACAAAAACAACAGAAAACAACAATAATTCAGCGACTTGAAACGAATGTCGCAAATACACGACAAGTGTATGCCATAGCCCGTCCATGTTTCCAGCGAATTCAAAATATACCTGTCGCCCTTCGGCGACAAACAGGCCCTTGAGACCGCAGTGGCAGTGCCACGATATTTCACAAGCCAATGATTAATATCGAATAAATCAATGTGGCACGCTTATCGCGTTGAGTTTTGGCGATGCACCCTTCCGCAACATCCTCCAAGGAGTCTTCATGTTCAACAAACCGATCATCACCAATCGCAACGACCCCATCGTCCGCAAGGATGTCAGAGCCATTCCCGGGAGCTCTCCGGTTGCCGACCTGACGACCAAAAGTGCACAACAGGCCGCCGAAGCCACCACTCCCCTGCCCGTGGACAAGGAAATGAGCAGCAGTAGCGAAAACGTCCTCGGCGCCCGCCTGATCGTCGGCCCCGACGTCAAGCTCAAGGGGGCCGAAATTCTCGATTGCGACACGCTGGTCGTCGAAGGCCGGGTCGAAGCCACCATGGACAGCCGCGTCATCCGCATCGCTGATCAGGGCTCGTTCTCCGGCAAGGTCAGCATCGACATCGCCGAAATCCATGGCAGTTTCGATGGCGAACTGACCGCCCGCTCGCAATTGATCATTCACGCCACCGGCAAGGTCAGCGGCAAGATCCGCTACGGCAAGCTGGTCATCGACGAAGGCGGAGAACTGTGCGGCGACATCAACGCACTGTCGGCCGAAAAGCACGCCCAGAGCTGGCCGCGCCCGGAAAACATCCCGACCCTGAGCGCCATCGTCGCCTGACCATCACCGGGGATTCTCCGCCTGCCGCGTGAATCCCTGGTGCAAATCCCTTTCCCTGCCAGCCACAGGAATGCGGAATTACTGTCGAACGCTGGTCATTTGCCGCGAAGCCTCGTAGACTTTGCGGCTATTCAATTCCAGCGACAGGCAAGGTCCAAATGGCTCAGTACGTAATGTCTATGCTCCGTGTGAGCAAGATCGTCCCACCCAAGCGGCAGATCATCAAGGATATTTCCCTCTCCTTCTTCCCCGGCGCCAAGATCGGCCTGCTCGGTCTGAACGGTTCAGGCAAGTCGACCGTGCTCAAGATCATGGCCGGTGTGGACAAGGAATACGACGGCGAAGTGCAGCATCTGGCCGGCGTTTCGATCGGCTACCTGCCGCAGGAACCGCAGCTCGACCCGACGAAAACGGTCAAGGAAGAAGTCGAATCGGCGCTCGGCGAAGTCATGCAGGCGCAAGCCAAGCTCGACGAAGTCTATGCCGCCTATGCCGACCCGGAAGCCGATTTCGACAAGCTGGCCGAAGAACAGGCCCGCCTCGAAGCGATCATTTCCACCTCGGGTGCCGATACCGAAGCCCAGATGGAACTGGCCGCCGACGCGCTGCGCCTGCCGCCCTGGGAAGCCATGATCGGCAACCTGTCGGGCGGTGAAAAGCGCCGCGTCGCGCTGTGCAAGCTGCTGCTCGCCAAACCGGACATGCTGCTTCTGGATGAGCCGACCAACCACCTCGACGCCGAATCCGTCGAATGGCTCGAACAGTTCCTCGTCCGCTTCCCGGGTACCGTGGTCGCCGTCACCCACGACCGCTACTTCCTCGACAACGCCGCCGAGTGGATTCTCGAACTCGACCGCGGCCACGGCATTCCGTACAAGGGCAATTACTCATCCTGGCTGGAACAGAAGGAAGCCCGTCTGGAAACGGAAAACAAGCAGATCGACGCCCACATGAAGGCGATGAAGCAGGAACTCGAATGGGTGCGCAGCAACCCGAAGGCGCGCCAGGCCAAGTCGAAATCCCGTATTGCCCGTTTCGAGGAACTGTCCAGCCAGGAATACCAGAAGCGCAACGAGACGCAGGAAATCTTCATTCCGGTTGGCGAGCGCCTGGGCGGCAAGGTCATCGAATTCAATGGCGTGACCAAGTCCTTTGGCGACAAGCTGCTCATGGACAATGTCAGCTTCACCATCCCGGCCGGCGCCATCGTCGGCATCATCGGCCCGAACGGCGCCGGCAAATCGACCTTGTTCAAGATGATCACCGGCCAGCAACAGCCCGACTCCGGCACGGTCGACATCGGTCCGACGGTCAAGATGGCCTACGTAGACCAGTCACGCGACTGCCTCGACGGCTCCAAGACGGTGTTCGAGGAACTGGCCCAGGGCAGCGATATTCTGCAGATCGGCAAGTTCGAAATGCCGTCGCGCGCCTACATCGGCCGCTTCAACTTCAAGGGCGCCGACCAGGGCAAGCAGGTCGGCAATCTGTCCGGCGGCGAACGCGGCCGTCTGCACCTGGCCAAGACCCTGATGACCGGCGGCAACGTGCTGCTGCTCGATGAACCGTCCAACGACCTCGACGTCGAAACCCTGCGCGCGCTGGAAGATGCGCTGCTTGAGTTCCCTGGCTGCGCGATGGTCATCTCGCACGATCGCTGGTTCCTCGACCGTATCTGTACGCACATCCTGGCCGCCGAAGGCGATTCGCAGTGGAATTTCTTCACCGGCAACTTCCAGGAATACGAGGAAGACAAGAAAAAGCGCCTCGGCGAAGAAGGCGCCAAGCCGAAGCGCATCCGCTACAAGCCGATTACCCGCTGAGCCAGGCGGTAAACGGCAGAACGGGCGCCGCTTGGCGCCCGTTCTTTTTTCTGCCCCCCGCCATGGCGAGGGGCAAAACTGGAAATGGGGATTAGTGCTTCAGATTGGCGGAGAACACAGCCTTGGTATTTTCGGAGAACTGGAATTCGTTGAAGGTGCGAGCGATCTCGGCTTCATTGCGGCCTTCGGAGCGGTCTTCGAAGTTGATGCCGATAACCTTGCCATTGGCGGCCAGGGTCTGGAAGGCGAAACGCCAGCGTTGAGCTTCAGCCAGGCGCTCACGCAGCTCAGCTTCTTTGGAAATCGTAATGCCGGCCTTTTTCAGGGAATCCAGAAATTGGTCAAAGGATTCGTTGCTCAAACTGCCCATTTGTCTCTCCGTTTTAAGTACGGTGATTGATCACCATGAGCCGAATAACGACCCTCTGGAGATTCGGTTGACACAAAAGATGCAGAAATTTCGACGAATGTTTTTGAACCGGGAATAGTCCTCAAAATGCGATAATCGCCGCCTATGAAAAAGCAGAACACCCCCGCCGAAATTCCGGAAATCCGCCCCGGACAGTCCATCGAACTGCTCAAGGAACTGCACATCCTGACCCGCGATGGCAAGCTCAACCAGGACACGCGGCGCAAACTCAAACAGGTCTATCACCTGTATCAATTCATCGAACCGCTGCTCGCCGAGGCCGAGAGCCTGGCCGACCACGGTGCCGGCAAGTCCTACCTCGGCTTCATTCTCTATGACCTGTTTTTCAAGGAACGCGATACGGGCCATATCTACGGCATCGAAACGCGCCAGGAGCTCGTCGCGAAATCCCGTGAACTGGCAGCCCGGCTCGGCTTCGCCCGCATGAGTTTTCTCGATATCAGCGTCGAGGAATCCACCCACTCCGCCGCCCTGCCCGCGCACATCGATGTCGTCACGGCACTGCACGCCTGCAACACGGCGACCGATGACGCGATCCGCTTCGCCCTGACCAAATCGGCCAGACATATTGTGCTGGTGCCCTGCTGCCAGGCCGAAGTCGCCGCGACGATGCGTGCCAGGAAGAACGAATCGCTGGGCAAGACGCCACTATCCGAGCTGTGGCGCCACCCGATCCACACGCGCGAACTGGGCAGCCACCTGACCAACGTATTGCGCTGCCTGCTGCTCGAATCGCATGGTTACGACGTTACCGTCACAGAACTGGTCGGTTGGGAACACTCAATGAAGAACGAACTGATCATCGCCAGCCAACGCGGCAATCCCCGCCCGGCCGGAAGCCCCCTTGAGGGAAGAAAGAATGCCCGCGAGCGGGCCGAGGCGATCCTGCAAGAATTCAACATCACCGAGCTGGCGAGTCGTTTTGTTTACTAGCCATAAGGGCCGGGGCCTGACGGGAAGGCAGTAGCAGGCCGATCAGCCAGCCCGGGAAGGCGTATAAACTGGCCGGTCAAGCCCGCGCTAGCGATATTTCGGCGAACTTCTGTGCGCCTCCGAACTGCGCAACAAAAGCGCGATCAGGGCCCCGGTTCTCAGGTCGGCACTGGCGCCCCATTCGTGGGCCAGGGGATCCCGACAATGCGGCGCGGATTCCTGCTCGATCTGATCCTGCCAAGGCGCAAGGGCGACCAGGATCTCGGCTTCCCTTTCCTGGTCCAGAATATTGAAACGGGTCAGGCGTTCAATGAGATAACCCGCGTCGCCACGGAGCTCTGGCGGAACAAGCCCCAAATCCGGAACATGGCCTGAATACCAAAGCTCGTTGGCAATCCTGCCGAGAACGGATGTATTCACCTTGGCCAATCCGCACTCAACGATCACGGCGACCAATTGTTCAAAAGTTTCGGCGTTGGCATTTTCCATGGGAGACAATCTAGCCGGAATTATTGGGGCTTTCTGTCAGCGCAGATCGAAACCTGTGTCAGAGAACGCCTACATTCCGGTCACTCGCAATTGTCAGCAATGGGCTGCAGCGACGCTGGCCACCTCCTGATGATTTCACGAGTGGCAGCAATCCGCCAAACCGTATAATTGATCCTTGCCAGGAACTGCTTCAGGTGCGACATCGCAGCGCTCGGAACCCGGCAAAACCCGGCCCAAGCCAATATTTACAAGCACCTTGAAGCCAACTCCATTGATACAGAAGTTCCCGGTCGAGGAACTTGCACCGCGCTTTACCGACTAAGTTCCCCATGACCCGCATCCAACACCCGCTCGAACTCCTCGCCCCGGCCAAGAATGCCGATTTTGGCATTGAAGCCATCCGGCACGGCGCCGATGCCGTCTATATCGGCGGCCCGGCCTTCGGCGCGCGCTACGGCGCCGGCAACACCATCGAGGACATCGCCCGCCTGTGCGAATTCGCGCACCGCTTCCGCGCCAAGGTCTTCGTTGCGCTGAACACCATCCTGCGCGACGACGAACTCGAAGAAGCCCGCCAACTGGCCTGGAAAATTTACGAGGCCGGCGCCGACGCGCTGATCATCCAGGACATGGGCCTGCTCGAAGTCGAGCTGCCACCGATCCAGCTGCATGCCAGCACGCAAACCGACAACCGCAATCCGGCCAAGGTGAAATTCCTCGAAGACGCCGGTTTCTCACAGGTCGTGCTGGCGCGCGAGATGACCATCAAGGAAGTCGAGAAGGTTGCGGCCGAAACGACGCTCGCCCTCGAATACTTCGTGCATGGCGCGCTTTGCGTCGCCTACTCCGGCCAGTGCTTCATCAGCCACGCCCACACCGGGCGTAGCGCCAATCGCGGCGAATGTTCGCAAGCCTGCCGCCTGCCCTACACACTGATCGACGACAAGGGCAAGACGATCACCGAGAACCAGCATTTGCTGTCGATGAAGGACAACAACCAGACGCAGAACATGCTGGAACTGGCCCGCGCCGGCGTCTCTTCCTTCAAGATCGAAGGCCGGCTGAAGGACCTCTCCTACGTCAAGAACATCACGGCGCATTACCGCCAGTTGCTTGACGAGATCATTGAACAGAATCCGGAATTCACCCGCGCTTCAAGCGGCACCAGCACCTTCACCTTCGAGCCGCAACCGGAAAAGACCTTCAACCGCGGCTACACCGACTATTTCGCCAACGAGCGCCAGGACGACATCGGCGCCTTCGACTCGCCGGCCTTCGTCGGCGAACTGATCGGCGAAGTCGTCGAGATCGGCGACGGCTGGTTTACGGTCAACGCCGAAAAACCCTTCAATAACGGCGACGGCATCTGCTTCTACGACGCGCATGGCGACGTGGTCGGCGTGCGCATCAACCGGGCTGAAGGCACGAAGCTCTTCCCTCTTGAAATCCCGGAAGAACTGACCCAAGGCACAACACTATTCCGCAATCGCGACCAGGAATTCGAGCGCTCGCTGGAGAAAGATTCGGCCGAACGCCGCATCGCCGTGCAGCCGCTGTTTGCCGAGACGGAAAACGGCTTTGTGCTGAGTTTGACCGATGAGGACGACGTGTCCGTGACAGTCGACCTTCCCCACGCCAAGGAAATCGCCCAGAACGCAGAACGCGCCACCAATACGCTGCAAGACAGCCTGGCCAAGTTCGGCAACACGATGTTCACGGCCCGGCCGGTCGAACTCAGGCTGAGCCAGCCGTGGTTCCTGCCGGTCGGCGCGCTCAACGCGCTGCGCCGCGAAGCGACGGAGAAGCTTGAAGCCAGGCGCCTCGCCACCCATCCGCGCCCGCCGCGCGCCGCGCCGGCTGCAAACCCGGTGCCCTACCCGCAGGACGAACTGACCTATCTCGGCAATGTCTTCAACGCCAAGGCCCGTCACTTCTACGAGAAGCATGGCGTCCAACTGATCGCCGACGCCTACGAGGCGAACCAGGAAAAAGGCATGGTGTCGCTGATGATCACCCGCCACTGCCTGCGCTACAGCTTCAACCTGTGCCCCAAGGAAGTGAAGCATCTGAAGCCGGACCCGATGACCCTGGTCAATGGCAGCGAAAAGCTGATCCTCAAGTTCGACTGCAAGGCCTGCGAGATGCACGTCATCGGCAAGATGAAAAAGGGCGTCACGCTCAATCTCGGCACGGTGCGCCCGACTGCGGCCTGCGGCTGAAGCGGCTTCCCGGAAGCTGTCCGTGATCGCTCGATAGTTGGCTGCTTGCGTGGCTGGCCTCTGAACCCCTCCCGGCCTCCACTTTTCAGGGGAGGAGCAAATCATCGGGCCTCAACTTGGCTGCCTAGGCCTGAGGAGGCATGACTCGGGGAAGATTGCGGAAGATTTTCAGACCGGCTTGCGCAACAGATCGACGCGCTGCGGATTGAGGAAGGTCGCGCCGTCCGGCCCCATGAAGGACTCGAATTTCTCCTGCACCTGCCGGTAGAGTTCGGACGACAGCCGGTGGTCGCTATGGGTGACCTGGATCATGCGCGTGTCGAACTGCGCAAAGTTCTCGAAATAGCTGCGCGTGTTGAAGAACAGCTGCTTTTCCAACGTCAGGCTGCCCGACGCCACCGCCTTGCAGAGCGCGGCAAATGCCGCTTCGCGCACCAGCTCCTCGTCATGGAACAAGCGAAACACCTCGTTTAGCTCGCCGGCAAACACCGGTTCGGAAATCCAGGCCAGGCCGCCCGGTTTGAGGACGCGGGCGATTTCGGCCAGTGCGGCATCCATGGCGGCGACCGGCACGTGGTGCAACGACTTGAACATCAGCACGATGTCGACACTCGCCTCAGCCGCCGGAATCGCCTCGGCACCGCCATGCGCGAAACGCACGGTCGGCAGATCGGTGATTTCCAGGTTGCGGGTGTGCTGGATGGTATCGACTTCAAGCGCCAGGATCTGCGCCGGCCGCCCGCTCTCGGCCAGCAGGCGGGTCTTGTCGGCCCGGCCGCAGCCCAGTTCGAGAACATGCGCCGCATCGAATGGCAGTTCGTCGAGCATGAGCTTCATTTCGTTGCACAGGGTGGTCTGGGTCGGATCGGCAATCTGCATAGCACCTCCTGAAACATGAGCAAAGGCCAATATTAACGGATGATGATACTCACAAGCAGCCCTGACTGCCGGCCAAACGATCGTTTTCGCGACGCCGGATGGCAAGCCGGGCTATAGTTGCGCCTGTCATCAGAACGTCCTAACGACATGAAATCCACCAACTGCCCCTCCTGCCGGCAGCCGATGCTGCAAAAAAAGTTCGAGCGCCAGTTGCACGGCGAGGTCGAACTGGATATCTGCTTTTCCTGCCAGGCCATCTGGTTCGACGAAATGGAAAGCGTCCAGATCACCCCTGGTGGCATCATCGATCTGTTCAAGCTGATCCACGAACACAATGACGACCTGCGTCAGCCCTTGCGCGAGCCGCTCGTCTGCCCGCGCTGCAACGAAAAACTGCTGCATGGTCTGGATGTCGCCAAACATGGCGGCAAGTTCAATTACCACCGCTGCCTGCAGAAACACGGCCGTTTCACGACCTTTGCCCAGTTGATGATCGAAAAGGGCTTTGTCCGGCAACTGAGTCCGGCCGAGATCGACGAACTGGCCAGCCGGGTCGGCACCGTCCGCTGCACCGGCTGCGGCGCCCCGATCGACATTCGCCAGGAGCACGCCTGCGGCCACTGCCGGGCGCCGATCAGCATTCTCGACCCGCAGGCCGTCGAGCTGGCCCTGTCGCGTTACAAAGTCGCCGAAGACAAACGTACGACGCGCGATGTCAGCATGCTCGGCGACGCAATCATCATGCGCGAACGCGAAAAATCGCAGCGCAAGAGAATGGCGCTCGACGAAAATGTCCGCTACGGCGACGGCCTGGCCGATGTCGGCGACCTCATCGCCGCCGGGCTTGAACTCGTTTACACGCTGATCCGCCGCTGATGTTCGCCACTCCCGGCAATCAAGGCACATGGCGATGCTGACACCGGAGGAAATCTCCAGCAGCCTGGTGGCCATCCGCCCTCGCCTGCTCGGCTTTGCCCGCTTGCAGCTACGCTCCCTGGCCGCCGCCGAAGACGTCGTGCAGGATGCGCTGGAAGCTGCCATGAACAGCGCCGACCAATTCACCGGCGCCGCGGCCTTTCAGACCTGGGTGTTTTCCATCCTGAAAAACAAGATCATCGACGAAATCCGCCGCGGCAGCCGGATCCAGACCGATGTCGATGCCGAGCTCGCCCTTGACGAAGCCATCGCCGGGCGCTTCAACGAACGTGCCCACTGGGCCGAAATGCCGGCCGCCTGGGGCAACCCGTCCGCCAGCCTGGAGCAGAAACGCTTCTGGGAAGTCATGGAAGCCTGCCTCACCAATCTGCCGGTCACGCCAGCCCGGGTGTTTACGATGCGGGAATTTCTCGGCCTGGAAACCGAAGAAATCTGTCAGGAATTATCGATCAGCCCGTCTAACTGCTGGGTGCTCCTGCACCGGGCACGCCTTGGTCTGCAGGACTGCCTGGGCCGGCGCTGGTTTGGAGAAACAACCTCATGATCAACTGCAAGCAAGCCACGGAACTCATTTCCCAGGGCCTCGACCGCCATCTGTCGCTCGGCGAGCGCCTGCACTTGCGCCTGCATCTGCTGTTCTGCATCGGCTGCCGCCGCACCCGCGAGCAGTTCGACTTCATGCGCGAAGCCATGCGCAAGCATCCGTGGAAGCTTTGAGCGCCCCGCGCCGGGCCGTTTGATTACCCGACCCCGCAGGCGGCGCGAATGATGCGCCCGGTTTTTTCCTCATCGAGCCCGGCATGGCCACCCAGGGCAGCGTTGCCGTGCTCGCGCAGGGCCTGCATGACGCGGCTTGCCGCATCGGCGTCCGTGACGCCGGCTTCCAAGAGATGCAAGGGCATGCCCAGGCTGCGGTAGAAGATCTCGATGGCAGCAATCGTCTGTTCGGCACTCGGTGCCGTCAGCCGAAAAACCTCGCGCCCCATCTGTTCGAGCTTGGCCCGCTTGGCCTCGATCAGTTCGCGCAGCAGCCAGGGCTGGATGATGGCCAGCGTGCGACCGTGGTCGATGCCGTAAAGCGCGGTCAGTTCGACGGCCATGCGGTGCGTCGCCCAGTCGGTCGGCACGCCGACGCCGATCACGCCGCACAGCGCCTGGTTGGCGGCCCACATCAGGTTCTGTTGCCAGGCCGGCGTGCGCCGCTGGTCAAAGCTGTCGGCCAGGGTTTTCAGCGCTTTCATCACGGCCTCGGCGTAACCGTCCTGGACCAGCGCGCCGACCGGATAGGTCAGGTACTGCTCGCAGACATGCACGAAGGCATCGACGACACCGTTTTCCAGTTGCCGGTCAGGCAGGCTGGCCATCACCTCGGGATTCAGGATGGCAAAGCGCGGGCGGGCCGGCGGCACGTAAAAGACCTTTTTCTGCTGCGTCGCGCGGCGGGTCACCACAGCACCGGCATTCGATTCGGAGCCGGTGGCCGGCAGGGTCAGCACGATGCCAACCGGCAGCGCCTCCTGCGGCACGAATTTGCCGCTGACGATATCCCAGCCATCGCCCTCATAGAGCGCGGCACAGGCAACGAACTTGGCGCCGTCGGCGACCGAACCGCCGCCAACGCCGAGAATGAAGCCGACCTTCTCCTGGCGCACCAGATCGACTGCCCGGGTCAAGGTTTCCAGTGTCGGGTTGGCTTCGACACCGCCAAACTCGACGACCTGATGGCCGGCCAGCGCCTGGCCGACCTGGGCGTAAATGCCGTTCTGCTTGATCGAGCCGCCGCCGTAGAGCAGCAGCACCTTGCCATCGCGCGGCATCAGCTCGCCCAGTTTGGCGAAGCTGTTCGGGCCGAAATGGATCTGGGTCGGGTTGTGATAGCTGAAGTCGAAGATGTGGGTCATCGCGAGGCTCCTTGGGCTTGAGCAGATCGTCGATTCTGCCCTTTACGGTTCATTTTGCGAAACAGGCGGAGGTAATTTCCAGCGAACGCAGACGCAGCGCCGGATCGAAGATGTCGCTGACGAGCATCATCTCGTCGGCCCCGGTCGCCTGCTGCAAGGCAAGAAGACCGGCACGCACGGTTTCCGGCGAACCGATAACTGCCGCCCCGAGAAAATCGGCAACCCCGGAACGTTCCTGCGGCGCCAAGCCGGCCAGATAGTTCTCGACGGGCGGCGGCAGGCAGCGGCGGTCGCCGCGCAGGATGCCGAGGACACGCTGGTAGGTGCTGCTCGCCAGGAATTCGGCTTCCTCGTCGCTCGGCGCGGCAATCACCGGCACGCCGATCATCACGTAAGGCTTGGCCAGTTTTTCCGAAGCCTGGAACTTGCGGCGGTAAATCTCGATGGCCGGCAACAGCATGGCCGGCGCGAAATGCGAGGCGAAGGCGTAAGGCAGACCGCGCTCGGCGGCCAGGCGGGCCGAAAAGAGGCTGGAACCGAGCAGCCAGATCGGCACTTCGGTGCCGTTGCCGGGCACCGCGACGACCTTCTGCTCGGGCAAACGCGGCCCGAGCAGTTGCTGCAACTCGCTCACCGCGCGCGGAAAATCGGCTTCCGTTTCGATCCGGTCGCGGCGCAGGGCGCGCATGGTCTGCTGGTCGGTACCGGGCGCCCGGCCCAGACCGAGGTCGATGCGTCCCGGATAGAGTTCGGCCAGCGTGCCGAAGGCTTCGGCAACGACCAGCGGCGCGTGGTTGGGCAGCATTATGCCGCCCGAACCGACCCGGATGCGGCTGGTCGCCCCGGCAATGTAGCCGACCAGCACGGCGGTCGCCGAACTGGCGATGCCCGGCATGTTGTGGTGTTCGGCCAGCCAGTAGCGCGTGAAGCCGAGCTGCTCGACATGGCGGGCGGTGTCGCGGGCGATGGCCAGCGCCTCGGCCACCGTGCCGCCTTCGCGAACGGCGACGAGGTCGAGCATCGACAGTTTGGTGTTGTCCAGGGTGGTCATGCGTTCTCCCGAATCTCTTTTAGCGGATTGCGCCGGCTCGCGGCCCAGCCGAGCAGCGAGAGTAGCGCCAGGCCGCTGCCGATCAGCACAATGCCGGCGATTTCACTGGTTTTGAAAGCCTCGCCGAAAGTCAGACGCGACGACAGGATGGCGACGACCGGCGTGCCGAGTACCGACAGGCTGGCCTCCCAGGCCGGCACGCGATCGAGAATGTAGATCCACAGCCACCAGCACATGGCGGTGCTGATGATGGACATGAAAACGAGGATGCCGACATAGCTGGCGCTCCATTCGGTCGGCTGCTCGGGCACGATGAAAGCCAGCAGGACGAGCGGCACGGCGCCAAAGATCATCTGCCAGGTGGTCAGGGTCAGCAGGTCGACCGGCGTCTGGCCGCGCAAGCGCTTGATCAGGATGGTGCCGGTCGCCCAGCACAGTGCGGCCATCAAGCCGAGGAACTTGCTGAACAGGCTGGCG
Source organism: Azonexus sp. (assembly GCA_049294655.1). Lineage (GTDB taxonomy): Bacteria > Pseudomonadota > Gammaproteobacteria > Burkholderiales > Rhodocyclaceae > Azonexus. The sequence continues at coordinate 16,389 of JBAQDI010000029.1, forward strand.
TGCATGTCCCAGGGCTCGACGATCAACAGCAGGCCGCCCAGCGTGCTTGCCGCCGCCAGCCACTGCTTGCCGCGCACACGTTCGCCGAGGATCGGCCAGGCCAGCAGCAGGGTCCAGATCGGCATGGTGAAGATGAGTACCGCCGTCTTGCCGGGGCCGCCCTCGACCAGCGCCCAGGTCTGGAAAATCATGAAGCCCGAAACCTGGGCCAGGCCGATGAGCATGGTCTGGCGCGGCGCGACCAGCTTGAGCGAACGGCCGCTGAGTTTGAGCGCAATCAGCAGCGCCAGCGCCGCGCCGACACAGCGTTCGGCGGCAAAAGCAAAAGGCGGCGCGTAGGCCAGGCCCTGTTTGGCCAGTACCCAGGTGTAACCCCAGGTCAGCGAAAGGACGATGAGCGCGAGCGCGGGCAAGCAACGGCGATAATCAGACATGGGGTTCCAGAAAATGCCGCCCCGACCGGCACTCGACCGGTCGGGGCGCGGCGCAATTGAAAATCAGACGGCGAGTACCGGATAGTCGGTGTAACCCGCGGCACCGCCACCATAGAGCTTGTCGGCCTGCAGTTCGTTGAGCGGCAGATCGTCCTTCAGGCGGCGGACGAGATCCGGCGTACTGATGAATGGCCGGCCGAAGGCCACCAGGTCGGCCTTGCCGGCTTTGACGTTGGCGATGGCCAGCTCGCGCGAATAGCCGTTATTGAGCATCCAGGCTCCCGGGAAAGCACGGTGCAGCGCCTCGTAATCGAAAACCTTGCCCTCGGGCGTGCGCGTCCCGCCGGTTTCGCCCTCGATGACGTGCAGGTAGGCCAGACCAAACGGCGCCAACTGTTCGACGACATAACCGTAGAGCGCCTGCGGATCACTGTCGAGCGGTGCCGTGAAGGTGGTCATCGGACTCAGCCGGATACCGGTGCGACCGGCGCCGATTTCATCGGTGATCGCCTGAACGACTTCCAGCAACAGCCGGGTTCGATTGGCGATACTGCCGCCGTAGGGTGCGCTACGGTCATTGACGCTGTCGCGCAGGAACTGTTCGACGAGATAGGTATTGGCGGCATGGATCTCGACACCATCGAAGCCGGCGGCGATGGCATTGCGCGCGGCACGACGGTAATCCTCGATGAGGGCCGGAATTTCATCGTCGCGCAGGGCACGCGGCTCGGAGACCGGGACAAAGCCATCCTTGGTGAAGGTCATCGCCTCGGCACAACGGGCAGTGGACGACACCGGCGCAGCGCCATCCGGCAACAGCGAGGTATGCGAAATGCGGCCGACGTGCCAGAGCTGCAGGACAATCCGGCCGCCGGCGGCATGCACGGCATCGGTCACCTGGCGCCAGCCGGCGACCTGTTCCGGACTATGGATGCCCGGGGTGTCGAGGTAACCCTGGGCCATCGGGCTGATCTGGCTGGCCTCGGCGATGATCAGGCCGGCCGTGGCGCGCTGGCGATAGTATTCGACGGTCAGCGGGCCGGCCACGTTACCGGCAATAGCCCGGTTGCGCGTCAGCGGTGCCATGACGATGCGGTTGGACAGGGCAATATCGCCAATCTGGACGGGATCGAACAGGGAAGTCATGGGGAGTCTCCTGGTGAGCATAAATTCATGAAAATTAGACTGGTCGTCTATGAATTCGGGTTAAAAATTGGCCGCGGCATGCCCCGGCCTGTTATCGGATAGTGCAGTTACTGGCGCGCCAGTAACTGTCTGGTATAGCGCATTGCGTTTTCGAGGGCCTGGCTGTTGCGGTTCAACTTGCCGACCAGGCTGGCACCGAGCCACAGCTGATAAAGCATCTGTGCGGCCGGCCGGGCATCGAGTGCGGGTAGCGAGCCATCGGCGACGCCGGCCTCGATGACGCCGGCAATGCGATCCACGATGCGGTCGGTGCCGTCGCGCAGGGTCAGACGCATGGCATCCGACAAATCAGACACTTCGGCGGCCAGCTTGACGACCAGGCATTTTTGCTCGGCACAGTCATCGCACTGCTTGTCCAGCCAGCGCTGCCAGTAGCGCATCAGACGCTCGTAAGCCGACGCCGCCTCAAGGGCAAACAGGCCGTCGATATCGGCCAGATAGCGCTCGAAATAATCCTCAAGCAGCGCCTGACCGTATTGTTCCTTGGATTCGAAGTAATGATAGAACGAGCCCTTCGGCACGCCGGCCGCCTTCAGCAACTCGTTCAGGCCGACGCTGGCAAAGCCCTTGCCGGCAAAGATGCCGAGACCGGTTTCGAGGATGTGCTGGCGCGTGTTGTCGTGACGAATGTTCATGGGGGCTATCGTGCCAGCTATTAGACCAGTCGTCTAGTATTTTTTCATTCCTCACGAAAACGAAGCCCGAGGGCTCGCCAGGCCGAAATATCGGCAGCACTCGCCTGCCGAAAAAATCTTTCAAATTTTATGTAAGGAATTGCCGCTCCGTCCGTCAAAGGCAGCAGGAGGCCATGTTTTGAACACCCTCCGGATCGCCGGACCAATCCGGCATCCCAACCTTAACGGAGATTTTCAAATGACCAATTCACGTACCCTGATCCAATCCGCCATCGGCGGCCTGCTCGCCGCCGGCCTCCTGACCGCATCCGTCTCCGCCGTCGCCGCCGACGAAGGCAAGGACAAATGCTTCGGCGTCGCCAAGGCCGGCCAGAACGACTGCGGCAGCAAGACCAGCAAGCACTCCTGCGCCGGTCAATCCAAGGTCGACAACGACCCGAACGACTTCAAGCTGGTCGCCAAGGGCACTTGCGAAAAAATGGGCGGCAAGCTGACCGCTCCGGCCACCAAGTAAGCAGCATGCACAACGACCTGCCCACCCGCCAGCCGGCGGTTTCCCTGCCGGTCCAGGCCGGCCTCGGCCTGCGCGCCCCGCACCTGCAACAAGTCCGGCAGCAACAGCCGGCCGTCGCCTGGTTCGAGGTGCATAGCGAAAATTATTTCGTCGCGGGCGGCCCGGCTCTGGCCGGCCTTGAGGCAATACGGGAAAACTACCCGCTGAGCCTGCACGGGGTGGGCATGTCACTTGGCGGCGCGGATGATCTCGACCGGGATCATCTGCGCCAACTCAAGGCGCTGGCCGAACGCATCCAGCCGGCAGCCATTTCCGAACACCTTTGCTGGTCGGCTATCGGCGGCCGCTGGCTCAACGACCTGCTGCCCCTGCCCTACACCCGGCAAGCGCTGGAGCGGGTCTGCGCCCATGTCGAACAGGTCCAGGAAACGCTGGGCCGCAGCATCCTGGTCGAGAACGTTTCCAGCTACCTGCGTTTCCTGCCCGAAGACATGCCCGAATGGGCCTTCGTCGCCGAAGTCGCCAAACGCACCGGTTGCGGCGTGCTGCTCGACGTCAATAACATTTACGTCAGCGCCTGCAACCACGGTTTTGCCGCTGCCGACTTCCTGGCCGGCATCGCCGTCGGCAGCGTCGGCGAAATCCACCTGGCCGGCTATGAAACGGTGGACGGCCTGCTCATCGACACCCATTCGCGGCCGGTCTACCCGGCGGTCTGGGAACTCTACCGGGCGGCGCTCGAGCGCTTCGGTCCGCTGCCGACGCTGATCGAATGGGATCAGGACATCCCCGATTTTGCCGTCCTGCAGGGCGAAGCCGCCCAGGCCCAGGAATATCTCGATGCCGCCGCAGAGGTCCGCCATGTCCGCGTTGCGTGAATTGCAGACCGATTTTGCCGCAGCCGTCTTCGGCGCCGACCGCGCCGACGCTGCGCTGCTCGCCCATTGTGCCGGCGACCCGGCCCGCGCCGCCATCGGCATCGCCGCCTACCGGCGCAGCGTGCTGGCCAATCTCGCCGCCGCCGTGCAGGCTACCTATCCGCTCATCGAAAACATTGTCGGCCGGGAGTTTCTCGCCGCCGCCTGCCGGCGTTATGCGCAGGCCTATCCGAGCAGCAGCGGCGACCTCAATGCCTATGGCGACCAATTCGCCGACTTCCTGGCCGGGCATGCGGTCAGCGAAAACCTGCCTTATCTGCCCGACGTTGCCCGCCTGGAGTGGCTGATCCAGCAGGTCTACGGCAGCGCGGATACGCCGTCGCAAGACCTTTCCCGACTTGCCGCGACACCACCGGAAACCTGGGGCGAACTGCATTTCCGGCTTGATTCGGCGCATGCCGTTCTCGCCTCGCGCTGGCCTGTCGTGCGCATCCGGGAAGTCAATCAGCCGGCTTATGCCGGCGACTTCCAGGTCGATTTCGAGCAGGCCGAAATCGCGCTGATCCAGCGCCGGCCAGGCGGCATCGCCGTGGAAAGACTCTCGGCCGGCGAACGGGCCCTGCTGCTTGCGCTGCACCAGGACGAGACACTGGCTGCAGCCGTCGACCAAGCCGTCGCCGCCGAAACCTCGTTCGACCTGCAAGCGGCCCTGCAGCGTTTCATCGGCAACGGCCTGCTGCGCCAGGCCATCTGAGGAAAGAACCATGAACGCACACCTGCAGGAACTGTACCGCCGTGCCACGGCGCTGACTGGGCAAATCGAGCACTGGCTGACACCACTCTTCGACCTAGCCCTGCGCCTCTACATCGGCGAGATATTCTTCCGCGCCGGCTGGCTCAAGATCACCAACTGGTCAGGCACGCTCGACCTGTTCGACTACGTTTACCAGGTTCCCGTCCTGCCGCCGCATCTGGCAGCCATCATGGGCACGGCCGGCGAACTCGGCCTGCCGCTCCTGCTGGTCTTCAGCCTGGCCGGCCGTTTCGCGGCAGCCGGACTGTTCGTGGTCAACCTGATGGCGGCCATTTCCTTCCCGGACATTTCCGATCTCGGCCTGCAGGACCATGTCCTGTGGGGCAGCCTGCTGCTCGTCCTGATTTTCCACGGGCCAGGCCGCTTCTCGCTCGACGCCTGGCTGGCCGGAAAGTTTGCCCGGACTTAACGCGGCACAGGCGCCAGCAGGATCTGCGGCGCCAGTTCGACCTGCTTGCTGTCGCTGCCGATCCAGATCGTGCCGTCCTGGATGGTGCATTGCAGGCGCATGTTGCGCTCGGCCAGGGCGGCCAGCGCGGCCGACTGTTCGGGCGGCAGGGCCAGCACGGTCAGGTTTTTCTGGCCGGACAGCTTGTCGACCGACTGCTGCCACCAGATTTCCGCCTGCCGGCCGCCATAGGCGAGCACGACGACCTGGCGGGCCCGGCCGCAGGCGCGGCGGATATTGCGTTCATCGGGCAGGCCGACGTCGATCCAGCGCTCGATATTGCCTGTCAGGTCGGTATCGGCGAGGTCGGCTTCGTCTTCAGCCGATAAGCCACGGCCAAAGGCCAGACTCTCGGAAGCGAACAGCGCGAAGGCGAGCAGGCGGATCATCATCCGCTGGTCGGTTTCCGAAGGATGGCGGGCCAGGGTCAGCGAGTAATCGCCAAAATGGGAGCGGTCAAGATCGGCCAGTTGCAGCTCTGCCTTGAAAATAGTCGATTTGAGCGCCATGCCGGTCCCCGGAAAAAGCGCGGATTATCCCATGACGGGCAGGGGAAACCGGTTTAGTGTAGTGTTGCATGCTATGAGGCACTGAATAAAACTGATGCATTTGGCCTTGTGTCAAGGCGCAAACCACAGCGATACCGAGTGGTATCGCGAGGATTTGCAACGCAGCCACGGGGGCAAAGGCGCAGTTTTATGTGCCGAATAGTGTGCAGCACTGCACCAGGATGAACAACATTCTTGCCCAGGAGATGCCGCCATGAATATTGCCCGCCACACCGTATTCGTTCTCGCCGCGCTACTCGCCACCCAGAGCCTGGCGGCCGACGTTCCCAAGCGCAAATCGGGCCTCTGGGAAATGAAAACCCGGATGGCCGGCCTCCCTCCGCAGGGACCGATGCAGATGTGCATCGACCAGGCGAGCGACAACCTGATGCAGGAACGCGCCAAGGAGAAGGTCAATTGTCCGGTCATGGAGGTCAACCGCAGCGCCGGCAAGGTAATGATCCATTCGGTATGCAAGCAGGACAGCACGACGGCGACCAGCGACGCAGTGATTACCGGCGACTTCGAGAGCAATTACCGTAACGAGATGAACATTACCTACACCCCGCCCCAGCATGGCATGAGCAACCTGAAAATGACCCAGGAAGCGCGCTGGCTGGGCCCCTGCAAGGCCGGCCAGAAACCCGGCGACATCATGATGCCGGGCATGCCGGCCATGAACATGCAGGAGATGATGAAACAGCGCTAAGCGCCTTGCCAGGAGGCAAATATAATAAGCATTTGCTAATTTACGGATTCTGCCATGCGCCACCTTTTACTCAGTTGCTGTCTTGCCCTCGCCTCGCTGCTCGCTCATGCCGAGATCGTCGATATCGACAATGCCGAACTCGAACGCCTGATGAAAAGCGGTGTGCCCGTCATCGACATCCGCACGCAGCCCGAGTGGCAGGAAACCGGCATCGTCAGCGGCAGCCGGCTACTCACATTTTTTGACGAACAAGGCCGTCACGATGCGCCGGCTTGGCTGGAAAAGGCCAAACAGGTGGCCAAACCGAACGAACCGGTCATCGTCATCTGTCGCAGCGGCAACCGGACCAAGGCGGTCAGCCAGTTCCTGACACAACAGGCCGGCTACGCGAAGGTCTACAACGTCAAGAGCGGCATCAAGGGCTGGATCGGCAACGGCGGCGCCGTCGTGCCGGCAACGCAGAGCATTGCCGCCTGCCGCAGCGCCAAGACTTGCTGAACCAGGCCATAGCCCGCAAACGCTGCGCCAGTTGCGAGCACTGGAGTGGCCCGCGCCAACCCGGCACAACACCCGATAGCGTGCAGATCGAAGAAGAAATCAGCACCGGTTTATGCACGGATGGCGGCTGGGCCGGTTCGGAACGCCGTGCCCGCTCGGCCTGCGGCCACTGGAAATTGTGGCCGGTTCTTATTCCACCGGGCGAGGGGCCGCTCCGGTAAAATACATCGCCTCGGCTTTCCGGCGGCATTTTCCGCAGTGATCGCTGTACTCACCGGAAACTCCATGCCCACAACGCAACTCACCGCCCTGCTGCACACCGCACTCACCGCCCGTCAGGCGCTGATCGAGTGCCTGCATGCCGAAGACACCAACGCCTACCGGCTGTTCAACGGCAGCACCGAAGGCCGCCCCGGACTGACCGTGGACCGCTACGGCGACCTGCTGCTCATCCAGACTTTCCACGAAGCCCTTGATGGCCACGACCGCGTCGCCATCGAACGCTTCTACGCCGAGGCCGTGCCAGGCCTGACGGCGATCTACAACGACCGGAGCAGCGGCAATTCGCGCGTCGTCAATCCGCTGCCCGTCGAAGTCCTGGCCGAAGCGCAGCTGACCCGCGAATTCCATGAAATGGGTGTGCGCTACCTCGTGCAGGGCCGGCACGGCGGCCAGGATCCGTGGCTGTTCCTCGACATGCGGGCCGGGCGCCGGCGCATCATGCAGGAAATCGCCGGCAAGACGCTGCTCAACCTGTTTTCCTACACCTGCGGCGTCGGCGTGGCGGCAGCCAAGGCCGGCGCGGCGCACGTCGTCAATGTCGATTTCGCCGAATCCAGCCTGAAAGTTGGCAAGGATAACGCCCGCCTCAACGACCTGCCGATCCGCCTGCGCTACGTGCACAGCGATGCTTTCGCGGCGATGCGCCAACTGGCCGGCATCGGCCAGCCGAAGAAAGTGCGCGGCAAGCCCATGCCGCCCTTCCCTGCCCTCGAAAAGCACAGCTTCGACGTCGTCTTCCTCGACCCCCCGCGTTATGCCAAGAGCCCGTTCGGCGTCGTCGACATCGTCAACGACTACGCCGCGCTGATGAAGCCGGCCCTGCTGTGCACGACAGAAGGCGGCACGCTGATCTGCTGCAACAACGCGGCAGCCATCTCACGCGAGGTCTGGGCCGACCAGCTGCAGCGCTGCGCCACCAAGGCCGGCCGGACGATACGTCAGCTCGAATGGATCACCCCGGAAGAAGATTTCCCCAGCCACGACGGCCAGCCGCCGTTGAAGATCGCGCTACTGCGGGTGTAAGGGCAAATGACCGACTATCGCCGCCTGGCGGCCTGTCTGTTGGTGGCGGGATGTACAACGGCACAACCGCCCGGCGAGCGAGTCGCCTCGCCGGCGGTCGTCGGCCAGGTGGCCAGCGCCCCGGTGCCACCCCGGATGCCCGCCCCGACCGCCACGAGCAACGCCCGGAGCAAGGTCGAGAGCGAAGCGCCGGCCATCATTGCCGATGAGAACAATATATTCTTCGCTCCCGGGGCAAGCGCCGTGGATGCCGAGGGAAAAGAAAAACTGCAGCTTAAAGCCGAGGTCCTGCGCCAAAATCGCAAAGCGCTCCTGTACCTTGCTGGATACGCCGACGATACAGGTAGCCACAACTACAACCTGGCCATCATCGAACAGCGCTTGAGCAACATTCGCGCACTGCTGCACGGCATGGGCGTTCCCGCCCGACAAATTCGCCGACGCAGCCCGCATATCGAGAAAATGCCGGCGACCTGCACGTCCGCCGCCTGCCGGCAAAAAACACAGCGCGTCCAGCTCATCGTCAAATGACGGCAAGCGGCCGGGTACGGCAAAAATCTTGGGGTATCTAGGGGGGGATGGTGCCCATGGGCAGGATCGAACTGCCGACCTCTCCCTTACCAAGGGAGTGCTCTACCACTGAGCCACATGGGCAACAAGACTGCTTGCCGAAGTGGTAATGGCATGAAGCAGAATATTTGGCTCCCCGACCTGGGCTCGAACCAGGGACCTACGGATTAACAGTCCGGCGCTCTACCAACTGAGCTATCGAGGAACATTTATTCGCGGCCAATTTCTGACCACCAACAGGGCGCGAATTATATACAAGACTTTGCAAAAGACCTAGCACTCGGTGTCTTACCGGGTCATTCCGAGAAAAGTCAGTCCCGCTCTACATCGCCGGCCGGTGCCGCCGCCAGTTGCGCAGCCCGTGCGGCACGCAGCGTCGGCGTCTCCAGACTGATCCGGCCGAGCGCACCGCTGCGGTAATCGGTCAGCAACAGACCCGAAGCCTTTTCCAGGTCGAATTCGCCGCCCCGCCCCTTCATCAGGCAACCGCGCCGCTTGGCCACCGCTTCGATGACGCCGACCGCATCAAGGCCGGCCGTGGCGAAGCCGTAGCGTGCCGCCAGCAGGGCCGGATAATATTCGAGCAGGAAGCCGGCGAGGAAGGTCGCCACCTCGATGTCGATGTAGGCATTGACGCCGACTGCATGGCTGGCCGCCAGCATCTGGCCGTCGATCGGATGGGCGATCTTCGGCCACAGCATGCCCGGCGTGTCGTAAATGGTCAGCCGCGAGCTAATGTCGATGCGCTGCTGGCTCTTGGTGACGGCCGGCTGGTCGCCGACTGCCGCGACCTTTTTCTTGACCAGCGCGTTCATCAGCGTCGATTTGCCGACATTGGGAATACCCATGATCATCAGGCGCAGCGGCTTCACGGCATCGCAGCGGTGCGGCGCCAGTTTCTGCGCCAGACCGGGAATGCGCGCCACGTCGCTGGCCTTCTTGCAGGAAATGGCCACCGCCTTGACGCCGGGCTGCTGGTCGAAATAGGCCAGCCAGGCCTTGGTCACTTCCGGGTCGGCCATGTCGGCCTTGTTCAGCAGTTTCAGACAGGGCCGCTGGCGGAAGGCGCGCAGCTCGTGAATCATCGGGTTGCTCGAAGCCTGCGGCAGGCGGGCGTCGAGCACCTCGACCACGACGTCGGCCATGGCCAGCGTTTCGCCGGCCTTCTTGCGGGCCGAGGTCATGTGCCCCGGGAACCATTGAATGGACATTGTTTTTCCTTTTACCCGGCAACACCGGGTACTTTAATGGCCGGATTTTACCCGTTCAGGCCACAAACACCGGGGCAAAACCGCCGCCCGGCGTTCTGAAATTGGTCGTTTGCCCCTGATACAGGCGGGCGGCGACGAGTTGGATGACGCCAGCGTAGGTGTAGCAGCGCACATCGAGTTTCATGTCTTGCGGCACACCATCGAGCAGTACCGTCTGCCCGGAGGGCGGCACGATTTGCTGGGCGATGTAGCCGCCCCCCAGGATTTCCTCGAACACGCGCTTGGTCAGCTTGTCACCGCGATAGGTGGCGCGACTGCCGAACCCTGCAGCCGGCTTGAAGAACCAGGTCTTGCGCGTACTCCAGAAATGCTCGCCCTCTTCGGCCGTGACCGCCACCGTGCGCGGGATGCCGGCCAGCAGGATTTTCTGCGTTTCGGCCGGCACGCCGAGTTCGAGCAGCGCGGCCGAATCGGAAAGCAGCATCAGGTTGCGCTTGTCGGCATACAGCGCGTGGGCCCGCGGATGCGGCGTGACGACGACACCACCGACCGCGCAAACAGCCTGCAGATGAGCATTGGCCGGCGACGCCAGGGAAAAGTCGGTGAGCCGGTTATAGACCAGATCAACGACCTCGCCCTGGTGCAACAGGCGATTGCCGTCGCGCGCGAACTCGGCCGGATCAACAATCACGGCAGCAATGCCGTGTCGCTCGAAGAGCCGGCGAAAGAGTTCGAATTCCGGTGCCAGGTACTGCGCCGCCGGATTCTCGTCGACGATGGCAATCCGCGTCAGCGGCGCATCGCCGCGTTCCAGTTGCCATTCGGCGCGGAACATGGTGACAAATTCCTGCTCGATGCGCTCGGCCGCCGCCATCTCGCCGTGCGCCCGCAGCAGGCAGGTATTGAGCAGCGCCCCGCCGGCGTTGGTGTTGATTTCGATGAGTTGCGGGCCATCCGCCGCCAGGTGGAAGTCGTAGCCGAAAAACACGCTGCGCGCCGCCACCGGCTGCTGCGCGGAGGCCGGCGCCCGGGCCAGCACGCGCTGCTGATAAGCCGGCAGGGCAATCACCGATTCGATGGCGGCGACGAGATCGGCCATCGCTTGCCGGGTGGCCGGCGCGATATTGACTGCCGCCTGCGAAAACAGCGACGGGTGCGATTCGGCGAGCGCCGCCAGATCAAGGCCGGCCCCGGCGACCAGCGCGGCATGCAGGGCGGCGCGCTCAAACATGGTCGCCATTCCGGCGGGCGAAGAAATCGAGCACGTCATTCAATTCCTTGGTGCGTTTCATCGGCGGCAGGCTTTGCCAGACACGCCGGCCATAGGGTTTGGTGATCAAACGCGGATCGCAGATCATCAGCACGCCGGTATCGGACTCGTCGCGAATCAGCCGGCCGGCGCCCTGCTTGACGTTGATCACGGCACGCGGCAACTGGTATTCCATGAAGGCATTGCGGCCCTGCTGGCGCATCTGCTCAATGCGCGCCGAGAGCACCGGATCATCGGGCGGCGCGAAGGGAATCTTGTCGATAACGACCAGCGACAGCGCCTCGCCGCGCACATCGACACCTTCCCAGAAACTCTGGCTACCCACCAGGATGGCGTTGCCGAGATGGCGAAAGCGTTGCAGCAGATCGTTCTTGCTGCCCTCGCCCTGCATCAGCAACGGCATCTCGTGGCCTTCGTCCTCGAGGCGCGCCTTCAGCAATTCATGCGTACGACGCATGGCGCGCAGGCTGGTGCACAGAAAGAACGCTCCGCCGCCCGCCGCCACGACCGCCGGGAAAGCGGCGTCGACGACGGCATCGGTATAGCCCATGGAATTCGGTTCCGGCATGCCGAGCGGCGCGTAGAGCATGGCTTGCTGGCCGTAATCGAAGGGGCTGTGCCAGCAGGCCGATTCCGGCTCACCGAGCCCGAGTTCGGCGCAGTAATGGTGGAACTTGCCCTGCACGGCGAGCGTCGCCGAGGTGAAAATCCAGGCGCGCGGATGGCCGCCCATCTGTTTGCGGAAAATCTCGGCCACGTCGAGCGGTGTCGAATTGAGTTGCAGCGAATGCGTGAAAGCCTCGCCCCAGCGCACGTAGCCGTCGTCGGTATTCTTCTGCCAGTGACCGAGGCGCTGCACCAGTTCGGTGGCGCGCTGCCAGCACTTCTCCAGGCCTTCGGCGCGTTCGGCCTGGGTTTCGAGAATGGCGGCGAAGCCGGCGATCTCGTCTTCGAGCAGTTTCAGGGCCGGCGCGAATTCCGGTTTTTCGGTCAGTTGGCCGTAGGAGAAGCGACCGGTATCGAGGCCGATGGCGAGACGCAAATCCTTGCCGACCTTTTCCAGCTCGCGGCTCGCCGACTGCAGATCAAGGCAGTCGCGGGCGCTGGTCAGCCCCTCGGCGCGGGCATCGCGCGCCAGGTCGAGAACCTGCGCCGTCGAGATGCTGTCGCCGAAAAACAGGGTCGCCACTTCCGGCAACTGGTGCGCCTCGTCGAAAATCACCGTGTTGCAGGCCGGCAGCAGTTCGGCCATGCCTTCGTCGCGCAGCATGACGTCGGCGAAGAACAGATGATGATTGACCACCACCAAGTCGGCTGCCATCGCCTCGCGCCGGGCGAGCATGACGAAGCAGTCCTTGTAGTCCGGGCAATCCTGGCCGAGGCAGTTTTCGCGGGTCGAGGTGGCGTGGTTCCAGACTGGCGAGTTTTCCGAGACTTCGAGGCATTCCGCCTTGTCGCCGCTATGCGTGACCTTGGCGAAAATCGAGATGCGGCGCGCATCGGCGGCATCTTCGCGAGTCAGGAAGCGGCCATCGGCCAGCGCCCGCTCCAGGTGGTAGGGGCAGACATAATTGGCCCGGCCCTTCAACAAGGCGATCTTGACCGGTGCCTTCAAGGCATCGCGCACCATCGGCAGGTCCTTGTTGAACAACTGGTCCTGCAGGGTCTTGGTCCCCGTCGACACGATGACCTTGCCACCCGATTTGAGGGCAGGCACGAGGTACGCGAAAGTCTTGCCCGTGCCGGTCCCCGCCTCGGCGATGAAGACCGAACAGCTGTTGATGGCGGCGGCAATGCGCTCGGCCATCTCGACCTGCTGGGCGCGCACGCGATAGCCGCCAATGGCCCGGGCCAGCGGCCCGTCGGGAGAAAATATTTCGGGAAGGGAAGACAAGGGGAAAGACCTGAAAAATCAGGGCGAATCTTAACAGATGCAGCGCCCCAGCCCGCCCTTGCCGGCGAAAATCAGTCGATGCGCAGCGGCAGGAACAGCGAGTTCACCCGGTCGTACACCCCGTTGCGCTTGATCTTCTCGAGCGCCTTGTCGAGCGTCGGCTTGAGGCCGGCCTTGTGCGGCGCGATGGCGAACGAAGCATTGCTTTCCAGTTCCGCCGCCTGCAGGACTTCGTATTTCAGCCCCAGGCGCAGGAACTGGCTGTTCTTTTGCAGGTTGAGACCAGTCATCAGCGGCACCACGCAGGCCTGGGCAACGCCGGCCCGCAACTGCTCGACCATCTGCTCGTCGGTCTGGGCACCGACCATATCCCAGCCCTGCGCCCGGATATAAGCCTCCTGTGCCGAGCCCTTGAAGGTGGCAATGCGGACCTTCGGCATCTCGGGGCGAACCCCCTGGCGCGCGAAAAACAGGGTCAGGGAACGATAGACCGGCTTGGTAAAAACGAGTTTGCGCCGGCGCTCCGGCGTAGCAATCAGGCCCACCGCCGCGACATCGAAATGCCCGGCCGCCAGGTCATCGACCAGGTGTTCCAGCTTGACCGCCTCGAATTCGCACGGCTCGGCCATTTCGGCGCACAGCGCCTGCATCAGCACGACGCTGAAACCGGTCAGCTGGCCCGCCGCATCGCGATAACCGAGCGGCGGCGCATCGTCGAGCACGGCCACCTTGAGCGGCGCGGCGCCAACCGCCGGCGACAGCCAGCAAAGCAGGGATAAAACGGCAATGTGCCAGCCCCGAACCATAAATGTCCCCGCGAAAAAACGGCGCGAAGTATAGCCTGCCCCCGGCGGGCGAACATCGCTATAACTGCGTAGACGCAGCCCCCGGGCCGGCCGATGGAGGATGCTTATTTCGGCCGGGCCAGCCGGCGCATCGTCGCCGACATGGCAATGCTTCCCGTACTGGCGAAAGCCTCCAGGTTCAGCTCGATATCGTCGAGGTTGTAGAAGTAATTGACCATCAGGCCGAAGGATTGCCGGAAGCCCTTGGGCGCACTGTCGGCCAGGAAATTCAGGCGCTCGATGCGCGCCCCGTTGCCGAGATGGAAACGCGACACCGGATCGAGCGGCGCACCGCTCTCGCCCCCACCCTGCTTTGCTGCCGCCAGGTAACGGGCGCCGAGGCGCAGCAGCGGGTCGCGCAGGGCACGGCGCTGTTTACCATCCTGTGCCCAGAGGCCCGTCGAAAGCTCTTCAAGCGACAATTCGATCGCGGCATCGGCCAGCACTTGCGGATTTTTCCTGACCCAGCTGGCCAGCCCCGGCAGCGGCGACAAAGTGGCGAAATTGTTCAGTTTCGGGAAATCGCGCTTCAGGTCGTCGATCACGCGCTTCAGCAGGAAATTGCCGAAGGAGACACCGCGCAGGCCGACCTGGGTATTCGAGATGGAATAGAAAATGGCCGTATCGGCCTTGCGATGATCGAAGACCGGGGCGTGCTCGTCGAGCAGTTCCTGAACATTGCCGGCCAGATGATCGGTCAGCGCCACCTCGACAAAAATCAGCGGTTCGGCTGGCATGCGCGGATGGAAGAAGGCGTAGAGCCGGCGGTCGGAATCGAGGCGATTTTTCAGATCAGCCCACGAGCGGATTTCATGCACCGCTTCATACTCAATCAATTTTTCGAGCAGCGCGGCCGGCGAGTTCCAGGTGATGCGCTGCAACTCGAGGAAGCCGACATCGAACCAGGCCGACAGCCGGGATTCGAGTTCGCGGTCGAGCACCGCCAGCTCACGATCGTTTTCCAGGTAGCGCAGCAGGTCGGCGCGCAGATCGACGAGAAACTTGACGCCCTGCGGAATGGCGTTGAACTGCGTGAGGATGCGGATACGCCGGGAACGCATGGCGCCGCGCAGGGCGGCCTCGGCTTTCCACTGCTCCGCCGTACCGACCGCCGCCTGATAGCCGGCATGCGCCGCCGCCACCTTTTTCGGATCCGGGCCGAATTCCAGCGCGATCAGCTTGAGAAAACGCTGTCGCCCCTCATCATTGAGCGCCAGATAGGTTTCCGCCAGGCGCGCCGCCCGGCCCCGCGCCGAAACCTCGCCGCCCAGTCCTTCGGCGCACTCGCGCAGTTGCGACTGCAGGCGCTCCAGACCGCGCGCCGTCAGCGCCACGCGTTCGTTACCGGTTCCGACCATCGTCCGCAATTTTTCCACCAGGGCTTTTGCAACCATATGTCACCTCCATGGATATATTGTGCCCGAAGCCCGGGCCGCTTTGGCTGCCAAATTATCGGGAACAGTGGCAAACGCAGCCCGGCGAGCAACTTGCCAAATCACCATTGATGACATACGAATAACAACATCAGGCACCCAGCCTGATCCATCAATCACAGGAGGCGACACCATGGCAAACAATCCATCCCCGACTGGCATCACCCGCAGCAAAACCGCCCGGGCCGGCACATCCGTTGAACTGTTCGGACACGTCAGTCTGGTCGAGGGCTATGCGGTGACCGGCTATACCGGCATCCACGCGCTGGTTGCACTGCGCGACCAACCCGGCAAGACCGTGGCGGTCATGAGCAAGCAGCACCGTCTGCAAACCCTGCTCGAAACAGCGCTCAGCACCGGCAACCTGATCGCCTTCTGGGGGAGAAAACTGACCACGCCACCGACGCCCCGCGGTGGCACCTGGGCTGTCGAGGTCTATGAAATCGACGGCGTTATTCTGTATTCGATGAAGTAGCGCCCGCGCTGGTCGTTTAGCACGATACGGGAGTCCGCCTGGCCGGCGCTCCCGTTTTTTGGCGACAAGGGAAGCCCGCTGCAGCGGCCGACAAAACGGCAAGCGGTGATAGTCTTGTTCCATGCCTTGCCCGCCCCTATCTCACCGAGCCACCCGCCAGCGCATTTTCCGGTGGCTTTTCCCGCTTCTGGGCAGCGCCTTGCTGGCCATCCTGCCGATCGGCAACGGACTGGCTGCCGAGGACAGCGAGCTGCGCCCCCTGGCTGGTGACTCGAGTCTTTCCGGCAAACTGGGGGCGATCGGCATGATCATCGTCGGCGATGCCGGCACGGCGCTTTCGCTGGCCACCGGCTTTCTGGTCAGCCCCTGCCATGTACTGACTGCTGCCCATGTCCTGGCCCGACCCGGCCAGCGAGTAACACTCGGGGCGCCGGTCAAGTTCGTACCGAGCGGCGCCAATGGCCGGGCCGCGGCACCGCCGGTCTGGGGCCGGGTGGTGGCAGCCGATCCCGATTTCCTGATGAGCGAAACGCCGCCGGGCTTCAACCTGCCGGCCATTGCCCGGGACTGGGGGCTGCTCGAACTGGATCAGCCGCTCAACGACATCGAGCCGATAAAACTGGTGTTTCCGGGCTCGCGCATCGCCCCGCCCGCCCTTTTTTCCATCGTCGGCTTCCCGCTCGGCGGCCGCCAGATCGGCCTGCATGCCCAGGAACATTGCGCCCCCTGGGCGGGCCACCACGGGGCCACCGACATGAGCAGCATGCTCATCGCCGACTGTGCAGTCCGTCAGGGCATGTCGGGCGGCCCCTTGCTCATCGAAGGCAGCGCCGAACCGCTGGCTGCCGGCATCGTTGTCGAACGCGTGGAAATCGGTCGCAAGGTGATGACCGTGGCGGTGCCAAGTGCCATTTTCGGCGACAAGGTCGTTGCCGCCATGCGCGACAGCGAGGTGTGCGCCGCCGGCTCGCCGTTCGCCTGGCCACCAGAGCCGGCGAAGCAAACGGCTCCATGAAAGCGGCAGCCCGACCGCCGGGACGAAAGAGCGGCCGGGAACAGCGAACCAATTCCTTCGACCGGTACTCAAAGACTTGCAGGTAATCCGGCCGGGTCTGCTTCGGCAAGACCACGGGGCATCTCTCGGCCACCCTCGAAACACAGAAGGAAGAGAGGCTTACCATGAACACAAGGATCTTCCGCCCCGCTCTATCGGGCATTCTGGCGGCGACCAGTTTGGCGCTGCTTGGTTTCTCCATGTCGGCAACGGCAGATGAACTCAAATTCAAGCTTTCCGGCGACATGGAAGTCCCGCCGGTCACGACCAAGGCCACGGGCAACGGCACGATCACCGTCAAGCCGGACATGAGCGTCAGCGGCACCGTGATGACTTCCGGGCTGATGGCAACCATGGCGCATATCCACGTTGGCAAGGCCGGCACGAACGGACCGGTTGCCGTTACGCTGAGCAGGTCAGGCGACAACGCCTGGATGGTGCCGGAGGGCACGAAGCTCAGCGAACCCCAGTATCAGGCGTACAAGGCCGGCGAACTCTACGTGAATGTGCATAGCGCCGAAAACAAGGGCGGCGAACTGCGCGGGCAACTGATGCCGGCCAAGACACCGATGTCCTCCGGTTACTAGGCCGAGCGACTAGATGCGCTGGCCGACTATCCTGCTTTCCACCCTGCTCGCCTGGCTGCCTGCGCCGGCGGCACTGTCCGCTGACCTGGCAAGCGGCCAGCGCCTGCACGACAAGCAGTGCATCAGTTGCCACGCCAAACAATATGGCGGCGACGGCAGCGGCATGTATCGGCGGCCGGACAGTCTGATCCATGACCGCCCGGCCCTTGAGCGGCGCGTTGCCATCTGCAACAAAATGACCGGTGCCGGCCTGTCGCCGGACGACGAGAAAAACATCAGCGCCTATCTCGAGCAGCGCTACTACAAGTTCAGGCCATGACCCACCAGCGCCAACCCAGGAAAATCCGATGAGCTCCGCGATCTACGACTTCACTGCCCAGCTTCTGAACGGCGACGACATGTCACTCGGCAATTTCCGGGGAAAGGTGCTGCTGATCGTCAACACGGCCAGCGAATGCGGCTTCACGCCACAGTATGCCGGCCTGGAGACGCTCTACCAGCGCCTCAAGGACAAGGGCTTGGTGGTCCTCGGTTTCCCCTGCAACCAGTTCGGCGCCCAGGAACCCGGCGATGCGGCGAGCATTGCACAGTTCTGCCAGGTCAATTTTGGCGTCACTTTCCCGCTCTTCACCAGGATCGAGGTCAATGGCGACAATGCCCATCCGCTCTACGCCTGGCTCAAGCACGAAGCCGCCGGCATCCTGGGCACCGAAGCAATCAAGTGGAATTTCACCAAGTTCCTGGTGAATCGCGACGGCCAGGTCGTCGCCCGCTATGCGCCGGCGACCAAACCGGAAGACCTGGCCGAGGCGATCGAGGCCCTGCTTTAACTCAAGGGATAGCGCGGCTGCGCTTCTCGCTCCGGCACTCGCCGATCGAACGCAGGCTGCCGTCCGGCAACTGTTCCTCAAGGCGCACCGTAAAACCCCAGAGGTAGGCCAGGTGCTCGAGGATCTTTTCGGTTTCCGGGCCGAGCGGCCGCCGTTGATGCGAAAAATGACGGAGCGACAGCGAGCGGTCGCCCCGGAAATCGACATTCCAGACCTGGATATTCGGCTCACCGCTGCCCAGATTGTACTGTTCGGCCAGCACCCGGCGCAGGCTGCGGTAGCCCTGGTCGTCGTGGATGGCATCAACCCGGAGTTTCGGCCGGGTGTCGTCGTCGAGGATGGCGAACAGGCGGAATTCCCTCATCAGCCGTGGCGACAGGTATTGGGCGACGAAGCTCTCGTCCTTGAAATTGCGCATCGCGAAATCGAAGGTTTCCCGCCAGTCGGAACCGGCAATTTCGGGAAACCATTCCCGGTCTTCGGCATCAGGTCGCTCGCAGATGCGGCGGATGTCGCGCCACATGGCAAAACCCAGCGCGTAGGGATTGATCCCGGAATACCACCGGCTGGTGTAGGGCGGCTGGTAGACGACGTTGGTATGCGACTGCAGGAATTCGAGCATGAAGCCGTCGCTCAATTTGCCCTCGTCGTACAGCGTATTGAGCAGGGTGTAGTGCCAGAAGCAGGCCCAGCCTTCGTTCATGACCTGAGTCTGGCGCTGCGGATGGAAGTACTGGGCGATCTTGCGCACGATGCGGATGATTTCCCGCTGCCACGGCTCGAGCAGCGGCGCGTTCTTCTCGATGAAATAGAGCAGGTTTTCCTCGGGCTCCACGGGGAAGCGCTGCTCGTCCTGTTCGGCCACGGCGGCACCCTGGCGCGGCAGGGTGCGCCACAGGTCGTTGACCTGGGCCTGCAGGTAGGCTTCGCGCTCTTTCTGGCGCAGGGTTTCCTTTTCCAGCGACAGGCGTGGCGAACGCTTGTAGCGATCGACGCCCAGGTTCATCAGCGCGTGGCAGGCATCGACCAGGCGCTCGACAGCCTCGAAACCGTGACGTTCCTCGCACTGGGCGAGGTAGTTCCGGGCGAAGACGAGGTAGTCGATGATGGCATCGGCGCTGGTCCATTGCTTGAACAGGTGGTTGCCCTTGAAGAAGGAGTTATGACCGTAGGCGGCATGGGCGATGACCAAGGCCTGCATGGTCAGGGTGTTTTCCTCCATGAGATAGGCGATGCACGGGTCGGAGTTGATGACGATTTCGTAGGCCAGGCCCATCTGGCCGCGCTTGTAGCGGTTTTCGGTTTCCAGGAAGTGCTTGCCGAAGGACCAGTGGTGGTAATAGACCGGCATGCCGATGGCGGCGTAGGCGTCCATCATCTGCTCGGCGGTGATGATCTCGAGTTGGTGGCGATAGCAATCGAGGCCGTAGGATAGTGCGACGCGGCCGATCTCGGCGTCGTAGCGTTCGATGGCCTCGACCGTCCACTCCGAGCCCTCGACAATCGGGCTGATGCGTTTTTTGCTCATGCCAGTCGCTTTCGGAAGAGTTCCCGGAACACCGGGTAGATGTCGGCCACTGCAGTGATACGCTGCATCGCGAAGAGTCCCGGATGGCTGGCCGCGAGCTGTTCGTACTCGAGCCAGAGGTTCTGCGGCTCGGCATCGGCGATCTCGATATAGGCAAAATACTGGACCAGCGGCAGGATCGAGGCCGAGAGCAGTTCCCGACAGAGCGGCGAATCGTCGTTCCAGTTGTCACCGTCCGAAGCCTGGGCACAGTAGATATTCCAGGCGCTCGACGCATAGCGGGCGACGACGATCTCGTGCATCAGCTTGAGGGCGCTGGAAACGATGGTGCCGCCAGTTTCCCGGGAGTGGAAGAAATTCTCTTCGTCGACTTCCTCGGCCAGCGTGTGGTGGCGGATGAAGACCACTTCGATGTGTTCGTAGTTACGGTTCAGGAACAGGTAGAGCAGCATGAAGAAGCGCTTGGCCATCTGCTTCTTCGGCTCGTCCATCGAGCCGGAAACGTCCATCACGCAGAACATCACTGCCTGAGTGCTTGGCTGGGCGATACGAATGCGGTTGCTGTAGCGCAGGTCGAAGGGATCGATGAAGGGAATCGCCTCGCGGCGTGCCATGAGACTGGCGATTTCGCGCTCGACCCGGATGATTTCGGAATCGCCCGGGCAGTCGCGCTGCAGCCGCTCCAGTTCTTCGCGCAATTCACGCAGGCGGACGGCAAAGGGACCGCCGACGGCGATGCGCCGGCCGGCCGCGCCGCGCATCGTGCGCACCAGGTTGATATTGGTCGGCACGCCGCTCTGCGTATAGCCGGCGCGCACCCGCTTGTATTCGTCGATGCGGGCCAGTTGGCGTTTGATCAGGTTGGGCAGGGCCAGTTCGTCGAAGAAGATGTCGAGGAATTCGTCGCGGGTCAGCGTGAAAACGAAGTCATCCATGCCCTCGCCGTCCTGGCTCGCCCCCTTGCCCTGGCCGGAGGCATCGAGCGGCCGGTCGACGCTGTCGCCGGTATTGAAACGGTCATTGCCGGGATGCACGATCTCCCGCTGGCCACCCTTACCATGGCGAAAATGCGGCTCGCTGATGTCCTTGCCGGGAATGCCGATCTTCTCGCCATTGTCGAGATCGCGGATGCCGCGCCGGGCGATGGCATCGGCCACCGCCTTGCGGATCTGCCCCTTGAAGCGCTGGATGAAACGGCTGCGGTTGATCGAACTCTTGTTCTTGCTGTCCTGCCGCCGATCGACAATGCGTACCGTCATGGACACTCCCTTTTTAGGATCGAGTTGTTAGGATCGAGGATCGAGTGATCCGTGCCTACTCGATCCTAATAGCTCGATCCTCGATCCTGCTCTCAAGAACTCTTCCTGACCCGCAGATACCAGTCGCAGAGCAGGCGTACCTGTTTCTCCGTATAGCCCTTGCTGGCCATGCGCTCGACAAAGTCCTTGTGCTTCTTCTGCTCGTCGGCACTGCCCTTGGTGTTAAAGGAAATGACCGGGAGCAGTTCCTCTGTATTGGAGAACATCTTCTTCTCGATCACCGCCCGCAACTTCTCGTAGCTGGTCCAGGCCGGATTGGTGCCGTCATTTCTAGCCCGGGCGCGCAGCACGAAATTCACCACCTCGTTGCGGAAGTCCTTGGGATTGCTGATGCCGGCCGGTTTCTCGATCTTTTCCAGCTCGTCGTTGAGGGCGCCGCGGTCAAGCATCTCGCCGGTATTCGGGTCGCGGAATTCCTGGTCCTGGATCCAGAAATCGGCATAGGTCACGTAGCGGTCGAAAATGTTCTGGCCGTACTCGGAATAGCTTTCCAGATAGGCCGTCTGGATCTCCTTGCCGATGAACTCGGCGTAGCGCGGGCTGAGGAATTCCTTGAGGAAGCGCAGGTAGCGCTCCTCGATTTCCGGCGAATACTGCTCCTGCTCGATCTGCTGTTCGAGCACGTACATCAGGTGCACCGGGTTGGCCGCCACCTCGCGGTGATCGAAATTGAAGACCTTGGACAGGATCTTGAAGGCGAAACGCGTCGACAAGCCGGTCATCCCTTCATCGACCCCGGCAAAATCGCGGTATTCCTGGTAGCTCTTGGCCTTGGGGTCGGTGTCCTTGAGGTTTTCCCCGTCGTAGATCCGCATCTTGCTGTAGACGCTCGAATTCTCGGGTTCCTTGAGGCGCGACAGGGCCGAGAACTGGGCCAGCATGCGCAACGTATCCGGGGCGCACGGGGCCTTGGCCAGCGAGGAGTTGATCAGCAGTTTCTCGTAAATATGGATTTCGTCAGTCACGCGCAGGCAGTACGGCACCTTGACGATGTAGATTCGGTCGAGGAAAGCCTCGTTGTTGCGATTGTTCTTGAAGGCCAGCCACTCCGCCTCGTTCGAGTGGGCAAGCACTAGGCCATCGAAGGGAATCGCGCCAAAGCCCTCGGTGCCCTTGTAGTTCTGTTCCTGGGTTGCGGTCAGCAGCGGGTGCAGCACCTTGATCGGGGCCTTGAACATCTCGACGAATTCGAGGATGCCGCGATTGGCGACACACAGCCCGCCGGAGTAGGAATAGGCATCGGGGTCGTTCTGCGAATAGCTTTCCAGCTTGCGGATATCGATCTTGCCGACCAGCGAGGAAATGTCCTGATTGTTCTCGTCGCCCGGCTCGGTCTTCGAGACGGCAATCTGCGACAGCACCGAGGGGCGCAGCTTGACGACGCGGAACTTGGTGATGTCGCCACCAAATTCATGCAGGCGCTTGACCGCCCACGGGCTCATGATCGTCCCCAGATAGCGCTTGGCGATGCCGTAATCCTCTTCCAGGATATCGCCGTCCTCGAGCACATTGAACAGGCCGAGCGGCGATTCATGGACCGGCGAATCCTTGATGGCGTAGAAAGGCACCTTCTCGATCAGGTACTTCAGGCGTTCGGCAAGCGACGACTTGCCACCGCCGACCGGCCCCAGCAGGTAGAGGATCTGCTTCTTCTCTTCCAGCCCCTGGGCGGCATGCCGGAAGTAGGAAACGATATGTTCGATGACCTCCTCCATACCGTAAAACTCGCGGAAGGCCGGGTAAAGCCGGATCATCTTGTTGGCGAAAATGCGCGACAGGCGCGGATCGAGCCGGGTATCGACGAGTTCGGGCTCGCCGATGGCGATCAGCATGCGCTCGGCAACACTGGCATAAGCGGTCTTGTCGCTCTTGCACAGGTCCAGGTATTCCTGAACCGACATTTCCTCTTCCTGCTGGGCCTCGTAACGACTCTGGTAGCGGGCAAAGATCGACATGGCAGACTCCTTCCGGAAAATCCCTATCGTTGTTGTTGCTTCCTGAGTTTGAATCCTCTTCTCGCTAACGGTTCAATCTATACCGTCAATTCAGCCCGAATGCCTTCCTGCCGGCCGCTTTATAGCCTGCCGGGCAGGCACACCCCAGGCCAAAACCGACTGACCGGGTGGTGAATTACAAGAGGAAAGATGGCGCCACAGGGCGCTGTTACCCGTCCGACCGGGTTGGCCGGGCAAGTGCACGACCGATGCGGCAAGCCTTGAACAGCCGCCCGCGCTCGGGCCATGGCCTGGGCCGATAAAAATCGGCGGCACCTGAAAAGGTCAGGCGACCCCGCAACACGTCCCGCTCAGGACAAACCCGGAACGTCATTTTCCGGCCCGGCATCGGGAACAATGCAAGTCCGACCAGGCTTCGGGCCGCAACAGGGGAGAAGCCGAAAAATGGCGAAACCATGGATACCCTGCCGTGGGAGCGACAAAGGCGCCATCTGATCAAATCATCCTGACAAAAACGCAGCGGAGGTCGCCCTCCTTTGCCAGCCCGCAAAGCGGGCTGTTAGCTCAGCTCCGGCAACTCAGTGAGCGGGACCTGAAGTCAGGTTGGCCTTGGTATCCGACTTGATGTGCTGCGAGACGTAACGAATGATGTAGCCACCCATGACGATGATAAAGCCGATGGTAAACAGGCTGAGCAGCCCGATATCCGAGGTAAGCAGTAGATCCCAAGCCATGATTTTCTCCAGTTTTTACCACGATTGATGACTGAGTTCCCCCAGTCATGCTGTCTTATCCGCAAGACATGTGCCTGAACACCAAACCGGAATAAATCCTCTCGTCAAAGGGCAGGAAGCCAATTCTGAAAACTACCGGGAATGCTCGCTGCAGGCGCAACCACCGGATATCCAAAAGCCCGGAAAACATCCTTGCCTGCTTTCCGGGCAGCACCAGGCAGGGCTGAATCACTAGCAGGAACAGCAGCACCGTGCCATTTCTGGCAAAGAAAGATGCATGGCGCCAGTAATGACAAACCGATGAAGCGCCCGTATGAAACTCGAACCTATAATTACGGCGTGCAATAATCCAGTGTCAGCTTATCAACTTGCTCACCTATGGAATCACGCATCAACGGCACCCTGAAAACCTGGAACGACATTAAGGGATTCGGATTCATCACTCCGCTGAACGGTGGCCAAGACATCTTCGTTCACATCTCTGACTACCCGAAGCAGGGCGGGCTACCAAAAGTCGGCGAACCGATATCCTTCGAGGTCATTCTCAACAATGACGGCAAAAAGAAGGCTGTTCTTGTTCAACGGCCGGGCGGCAAGCCTGTTGCCTCTACGGTCAGGAGTCGCCCTCAAGCAAACGTCAGCCCCAAAAACTCCTTGCTGGAGCGCTTCATCACGTTGGTACTTGTCGTAATGATTGGTTCGGCTGGCTACACGTTCTTGGCGCCCAAATTCAACGCATCTTCCTCGCGGCCCGATACGCTGGTCAACACACAGCCAGAGGTTGTTTCCGATCATTTCCAGTGTGATGGCCGGACCTCCTGCTCAGAGATGACATCCTGCGCAGAGGCTACTTTCTTTATACGGAATTGCCCGAACACCAAGATGGATGGCAACGGGGATGGAGTCCCCTGCGAGTCGCAGTGGTGTACCGGCCCGTTTGCGAAGTGACCTCATGACCGAGGCTGGGCATGGTGAGTCGATACGCTATGCCTCGATCTCACCAACAACGTAACGTCCGTCGACGAGGCAGGCCGCCAGCTTAGGCTGAACGCCGGCAATGGCAGTTGCGTAGTAATACCCTGACAAACGGAAGAAGGCCGGGATCGCTCCCGGCCTTCTTCGTTTCTACCCAACTGCAGTAAAAATCAGCCCTTCTTGTGCGTCCCCAGACGCGTCCAGGTATCGACCACCGTATCCGGGTTCAGCGAGATGCTACTGATGCCCTGATCCATCAGCCATTCGGCCAGATCGGGGTGGTCGGACGGGCCCTGGCCGCAGATGCCGATGTACTTGCCGGCCTTGTTGGCAGCCGAAATGGCCATGGCCAGCAGCATCTTGACGGCCGGGTCGCGTTCGTCGAAGAGGTTGGCGACCAGGCCGGAGTCGCGATCGAGGCCGAGCGTCAGCTGGGTCAGGTCGTTGGAGCCGATCGAGAAGCCGTCGAAGATTTTCAGGAAATCGTCGGCCAGCAGCGCATTCGACGGGATTTCGCACATCATGATCAGCTTCAGGTCATGTTCGCCCTGCTTCAGGCCGTGTTCGGCCAGCAGGTCGACGACAGCCTGGCCTTCGCCAACGGTGCGGACAAACGGCACCATCAGTTGCACGTTGGTCAGGCCCATTTCTTCGCGGACGCGCTTCATGGCACGGCATTCCATCTCGAAACAGTCTCGGAAGGACTGGGCGACGTAGCGCGAGGCACCACGGAAGCCGAGCATCGGGTTTTCTTCTTCCGGCTCGTACAACTCGCCACCGAGCAGCTTGCGGTATTCGTTGGACTTGAAGTCGGACAGGCGCACGATGACCGGGTTCGGCCAGAAGGCGGCGGCGATGGTGGAGACGCCTTCAACCAGCTTCTCGACAAAGAAATCCTTCGGCGAAGCATAGCCACGGGCGCGGCGCTTGATTTCGTCGCGCTTCGAAGCCGGCAGGCGCTCGACGTCGAGGATGGCCTTCGGGTGGATGCCGATGACGTTGTTGATGATGAATTCGACACGGGCCAGACCGACGCCGGCGTTCGGCAACTGGGCGAAATCGAAGGCCAGTTCCGGGTTGCCGACGTTCATCATGACCTTGACCGGAACATCCGGCATGGCCGTGATGTCGCGCGAGGTGACTTCGAAATCGAGGCTGCCGCGATAAACGTGGCCGGTGTCGCCTTCCGTACAGGAGGCGGTGACGATTTCGCCTTCGGTCAGCGTTTCGGTGGCATCGCCGCAACCAACGATGGCCGGGATGCCCAGTTCGCGGGCGATGATCGCCGCGTGGCAAGTACGGCCGCCACGGTTGGTGACAATGGCGGAAGCGCGCTTCATGACTGGTTCCCAGTTCGGGTCGGTCATGTCGGCGACGAGCACGTCGCCCGGCTTGACCTGGTCCATTTCCTTCGGGTCCTTGACGATACGGACCGGGCCGACACCGATCTTCTGGCCGATGGCACGACCGGAAGCCAGCACCTTGGAGAAGGACTTGAGCTTGAACTTTTCGACCTTGCCGGCATGCGCCTGCGACTGCACGGTTTCCGGACGAGCCTGCAGGATGTACAGCTTGCCGTCGATGCCGTCCTTGCCCCACTCGATGTCCATCGGGCGACCGTAGTGCTTTTCGATGATCATCGCGTAGCGGGCCAGTTCCATGACTTCTTCGTCATTGAGCGAGAACTGGTGACGCAAGGATTCTTCGACTTCTTCGGTGATCACCGACTTGCCGGCCATCTTTTCGGCCGAGAAGGTCATCTTGATCATCTTCGAGCCGAGATTGCGGCGCACGACGGCCTTCTTGCCGGCAGCCAGCATCGGCTTGTGCACGTAGAACTCGTCAGGATTGACGGCGCCCTGCACCACCGTTTCGCCCAGCCCGTAGGAAGACGTCACGAAAACGGCATCGCGGAAACCGGATTCTGTGTCGAGCGTGAACATCACGCCGGCAGCGCCCTTGTCGGAACGCACCATGCGCTGGATACCGGCCGACAGCGCGACATCGGCATGCACGAAATTCTTGTGCACGCGGTAGGAAATGGCGCGGTCGTTGTACAGCGAGGCGAAGACTTCCTTGATGGCGTGCAGGATGTTTTCCAGGCCGACGATGTTCAGGAAGGTTTCCTGCTGACCGGCGAACGAGGCGTCCGGCAAGTCTTCGGCGGTGGCCGAGGAGCGCACGGCGAAGGACATGTCGGCAGTCGAGTCGGCGACCAGACGCTGGTACTGCTCGGTGATGGCGATGGTCAGATCCATCGGGAACGGCGTGTCCATGATCCATTGGCGGATCTGCGCACCGCAAGCGGCCAGTGCATTGACGTCTTCGACATCGAGCGCATCGAGGGCTGCATTGATCTTGTTGTCGAGGCCGCTCTGCGCCAGGAAGTCGCGGTAGGCATCGGCCGTCGTGGCAAAACCACCCGGTACGCGCACGCCGGTGTCAGCCAGCTGGCTGATCATTTCGCCGAGCGAAGAATTCTTGCCGCCAACCTGCTCGACGTCGTTCATGCGCAATTTTTCAAAGGGGATAACCAGGGGCTCCATGCGGATTCCTTTCAGGGGGTCAAAGTCAATTTAAGAAGAATGTGAATCGGAAGGTGAGAATTCGGTATTCAGACGGCGTTCTGCCGTTTCGCGCCGGGCGGCCGAGCGTAGCGACTGGGCCAGGGTTTCGCGGACGAAATCGATGTGCGTCTCGGCCGCAGCACGCGCGGCCTGCGGCTTGCGCTCGCGGATCGCGTCGTGAATGGCGGTATGCTGGTTTTTCAGCAAATTGCCGGCGGCCGGGATGCTTTTCAGTTCGCCAAGATTGAGGCGAATGTTGTCGTGCATCAGGCGCAGCAACGCGGCCGACAAATGGCCGAGCAGGACATTGTGCGAGGCTTCGCCCACCGCCTGATGGAAGGCGATATCGGCCTTGGAGCGGACATCCAGATCATCACCGGCAAAAGACCTGGAGAGGGCCTCGAAAGTCTGGTCGAGGCGGGTCAGGTCGGCCTCGGTGGCGCGCTCGGCGGCCCATTCGGCAGCCTGGCCTTCGAGCATGCGACGGAATTCGAGCAGGTCTTCGCGCAGATTCGGGTGCGCCCCCATCATGTCCTGCCAGGGATCGAAGAAAGTCGATTCGAGGCGGTCGGTAATATAGGTGCCGCCACCCTGCCGGCTTTGCACCATGCCCTTCGAGGCCAGCTTCTGGATCGCTTCGCGCAGCGACGGCCGCGACACGCCGAGTTCGAGCGACAGTTCGCGCTCCGGCGGCAGACGGTCGCCCGGTTTCAGCGAGCCTTCCAGGATGCGGCGCTCGAGCGAAGCGGCGACGGCATCTGAAATACGCGGAACCTGAAGCTTGTTTAGCGGCATGGAAGGATGTACCCGATTGGTAAGACCAGCGCATTCTAATCAGCCAATCGGTAAACCGCAAGTCTGGTGTAAACCCCTATTTGTTTGACTAAGTCCCGGTTGTATCATACATTTCTGCCATCGATGAATATTGGTTTGACCAATTTACCACTGGAGACAACATGAGCGAACAGGCAAAAACCGGCCAACGCCCTGCCGACGTCTATTTCTTCGCCACCTGCGTCGTTGATCAGTTCTACCCGGGCGCTGGCCTGGACGCCATCACCCTGCTTGAGCGCCAGGGCATCCGCGTGCGCTTCCCGGAAGAACAGACCTGCTGCGGGCAACCCGCCTACACCAGTGGCTTTCCCGACGAGGCGCGCAAGGTGGCGGCACTGCAGTTGACGCTGTTCCCGGAAAACTGGCCGGTCGTCGTACCTTCCGGCTCCTGCGCCGGCATGATGAAACACCACTACCCGACACTGTTTGCCGCCGACCCGGTCCGCAAGGCACAGGCCGAAGCCCTGTCGGCGCGCATTTACGAATTCACCGACTTCCTGGTCAATGTGCTCGATTATCAGCCGCAGGACACGGGCGGCGAGTGCACCATCGCCCTGCACACCTCCTGCTCGGCGCGCCGCGAAATGGGCGTGCACCTTACCGGCCGCAAGTTGCTCGGCGACCTCAAGCAGGTCAAGCTGGCGCAACAGGATCACGAGTCTGAATGCTGCGGCTTCGGCGGCACCTTCTCGCTCAAGCAGCCGGAAATCTCCGGCGCCATGGTCGAGGACAAGGTCAAGGCGCTCAAGGCAACCGGCGCCGAACGCGTCGTCAGCGCCGACTGTGGCTGCCTGATGAACATCCTCGGCCATGCGGACTGGAAAGACGCCCAAGAGGGCCGCACGACAAGCACCCTGCCCGGCGAACACATCGCCAGTTTCCTGCTGCGGAGGACTGAAAAATGAG
Source organism: Azonexus sp. (assembly GCA_049294655.1). Lineage (GTDB taxonomy): Bacteria > Pseudomonadota > Gammaproteobacteria > Burkholderiales > Rhodocyclaceae > Azonexus. The sequence continues at coordinate 45,365 of JBAQDI010000029.1, forward strand.
CGCCCGTGACCGCATTCTCGCCAAACTCAAGGCCGCCCCGCGCCAAGCCAAGGCCGAGCCCGATGTCGCCGAGTGGTTCGCCGGCCACCGGCGCATCGAAACGCCGAGCGAAAAGGCCACCCGTTTCCGCCAGTGCATCGAACTGGCACATGCCGAGGTCCATGCCGTGACCGCCGCCAACTGGCCGGACCAGGTCGAAGCGGTATTGCGCGCCCGCCGGATCGACAAGATCCTTGTCGCCGAAGGCACCATGCACGGCGAGGCCCTTCTCGACACCCTGCCGCGCCGCGGCATCGAATGCTCGACCTACGACCTGGCCATCGAAGCCTGGAAGACCGAGATGTTCCATGCCACGCCGGCCAGCTTGACCGCCGCCCGCGCCGCCATTGCCGAAACCGGCACGCTGATACTCTGGCCCGACGCACACGAGCCGCGCCTGATGTCGCTGGTACCGCCGGTGCATATCGTGCTGCTCGACGCCCGCGCCATCTACAACACCTTTTTCGAGGCGATGCAGACGGAAAACTGGAAGGATGGGCTGCCGACCAACGCCCTGCTCATCTCCGGCCCCTCGAAAACCGCCGACATCCAGCAGACCCTGGCCTACGGCGCGCACGGCCCGAAGGAACTGATCGTGCTGATGATCGAGGAGGATGCCCAATGAACGCGCCGCAGCCCCTGCACTTCAAACCCACGGAAGGCTTCCGCAGCCGCGCCAAGGAGGTGGTCGACAACCCCTTCCTGCGCCAGAGCTTCCGCGGCGCCATGGATTTCCTGATGAGCAAGCGCGCCGCCCAGTTCCCCGACCTCGAGGAACTGGAAAGCCTGCGCACGCTGGGCGAAGGCATCCGCCAGTACAACCTGGCCCGCCTGCCGGAACTGCTGGTACGCCTCGAAAGCCGGCTGACCGCCAACGGCGTCCAGGTCCATTGGGCCGAGACACCCGACGAAGCCAACGCCATCATTCTCGGCATCTGCCAGCAGCGCCGGGCCAGGCTCATGGTCAAGGGCAAATCCATGGTCAGCGAGGAAATCGAGCTCAACCACGCCGCCGAAGCCGCCGGCATCGGCGCGCTGGAATCGGACATGGGCGAATACATCGTCCAGCTGGCGGGAGAAAAGCCGTCGCACATCATCATGCCCGCCATCCACAAGACCAAGGAGGAAATCGCCCGCCTGTTCCACGAAAAAGTGCCGGGCGTCACCGACTACACCGACAACGTCGATGCGCTGATCCAGATCGGCCGCAACGTGCTGCGGGAGAAATTTCTGGAGGCCGACATCGGCCTCTCCGGCGTCAATTTCGCCGTCGCCGACACCGGCACCCTGTGCCTGGTCGAGAACGAAGGCAACGGCCGGATGTGCACCACGGTGCCACCCGTGCATATCGCCATTACCGGCATCGAGAAGGTCGTCGAAAAGCTGGCCCACATCCCGCCGCTGCTCTCGCTGCTCACCCGTTCGGCGACCGGCCAGAACATCTCGACCTACTTCAACATGATCTCCGGCCCGCGCCAGCCGGGTGAGAAGGACGGCCCGAGCGAAGTTCACCTGGTACTGCTCGACAACGGCCGCAGCCAGGCCTACGCCGACGAGCAGTTGCGCAAGACGCTGCAATGCATCCGCTGCGGGGCGTGCATGAATCATTGTCCGGTATATACGCGGATTGGCGGGCATGCCTACGGCACAACTTATCCGGGGCCGATCGGCAAGATCATCTCGCCGCATATGCTGGGGCTGGAGGCGACTTCATCGATGGCGACGGCCTCGTCTCTTTGTGGTGCTTGCGGCGAGGTTTGCCCGGTGAAGATTCCGATTCCGGAGTTGTTGATGCGTTTGCGGGAAGAAGCGTTCTCGCCGCCGCATGCGGATCCGGCGATGGTTGGGCAGGGGGCGGGGTATTCGCCGTTGATCTCGGCTATCTGGCGGGGGTGGGCGTTTGTTTATCGCTCGCCGGCGGTGTATGGGGTGGTGACCTGGTTGGGGAGTCGGTTGGGGTGGTTGATGCCTTCGAATCAAGGGCCGTGGACGTCGGTGCGGATGCCGTTGCGGCCGGCACCTCGGCGGTTGCGGGATATGTTGAAGGATCGCGGGTAATGAGGTTGGTGGCTTTTTTGCCGCTGCTTTCCGCCTTGCGGGCGGGCGTACTTTCTTTTGCTTCGCCAAAAGAAAGTAGCCAAAGAAAAGGCGACCCCAGGGTCGGCGCCCCCTTCGGGGGTCCCTTGCGCTACTCGAAACCGGCGGGGGCTGCGGAACTCGGCCCTGCGGGCCTCAGACAGTCCTCGCCCTTTATCCGCCGCTTTCTGCGTT
>JBAQDI010000030.1:0-2923 GCA_049294655.1 Azonexus sp.
GCGCAACAGGCGTTGCCGGGCGGGCCGGTGCCGGCGAGCGGACGTTTTCCTGGCGCGCCGCAGCGGGCGGCGTGCCGGCGCCGCTCACCACGACATCCCGACGCAAGCCCTGCAGCGTGCTTTCACCGATGCCGGGCACATTGAGCAGATCATCCACCGACTGGAAGGGGCCGTTTTTTCGCCGGTAATCGACGATGGCCTTGGCCTTGCTCGGGCCGATGCCCTTCAGGCCATCGAGTTGCGCCTGGCTGGCGGTATTGATGTTGATCTGGGCCAGGGCGGCGCCGACCCACAGCAGGCAGGCGGCCAGGACCATCAGGAAACGTGCGGGCATGAGGTTCTTCCGAAAAATATTGGCTCAGGGTGTGCCAATGAACAGGAACAGGTTGGAAACCCGGCTCGTCGAATAGCCGAAGCCGACATAGATCGGCCCGAGCGGCGAATCGCCACCGAGATAGAGCGCCGTCGAATCGAGGATGCCACGTCGGTTCGTCTCGGTAAAGCGCGTTCCGGCGTAGGCGACCTCAAGGGCCAGGCCCAGGCGCAGGTCGCCGCGCAGGCCGAGCGGCGGGCGACCGAGAATTTTTTCGGCGCGCAGGCCGGCGTAGCTGATGTTGTCGCCGAGAATCTGGTTCGGCGCAAAGGCCGTCAGATTCAGGAAACCGCCCAGCGTGCCGGCGTCGTACACCGGCAGCACGCCCTTCGGCGAGGCGGTATGGCGCAGGCGCCCGTTGAGCACATTGCCGCCCAGCGAAAAGGCGGCGCGCAGATCGGCATCGAAACGCGAATAGCCCAGCTGCGGCGAGTCGAACAACGAGACCTGGGCCGACCAGCCACGCGTCGGGAAATGCAGGCGATCAAACTGGTCGAAATCGAGCCCCGCCTTCCAGCCCCCGAAACCCTGGTCGGCCCGCGGCAGCAACGACGAGCCGATGTCCGGCGCGAACTGGCGATGGCGCTCGACCCAGCCCAGGCGCACCGGCCCGAGCAGGCCGACATTGTGACCGAGCGACAGGCCGAGCGTGGCGTCGTTGATCTTGTACTGGGCAATCCGCCGATCGTCCTGGTAGATGTTGAGACGCGACTGTTCAACCCCGGCCCCGGCCTCGACGAAGAAGCGCTGGGCCGGGTCGAGCGGCTGGTACCAGTTGGCCGTCAGGCGGCTGGTCGAGCCGATATCGGTGCTGACCAGCAGTTCGCCGCCCAGCGCGTTGAGCCAGGTCTTGTGATAGGCGGCACGCACGCCGAAGGTCGAGCCCTGGCTGTTGTCGGCCTGCATGTTGATGGCGAAGCGCAGGTAATCCGGGCCCCAGCCCTTCTCGACCGGCATGACGCGCAGGATGTTGCGCTCACGCTGGCTGAGCACGGTGTAATCGACGCTTTCGTACCAGCCGTCGCCGTACATGCGCAGCAGGTCGCGATTGATGGCGCCCGGCCGGATGGTCTGCCCCGGCTCGACGTGCAGGTAGCGCTCGACGACGGCCGGATTGATGCGTTTCAGGCCGACGATCTCGACGGCGTCGATGCGCGGCGAAACCCGGTCACGCACCTCGATCTTTTTCCACCAGGCGGCATAGGCCTCGGCGCCAAGCGCCAGCTGGCGCAGTTGCGGGGCCAGCGCCTCGGCGGCTGCCCGGCCGCGATCGGCGATTTCGCCATTGCGCGCGAAATCGCCAGGGCTGAAGCCGGTCAGCTCCGGCCGGATATAAATATCGCCGGCTTTGAGGGTGGCCAGCGAGCGGCTGACATTCTGCTCGGTCAGGATATTCACCATCTGCGCCGAGACGGTCAGCAACGAACCGACTTCGGCACTCTTGAGCAGCGGCATGCCGACATTGACGGCAATCACCACGTCGGCCTGGCAGCGCTCGCGCGCCTCGCCGATTGGCACGTTATCGACCAGGCCGCCATCGACCAGCTTGCGCCCCTGGTAATCGAGCGGCGCCAGCAGGCCGGGCACCGACATGCTGGCCCGCATCGCCTTGCTCAGCGGCCCGTCGCGAAAGACGACGCGTTCGCCGGTGCCGATATCGGTGGCAACAACGGAGAGCGGCAGCGGCAGTTCCTCGATCGTCCGTTCGCCCTGGTTGGCCCGTATCAACTGGTTGAAGAACAGCTTGATCTTCTGCCCGGCGACAACGCCGCCCTGATAGCTCACCCCGTCGGCCGAGACGCCGGATTCGCTGCCGGCCAGGAACTGGCGCGCGACGTTCTTGTTGCGGTGGCTCATTTCCGAATAGTCGGGGTTGTCGACGAACATGTCGTCCCAGTCGGCCCTGGCCAACTCCCGGCGCATGGTGGCCGGGGCCATGCCGGCCGCGTAGGCGCCAGCGACCAGCGCCCCCATGCTGGTCCCGGCAACGCAATCGACCGGTACCTGCAATTCCTGCAGCACTTCGAGCACACCGATATGCGCCGCACCACGCGCCCCGCCACCGCCCAGCACCAGGCCGATGCGCGGTCGAGCCGGGGCATCGGCGGCCTGCACGGTGGCCGCGACGAGCAGGCCGAGGCCGGCCAACAGCAGCGAACGAGGTAATTTCTTCAGCATGCGGTAAAAATCCTGGTCATAAAAAAGCCCTGCCGAAGCAGGGCTCGGGTGGCTACTCGGCCGATTACTTGGTGCCGATAAGCTCGATGTCGACGCGACGATCCGGTTGCAGGCAGTCGATCAGCGCCTTGGTCTTCTTGTCGCCCTTGCAGGTAGCGCCGGTCTTCGGCTGCTTTTCGCCCTTGCCTTCGGTGTAAACACGGTTGGCTTCGATGCCCTTGGCGACCAGGTATTCCTTGACGGCGGCAGCCCGCTTTTCGGACAGCTTCTGGTTGTAGGCATCACCACCGATACGGTCGGTGTGGCCAACGGCCAGGATCACTTCGAGCTTGATGGCCTTGGACTTGGCAACGACGTCGTCGAGCTTGGCCT
>JBAQDI010000031.1:0-4563 GCA_049294655.1 Azonexus sp.
GGCCAGCGCCAGCCACGGCCAGCGCCGGCGGCCGCGCACCGAGGCTTTGGCCGGCTGTTCGGCCGGCGGGCGGCGCGCCGCGAAAAAGCGAAATTTCATCGTAGCGCCCGCCAATCACGCAAAGCGCCGAGGACCAGGCGCAACAACACAACAGGCCTTTCCTTGGCGTTTCCTCTGCGCCTTTGCGCCTTGGCGGTGGACGTTGATCTATTCATCGCCCGCTCAGAACGGAATGGCCAGCGAGAAATGCAGCTGTACGCTGCCGGTCCGCTGGCCGTAGGCGAGGTCGGCGCCGATCGGTCCGGCCGGGCTGCGCCAGCGGGCGCCAAGGCCGTAGCCGATGGCCGGGGTGCGGGTTTTCAGGTCGTCCACCGCGTCGCCGGCATCGACAAAGCCGGCGATGCCCCAGTCCTCGTCCAGCCAATGTGTGACTTCGGCGCTGACGACACCCATGTAACGGCCGCCCAGGACGGCGCTGCCGGTGCGCAGGCCCAGGCTCTGATAGGCGTAGCCGCGTACCGAGCCGGTGCCGCCGGTGCGGAACAGGTAATCCTGCGGAATGCCCTGGCGCGAGTCGGCCGCCGTGTAGCCGATTTCGCCGCGCAGGCTCAGCGTATCGACCCGGCCGAGCGGAATGAAGTGCTGGTAGCGGGCATGCAGGCGCAGGAAGTTCTGGTCGGAGAGGGCAGCCTTGGCGCCGCCACCGACCTGCACCTGGAGCACGAAGCCACGGCGCGGGTCGAGCACGCTATCGACCTGGCGCAGCGTCCACATGGCGTTCGGCACCAGGGCGCGGCTGGTTGCGGCGGGGAGGCCGTCGGCCTCGCGCTTTTCTTCCTGCCAGTTCAGCGACAGGCGCTGCTCGACGCTGCCGCGCTGCTGCACGCTTTGCGCCCCGAAGGCGTAGCGCTCGGTGCGCAGGCCCTGGATATTGGTCGCTTCGGCCATCACGCCGAGGCTGTGCCGGCGGTTGCGCGCGTCGGGCGGCAGAAAGATGTCGGTGTAAGCGGTCTGCTTCTTCTGCTCCAGGCGCAGGCCGCTGTCCAGTTCCCAGGCCTGGTTGAAGACATCCGGGGTGTGATACTTGAACTCGACGCGGCCGCCGGTATTGGAACTTACCCCGACGCCGAAGGCGACGCTGTTGGCCGGCCGTTCGCGCAGGCGCAGGACGACCGGCACATCGACCGTGCCATCCGGCCCGGGCTCGGTGCTCATGTCGAGGCTGGTCTGTACCGAGGAAAAATAGGGCGTCGCCTGCAGCGCCATCTGCAGGGCGTTCAGGCTGTCCTCGCGGTAGGGCTGGCCGGGCCGCACGCTGCGGTTGTAGCGGGCGAGCAGCTCCGGGGTGTAGCGGTGCAGGCCTTCGATGCGCAATTCGCCGAAACGGTAGCGCGGGCCGGCGTCGTAATGCGCGCCGAGGTGGGCGCGCTGCGTTTCGGTGTCGATTTCGGCCGTGCTATCGACGAGTCTGGCCGCCGCATGCTCGACCGCCAGCAATTCGGCCAGCACCTGCTGCTTGGCGGTATTCCAGTCGGCCTGGCGAAATGGCTGGCCAACCGGCAGGCGCCAGTCGGCGATCAGCGCCTGGCGCCGGGCCGGATCGAGCGGGCCGTCAATGGTGACATCGACGCTGCCGATTCCGGTGCGCGGCCCGGGGTCGAGCTGCAGGCGCAGATCGCCGGCGCTTTCGGTAAATTCGAATTGCGGCGAGAAGTAACCCTCGGTAGACAGGATTTCGCTGACCAGGCCCTGCAACTGGCGCTGGCTGCCGGCTTCTTCCGGCAGGTAGGGCGCCAGCAGTTCGCTGATTTCATCGGGCGCCTGCACCTCGATGCTGCCGGCCAGCGCCGGGGTGGCGAGGGCGCAGAGCAGGAGCGGCAGCAGGCGGCGGGGTGGAGGAATCAGCACGCCGGCATTTTACCCGGCCTGGTTGCTTGGCGTCCGTGGCGGCAGCAGGAAACTGCGCGGCTGCCGGCGGAAACGCCGGCCGATGGCGCCAAGCAGCGGCCCCCAGTGTTCAAAGCGGATGCGCCGGGCGCCGAGTGCGGTACGCAGGGCCAGCCAGAAACTGACGCCGAGATTGGTCAGGCCGATCGCTGCGATGCCCAGGGCGCCCCAGAGCACGGCCTGCAGCGGCAGTGCGAACTGGAAACCGATCAGCGCGTAGCCGAGATTGGCGGCGGCGAAGGCGATGTGCCGGATATCGAGCGGCAGGCCAAGGATGGTGCCGATGACGCCGGTCGAGCCGAGCATGCAGCCGAACAGGAAATTCCCCATGATGCCGCCCAGGCGTTCCTGGATGTAGTTGCCGGCCCGCGCTGCGCCGGCCTTGCCGACCAGGGCGTTGAGCCAGCGCAGGCGGGCGATGCGCAGCCCGACATCGGCATAGGCCGCCTGGTTGTCGAAATAGCCGTTGATCAGGCCGGACAGGAAGAGGTAGAAGCCGGCGATCGCGGCATGCGGAATGGCCCAGCTCAGCGGGTCGAGATCGGCCAGCAGATGGGCGCCCTTGTCAGGGCTGATGACCGGGCTGCCGAGCAACTGGCTGAGTCCCAGGCCGACGACGATGGCGACCGGCAGGGCGACCATGACATTGCCGGCGATGGCGGCCAGCTGGCTGCGGCTGACGGCGGCCACGACATCGACCAGGCGTTCGAGATCGGCGCTGCGGTTCGGCTTGATGTCGCCGAGCAGGCCGGCCAGCGTCTGCGCCGTCATGGCCGGCTGCTTGGTGGCGACGGTCAGGCCGAGCAGGAAGATCAGCACGAAGCCCAGGCCGTAGATCATGCTGAACAGGAAGGCCTGGACAAAGAGGGGCGCCGACAGGCCGCCGACCAGAATCTTGAGCATCGCCATGAGGCCGATCAGCACGCCGGCCCCGGCGGCAGAACGCCACATCCAGCCGTAGTCGGCCCGCGTTTCGCAGATGTAGTGCTCGCCCGAACGCGCCGCGTTTTCGGTGACGCGCACGGCGAGCAGGCTGGACAGCTGGCTCATGTAGTGGCGCAGGCTGTTGCGCCGGTTTTCGGCGAGCAGGGCGATCCCGGCGAACTCGCCCCAGGCATCGATGGCGGCGCGGCGTGAACTGGCGCGCTGGCCGGCGGTAATGATGGCGACGAGTTCGTGCAGGCGCCGGATGCTTTGTTCGCTGCGCGTCAGGACGTAGGTCAGATGCAGGCTGGTGCCGATGGTCAGGGCCCGCTTGCGGATGCGTTGCAGGGTTTCCGAGCACTGGTCGGCGATGACCAGCAACTGGCTGCCGTCGTCGTAGTCGAGGGCCGGGTCGGCGAGCGCGGCACGGAAACTGTTGACGAAATCGAGGGCCTCGGAAGACAGGGCGATGAAGCGTGGCTGGTTGTCGTCGAGAACGGGCGAGGCGCGCATCAGTTCGCTTTCGACGCCGAGGCCGCTGACCCGGTGGGCAAGCAGCAGCACGGCATCGAGCATCTGTTCCTGGATGCTCCGCCAGTCGCTGCTGCGCAATTCGCCGGCCGGCGCGATCAGGGCCCAGAAACGCTGCGTGTATTCGGGCGGAATCTGCTCCAGCCAGCGCCAGTCGCTGGTCCGGTCGTAAATGACATGCAGGCAGTCTTTCAGCCGGCGCTCGTCGGGCGCTTCGGGCAGGATGCGGTTGCCGAGGATGCGCCACCACTCCGAGAAGAAGCCGGTATCCGGCAGGATGCCGCTGTCGGTAAAAAAGGTCAGCAGCCGGCGGGTCGCGACGAAATGCACGACATGGCCGCGGAAGGCCGCCAGCAGGTCGGCGTCGTTTTCCAGGTGATCGAGCAGGTCGGCATAGCGCGCCGCGAAGCCGTCGTCCGCCCGCCCTTGTGGCCGCAGGGTGGTGACCAGTCGGCGCAGCAGCTCCAGGGGTTCGGCCTGGTCGTCCTTGAAGGCGACCAGCGCGTCGTAGGGCGAGTCGCCAGCCGGCCGACGACCCGACAGGCGACGCAGGAGTGTTCCGGATTTTTTTAGCAGGCCGTTAATTTGGGGATCTCCGGTGGGGTGACATTGGATCTTATAGAGAGCTCGGCATGGCGTCTGTGGGCCATCCGTGACAGGAGCGGCGCCGGGCAACAATAACGCGTGAATACAGTGGTTTCGGCATACAATATCTAGTCTAATTATTTCTACAGGGACATCTCATGATCATGAATATTGCCAAGAAATCGCTCGTTCTGGCCCTGCTGGCCGGCATCGGCTTCTCTGCCGTCGCCCAGGAACGTGTTTATGCCATCGACCAACGCGGTGCCGTCGTCAAGAGTGGTTTCGGCCTGTGCTGGCGTGACGGTTACTGGACCCCGGCCGCTGCCGCCAAGGATGCTGCTGGCTGCGAATGCGACAAGGACCTGCTGCCGGCTGACACCTGTGTCGCCAAGGTCGCTGCCCAGGCAACGCCGACGACGCCGCCGGTCGGCCCGAAGCCGGATAACACCAAGATCACCGTCGCCGCCGACGCACTGTTCGACTTCAACAAGGCTGTGCTGCGCCCCGAAGGCAAGGCCAAGCTCGACGACGTCGTTGCCAAGTCCAAGGCCATCAAGCTCGAAGTGATCCTGGCCG
>JBAQDI010000032.1:0-4207 GCA_049294655.1 Azonexus sp.
GGTTGAAGAGTCGGCCTCGGCCTCAGAGAGCCTGCAGCACCAGGCGGCCGAGCTCGTTCAGTCCGTGGCGGTGTTCAAGGTCTGAGCACCCGCTGATCGCCGGAAGTCGCTCGGCGGCATGCCCACCCAGCGCCGGAAGGTGCGGCTGAAATTGGACGTGTCCTGATAGCCCAGCCGGTCGGCGATGGCTTCGACGCTCATGTCCGAGTGCAGCAGCCACCAGCAGGCCAGGTCTTCGCGCACGCGGTCGAGCAGCTGCTGGTAGGTCAGGCCCTCGTCGCCCAGTTTGCGGATCAGGGTGCGGCTGGAGACGTGCTCGCGCTCGGCCAACTCGCTCAGGGTCGGGTAGCCGCCCTCGCAGGCCAGCAAGAGCCTCAAGATGCGGTCGCCCACGGGCCCCAGGCGGTCACGCGGGTCGTTCTGCTGTGACCACAGGCGCTCGCACTCGCGCAAGGCCATGCGGTGGGTCTGCGGGTCAGGGGCCAGGCCCGGGTGGCTCAGGAGCGACAGCGGCAACACCATGGCCGAGCGCTCCATGCCAAAGCGCACCGAAGGCCACCAGCGGCGGTAGGCATCGGCCCACGGCGGCTCCGGGAAGGCGAACTCCACACGGGCCACGCGGGTCATGTCCAGCCCCGTGAGCGTGTCGAGCAGGCGCAGGCCCGCGCCCATCAGGTGGCCCATGATGTACTCGCGCACATCCGGGGCCTGCAGGTGCTCGCGCATCCACAGGGTGACCTCGTCGCCCTGCTGGTCGACCTCCAGCGAGATCAGGCTCTGACGCAAGCCGGCGTGGCGCTGGATCAGGGCCAGCGCCTGCCCCACGTTGTCGCACGACATGGCCGCCACCCCCACCGGCCCGTGCGCCGACAGCTGCGTGCCCCAGCCCACGGTGATGCCCAGCCAGGGCTCCTGCGTGAGCGCCACCGCGCGCCGGATCAGCCGGGTCACCTCGTCGAAGCTCAGGTAGCGGTTGCCCTCGTGCAGTGACGCCCAGTTCAGCCGCGTGCCGGACAGGATCTGCGCCTCGTCGAAGCCACGGCGGCGCATCTCGGCGCAGATCAGCCGGGCGTAGATGGGGTGCAGCGCGGGCGCCAGCCAGTCGGCCGCCTGCGTGGGAGGGGTTCGGGTGCTCACGGTGAGTGTCACAAAATGACGATAAGTTGCCAGCGCAGACGGTACCCCATTTCGGCCTGCGCTCGCAAGATCGCATCACTCCATTTCACCGACTCACACCGAGGAGACAACAACATGAGCGCCGTGCTGCCCGACCCGCTGGCCGCGTCCTACCGGGACCCGAAGAAGCCCCTCTGGCTGCTGCCAGCCCTGATCCCCGCCATCGTGGCCACGGGCCCGGTGGCCCACCTGATGGGCCAGGACCACGCCGCCTGGTACGTCCTGCCCTTTTTGGTGCTGTTCGTGCTGGTGCCCATCCTGGACTGGCTGATCGGCGACGACACCAGCAACCCGCCTGAAGCCGCCGTGCCCGACCTCGAGCGCCGCGCCTTCTACCGCTGGATGATCTACCTGGCCATCCCCGTGGGCTGGGCCACCACGCTGTTCAACGTGTGGTTCCTGAGCACGCACGCGGTGCCCTGGTATGGCGTGGTCACCACCGTCATCATCAACGGCTTCATGCTGGGCCTGGTGATGAACATGAGCCACGAGCTGGGCCACAAGAAGGAATGGCTGCCCCGCAAGGCCGCGCTGTTCAACCTCTCGCTGGGCGCCTACACGCACTTTTGCATCGAGCACAACCGCGGCCACCACCGCCACGTGGCCACGCCGGAAGACCCGGCTTCGTCCAAGATGGGCGAGACGATCTACCGCTTCATGTTCCGCGAGATGCCCGGCGCCTACTTCCGCGGCTGGGACCTGGAGGTCGAGCGCCTGGAGCGCCAGGGCAAGTCGGCCTGGAGCCTGGACAACGAGATCGTGCAGGGCTGGATCGGCACCGCCATCGTCTGGGGCGGCATGACCGCCTGGCTGGGCACGCAGGCCCTGGTGCTGCTGATGGTGCTGGCCTTCCTGGGCGCCTTCATGCTGACCTCGGCCAACTACATCGAGCACTACGGCCTGCTGCGCCAGAAGAAGCCCGATGGCCGCTACGAACACTGCCAGCCGCACCACTCGTGGAACAGCAACCACGTGCTGTCCAACATCCTGACCTTCCAGCTGCAGCGCCACTCCGACCACCACGCCAACCCGACGCGCAGCTACCAGTCGCTGCGCAGCTTCCACGACATTCCGACCTTCCTGCCGCTGGGCTACACGGGCATGTTCCTGGTCGCTTACGTGCCGCCGCTGTGGTTTGCCGTGATGGACAAGCGAGTGGTTAAAGCCACCGGTGGCGATGCCTCGCGCATCAACTTTTTGCCGGCGCAACGCAAGCGCTTGGTCCAGACCTATGAGATGCAGGACACGGCCTCAGCGGCCTGAAATATAAGCTCCCAACACTGATCGCGAGTGGCTGAGAAGGTCTGTCGCCTTCAGGATCGAGAACGTGCGCACCACCGTCTCCTCGGTTAGCACGCCCGTGTCATCCATCAGAAGGCATGGCGCCGCCTGGAATAGCGGCTCCACCATCAGGCGAAGGGGCAGGCGCGCGCGACGAGCCGCGCTGAGCCCGTCGGCAACGTCCGCGGCGTCGGGCCGAACATGTCGGCATGCTGCCATGCTCGCCTTGCGGGCGAATAGCGGAGCCAGCGACCTCTCTACCTCTGCCCACGGCACACGTAGTACCAGCATTGCCAGCGGGTCGCGCAAGCCGATCATGGCATCCACCGGGGAAAAACCCAGAGTTTTGGCCATCCCTGTTGCCAGGCTCTGCCCATATTCACGGGCGTGGCGGTGAATTTGCAAGACCGACACAGGGCGACGCTGAGCATGCGCCTGGAGGATTTTGCCCAAGCCCTACACGATCGCACACGAGGTCGGCCACCGATGTGCAAAACCTCGAAGGTACCTCTTTCAAGCTGGTACCCGATGCACGGGTGCGTCTGTCAGGCGCAATGGAAAGCCATGAGCGTACGCCTTGAGCGGCAGGGCGGTTACTATGCTGGCACCGGGCGGCGCACGAAACGCAGCAATTCAAGCAGGGGATGGAAAACAGCGACTTGAAGAAGCCATGAATGCAGGTCTAGCATCAATCACAGGTCTGCCACCGTAGCCCTATTTTTACAACGCCATGGCTCAAGCAGAAGCCTTGAGCCCCCAGCCAGCCCGCTTGTTGGCGGCCTCAGACAGCTTCAACTCTTCGGGGCTGGCGTACTTCAGATCCCACTCCTTGACCTTGGGGTCCATCAGTTTGAACCACAGAGGCGGAACCATGGCCACCAGGATGGTGGTCAGGTAGCCACCGATCATCATGGGCGCTTCAGGGAAGGGCTTGAGGTCTTGATAAGGCACTTCGCCTTGGGCATGGTGATGCGAGTGGCGGGTCAGGTTGAACATCGACCATGAACTGATGCGCTTGTTGGTGTTCCAAGAGTGACGAGGCTGAACCGGGAGCTTGGGGTCGCGAACCATGCCGTAGTGTTCCATGTAGTTAACGATCTCCAGCAGCGATTTGCCCCACAGCGCACTGGCAATGAAGAAGCCAGCCACAGGCCAGCCGCCCATGGCATATGCCACCGCTACCAACAGCAAACTCATCAGGTGACCACGGATCACGCCGTTACGCAAGGAGATGGCGCCGTGGCCATCGCGCTTGAGGCGCTTTTTCTCGATGTTCCACGCGCTGATGTTGCCCTTGATGGTCGAGGCCAGGACGTGGAAGTACACATTGCGGCCGCGAGGTGCGGTGGCTGGGTCTTCAGTGGTGGACACATAACGGTGATGGCCGTAGACGTGCTCGATCGAGAAAATGGTGTCAAAGCTGAAAGCCAACAACCAGCGACCGACAAACATCGAGATCGGATCCCAGGTGCGGTGAGTCAGTTCGTGGGCGGTGATGGTGCCAACCATGCCGATCATCAGGCCGGAGAGCAGGATGGTCGAGATGTGGTGGCCCCAGAAGGTGCTTTCGCGGGCTGCCAGGGCATCGAAGCCCGTGAGCTGCTGCACCCAGGCGCCATAGCCCAGCACGTCGCCGGAGCTCACACTCCAAAGCGATGCGAAGATGATCATTAACAGCAAGGGCAAAGCCATCCACAGCTGCGCAGTCAAGATGCCGGGATACTTGAAGGTGGGTGTGGTGGTGTCGTCG
>JBAQDI010000033.1:0-130027 GCA_049294655.1 Azonexus sp.
CGCGCTCATCATCTGGCAACCGTTGCAGACGCCGAGAGCGAAGGTGTCCTTGCGATTGAAGAAGGCAGCGAATTCGTCGCGGCAGCCGTCATGCATGAGGATGGTCCGTGCCCAGCCAAGGCCGGCGCCGAGCACGTCGCCGTAGGAGAACCCGCCACAGGCAACGAGGCCCTTGAAATCCTTGAGGCTGACGCGACCGGCGAGAATGTCGCTCATATGCACGTCGACCGAGGCGAAGCCCGCCTTGTCGAAGGCAGCGGCCATTTCGTAATGGCTGTTGACGCCCTGCTCGCGCAGGATGGCGACGCGCGGACGGCCGCTGATGTCCTGGTAAACCTTGGTGAAATCGTCCTGCGGATCGAAAGTCAGCTTCGGCGTCAGGCCGGGATCGGCGACGTCGAGGATGCGGTCGAATTCCTGCTGCGCGCAGCTCGGGTTGTCGCGCATGGCCTGCATCTGGTAGCTGGTCTCGGACCAGGCACGCTGCAGGTCGACGCGCTTTTCACGCAGCACGCGCTTGGCGTTGCGGGTGACGCGGATTTCGTCCCACTCATTCATCGTGCCGACGAAGTGGTAAGGCACGCGCAGGGCGCGCAGGATGGGCGTAACCTTTTCGCGGTCGGCGCGACGAATCTGGATCAGGGCGCCGAGTTCCTCGTTGAACAGCACACGGACGATGTTCTCGAAATCGCGGCCGGCCAGCAAATCGGGGCGCTTTTCCGAACCATCGACATCGCCTGCACCGGCGTCGTAACAGATGCCGTCGAGATCGAGCGAAACGCCGCGGCGCGTGGCAAAGGCCATTTCGCAGGCCGCCACGAAAAGGCCGCCGTCGGAACGGTCGTGGTAGGCGAGCAGCAGGCCGTCGCGATTGAGTTTCTGTACGGCGTCGAACAGGCCCTTGAGCTTGGCAGGATCATCGACGTCCGGCGCATCGTTGCCGGTGGCGTTGTACACCTGCGCCAGGGCCGAGCCGCCGAGGCGATTCTGGCCAAGGTCGAGCAGCAGCAGTTCGGTTTCGCCCTGATCGACGGCCAGTTGCGGGGTTTTGGTCTTGCGCACGTCATCGACCGCGGCAAACGAGGTGATGACGAGGGAAAGGGGCGAAACCACCTGCTTCTTGACGCCCTGATCTTCCCAGGCGGTGCGCATCGACAGCGAATCCTTGCCGACCGGGATCGACACGCCAATCGACTTGCACAGATCGGAGATGGCTTCGACGGTATCGAACAGGCGGGCATCCTCGCCCGGCACGCCGCACGGCGCCATCCAGTTAGCCGAGAGCTTGACCTTGCCAAGATCGCCGATATCGGCGGCAGCCAGGTTGGTCAGCGCCTCGCCGATGGCCATGCGGCCGGAAGCCGGGGCGTCGAACACGGCAAGCGGCGTGCGCTCGCCCATGGCGAAGGCTTCGCCGAGGTAACCTTGATAACCCATCGTCGTCACCGCGACGTCGGCCACCGGCACCTGCCACGGGCCAACCATCTGGTCGCGCGCCGTCATGCCGCCGACCGAGCGGTCGCCGATCGAGATCAGGAAGGTCTTGTCGGCGATGGTCGGCAGACGCATCAGGCGATAGGCGGCATCCTTGAGTTCAATGGAAGCGGCGTCGAAGGAGACGAAGCTTTCCGGCTGGTGCGTCACGTCGCGCGTCATGCGCGGCGGCTTGCCCAAAAGGGCTTCCATTTCCATGTCGACCGGATTGACGCCGAAATGTGCGTCGGTCACGGTCAAATGGCCGTCGCCGGTCGCTTCGCCGACCACGGCAAACGGACAGCGCTCACGCTCGCACATCGCCTGGAATTCGGCGATGCGGTTCGGCGGAATGGCCAGCACATAGCGTTCCTGCGATTCGTTGGACCAGATTTCGGCCGGCGACATGCCCGGCTCTTCGGTCGGCACCTTGCGCAGATCAAAAATAGCACCAACGCCGCCCGAGTGCGCCAGCTCCGGCAAGGCGTTGGAAACGCCGCCGGCGCCGACGTCGTGGATCGACAGGATCGGGTTATTGGTACCCATCTGCCAGCAACGGTCGATGACTTCCTGCGCCCGCCGTTGGATTTCCGGGTTGCCACGCTGCACCGAAGCGAAATCGAGGTCTTCGGCATTAGTGCCGGCCGTCATCGACGAGGCGGCGCCGCCGCCCAGGCCGATCAGCATGCCGGGGCCGCCCAGTTGCACGAATTTCGTGCCAACCGGGAAGGTTTCTTCCTTGAACGACTGCCCGGCCTGGATGCTGCCCAGACCGCCGGCGATCATGATCGGCTTGTGGTAACCGCGCACCGTGCCGGCAACGTCCTGCTCGTAGGTGCGGAAATAGCCGGTCAGGTTCGGGCGGCCGAATTCGTTGTTGAAGGCGGCAGCGCCGATCGGGCCTTCGAGCATGATGTCGAGCGCCGAGGCGATACGCGATGGACGGCCGTAGGCATGTTCCCAGGGCTGCGGCGCATCCGGCAGATTGAGGTTGGAGACCGAGAAACCGCAGAGACCGGCCTTCGGCTTGGAACCCTTGCCGGTGGCGCCTTCGTCGCGGATTTCGCCGCCGCTGCCGGTGGCCGCGCCGGGGAAAGGCGAAATGGCGGTCGGGTGGTTATGTGTTTCAACCTTGGTCAGGATGTGGGTCAACTCTTCCTTGTAGGAATAGCCGCGGTCCGCATCCGGGTAGAAACGCTGGATGCTTGCCCCTTCAATGATCGACGAATTGTCGGCATAGGCCATCACCGTGCCCTGCGGGTGGGCGGCGTGGGTTTCGCGGATCATGCCGAACAGCGTCTTGTCCTTCTGCTCGCCGTCGATCACCCAGGAAGCGTTGAAAATCTTGTGGCGGCAGTGTTCGGAATTGGCCTGGGCGAACATCATCAGTTCGACGTCGGTCGGATTGCGGCCGGCCTTGGTGAACACGTCGAGCAGGTAATCGATTTCGTCATCCGAGAGGGCCAGACCCAGCGCGCCGTTGGCATCAACCAGCGCGGTTTTGCCGCCGGCCAGCACATCAACGGTATTGAGCGGCTTCGGTTCGAAATGGCGGAACAGTTCGCCAGCGGCAGCGAAGCCGGGCAGCACGGAATCGGTCATGCGGTCGTGCAGCAGCGCGGCAACCGTCTTCTTTTCATCTGCCGTCAGGGCGCGGCCACCCTTGACCACAACGTGGAAGGCGATGACGCGTTCGATGCGCTCGATGGCGTCGAGGTCGCAATTCCAGGCAATGTCGGTGGCCTTCGACGACCATGGCGAAATGGTGCCGATGCGTGGCGCGACCAGGAACAGTTCGCCGGACTCAGAACCGGCTGCCTGCTCTTCCAGCAGCGTCGCCAGCTTGGCGCGCTCGTCGGCATTCAGGGCGCGCTTCTGCGCCACAACATGCCAGTAATCGGCGACCACCGATTCGATATCCGCCACGGCCGCCACCAGGCGGGCTTGCAGGCGTTGCAGACGGAAGGCGGAAAAGGCGGCGTCGCCCTTGAGGCAAAGAATGTCGGCCATGGAAGTGGGGTCTGGTTAGGCGGAGAGGCCGGCATTATACCCGAGCCGGGAGTCGGTGCCGGGATGTGCGCAGTGAAGCCTATCGCCGCCACAAGTACAGGCGGTCGAGTTCGGCTCGCGTCGGGCAGGCAAACGCCTCATCGACGGGAAGGAAGCGGATTTCCTCGGGCGGGCTCTGGCGCAACCAGGCGTCGATCGTGGTGATTTCCACAGGCCGGAAATAGGCGTGGATCACCAGATCATCCTTGTCCACAACGCCATTTTCGTTCCGGTCGGTATGCAGCAACAGAAAGTGTGAGCGGGTGAGCAGCAGCATATCCTTGCCGATGATTGGCGTTTCGCCGAGCCGCAGGCGCGTCCCGCGCGGCCACCAGAAGGCGAAGCCCTGCTTGAAATTCATTTTCGGGCAAGATGCCCCGACCCGGCCCAAGGCGTCCATGACCGAGGTAAAGCAGTTCAAGGCCTGCCGCGTATCGGTTTCGACCTGCCGGGCAAAAAGCCGGTAAGGCATGCCCACCAAGGATTCCATGGCCAGCCCGCCGGGGGTCGGCTCGGCGGCCAGAAGGCCGGAAATGCCCAGGACGCTAATCGAGATAAACCGGAAAAAGCTCCGAAATGCAGCTTTCATCACTTCCCTTTCGCGGGTACACGGCCCGGACATGCAGGAGGTAATTTTTCCTGTTGATGCCTTTTCGATACGCTGCGGCCTGCCGCGCCGTTTGCGGCGGCTCGTTACCGATCACCTCGTCCGGCTCGCGAAAGACATGTTCAAGCAGCCAATACGATTCGAATTGATGCCGTGCACTGCTTATGACCGGCAGCGACAGCGGCTGGTCCGGCGCGCGATGAATTTCCCCGACCAGTCTTTCATGGTCGGGATCATCCGACTGGCCAACGATTTTTCTCGCCAACCCGTATTGCGCGAAACTTTGCGCATCGCGTACGGCGCCGTTGAGCAGGCCGAGGGCCACCAGGCGCTGGATGGAAAAGCCGGCCGGCGAATTTCCCCTGGCCGGCCAGGGCAATACCTGCTGCGTCGACAGGCTGGCACGCAGCGTCGCCCGCGGACCGCGCCAGCACCAGAAGGTATCGGGATTCCGGTCGACCAGCGCGGCTACGTCGTCATGACCGGAAAGGGATTTCCGGGCGGCGACGACCGAGAAGCGATACGGGTTCCGACTCCGCTGAAGATCGCGCATGAAGCCCGAATAACTCAGGTAACCGGCATTGCGGGTCGTCAGGACCAGGGGCGGCAGGCTGGCCAGATCCGGCCGAGCCAGGGTCAGCGAGGCGACATCACCATCGACCGCAAAAGGCCAGCGTTCCCTGTCGAAATGCAAGGGGCTGCGCATGGCGCGGCCATCGACGCGGATGCTCAGTTCGGCGAGATCCTTGCCGGCCCAGGCCGCGGCGGGAAGAAAATCGTACGTCAGGCGCGCCACGCCGAAAAAGGCACCGGGGCTCTTGCTGGTGCCGCCCGTCTCCTGGTTGTAGTCTGCCTTGTAGCGGATATTCAGGGTTTTGACGGGCTTTGCCGCTGGCATGTTGAACACGTGGAACGAAACGCGCGCCGAATACTCTTCCGCGTGCGCCTCCTGTGCCCGTTCCTCAAGCTTCCGGGCCAGCCCCGACAGGACCTCGCTGGCCTCGACCTCGGCCCTGGCAACAACATGACTGCGCAGCGCCCGACCATCGACCAGGACCTTGAAGTCTCCGATGCAAGCCCCCTCGGCCGGCGGCTGTTCCCCCGCATCCATTTCCGACTCGACGCAGAGCACCGGAAAATACATCCGGGTCGTCGTTGCCGGCGTAGAACCGCCCGATTCGGCCAGCTGGTAAGTCACGCTGACCTCGTAATCACGGGCCTTGAGCTTGATTGCCAGCGCCTCCTTGAGCAAGGTAAAGCGCCCGGCCGGCATCAGGACATTGGCCGAGGCGCGGTGTGGACTTTCCCAGAAAGCACCATTCGCCCTAGCTTCGGCAAACAGTCCCGCCGCCGCAAGGAAAAGCAGGCACATCCGAGCCAGCCTCCTAGCCATTACGCCGCCCCTTGCTCCAGAACTGGAACTCTTCCTCGTACACCTCGACATCGAGCTCCATGACCCGCGCCTGCAGGCTCGCCTGGGCATCGGCCACGGCTTTGTTGTAAACGACAGGCCCGATTTCCTTGAGGAAAAAGCTGAGCAGCGCACCGGCCGCCAGATTGCCGATCTCCTCGTCCATGTTCCTGGAAAAATAGCGCTGAATCGAGGCAATGGCGGCCTTGCTGGCTTCGGGAGAGATTTCGATGGTCATGGTCTTGGGCGTGAAATGTCGTTGTACTTGAGTAGCCGGCAAAAGCAGAAGGGTATCAGGGTCTTGTCGTCACCTCCGCCAAAACTGGATTTCCTATCCGCAGTTGTGCGCTTCGTAGGGAGCCCCGCAGCGGCTGGCAAGCCAAATAAACAACAGGCCGGACGATGCCCGGCGGCCGTTTGGCCTTACGCTGTCCACGCCCTACCCCGCCTCTCCCGATCCCCGGTGGCCGGCCTCATTAAAGGAAAGCCATGCCAGGGCCAGCAAACTTCATTCTGGCCGGTCTGAGTGCCAGCGAACGCATGCTGCTGCACGATGACCTGGAACCCGTTGTACTGCAGGCCGGCGAGGTGCTGCAAAACGCCGGCGAATTGCTGAGCGACGTCTATTTCCCAACCAGCTGCATCATTTCGCTGCTCGCCACGACACGCGACGGAGCCTCCACGGAACTGGCGATGGTCGGCCACGAAGGGCTGGCCGGTGCTTCGCTGGTACTGGGCGACGCCATTTCAAGCCATAAACTGGTCGTGCAAAGTGCCGGCCAAGCCTATCGGCTGGAAGCCGGGATCATGCGCTGGGAATTGGCTCAGGGCGGTCGCCTGCAAGGCCTTGCCTTGCGCTACACCAAGGCCCTGCTCGACCAGATCGGGCAGAATTTTGTCTGCGCCAGCCACCACCGCATTGAACAGCAACTCAGCCGCTGGCTGCTGCTCTGCCTCGATCGGCGCCCGGACGCACCGATCAGCATGACCCAGGACCGCCTGGCCGGCCTGCTTGGCGTCCGGCGCGAGATCGTCACCCTGGGCGCCGGACGACTGCAGGCCGCCGGCTTGATCGCCTACCACCGCGGCACGATCAGCATCAGCGACCGGGCCGGTCTGGAAGCGGCAGCTTGCGAATGCTACGGCGCAATCCGCGACGAATATCTCCGCTATTTTCAGGCGATGGCGGAGAACAGCCCGCCCAGCCGTTTTCGCACCCATCCGGCCAGCCTGCGGCAAAGCGCCCTGGCCCGCTGGCGGGATTTGCCGGCCGCGGCGGAAGATCCGGCAGAGAGCGCCGAAGTGCACCACGAGCTGGAAATCCGCAAGATCGAACTGGAGATCAGCAACGAAGCGCTACACCGGGCGATCGCCGCGGCCGAGGTATTGAGCGAGCGCTATGCCGACATCTACGACTTTGCGCCGCTTGGCTATTTCACGCTCGATGCCGCCGGCAACATTCTCGACCTCAACCTGGCCGGCGCCATCCTGCTCGGCCTGAAACGCTCGCAGAAGAGTCGGCAAGGCTTTGCCAGCTACCTGGCGGAGGAAAGTCAGGAAACGTTCAAGCAGTTCGTCGCCCAGGTGCTGCACGAAAAAAAGCAGAACCAGTGCGAAATCCTGCTGGCCGCCACGCCGCTGCATCCGGCGGCGACCGTCCGAATCGAAGCCGTGCCGGACGAGGATGGTACGGAATGCCGCATGGTGTTGATGGACATTACGGAGCAGCGCAATACGCAGCAGGCGCTCGAGCATTCGGAAATGCGCTTTCGCCGTTTCATCGAAAACCTGCCCCGCGGCAAGGGCATGGCAACGAAGCTCCCGGACCAGGACGACTGAACCCGGGGCTTGCGACGGCCCGCCGCGAATAGCCCCGCCGCCCCGCCGCCCGGCCGTCAAGGCAGATCAGGCAACGGCTTTGGGGCGCAGTTCCTTGGTGTGCTTTTCAAAACTCAGGACCTGGTTCTCGGCTTCTTCCGGCGTCACGGCATAGAGTTCCTGGACCTGGC
The DNA here is from genome assembly GCA_049294655.1 of Azonexus sp. GTDB lineage: Bacteria > Pseudomonadota > Gammaproteobacteria > Burkholderiales > Rhodocyclaceae > Azonexus. The sequence goes on from JBAQDI010000033.1 coordinate 7,550, forward strand.
CGACCAGCAATTCACGCTTGCTGTCGATCAGCGCCAGCCCGGCATTGTTGATTTTGCCCCAGCGCGACTTGATCTTGACGCCAACCAATTGCCAAGCTTCTGTATCAATATTCCAGCTCATATCCGGCTCCTTGTATTTGGCGCCCCGGCGAAATTGCCCGGCGCCCGTCCGGCACCCTGTCGCCGCCTTGACAGGCGACGACGCAGAGCGAAGACGACATCCGGACTGACTGTTGGGGCAATCCGGAACGCAAACCCAGACTAGCCGGCGAAAGCCTCACCGTCGGTGCGATTTCGCGCTTAGCGCGAAAATGACCGCGCAAGGGCGGCCCGGACTACCAGCTGCTGCTCGCCCCGCCACCGCCCGAATCACCGCCGCCCCAACTGCTGCCGGAAGACGAAGAGGACGACGAGTCGCTGTCCGATGAGCTGCCCGACATTGCACCAGCCGCACCGGCCGCACCAGCCGCACCGCCAGCGCCGCCAGCGCCGCCGCGCTTGTAAATGAGGTATTTCTCGCTTTTCTTGTGGGCGCAAAAACTGCAGCTGTAGACCCTTTCGCCCTGCCCCTGGCTTATCTTTGGCACCTGGATGACCGTATCGCTTTCCAGCATCAGCGTCTGGTTCTTGCATTTCGGGCAAGGCGAATAGATGGTCGTTTTCCCGGGATAAGCCCAGCGCTCAGTCATCTGGCAGGCCTCGCAAAGCCAGACATCATGATCGATGGACTGTACTTCTTCCTCTTTCTGCTGTGCCGGCGAAAGATAGGCATCCTCTTCCGACTCGGCGAGCTTACGCATCGGCTGGGCACACTTGCCGCAAGCTCTCGGCGCATTCCGGTAATGCTTTTGCCGGCTGCCGTGATAAATCCAGAAAAGCAGGAAGGGCAGCGGAAACAGGGCGGCGATCTTGCCCCAGAAATCCTGCTCCTGCTCAAGGAGGCGATACAGCGGCAGGTGCTTTTTCTGCGCCCAAAGATCACGGACCAGACGGCGCTCGCGCCAGACCTGGCCAACCGCCACCAACATGAAATAAAGATAGAGCGCCAACAGGCAGCTCAGGATGGGCGAAGCCAGCGGCACCACATGCACGATCGCAAAAATCAGGGCTGGCCCGCCAAGGAAGGCGAACAACCAGGCCCGCCGCGAATAACGCATCGAAATCGGCGTATCGCCCTGGCGCACCTCGGTGTCGGAAAAATAGCCGAACATCGACTTTAAGGCGAAAACAATCAGCACGACCAGCGCCCCGCTCCCGCCGACGATGCTCAGGAAAGCGTACCAGCTATCGCCATGACGCAATGGCAGCGTCGCAACTTGCTCCGCCGCGTAGGCCGGATCGCTGAGTACACGATCGATTTCACGCACCCCGGCAAGCAGGCCCTGGCCATAATTCCCTTCGCGAAAATGCGGCACCATCAAGTCGTGCTCGATACGCTTGCACAACGCATCCGGCAACACGCCCTCCAGACCGTAACCGGTATGCAGGCGCACCGTGCGCAAATCCTTGACGAGCAGGATGAGCAGACCATCATCGTGCCCCTTGCGTCCGATGCCCCAGGTTTCGAACAACTTCTGGGCGAACGAGAAGATATCCGCCGGCTCGATCCTGCTGACCGCCACCAGCGCAATCTGGGCATTGGTGCGCTTTTCGATATCGACCAGAATCCTGTTGAGCTCGTTGGCCTCCGGCGCGCTCACGATATCCTGTTCGACACCAACATGACTGCCGTTGATGGCGCGGAAATTGGGCAGGCTTTCTACCGTATGGGCAGCGGCCGATGACAAAAAGGCAGCAAGCAGCCAGAACAAGACAAGAATACGCAACAGCATGGGGTCGGAATGCGGAAAAGGGCCGAAGATACCACCGAACACCGCAATACGAACGACATATTCGAGCGGTTTTCCCGCCTCGCTTACCTCATGCTCAACAGCCGACAGACCGCGTATCAGGCGCTACTTAACGGGCAGCGCAGCCGACCGCAAGACGCATCTCACGAACGAATGCCGAGCACGGCATAAAGCGGGCAGAAACTCAGGGCGGCGGTGGCCAGCGGAATGAAACCAAGCAAGCCCCATAAGCCAATCATTCCGGAAAGGCTGGCACCGATGAGCAGGATGCCGATCACCGCACGGGCAATGCGATCCAGATTTCCGATATTCGCTTTCATTTCATGCTCCTCAACAAGTCAGCGAAAAGCTCGCTTGCCCGGCAGTTGCCAAGGAGTTGAAATGCAGCGCTCCCCAGATCGATACCGCAGGCAGAACCACCAACACCAGAGCCATTTCACTCACTACATAAGACCCCGCACCGGCAGCAGGGTTCGCGCCACGAATGACCGGCACGACATAGCTGCCCTGCGGTCAAATGGGTATAGTGCGCAGCTCGACGAAATCAATCCCCCGACCATGAGTCCCGACTCCATCCGCCCCGACGACGCCAGAACCTGGCAGCTGCTTTTCGCCGCCTGGCTGATCGCCATGGCCTCGACGCTGGGCGCACTGTTTTTCGGCGAAATCATGCACTACCCGACCTGCACGCTGTGCTGGTACCAGCGCATCTTCATGTTCCCGCTCGCCGTGATCCTGCCGCTCGGCCTGTTTCCCCTGGAGCGCAGCGTGATCCGCTACGCCCTGCCGCTGGCCGCCATCGGCAGCCTGATCGCCCTCTTCCACCAGTTGCTGGTCGCCGGTGTCATTCCGGAAAGCCTCAAGCCGTGCCAGCAGGGCATCCCCTGCTCGGTCACGGTGGTTTCCTGGTTCGGCTTCCTGACCATTCCGCTACTCTCTGTTTTTGCCTTTATTGCCATTGTCGCGTTGCTCATCGCAGCGCGCCCCAGGAGCCCCCGATGAACCAGAAAACCATTTTCGTCGTCGCCTTGACCTTCCTGCTCATCGCCTTCTCGGGCGGCGCCTACTTCTATTCGGCGCAACAGGAAAAGGCGGCCAGCAAATTGGCCGAAGCCAACAGCGCGGCCCTCATCCGCCTGCACTCGCCGAGCCAGGGCCAGGCCCATGCGCCGGTCGTCATCGTCGAATTCATCGACCCGGCCTGCGAGACCTGCGCCGCCTTCTACACGCGGGTCAAGCAGATCCTGGCCGCCAACCCCGGGCAGATTCGCCTGGTAGTGCGCTACGCCCCGTTCCACAAAGGTTCCGACAAGGTCGTCGCGCTGCTCGAGGCGGCCCGCCTGCAAGGCAAATTCTGGCCGGCGCTGGAAGCCCTGCTCGCCTCGCAAGGCACCTGGGTGGCCAACCACACGGCGCAGGCCGATCTCGCCTGGAAGCAACTCGGCAACATCGGGCTCGACCAGGAACGGCTGGCGCTCGACCTCAGCTCGCCGGAAATCGCCAGGGTCATCGAACAGGACCTGGCCGACGCCGCCACCCTGAAGGTCACCATGACCCCGGAGTATTTCGTCAACGGCAAGCCGCTGCCGAGTTTCGGTTTCGAGCAACTGCAAACGCTGATCAACGAGGCGCTGGCCGCAACACGGGGCAAATAGGCGCCGCGCCTGCGCCGGCACGAGCAGTCTGCCGAATCTGGACAAACTCTGCAGTAAACAGCCGCTCGCCGAGCTTTGGCCAGCGGGCGGAAAACCCGGATTTTTTTCCGGCAAACCGTAAAAACTGCCGCCATTCCTTGCCGGGCAGCAAGCCGACTTGCTGCCCGGCGCCTTGCCACGCACAAAAGATCGGGAATCATCCCGAGGTGGCATCGATATTGCGTTTGCCTCCCGCCAAGCACTGAACATTTCGGAGGCAGGACGACAATGAGCATCACGACCATCACATCCTTTCACGCGGCCAGCGCCATCAATGCCATGCGCGGCACAAGCGCGGCAAGCAGCCAGCCAGCGACGGCCAGCGCGGCGAGCAGCGAGAGCACGACGGTCAGCATCTCCAGCCAAGCCCGCCAGGCGGCCGCCAGCGCAAGCGGAATCGCCGTCCCTGAATCCATCCGCCAGGACGCACTGGCCGAACTGAACCGGGTTTTCCCGCAGGACATCCTTGATGAAGCCAAGGCCCGGCTGGACGCCAACCAGGACATCAGCGGCAGCAGCAGCGCCACACCCGGCCTCGGCAACCTGCCCCTGTTGCCGGAAAACGAGGCACTGATCGCGCAGATCAAGAGCGAAATGCACGCCGCGCACGCCGCCAACAAGGAAGGCATGACCAACCTGACGCCCTACGTCCGCCTGATCCAGGCCGTCCAGAGCGAAGGCTGGAAAACGCCGATGACCATGGAAGACGCCCAGCGCGAAGTCGACATCGCGCAGGCCATGGCCAAGCTGACGCCGGCACCGAGTGAAGCCCCGCTCAGCGAAGCCCAACAGCAGCAAAAGGACCAGGCCGCGATGGCGCGATTCAAAAAGGAACAGGCCGAAGAAGTCCCCGACAAATTGAAACAGCGCTGGCAAGAAGCCGGCCTGAGCATGCCGGAAACCGCCACCACGACCTTCCCGCAATCCATCTGGCTCGGCCTGGCCAAGGCCGCCGGGATCGGCGAAGACGAGTTCCTCGGCAAGGCACGCGAGTTGGCAAACAACTACACGGGCAACAGCTTCCTGCAGGAAATCGAGAAATTCGTCAGCGAACGCTACACGGCCAGTTCGGGCACGACACAGACAAGCTGAGCCGGCGCCGGCCGGGCAAAGGCGGACAAATGCGGACAACGCCGGCTACAGCACGGGCGCTTTGCCGTTTAAACTTCCCCCCTTTCCCATTCAGCAACCCGGCATGCGTATCCTCCACACCTCCGACTGGCACCTCGGTCAGCACTTCATGGGCAAGAGCCGGCAAGCCGAGCACCAGGCACTGATCGCCTGGCTGCTTGAGCAGGTAGCCGCACAGGCGGTCGACGCGGTAATCATCGCAGGCGACATTTTCGATACCGGTACGCCGCCCAGCTACGCCCGCGAGCTGTACAACCAGCTCGTCGGCCAGCTGTACAAGGCCGGCGTCGCGCTGCTGGTGCTCGGCGGCAACCACGACTCGCCGGCCACCCTGGGCGAAAGCCGCGAACTGCTTGCCCACCTGGGCACCACGGTGATCGCCGCGACCCACGAAGATCCGGCGACGCAAGTCATCGTTTTGCCGCAGCGCAACGGCGAAGCCGGCTGCCTCGTCTGCGCGATACCCTTCATCCGGCCGCGCGACGTGCTGCACAGCCAGGCCGGGCAAAGCGCCGGGGACAAGCAGCTATCGCTGCAAACGGCCATCCAGGAACACTACAACGCTGTGTTCGCGGCTGCCGTCGAACGCCAGACCGTCCTCGCCGCCGAACTCGGCCCGAACTTCGGCCGCCCGTTGCCGATCATCGCCACCGGCCACCTGACCACGGTCGGCGCCAGCACCAGCGAATCGGTGCGCGAAATCTACGTCGGCGCGCTCGACGCCTTTCCGACCACCGCCTTCCCGCCGGCCGACTACATCGCCCTCGGCCACATCCACCGGCCGCAGAAAGTCGGCGGCCTGGATCACATCCGCTACTGCGGCTCGCCCATCCCGCTCGGTTTCGACGAAGCAAAACAGCAGAAGGAAATGCTGCTCGTCGATCTCGACAGCAACGGCCTGAAATCCGTCTCCGTGCTACCCGTACCGCGCTTTCAGGGCCTGGTCGCCGTCAGCGGCAATCTCGAAACCCTGGCCGGCGCGATCGGCGCCGCCGCTGCCGAAGGCACGCGCGAATACCCGGCCTGGCTCGAAGTCACCGTCGCCGAAGACGACTACCTGGCCGACCTGCCGGCTCGTATCGAGGCATTGACCGAAGGCTGGCCGGTCGAAGTCCTGCGCATCCGCCGCCAGCGCGGCGACGCCACCGCCCGGCTGGCGGCAGAAACCAACGAAACCCTCGACGAACTCAGTCCGCATGAAGTCTTCGCCCGCCGCCTGCAGCAGGAAGCACTGAGCGACGAGCTACAACAAGCGTTGAACGAACGCTTCCGGCGCGTGCTGGCTGAACTCACCGCACCCGCCGAAGACGCTATTTTTTCCCGGGATGCCTGAACACCCATGCAGATCATCCTGATGCGCCACGGCCGGCCGGCCATCGACGGACAACAAGGACTGAGCGCCCGTGCTTACGGCGCCTGGATCAAGCGTTACAACGCCGCCGCCATCGACCCGGCCAGCCCGCCACCCGCCGCGGCGATCAGACAAGCCCGGCTAGCCAGGCATGTCCAGTGCAGCACACTGCCCCGCTCAGTAGGTTCGGCGGCAGCGCTGGGCATCTCGGCACATGGCCAGGACGCCGCCTTCCGGGAACTGGACATGCCCCATGCCGACTGGTGCTTTCCCATCCTGCCGGTCGGTCTGTGGTCGGTGCTGTTCCGGCTGGCCTGGGTCCTTGGCTACCACCGCCACACCGAATCCTTTGCCGCCGCCCGGGCGCGGGCCGCGGCCTGTGCCGAGACGTTAAGCCAGTTGGCCGCCGTGCACGGCAGCGTGCTGTTCATCGGCCACGGTGCGCTCAACTGGTTCATCGCCAGAGTGCTACGCCGGGCCGGCTGGCAGAGCCCCGACGGCGCGCCTCGCCAACACTGGCAATACGCCGTTTTCAGCCGCACGGCGACCGAGTCCGCATGAAAATCCTGAGCCTGCGCCTGAAGAACCTCAATTCGCTGAAGGGCGAATGGTTCGTCGACTTCACCAAGCCGCCCTTCACCGACAACTGCCTGTTCGCCATCACCGGCCCGACCGGCGCCGGCAAATCGACGCTGCTCGATGCCATATGCCTCGCCCTCTACCACCAGACGCCGCGCCTGAAGACCATTTCGGCATCCGACAACGACATCATGACGCGGCACACCGCCGACTGCCTGGCCGAGGTCGAGTTTGAAGTGAAGGGCACCGTCTACCGCGCTTTCTGGAGCCAGCGCCGGGCCCGCGAGAAAGTCGACGGCGCACTGCAGGCGCCCAAGGTCGAGCTGGCCAAACTCGACGCCCAGGGCAACGGCACCATCCTGAGCACGCAGGCCAAGGAAAAGCAGGAGCGCATCGCCGAGATCACCGGCCTCGACTTCCCGCGCTTCACCAAGTCGATGCTGCTCGCCCAGAACGACTTCGCGGCTTTCCTCAACGCCAAAGCCAACGAGCGCGCCGAACTGCTCGAAGAACTGACCGGCACCGAGATCTACGGCGAGATTTCACGCAAGGTTTTCGAGCAGGCGCGCGAAGCCAAAAGCCAGCTCGACCAGCTCAAAGCCCGCGCCGCCGGCATGGAACTGCTGAGCGACGAGCAACGCACCGCGATGCAGCTCGAAGTCAGCCGCCTCGACAGCCAACTGGCCGACGTCCAGCGCCGCCACGCGCAAACGCAAACCCAGCGCCAGTGGCGCCTCGACCTGGCGCAAGGCGAGCAGGAAGTCAAAAGCGCCGAAAACAAGCAGCAGGAAGCCGATGCCGCCCTAACCGCCGCCGCGCCGGAGCTCAAAAAGCTCGCCGCCAGCGAACCGGCCGAAGCGCTCAAACCCCTGCATCTGCAATGGCAACAAGCCGGCACCGCCTGCCAGCAAAGCGAAAACGACCTCAAAGCCCTGCTCGCCGCGCGCCAAAAACTGCAGTCCGAACAGTTTGCCCAGCACGCCGCCGCCCAGCACCACAGCGCCGAACTCGCCGCCCAGGCGCAGCAGGCCTTGCAACTCAGCCAGCGCGAAGCCAGGGATATTGACGATTTCTGCGCCGCCCAGCCGCAACGCGCCCAACTCGGCGAGCGCCTCGGCGTCTGGCGCCAGCAGTTTGAACAGCGGGCAAAGCTGGTCCGCGACCTTGCCGCCCAGCAACTGGCCCAGCAAAAGCTCACCGACGAACTCGCCGCCACCGCCCGCCAGCTCACCACGCAAGCCACCGCGGTCGATGCCGCCGAAAAGACCAAAACCGCCGCCGACGCCGCGCTGGAAAAAACCCAGGCCGAGCAGAATCAACGCCTGGCCGGCCAGACCCTGGCCGAACTGCGCCAGCACTGGCAACGCGAACAGGCGGGCCTGAATCGCTGGCAACAACTCGAAGCCCTCGCCCAGCGCCGCCGCGAACTGGCCGCGCAGCAAACCACGCAGAACACACAACTGCAGCAGGTTCAGGAAAAGATCGAAAACCAGGAGAAAGCCCTGGTCGCCCTGCGTGAGCAACACAAGGAACTCGCCGCCCAGGTCACCGACAAGCAGAAACTGCTCGAACAGGAACGCCGCATCCAGAGCCTGGAGCAACATCGCCAGCAACTGCAGCCGGGCGAGCCCTGCCCGCTGTGCGGCGCGCCCGAACACCCGGCCATCGCCGCCTACACGGCACTCGACGTTTCGGCCACAGAAACGGCGCTCAAGGAAAAACAGACGGCGCTCGAAGCCCTCAAGGAAAAAGGCCTGCAAGCCAGGGCCGATCAGTCGGCAAGCCAGGCCACACAAAAGGAATGGCAGGCCCAGCAAGCCAGGACGACACAGGAAACAGCCCGCCTGCAAACCGAATGGGCCGACTTGCTCGCCAGCCTCGCCAACACCACGCCGCACCCGGTCGATGCCTGGCAAAACGCCAAAACCCTGGCCGCCAGCCGCGCTGCCGCCGAACAGGCGCTGGCCCAGCTCGCCCAGCGCCTGCAAGCCGCCGACCAGGGCGAACAGGCGCTGAACGCCGCGCGCAAAAGCGCGGCCGATGCCGCCCAGGCCCGGCTCAATGCCGGCAACCAGCAGAAACTGCTGCAACAAACGGCGCAAACTGGCCAGCAACGCCAGACCGAACTCGCCAAAACCGCGCAAACCCTGATTCAGGAACAAGCTGAACTCGACGCCAGGCTCAGCGCCACGCTGGCCACCGCCGGCTACGCCATCCCCGCCGAATCCGCCGCCTGGCTGCAGGAGCGCGACGGCGAATGGCAGCACTGGCAGCAGACGCAGAAACGCCGCCATGAACTCGCCGAAATCCTCGTCAAGCAGCAGGACCGCTTCGAGGCCGCGCAGATGCAAGCCGCGCACTGGCTGGAACGCTGGCAAACCCTCGCCGCCGAGCGGGCAACGGCACCGGAAGCGCCAAAACCGGAAAACGCCAGCGCCGACCTGGCCACCGCCCTCGCCCGCTGCGCCGAAGCCATCACCGACCTGACCCAGCAACTCGCCGCCCAGCAAGGCCGCCAGGCGCAACTCGCCGCCAATCTGGCGCAACAGCAAAAAGCCCTCGCCGAAGCCTCGGCCGCCTGGCAAACCGCCCTCACCGCCAGCCCCTTCGCCGACCTCGCCGCCTACGCGGCGGCCCTGCTGCCCGCCGAAGAACGCCAGCGCCTGCTGCAACTCAAGGAAACCCGGCAACTCGCCCAGCAGCAGGCCGCCGCCGTCCTCAAGGCCGCCGGCGAAAAGCTGCTGCGCCTGCAAAGCACGCCCCCGCCGCGCGATTCAATCGAAACCCCGATCCCGCAGCTGGCCGACCTCGACACCGCGCTTGCCGTTCTCGAAACCACTCGCCGCGAACTCAGCGAACAACTCGGCGCCCAGCGCGCCCTGCTCACCCGCGACGAACAAGCCCGGCAAAACCAGCAAGCGCTATTCGCCCAGATCGCCGCGCAGACCACCGAAAGCGATCTCTGGCAACGCCTCGACAGCCTGATCGGCTCGGCCAAGGGCGACAAATTCCGCAAATTCGCCCAGGGCCTCACCCTCGACCACCTGCTGCACCTCGCCAACGCCCACCTCGCCCGCCTGCACGGCCGCTACCTGCTGCGCAGGAAAACCACCGGCGAACTCGAACTCGACATCGTCGACAGCTGGCAAGGCGAAGTCGCCCGCGACACCCGCACGCTATCGGGCGGCGAAAGCTTCCTGGTCAGCCTGGCGCTCGCCCTCGCCCTCTCCGACCTGGTCAGCCACAAGACCAGCATTGACTCGCTGTTCCTCGACGAAGGCTTCGGCATGCTCGACGCCGACACCCTGGAAATCGCGCTCAACGCGCTCGACACCCTCAACGCCAGCGGCAAGATGATCGGCGTCATCAGCCACGTCGAAGGCATGAAGGAAAGAATTCCGGCGCAGATTTGCGTGGAAAAAGGCGGCGGGGTTGGGTATTCGCGGTTGAGGATTTAGCTGAGAAGCGACTATGGCCAGCAGGGAAAATCGGGCACGTTCCCACCGTAGCGACCAATAGCATCAAAGACATTTGGCATTTCAAAAGCCGAATGTCTCTACCCCCCTTTTGATACCTGCTTAGCCAACAGTAGACATTGAACACATCATAACTTTATGTAATAGTCGTAACCTATCTATGCTCAGGAAATAATATGAAACTTTATGGAATTATCGGGGCTGGTGGCTTTGCTCGAGAGGTTATGCCTATTGCCGAATATTGGCTTCCGGTTTGGGATGGCATAGAAAACGAATCTGAACTTGTTTTTGTGGTTGAAGATAGTTTTTATATTTCAGGCCAAGTTGTTAATGGCCGTCGCGTAATAAAAATGTCTGAATTCTTGAGTGCATCGGCATCAGAACGTCTATATAACATTGCAATTGGAGATTCCAAGGTGCGGGCAAGGATTTCAAACAGCATTCCGCCGGATCAGGCAAAGCCGTTTTCTATCGTTGCACCGAACCACCTTTCTTTGAGCGGAAACTCCGTAGGAGATGGAGCCATTTTCTGCGGCTTTACGCATATAACGTCAAACGCAAAAATTGGACGGTTTTTCCATTGCAATATTTATTCATATGTTGCACACGATTGCGTGATTGGAGACTTCGTTACCTTTGCCCCAGGAGTTAAATGCAATGGCCATGTTGTAATAGAGGACCATGCATATATAGGGACAGGAGCTGTTATTAAAGACGGAACCAAAAATCCTATTGTCATCGGAAGGGGTGCCGTAGTTGGGATGGGAGCGGTAGTCACAAAAAGTGTTCCACCAGGCACTACGGTGATAGGAAATCCCGCCAAGCCATTTATGAAGTAGTTTTTTACTTCAGAACAAAATAATAGTGGTCAGCCCCCTATTATTCTGTTCAACGGGGAAACGTAATGACGCACAGGTTTGCCCGCTCACTTCAACGTCAGCCATCCCAATGATTCCCATCAAAAACTTCACAGACGACGCTGCCTGGCTTCTCGGTCGAGCGCTGACCGAGCAGGATGGTGTTCCCGAAACGGTCTGCACGGCGGCTGAGCGGGACTTGCGGTTTGTCGTACCGACAGCCCTCAAGGATTTCTACATGGCGGTCGGGGGCCAAGCCACATTCATGTCGTCTTTTCAGCAATTTGCCGAGCCGCAGCAATGGCTGATTTGCGAGGAAAAACTCGTCTTCCTGGAAGAGAATCAGGGGGTTTGCTACTGGGCCACGGATGCTCAGGGTAATGTCTATCAAACGACTGACCTTGAGGCGCCGGAGTGGCACCGGGAAGCTCTCGATTTGCCCGGGTTTCTTCGCGCCATGCTCTACTACCAGATGGCGCAGGGTGGATACCCGTTCTGCGGCATGATTCCGGCCGACAGTTTTTCATGTGTTCAGGATGTTGAGGACTTGATCAAGGACATCGGCGGGCGCCTGGTCGTTGATATCCCGGGCCTGAAACTCTTTGCCGTTACCGATCAAGTAATCCTCTGGTACCTGCATACCGATGGCGAACCTGATCCCGGACTGTTTCTATCTGCCCTCGATGAACAGCTATTCGGGGCGCTGTGCGAGCAATGGCAGTTTGACGATCTTGGCTAGCGCCCAAGCTCAACTCACACCATTCTTCCTACGACCCTCCAGGCAAAGATAAACGTAGGCGAAATAAATAAAGTCGGCAACGAATAGAAATGAACAAAATGTGCCCGATATATTCACAATTTCAGAACAAAAACATCTCTACTCCATTTCATTGCTTTGTAATCAGAATGCTTCGACACACCTTCATAATAGCATTTTCGTCAATTTCATTTTCTGTTTGGCCTGCCAGTGATATTTTGCCAATCAAGTCGCTCAGCGAGGCTAATTTATACAAAATCACTCTTGGCCATCCACCAGGTTATGTCAAGACAGTAACTTTCAAGCAGGAAGATATTGAAACTTGCGACAGTGAATTCTCAAAATATTTTCACGCCTTCAAGAAATCCTACTCGTACGAATACATGTTGGCATGGAATAAGAGAATTGATTTAATTTTAGAGTGGAAAGCCGATGAAAAACATATTGTTGCCCATTTCGCCGCTTTGTATTTCCTTTCTAGACCAAACATTAGATTCTCAAAAATCGACGGAATGGAAAAATACGATTTACGTAATTTAGACACCCCATGTCAGGTATCAGCTTATTCAGATGGTGGGAATCAAGGATATATCGATGCCATGAGGGATTTGCTTAAAATTGAAATAGAAAATGGGATCATGAAATGAGCCTGACGATGGCGAAACAATTGAATTGTATTGGGTCACGCTCAATGCACCACGTTTTCCACCAATCCCAAGCTCGTACCGGCGGCCAGCAGCCGTTTATCACGTGTCCACAATGCAGCCCCCGGCATGAGACGCACGGCTGCCAGCAAATGCGCGTCAATGTAGCCGATGCCTAAACCGTAGAGAGCGTTTTGCTGGATGAAGCTCAGTACCTCGCCTTCCGTGGCGACCGGGGCTTGCGGCAAATCCTGTAGGGCGCCGAGGATTGCCGCGCGGTTCTGCAGACTACCCAAGGCCAGTTCGCCGATTACAAAGGGATGGGCCAGCACCAGGCCCTGATTGAGCAGCTTGCTCAGGCGCTCGTCGCGCTGACGTAAATGGTCAATCCAGATCGAGGTATCGACCAGGATCATCTCTGCTCCGTCTGGCGCCTTGGTACGACGTCGAGTTGCGGTTCGGAACCACCGAGCAGTGCCAGGCGCTTGGCACTTTCGCGCTGGATCAGCGCCCGCAGGGCTTCGCGGACCAAGGCAGTTTTTTCCGAAAAACCAGTCAAGGCCTGTGCCTTGGCAAGCAAATCATCATCAAGGGCGAGTGTCGTGCGCATGGAGTTCTCCTTTTGTGAAACGCTTCAACGATAGCATCATACGATGACAATTTCCATGCCTTACCAACAAAAGGGGCCTAGTTCAGATTTCGCTGATCCCGCGAGGTTCGGATTTCGAGAATTTCGCTTTATGACTGTCGCAAGCTAGCCCCGCCCCACATCCTTCCACCCCGTAACCAAACAATGTTCCCGCTCATGGCTGTCCTCGCCGCCATAAATCAGGATGGGCTTCAGGGTCGGCGTATCGCCGGTGAATTTCTGCCATTTCTTAAGCCCATCCACCCAGTCCGTCGCGAAGGTGCTGCCGGACTTGATTTCAACTGCCTGTAAACCGGCGGCGGTTTCGAATACCACGTCGATTTCGTGCCCGGCGCTATCGCGCCAGAAATAGAGGTCGGCCGGCTGGCCATCATTGAAGCGTTGCTTGATCAGTTCTGACACTACCCAGGTTTCAAACAGGGCGCCACGGGCGGCATGGGTGGCTAGCGACGCTTCGTCGCGTATTCCCAGTAGCCAGGCCATCAGGCCGACATCGAGAAAATAGAGCTTGGGCGTTTTCACCAGGCGTTTGCCGAAATTCTGGAAGTACGGCGGCAGACGGGTCACCAGATAGCTGGCTTCCAGCACCGACAGCCAGTCGCGCGCCGTCACCGCCGAGATGCCGCAATCGGCACCCAGGGCCGCCAGATTGAGCAATTGCCCGGAGCGTGCCGCGCACATCCGCACGAAGCGCTGGAACTGCGACAGATCGCGCACGGCGATGATCTGCCGGACATCGCGCTCCAGATAGGTTGCCACATAGTTGGGAAACCAGTCGGTCGCCGCCAGGTCGCGCTGATAGATGGCCGGGTAACCGCCGTTGAGCAGCAAGCGGTCGAGCGTCGGCGGCAGGCAGTCGCCATCCTGCATTTCGGCCAGCGACAGCGGCAACAGTTCGACCCGCCCTACCCGGCCGGCCAGCGACTGGCTCATGCCGGCGATCAGATCAAATTGGGCTGAACCGGTCAGCACAAACTGGCCCATTACCGGGCGTTCGTCGACCACGCCCTGTAACCAGGACAACAACGCCGGGCAACGCTGCACTTCATCCAGAATCGCCCCCTCGGGAAAGCGCGCCAGGAAGCGCTTGGGGTCATGCTCGGCAAAGTCCCGTTCGTCGAGGTTTTCCAGCGAAATATAAGGTTTGTCGGGAAAACCAGCCCGCGCCAGCGTCGTCTTGCCGGACTGACGCGGCCCGGTCAAGGCCAGCACAGGGAAGCCCCGGGCTAGCCGGTCCAAGGTGTTGCGGGCTTGACGTCGATACATGAGCGCTCCAATATTGCAAATCGAAAGTTTAAGTTTCGATTTGCAATATTAGCAAAAGTCCGCCTGCAAGGTAATCTTCATCAACGCCTTCTGCACAGCCCCTCCGGAGTATGCGAAACACGAATTTGTAGTTAACCTTCGATGGTGGAACCTGCTTCTTTCAGGCCATGTACGCGCCTGACAAAAAAACAGATTCTTCAGGTCTATTCAATGGTGAAGCGTAATGCCGGTTCGCCCGCTCGCTTCAACGTCCGGCATCCCGATGTTTGACGATCTTGGCTAGCAAACAAAAGGCATCAACATGAGCGAAATCTACATCAGCACAGACGTCGAAACCGACGGCCCCATCCCGGGGCCTCACTCCATGTTGAGCTTCGGCTCCGCCGCGTACACCTCGGACAAGAAGCTTGTGTCCACGTTCTCGGCGAACCTGGAGACGCTGGACGGTGCGGCCGCACACCCCAAAACAGCGGAGTGGTGGGCCACACAGCCCGAGGCGTGGGCGGCATGCAGAAAAGATCTTCAGACACCGGAAGCCGCCATGCGCGCCTACGTCGAATGGATCAGGACACTCAAAGGCAAGCCCGTATTCGTCGCCTATCCGGCCGGCTTCGACTTCCTGTTTATCTACTGGTACCTGATCCGTTTCGCCGGCGAGAGCCCGTTCAGTCACTCGGCGCTGGACATGAAGTCTTATGCAATGGCAGTTCTGAAGACCGAGTACCGCGAAAGCACCAAACGCAACATGCCAAAGCAATGGTTCGACCAGTTTCCCCACACGCACGTTGCACTCGATGACGCAATTGAACAAGGGGCACTCTTCTGCAACATGCTGCAGTTCAATCATGCGAAAAGTGGCGCCTGAGGATGCCGCTTGTATTACCCGGAGAGTGGTGCAATCACTGCGCTTATTGCCCGCCAGATTAAACCGATCAAATGGCGGAGAGCCCCCATACCGGCTATACTTTGCATGAAACGTCAATGAGAATTCATTCAGTGAAACCGGCAAGCACTCCTTTCGCAAGCCCATCGCTACCGACCAGGCAACTCGCCCTGGATCAAGTGGCGAAGATGCTGCACGCCGGCAAGGTGTATCGCCGAGAGGACTTGGCACAGGTTTCCAACGCCGTTGACCGGCACCTTCGCGAGCTGGTTGCTGGCGGCGCATTGACGCGACTGGCACAGGGGCTTTACTACGCGCCAAAGAAATCCGTGTTTGGCGCGTTGCCCCCGGATGATCAGGAACTGGTTGCCACATTCCTGCGCGACAAGAATTTTCTGGTTTTTTCCCCGTCGAGCTACAACACGCTGGGCTTGGGAACATCACAGCTCTATAACAAGACCCTGGTGTACAACCACAAGCGGCATGGCCTCTTTTCGTTCGGGAACCGCCAGTTTGATTTCCGCGTCAAGCCGCGTTTCCCGAAGAAACTCACGGCGGAATTCTTGCTGGTCGATGCAATCAATAATCTGGACGAATTGGCTGAAGACAAGAACCAAGTGCTACAGATGGTGGAGCGCAAACTGTCCGGCTTCGATCAAGCCAGGTTGAAGCTGGCCGTTTCAGATTACGGCTCGGTCGCCACCAAGAAACGCTTCATGCGCTGGCTGGATGTCTGACTTCCTGCACACGCGCAGCGACTTCAACGAGCTTCTGGCTATCGTGGCCGAGCAGCGGGGGATTGATCCGGTGCTGGTCGAAAAAGACTACTGGATCATGCACTGCCTGTGGGGCTTGCAGGCATCCAGGTTCCGGTTTGAGCTGAAGGGCGGCACATCGCTCTCGAAAGGCTTTGGCATCATCCACCGGTTTTCGGAAGACATTGATATCCGCATCGAGCCGCCCGATGACTTGCAGGTCAACGTGGGGCGCAACCACGACAAGCCTGCGCATGTTGAATCCCGGCGGGCCTATTACGAATGGCTCGCCAAGAACATCGCCATTCCCGGCATCGAGGTGGTCGAGCGAGACACCGCTTTTGATGACGAAAAAATGCGCAGCGCCGGAATTCGCTTGCGCTACGCCAATCGCGTTGGCCAACAGAGTGGCATCAAGGACGGTATCTTGCTGGAACTGGGTTTCGATGACACGACCCCCAACCGTCCGGTCACGATCTCGTCCTGGGCATACGATGCAGCGCTAAATGCTGGCGTGCAGATTTACGACAATCGTGCAATTGATGTTCTGTGCTACTTGCCCACCTACACCTTCGTCGAGAAGTTGCAGACGGTATCGACCAAGTACCGGCTACAGAAAGCGGGGCAAGCATTTCCGGCCAACTTCATGCGCCACTATTACGACATCTACTGCCTGCTGACCTTACCCGAGGTTCAGGAATTTATCGGCACGCCGGCCTACGAGGCGCGCAAGGTGCAGCGATTTCGGGGTGGGGATGAGTTGGTTGCTGCCAGGAACCCGGCTTTCCTGCTGGAAGACCCCAAAGAGCGGGAACGCTTTGCCAGCGAGTATCGAAAGACCTCGGCCTTGTACTACAACGGCCAGCCAGACTTGCTTGAGATTCTGACCCGCATCCGGCAGCACATCGAAAAGATGTAGCCCTGCACCGCTTCTGCTGCCAACGAATGCACCTCGATATCGCCGATTTTCTCCACCAGCCATTCACGAACGGGGCTCGCCGCGCTCATTGACGGTGATGGTTTGTCCTGGCGGATTGGCCATCTGCACGCGATGTTCCTGGCCGCGGAAGGTGTAGGAAACGTCCCAGTAGTCGGGGCGGCCGGCGCTTGATGCATTGGTGCAGCGTTGCACATCGCGGGTCTGGGCCTGGGCATCGCCACGCCCGATATTGGCCCCGAGGAATCCTCCGGCGACTGCCCCTGCTGCCGTAGCCAGATCCTTACCGTTCCCGCCACCGACCTGATGGCCGAGGACGCCGCCGATGACGGCGCCGGCAATGGCGGCCGGGATGTTGGCGGTACTGCGTTCCGGGGCAATTTGTTCCCGTTCGACCCAGCAGCGCTGATCGGGCGTACCAACGACGGCGCGAACGGAGGTGACATCGGCCTCGTAGAGCCGCTCGTCGTTGCGTCGGCGACTGTCGTAGATCGGCGGCGGCGGTGGGGCATAGCGCTCGTCTTCAATGCGGGCGTCGAGGAGCACTTCCCGCACGGACGAAATGCGATCATTCAAGCCCATGGCGGCCAGTGAAGGATAGCGGCCGGGCCGCAAGACCACGCAGCGGCCGGTGAAGCCGGCGTTTTCACAAACTTCCCAGCGATGATTGAAAACGATGACGGACGAGGCGCGATCATTGAAGCCCTGACGCGCCAGGTTGATGACCCGTTCTTCGGTTTTGAATGATCGGCCGGCAAAGCCTTCCTGTTCGAAGAAGCTTATTTGCGGAACGGCGTTGTCCCTGGGGGCTGCGGGGGCCGGCGCATAGCGATTTCCCGAAATACGGGCGTTGCGCGGGATCGGCCTGACCGATGAAACCCTTTCATTCAGGCCCATTGCCGCCAGCGACGGATACTCGCCGGGGCGCAAGACGACGCAGCGACCGCGAAACCGTCGGTCTTCACAGACCTCCCAGCGCTGGCTGCTGACGGTGACCGACGAGGCGCGGTCATTGAAGCCGAAACGTTCGAAGTTGCCGACTTGCCGGTCGGTGGAGAACGATTGCCCGGCGAAGCCCGGGCGCTCGTAAAAGGTCAGGTCGGCACTGGCCGCGGTGCTGATGGCCAGGCAGGCCACGGCAAGGATGTTTCTCAATCTGGAATTCATCGGTCTCTCCGGTTCAAGTGCTGGCAGACAGCAGCTTTTGGCGACAACGATAGCGCCGTCCGACAACTCGGACTGTATGGCAACGCACAGAGTCGGCGGGTCGAAGCCGGCTCGGTCAAGTTCGGCAGGCTGCTAGAATAGGCATCGTGCATCGACCTCGCTGAACAACTCACCCATTGGCCGCCATGACAACACCTGGAAAACCCAAACCGTTTTCGATGATTCGCGAATTTCATCTGGCCGACTGGTTCACGCTGGGCAATGCCATCAGCGGCGTTGGCGCGCTGTTTTCGATCATGACCTATCTGCAGACCGGGGATCTCGGGCACATCAATATCGCCTGCGGCCTGCTTGTTGCGGCGCTGATTTTTGACGTTCTGGATGGCCGGATCGCCCGCTGGCGGCAAAAGACATCAGACATCGGCCGCGAGCTTGACTCCCTGGCCGACATCATCTCCTTTGGCGTGGCCCCCGCCGTGCTGGCCTACGCCCTGGGCATGAACGGGTTTTTTGACCGGATCGTCCTGGCCTGCTTTGTCGCCTGCGGCGTCTCGCGACTGGCGCGCTACAACGTGACGGCGGAAGAGCTCTCGGCAGGCGGCGACAAAGTGAAATATTTCGAAGGCACGCCCATTCCAACCTCGCTGCTGATCGTCGGCATCCTGTTTTTCGCCGCATCAAGCGGCGCCGTCGGCGGCGCACTGTGGTTCGGCGAACAGACCCTTGGCGGATTCAAGCTGCATCCGCTGGTCCTCATGTTCGCCGTATCCGGCTCGCTGATGATCAGTCGAATCCGGGTTCCCAAACCGTAAAGCGCTGCAATCGCCAGCCATGGGGCCGGGCTCGAATGGCAAGATCGCTTACCTGGCGAAGATGATCCTGCTCTTTTCGCCCACTTTGCCCAGGTAGTAGATATCGCCCTCGCCCTTGAGGATGGCGGCGCACCATTTCTCGCTGACTCTCTTCCAGTCAATGTCGATGCAGTACTTGCCGTCATCGCTGACGTTCCATGTTCCTGCCTGGCCGGTGGTCTGGGTTCCCAGCGCGCTCCCGTACAGTTTGTTGGTCGAGTTCGCATACAAACTGCCATCCGGCTCGTTCGTCCAATGGCGCTCGCTGCCAGCCTGCGAGATGTGAGTCACCTTGGTGCCGGGCAGAAAAGACAACAATTCCTCCCGGCTCATTTTGACGGCGCCATCCTGAGCAAAGGCGCTTACGGCCACAAGGCTCCCGAGGACTGCAAATACAAGTTTTGCCATGACATTTTTCCTTCCAGAAAAAATGGCTGCCACAACATGGCAGTCGGGACTATGGAAACGGCAACGCGTTCCCGACAAGCAACATCAAACGGGCGGGTTCGCTTTTTCCGAGCCGCCATTCAGCATAGCCGAACCCAACAGAAAACACGCCTGCTTGCCGAAAACCCGGCACCCGCCGCGCCAATTTACTTACCACGATGTTCGAGCCCACACCGGACATGCGGCGTTAATCTTGTGGCGGAATTTGTCTGTCTGATTCATCATGACCGAAAGCTAAAAACAGCAATTAAATCGGGGAGGAATCATGCTCAAACGACGGCACTTCTTGCAACTATCCCTGGCCATGGCCACCCTGGGTTTTCATCCCCTGGCCAAGGCCGCTGGCAAGCCGCTGCGTCTGGGAACCTTGCCGGTCATCTCGATACGCACCGCCTACGAGATCTATCGCCCCCTGATGGAGCACCTCGAAAAGAACCTGTCACTGGCGCCGATCCAGCTGGAAGTTCCGCCCCATTTCAAGGGCATGTACCAGCGCATCCAGGACGGTGGCTTTGACCTGCTGATCAGCCCCCCTCACATTGCCCGCCTGGCCCAGAAAAAGCTGGGCTGGCATCCGCTGGTGACGTTCCAGCCGGAACACCAGTCGGTACTCCTGGCCAATGAAACCGACGGCCCGGCCAATCTCGAAGCACTGCGCGGCGCAACGATTGCCGTGCTCGACAATAGTGCCCTGGTCGCGATGGTCATGATGGATGCCCTGGCCAAGAAGGGCCTGCTCGCCAACCGCGACTTCAAGGTCATCGAGACACGGAGTTACGAGAGCAGCCAGATTGCCGTAAAACAAGGTGTCGCCCAGGCCATGGTGTTTCGTAGCCAGGGCTTTATCGACCCCAACGCCCGGCATCGCTTCAAGGTGCTTTTCGAAGCCGGCGTACTCCCCGGTTATGTGATTATTGCGGCCCCGGGCACCAACAAGCTGCAACTGCAAAAATTGCGCACGCAATTGCTGGCTTTCGGCAAAACCCCGGAAGCCAGACCCTTCATGGAAAAAATGGGGTATGACAACATGACAGCAGCCAGCGAAGAGGCGATGCGGCGACTCGATCCCTTCCTCGAAGAAACCGAGTTGAAACTCAAGTAGACCAACCGGCGACCGCCATGTGGAAGCTCTCCCTGCGGGCAAAATTGATTCTCGGCGCAGTACTCATCCAGAGTGCCGTTTTCGCGCTGATCGTCTACAACGCCAACCGGATTGCCCAAGGCTTTCTCAAGGAGCAGGTTCGGGTCCGCGTCGAAACCATCCGCCCCCTGCTCAATTCGGCACTCGCCGGCCCCCTCGCCCAGCACGACTACTCGACCCTCAACGACGTCCTGAGCGAGATTCACCGGACGCACACCGTCGAACATATCCGGGTAATGGATGCCGATGGCGTTGTCGTCGGCCAGGCCGGAGAAGAACGGAATAGCGATATCCACAAGCTCGACAGCCCCCTCGACGATAGCGGGCTGGAAGGAAATATCGAGACGGAGATGGCGCTTGCCATCAATGGCCATACGGTTGGGCGAGCCATATTCAGCATGTCCATCGGCTTCCTGCAGGCAGCCCGCGAATCACTGTCCAGGCAGAACGGGCTGATCGCCCTTGGCGGTTTGATATTTGCCAGCCTCCTGTTCGCCATGTTCAGTTGGTGGCTGACCCGCAACCTCGATCGCCTGCGCCTGGCGGCCGAACGGATTGGCCGGGGCGAGTACGGTATCGAAACCGGCATCGAACCCGTCGAACATGATGAAATCGCGCTACTGGCCAGTTCTTTCGATGCGATGAGCCGGCAGATCAAGCTCACCCACGAAGGCTTGTTCAAAGAAATAGAAGAGCGCAAGAAGACGGAATTGCGCTTGCGCGAAAGCGAGCAACATTTCCGCACGCTGGCCAACAGCGGATCGACGCTGATCTGGACCGCCGGACTCGACAAGCTTTGCAATTACTTCAACGAGCCCTGGTTACGCTTTACCGGGCGCAGCCTCGAACAGGAATTCGGCAACGGCTGGACAGAAGGCGTGCACCCCGACGATTTCGATCTTTGCCTGCAAACCTACGTTACCTCGTTTGACCAGCGTCAGTCCTTCAGCATGGACTATCGCCTGCGCCATGCCGACGGCAACTATCGCTGGCTCAGGGACGACGGAAATCCGCGCTACGACAGCGATGGCGCATTCATCGGCTATATCGGCTTTTGCGTGGATATCACGGCACAGAAGGAAAATGCCAGCGAACTCGAACACTACCGTCACCATCTCGAAGTGCTCGTCGAAGACCGCACCTCCGCCCTGATGATCGCCAAGGAAGCGGCGGAAGCGGCCAACCGGGCAAAAAGCACCTTCCTCGCCAACATGAGTCACGAATTGCGTACGCCGATGAATGCCATCATGGGCATGACCGAACTGGTCCTGCGGCAGATCACCGATACCAAGCAGATCGATCAGCTGAGCAAGTTGAAACAGGCATCGATGCATCTGCTTTCAGTCATCAACGACATCCTCGACATTTCCAAGATCGAAGCCGAACACATGAAGCTCGAGGAGGTCAGCTTCAGATTTGGCCAGGTGCTGGAAAACCTGCAAAGCATCATCGGGCAAAAGACGACGGAAAAAGGACTCAAGCTGTTCATTGACCTGCCTCCGGCGATCGCCGCCCAGACGCTCGAGGGCGACCCGATGCGGCTTGGCCAGGTACTGCTCAATCTCGCCAGCAATGCCGTCAAATTCACCGCCCAAGGCAGTGTCAGCGTGCGCGTCAGCCTGCTCGGCGAGAACCCGGAGCAGGTCATGTTGCAGTGCGAGGTAGAAGATACTGGCATGGGCATTTCGGCTGAAGACCAGAAACGTCTGTTTACTGCCTTCGAGCAGGCCGACGGCTCAATGACCCGGAAATATGGCGGCACCGGCCTGGGGCTGGCGATCAGCAAGCGACTGGTGAAAATCATGGGGGGCGAGATCGGCATCGAAAGCACGGTGGGAGTCGGCAGCAGATTCTGGTTCACCGTACCCCTGAAGAAATCGATGGATTCAAGGACTCCTGCGCACCAGACCGAAAAGCAGTCAGCCGAGTCTCAACTCAAAGCCCTGCATGGCGGCGCGCGCATCCTCCTGGCCGAGGATGAGCCGATCAACCAGGAGGTTTCGCGCGGCCTGCTCGAAGATATCGGCCTTCACGTCGAGCTGGCGGAGGATGGCGGTGCCGCCATCGCCATGGCGCAAGCTGCTCACTACGACCTGATCCTGATGGACATCCAGATGCCGCAGACGAACGGCCTTGAAGCGACCCGGGCAATCCGCCAGCTGCCCGGATACACCCATACCCCGATCCTCGCCATGACCGCCAACGCCTTCGACGAAGATCGCCAAACCTGCCTGGCCGCAGGCATGAACGACCATATCGGCAAACCGGTCGATCCGGAAAAACTCTACGAAACCTTGCTGAAGTGGCTATCCGGGACCGACGTTTGACCTGTCTTGGGTAAGCCAAGAATGGTCAAATGATTCCAGCGAAACCAGCCATCTGACCAGCCAGGGTTGGGCCGCTCGACCACGCACCAACAATCAGACTGCGCCATCAAATTCACCACGCGCCGGGTAGTCATGGGCGATGGCAAAATCGATGGCGCCGAGCAGATCCTGAAACTGCGGCCGGGCGAAGGGCATGGTCTGCACCGCGCCGTAGTACAGCGTGCCGTCCGGCCGGACCAGGAAAACGCCGGGCTCACTGAACAGCGCCGGTTCCTCGATGCCGATCGAGGTCTTGCCGCGCGAGGCGCTGATGTACAGCCCCCACTGGCGGGCACTGTTGAGGTTCAGATCGTAGCCGATTTGCATCACGTCGGCTTTGACCTTGTCGGCCATCGCCTGGGCGCGCTCGGCCTGATCGCTGCTCACGGCGACGATCCGGACGCCGCGCCTGGCGAACTCCGGCGCCAGACGTTCGAGTTCCAGCAGGTATTTGGCGCAGATCGGGCAATGCAGGCCGCGGTAAAACACGATGAGGTCGAAGCGTTCGGCGGGGACCGCGCCGAGCACGAAACGTCCGCCGCCGGTCAGCGCAACATCGAGGGCCGGAACGGGGTGGCGAGGCATCAGGGCAGTTACGGACATGGGGCATCCTTTCGTTCAATGAATGGGGTCGCAGTGGAACGCCGGGCGACCGGCATGGCTGGCCGCCCCGACATCCTTGCTTGACCGACCAGAGGCATTGTGCTGAACTAAACGCAAAATTTCGTTCATTAATACTTGCAATTCGTACAAATGCCCACCACCACCCGCCTCGACCGATTGTCTGCCCTGCTCGCCGGCCTGGCGCCGCGCGTCCGCGTCAGCCGGGCCCCAGCCGACATTGCCTGCCTGACGGTTGCCGCCGAGCCGGCGCCCTGCCTGCACCTTTATCTGCTGGCCGAGGGCCAGCTGCGCCTTGAATTGCCGGCGACCGCCAGCCAGATGCTGCTGGCACCGTGCATCGCCGTCTGCCGCGCCGACACCGCGCATGCGCTGGCCGCGGCAGCGCCTGCCGACTTCCGGCATCTGATGTGCGCCCGCGCCTGGCTCGACGGGCCCGTCGCCCCGCTGCTGCTGGGCGAATTCGCCGAACCGCAGGTGGTGTCGCTGGCCGGTGCCGAATCCTCGCTCGGCCACCTCATCAACCTGATCGCCGCCGAGTTGCAGGCACCGCGTTGCGGCCAGCCGGCTTTGCTCGACCGGGCCGGCGACATCCTGTTCATCGGTCTGTTGCGCCACCTGATCGCCCACCCGACAAGTGCCGGCGGGCTGTTGAGCGGCCTGGCCGAGCCGCGCATCGCCCGTGCCCTGGTCGCCATCCATAGCCGGCCGCAATATAAATGGACGCTCGAAACGCTGGCCGAAGAAGCCGGCATGTCGCGCACCGCCTTTGCCAACACCTTTCGCCAAGTGATGCGGCAAACGCCGGGCAAATACCTCTCGGCCATCCGCCTGGCCATCGCCCGGCGCGCCGTGCAGGCGGGCAAGGGTTTGAAGATGGCCGCCCGGGATGCGGGCTACATCAACGCCTCGGCGCTGTCGCGGGCACTCTCGCGGGGCAGCGTGGCGCCAGCCGACTAAACTTCGGGACGGGAATCGACCGAGCCCACAACTTTTGTCACCGGCAATCCATCAGGCGCAGCTACCGTCGGACTTCTGGCAAGTACAATCTCGCTCATCAAACCGAGAATATTCCCGAATGTTTTTTGTCATCATCTTCCTGAGTCTGGCCAGCCTAGCCAGTTATCTCTTCCCGGAATGGTCCTGGGCGACGATTCTCGTGGTCGCGCTGGGCTGCGTTGCCGCGCTTCGTCTGGCCCTGTTTCTCGCGGATCGCTCAGGCAGGGCATCGGGAAAGAACCCCCTGCCCTGATCCCGGCTGGACTCATCCGGCGCCGGCCAGAAGTTCACACTTCGTCCGCCGCCATCTCGAGTTTCAGGATCACGATCTGCGCTTGCCTGTTGCGCGAGAACAATCGCGCCCACCATCCCTGGGCCTCCTGGCGAAGGTAAGCGGGTTCTTGTTGTTTGATCTTGTCGATCAACTTGCGCTCGGTTGGATCATGGGCATCGAAGAAGCTCATGCAATCCCCCGGCAACATGTGCTTTTCGAACAGGGCCTGCAGCGCTTTCTGGTGCACCGAGGCCTTGTTCGCTTCCAGGAAAGCCCCGGCCCGCATCGGCGCGCCACCAGGTTCAACCGCCACCAGGTACAGGCTTCGCACGTCCGGCATCCCTCGGCAGTAGTCCTGCGCCTGCTGCATGAAGGTCTCGAACTTGGCGAGGAAGAGCGCGTCAGCCGCCTTGTTCCGCGTTTCCGGATCAGCTTCAAGCTGCACGAAGTCGCGCAGCATCAATAACTGCTCGTGACTCAGCACGACGTCGTCCTCACCATCCAGGACTGCCAGGTCCACTTCCCGCTGGTGGGCCAGTAGAGCGACGACCCCCAGGGAATAAGTCATGAACTGTTCATCCGGGTAGTCCTTGCGGGCTTGGGCTTCGTCTATATAGGTGAAGAGTACCGGACGATCGCTGTCCTCAACCATCTCGGCGCTGAATCCGATGGCAACCTGTCCGTCCGGGAATTCCTGGGTTTGACCGACCATCCACAGCGGCGTGAACCAGCCGTCGGCCTTGAGTTGGTCCAGGGTGGCTTCGCTCGGGTTTTCGAGGACCGCACGAAGATTGGTCAGCAGGGGATGCAGGCTCATTGGTTCAACTCTCCGGAAAACAGATATTTGAATGACATTTTCGGAGTGTATCAGGGTAGAAACGCTTCTGCTGCTTGCCAGAAGGCGCCCGCGGTAGTTTAATTCCCGGCGCTTTCGGCCATTCCTTTGAACCTTGAAACCTCAGTTGACCGCTTATCCATCCCAGACAAGCTGTATGAACACCAGCTTTAGCGCCTTCGAGATCATTCACCCAACGGGTGAGAGCGCTACGCGACCGCTGGCACGTCTGGTCGGGCGCCCGGCTTTGTCGCGCCGGCCATCCCACCCAAACGCACCAACAGTCGCGTCCAACTGAGGTTTCAAGGTTGAACTATTCGAATGGCGTCAGCCTTGAACAACGGGGGGATTCATGAAAACTTTTTACACCTGGTCATTGGCCGTTCTGATGGCCGTTTCGCTTACCGCCTGCGGCAAGGGGAAGCCCGAAAAAGTGAAGCTGGGCAATGGCGCCTTCTCGGTGGAAGTGCCGCCAGAGGTCAGTTTTCGCTGCCAGATCCTGCAGCACGCCACCGATTGCGGCAATTACAACATTCCCAACAGCAACGAAGGCATGGAAGTCCGCGTGTGCCAGGGTGAGTCGAAAAAGACCCGCTTCCTGACGGTAACGGGCAAGCATCCTGATGACGAACCAATCGGCAACGACAAGAATGCCCACATGGGATTCGCCGCCGGCTGGTCGCGTTGCGAAGATGCCAAAATCGCCCGTTTCGAGGACACCACGGTGGATGGCAAGAAGGCGCAGGACGCCGTATTGACGACGCCGCTGGGCGATGGCGCAACACGCGTTTTTGTCGATAACGGCTATTCGGTCATGGTGTTGGCCGTGCCCAAGCGCGAACGCTCGGCGGAAGAGATTTCCGGCTTCGTGAACAGCTTTCGTCCCCTGAACAAGAACTGAATCCGGGAGCCCCCATGACGACTTGTCCAAAATGCCAATACCAGCGCGTCGCCTCCGATACGGCACCGGACTGGCAATGTCCGAAATGCGGGGTGGCCTACGCCAAGGTGATGGGCTCGCCAACCACCACCGCCAGGGTGCGCGACCGGGAGACCGGCGGGCGCACCGTCGAACCCGGCAGCAACGGCAAGACCATCATGGTCGCCTGCCTGCTGGTCGCCCTGGCCGGCTTTGGCATCTGGAAAACCACCCGCCCGCATTCGAGCCCGGCGGCCAGCTCGGCCAGCAGTCGATTCGATGCCGCCAAAAAGGCTTTCCAGGATGACAATTTCCAGGAGGCGACGAAGGAATTTACCACCCTGGCCGAGGCAGGCGATGCGAAGGCCCAGTATTACCTTGGCCGCATTTATGCGCTGGACTGGAGCCAAAGCAGCCTGAATGGCAAGGATGTGCGCCAAGCTTCGGACCGCCAGAAATCAGTCTATTGGTACACCAAGGCTGGCGAGCAAGGCGAGGTGCTGGCGCAGCTGGAACTTGGCAAGCTCTACGCCAGCAATCTGGCCGGCGGCACCGATCCGCAGGGCGAATCGGCCAAATGGTATCGCCTGGCGGCCGACCAGGGAAACCCCGAGGCGCAGTACATCACCGGCTCTTACCATGAGCGTGGGCGCGGTGTCGCGAAGGATCTGGCGCAGGCCCGGCAGTGGTACCGCAGCGCCGCCGAACAGGGCCACGCCGGCGGCATGTACGGTCTGGGAATGCTCTATGCGTGGGGCAAAGGCGTCACGGAAAGCCGGCTGACGGCATACAAGCTCATTCACCTCGCTGCCGCACGATATGAACGCGACCCTTCGATGGAAGGCGCCTTCTGGGCCAAAAAGGCCAGCGAGGATCTTGCCAAGACCTTGAGCAGCGCCGAGTTGGCGGAAGCCGATGCCCTGCTGGCCAACTGGCAACCAGGGATGGCTTTGCCGCAATGAGAGGTGAATTGGGAAGGGGAAGCCCTTTCCCGGAAGGCGGACTTTGCTGAAGAAGATGGACGGGAAGACTTGCCGCTCGCTGGCAAGCTACTCCTGCTATCGGGAAACCGAGAGCCGGAGGAGACCAAGCATCGATATCCCGACAGAAACTCGGCAAATGAAAAAAATATCAACATGAAATCAAGGAAGTAAAAACTCCTGCCGCAGCAGAACACCTGGCACGCCCGGTGCTATTGAAAGAGTGTGAAACCGATTGCCGGTTTCTTCAATGCACAAGGAGATCCAATGAACCGCTTTCTCGTCCGCTGCGCCCTGATCGTCGCAGCCTTCTGCCAGGCCCTGCCCGCCTTCGCCGACAAACCCAGTGTCGTCATCCTCGCCACCGGTGGCACGATTGCCGGAGCCGGGGCCGATGTCGCCAAGAGTGCCACCTACAAGGCCGCCAAGGTACCGGTCGATAAATTGATCGCCGGCATTCCCACCCTCGCCGACGTCGCCCAGGTGCGTGGCGAGCAGGTCTTCCAGATCGCTTCCGAGAGCTTCACCAACGAACACCTGGTCACCCTCGGCAAGCGCGTCGCGGCGCTGGCCAAACAGGGCGATGTCGACGGCATCGTCATCACACACGGCACCGACACGCTCGAAGAAACGGCCTATTTCCTGAACCTCGTCGTGCATACCGACAAGCCCATCGTGGTCGTCGGCTCGATGCGTCCGGGCACTGCCATGTCGGCCGACGGCATGCTCAACCTGTCGAACGCGGTCAGCGTTGCCGCCAGCCAGGATGCGCGCGGCAAGGGCGTGCTGGTCACGATGAACGACGAACTGAACAGCGGTCGCGACGTCTCCAAGATGATCAACATCAAGACCGAAGCTTTCAAGAGCCCGTGGGGCGCGCTCGGCATGGTGGTCGAGGGCAAGAACTACTGGTTCCGCCTGCCGGCCAAGCGCCACACCATGAACTCGGAATTCGACATCGAAAAGATCAGCGCCCTGGCGCCGGTTGAAATCGCCTACGGCCATGGCAACGTCAGCGACACCGCCTATCGCGCGCTGGCCGACAAGGGCGCCAAGGCCATCATCCACGCCGGCACCGGCAACGGTTCGGTCGCCGCCCGTGTTGTTCCGGGTCTGCGCGAACTGCGCGGCAAGGGCGTCCAGATCATCCGCTCTTCGCACGTCAATGCCGGCGGCTTCGTGCTGCGCAATGCCGAACAGCCGGATGACCAGTACGACTGGGTGGTCGCCCACGACCTGAACCCGCAGAAGGCCCGCATCCTGGCCGCCGTTGCCCTGACCAGGACCAACGACAGCAAGGAACTGCAGCGCATTTTCTGGGAATACTGAACCAGCGCTGAGCCAGCGCAGTTTGACTAGCTAAATCAACGGCGGGCCCTGCGGCCCGCCCGGCTCGCCCGTTTCAGACAAGACACCGATGCCGCATCGCAGATGCCGGCAGGGACCCACTTTTTCTCGAATCAAGGATCGCACCATGAAAAAACTCGCACTCGCCATGACCGCCGCCGGTCTGTTGTCCACCCTGACCGCGGGCTTTGCCCAGGCCAGCGAACTCGACGACATGAAGGCCACCATGCAAAAACTGCAGGAGCGGATTGCCCAACTGGAAGCCCAGGCCAAGGCCGCCCCCGGTCCGGCAACGAAAACGCCCGTCCTTTCCGCCTCGTCGCTGGGCGCCAATGCCGACGTCACCCTGTACGGCAAGCTTGACCTATTTACCGAATACAACACGGGCGGCGGCCAGGGCGACCGCCACTCCCTCGAATCCGGCGGCCTCAACGGCAGCCGCCTGGGCGTCAAGGGCGGCGTCGATATCAGCGAAGGGGTACGCGCTGTCTTTCAACTGGAAAGCGGCATTTTCCTCAACAAGGGCACCCTGGCCCAGGGCGGACGCCTTCTCGGTCGCCAGGCCTACGCCGGGATCGAAGGCAGCTACGGGCGCCTGACCGCCGGTCGCCAGTACTCGCCGCTCTATAACACCATCATCAGCTACGATGCCTTCGAACAGGGTTACGGTTCGCCGACGACCGATGGCAACGTCAGCACCGGCGCGACGCGTTTCGACAATTCACTGGTCTATGCCAGCCCGAAAATCAACGGTCTGAGCGCCAATGCCATGCTGGCCATGGGCGGCGAAACCGGCAAGTCCTCGGACGCTGTCGCCCTCGCCGTCAAATATGAAAACGGCCCCTTCGAGATGAGCGTCGCCTACCAGGACGACGACCATGCGAGCAGCGCAACGGCTCACAGCGAGAATGCCTTTATCGGCGCCGGCTACCAGATCATGAAGACCAAGCTGCTGGCCGGCTATGGTCAGGCCTTCACGACACCCAGCGGGGGCAGCAAGACGACGCGCCATGAATGGATGATCGGCAGCCGCACGGCGGCGACCGGCACCGGCCAGTTGCTGCTTTCCTATGGCGAAGGCTGGATCGAGAACGCCAGTCCCGACAAGAAGGGCAGCGTCGCCACCATCGGCTGGCGGGAAGCAATAGGCCCCCAGTCAGCCCTCTACGCCATTCTCTCGGCCCACAAGAACAGCGCCGGCTCGGCACTGGTGCCGATGGGCACCAGCTCGGCCGGCAATTACGTCGTCAATCCGGGCGATTCGGCCTATGGTCTGGCGCTGGGTTACCAGTACTGGTTCTAAGGATGCGACCCGGGACGGCAATAGCTGTCCCGGGCATCGACGGCGCCTTCGTTATGACAGCCGCTCACGGGAAATTTCCCGTGATGGAGTGAGCTTTCGCAGCGAACCGGGCCTGACTCATTCAGAGCCGATTACCGATGCGCTGCCAAGGCCTGACAACCGCCTTCCAGCCGGGCGAAGCTGTTGATCGACGTGCCTACCTCGGCGGCGTAGCCGTCGCCGGATAGCGCGACGGCCGTGCGCTCCGCTGTCGTATGAAAAACCATTGTGGACAGCGCTTCGCCGGCGATGCGATCGGTGATTTCAAGGCTGCCCAGACTTTGCGGAAATTCAGCCGCAAAGCGCGGCAACGGGATCTGCCGTTTTGCCGTGATGTTCGCGAATTCGCCCAGGAGCCCGGCCAGGTCTGGCGAGGCCAGGCATTGCTCGGGCTTTCGACCATCGGCAAAGGTGACCTGGACGGCGAACCGGTCGGCGGGCTTCGAGCGTTGCGCGGTCAATGTCAGCGCCTCGGTGCGGTAGGTCAGCGACATCACTTCCTCGCTCAGGAGGCTGATCAGTTCGCTGTCGGCGGCGATTTTCGGCGCCGGGCTCGCGGTCAACAAACCATGGCTGTCGAGCTGGCTCAGGCCAGCCCCGGAAAACACGCCGCCGAGAAAGACAAGACCGAATATTCCATATCGTTTGATCGCCGGATTCATGAGCACCTTTGTCGCAACGCAATTCAAGGGGAGAAAAGTATTTGCCCGCATTCTCCCCCGGCGAGCGGAAAACGGACCAGAAAAATGACGACGCCCTACTTTCAAGCCCGCCGCAGCGGCGGACTCACGGGAACAGGCTGATCAGATCAACCCGTATTTCTTGAGCTTGTCGTGCAGCGTGGTGCGGGCGATTTTGAGGGCTTCGCTGGTGCGCGCGATATTGCCGTCCTGGCGGGCGAACTCGTCGGCGACCAGGCCGCGTTCGTAGTTTTCGACGGCTTCGGTCAGCGATTGCGCGACGCTGCAGCCCCCCGGCACGACGCTGTCGCGGCCGATACCCAGGGCATGACAGTCGGCGGCATTGCGCAATTCGCGGATATTGCCCGGCCAGTCCTGGGCCATCAGGCGGCGCAGGTAGTCGGAAGTCAGCGGCGGCGCCGGGCGGTTGTAGCGCTTGGCGGCCTGCAGCAGGAACTGGTCGTAGAGGGCCGGGATGTCTTCGCGCCGTTCGCGCAGCGGCGGCAGTTCGATGCGCACGACGTTGAGGCGGTAGTAGAGGTCGGCGCGGAACTTTCCCTGGTCGGAGAGCAGCTTCAGGTCTTCCTTGCTGGCCGCCACGACACGGCAGGAGACGGGAATCTGCTGGTTGGCGCCAAGCCGCTCGATGACGCGCTCCTGCAGCACGCGCAGCAGCTTGATCTGCATGTTCATCGGCATCGATTCGACTTCGTCGAGGAACAGCGTGCCGCCGCTGGCGTACTCGATCTTGCCGATGCGCCGCTTCTGGGCGCCGGTGAAGGCGCCGGGCTCGTGGCCGAAAAGTTCGCTGTCGAGCAGGGTGTCGGCCATGCCGCCGCAATTGATCGCGACATAATTTTCCTGGGCGGCATGCGACAGATCGTGCAGGCAGCGGGCGACCATTTCCTTGCCGGTCCCGGTTTCGCCGAAGATCAGCACATCGACCGCCGCGTCGGCGACATCAAGAATCAACTGACGGACCCGGGCCATCTGCGGCGAACGGCCGATCAGCCGCGCCTCCAGATCGTCGCGATGATCGAGCTGGCGGCGCAGGGCTTCGACTTCGAGGACCAGTTCGCGCTTTTCCAGGGCGCGCCGCACGACTTCGATCAGATCGCCGGTCGAAAAGGGTTTCTGCATGAAATCGTAGGCCCCGCTGCGCATCGCCTCGACGGCCAGCGTCACGTCGCCATGCCCGGTGATCATGATCACCGGCAGATTCGGATCAAGCTCGTAGACCCAGCGCAGCAGGGTCATGCCGTCGATGCCCGGCAGGCGCATGTCGGTGACGACAATGCCGGCGTAGTCGGGCGTCAGGCGGCGCTGCGCCTCTTCGGCCGTGGCCACCGCAGCGACCTGGATACCGGCCAGTTGCATGGCCTGCTCGCAGCCGAGCCGGACATTCGGATCATCCTCGATGAGCAGGACGGAGAGCTGGGGTTTCATGGCGCAGCCTTATCGCAGAAGGAAGCAGAGGAATCGACCGGCGGCAAGAGCACGACAAAACGTGCCCCGCCGCCGGGGGCCGGCCCGGCCAGAAGGTCGCCGCCGAAGTCGCGCAGGATGTCGCGCGAGATGGTCAGCCCGAGGCCGAGACCTTCGCCGGGCTGCTTGGTGGTGAAAAATGGCTCGAAAAGATGTTCCAGGGCCGTTTCGCTGAAACCGCCGCCGCTGTCACTGACGGCCAGCGCCACCTGCCCCGATGAAGCCGGCTCGGCAACGAAGAGCAGGCGCTTTTCGGGTTCCTCGGCCATCGCGTCGAGGGCATTGCCGATCAGATTGACCAGCACCTGCTGCAGGCGATTCTGGTCACACCAGGCGACCCGGGCCGCCTCGCCAATTTTCCGCTCGACCGTGACGCCCTGCTTCTTCAGGCGGGCCTCGAACAGGAACAGTGCGCTATCGACGGCCTGCCCGACATCGACCGCGGCCGATATGGCTGGCGACTTGCGGGCAAAGGTTTTGAGCGGCGTGATGATGCCGCCCATCTGCTCGGCCAGTTGGCCGACGATGCCGAGATTCTTTTCGGCGGTCGCCAGGTCGCCGCGCCGCATGAATTCGCCGGCATTGGCCGAGAGCGTGCGGATGGCGCCGAGCGGCTGACTCAGTTCGTGGGTGATGCCGGTCGCCATCTGGCCGAGCACGGCCAGCTTGGCGGCCTGCACCAGTTCGTCCTGGGCGGCGCGCAGGGTCTGTTCGGCGCGCTGGCGCTCGCCGACCTCGCGTTGCAGGCGGTCGACCGCGTCGGACAGATCGGCGGTCCGGGCCGCGACGTTGCGCTCGAGCTCCTGGTTGGCCTGTTCGAGCATCGCCCTCGCCTCTTCCCGGCCGCGCGCCAGACGCCGCCGCTGGCTCAGGAAGAGCAGCCAGAGCAGCAGGCAGCCGGCCGCTGCGGCGGCCAGCGCAGCATGCGTCGAGGCCTGGATGGCCACCGTCCGCAGGTCCGAGAAAACAACGATGCGCCAGGCCGTGCCCGGCAAATGACGACTCAGCGCCAGGTATGAACGGGCTCCTGGCAGGCCGCCGCTGTCGCCCCGGATCTGGCGCGACAGCTTGACGATGGCCCCTTCCTGGGTCGCTTCGAGGGGGATGTCGAGCGAGATGCTGCCCAGCGTCTGCCCGGCAAACTGTTCCTGGCTGATGCGCGCCAGGGCTTCCCGGGTTTTCGGCTGCAGCGTGGCATGCCGCCACTCGGGCGGCGAGGCCATCAGCACGATGCCGTTGGCGTCGGCAATCAGGGCCGGCGCTTCCTGGCTCAGCCAGCGCCGCTCCAGTTCGCGCAGGCCGGACTTGACGACGGCAACGCCGATCACCTGCCAGTCGCGATTTTCATCGCGGATCGGCAGGGCGAAGAAATAGCCCGCTTCGTTGCTGACCTTGTCGACGGCATACAAGCGCCCCGGCGCCCCGGAAAGCGCCTCGGGAAAAAAGGGCAGATAGGAAAGATCGGCGCCAAGCAGGTTGTCGGAAAAAATCCAGTCGCTCGAGGCGACGACCCGGCCCCGGGTATCGAGCACAAAAGTGGCTGGCCCGCCCAGGTGGTCATTGAGCTTGCGCAGGAACTGGTTGGCCGCCAGCTGGCGCTGCGCCCGCCCCGCATTGCCGCCGCGCAGCAGCGCCAGGATGTCCGGATTGAGTTCGACCGCACCGGGAATCGAGGCGTGCCGCGTGACTTCGCTATCGATGGCGGCGGCCAGGATATCCAGCTGGTGACTCGCCTCCCCGCGCAAGTGCCCGAAACCCTGGGTCTCGGAAATGCGGAAAGTCAGCAAGGCGACCAGCAGGATCAGGACGAGCACCGCCACCACGCCGAGCGCGTGGTGGGGTTTGGGCAAGGCCACGGGAATGGACTGGCGGGGCTCGGCCATTACGCGGGGGGGACGCCGGACATCATGGATAGAGGCCGCGTTGCTCGCGCGCCGCCAGCACGCGCTGGCAGGCAATGATGAAGGTGGCGGTACGCAGCGACACCCGGCGTTCGGCAGCGAGCGTCCAGATCGCCTCGAATGCGCCGATCATGATGCGTTCGAGACGGCTGTTGATCTCCTCCTCGCTCCAGAAGAAGCTCGAAAAATCCTGCACCCATTCAAAATAGGAGACGGTCACCCCGCCGGCATTGGCCAGCACGTCGGGCACGACGAGAATGCCGCGCTCGCGCAGGATGTCGTCGGCGGCCGGCGTCGTCGGGCCGTTGGCGCCTTCGACGACGATGCGGGTTTTGATCGTGCGCGCCCGGTCAGGCAGGATTTGCCCTTCGAGCGCGGCTGGCACCAGGTAATCGGAGGGAATCAGCCAGAAGTCGTCGACCGAAACCGGCGCGGCGCCGGCAAAACCGTGCAGCCCGCCGTTGGCGGCGGCATAGGCGAGCGCGGCCGGAATGTCGATACCGGCTTCGTTGGCGATGGTCGCCGAATGATCCTGCAGGGCGACGACCTTGGCACCAGCCTCATGGAACATGCGGGCGGCGATGCCGCCGACGTTGCCGAAACCCTGGACGACAACGCGGGCGTCCTCGATCGGCACATTGCTGCGCCGGCCGGCCTCGCGTGCCGCGATGAAGACGCCGCGCCCGGTCGCCTCGTGACGGCCGAGCGAGCCGCCCAGCGAGATCGGCTTGCCGGTGACGACGCCAGTCGCCGTCGAGCCGATATTCATCGAGTAGGTGTCCATCATCCAGGCCATGGTCTGCTCGTTGGTACCGACATCGGGCGCCGGAATGTCCTTGCCCGGGCCGATGATCAGGCCGATTTCCGAGGTGTAGCGCCGCGTGATGCGCTGCAGTTCGTCCTGCGAATGGGCCCGCGGATCGATCCGGATGCCGCCCTTGGCGCCACCGTACGGCAGGTTGAGCGCCGCGTTCTTGATGGTCATCCAGCCCGATAGCGCCATGACCTCGTTGAGTGTCACCGCCGGATGGAAACGCACGCCGCCCTTGCCCGGGCCGCGCGACATGTTGTGCTGGACGCGATAGCCCTCGTAGTGGGCAACCGAACCGTCATCGCGCAGCACCGGCACGTCGACGATCAGGATCCGCTTCGGATGCTTCAGGGTTTCGGCCCATTTGGCGAGCGGCCCGAGATGCGGCGTGACCCGGTCGATCTGCTCGAGAAAACTCGCCCAGGGCTCGGGCGCCGCCGGGTTGAGAAAGGACAGGCCTTCGCGGGCCGCGGGGTTTCCGGTATTGATGTCTTTTTCGTTATTCATTGCTGTCTCCTTTTATATTATCAATTTGCAGGTCGGGTTATGCCCATGCCGGGCAAACCGACCTGCACCTCAATTTCAGTGCTGCAGAATCTTGGCCAGGAACTGCCGCGCCCGTTCCGAACGCGGATTGGCGAAGAAGGCTTCCTTCGCGTCGTCCTCGACGATGCGCCCCTGGTCCATGAAGATCACGCGATGCGCGACGCGCCGGGCAAAGCCCATTTCATGCGTCACGCACATCATGGTCATGCCCTCCTGGGCCAGTTCGGTCATCACGTCGAGCACTTCGTTGACCATTTCCGGGTCGAGCGCCGAGGTCGGCTCGTCGAACAGCATGCAGATCGGGTCCATGGCCAGCGCCCGGGCAATTGCCACGCGCTGCTGCTGGCCGCCGGACAACTGACCGGGGAACTTGGCGGCCTGCGCCTTGAGGCCGACCCGGTCGAGCAGCTTCATGCCCTTGTCCATGGCTTCTTCCTTGCTGCGCCCGAGCACCTTGACCTGGGCGATGGCCAGGTTCTCGGTAATGCTCATGTGCGGGAACAGCTCAAAATTCTGGAAGACCATGCCGACCCCGGCGCGCAGCTTGGACTGGTTGGTCTTCGGGTCACCGACCGAGATGCCGTTGACGATGATTTCGCCGGACTGGAAGGGTTCCAGGCCATTGACGCACTTGATCAGCGTCGATTTGCCGGAACCGGAAGGACCGCAGACGACGATCACCTCACCCTTGCTGACCGAAGTGGAACACTCAGTGAGGACCTGGAAACTGCCGTAATGCTTGCTGACGTTGTTGATCTTGATCATGGGATTTCTCCTTGAACCGGGCATCAGGCCGGGTGGTATTTATTCTGGAAATGCTTGACCAGGCGGGAAATGGAAAAGCAGATGACGAAATAGACGGCGCCGGCAAAGAGCAGCAGTTCGACCAGCCGGCCGTCACGGTCGCCGACCTTGTAGGCCGCGCCGAAGAAGTCGGCGAGCGCCGAGACATAGACCAGCGAGGTATCCTGGAAGAGGATGATGGCCTGGGTCAGGAGCAGCGGAATCATGTTGCGGAAGGCCTGCGGCAGCACGACGAGACGCATGGCCTGGCCGTAGGTCATGCCGAGCGCGTAGGCGGCAGAGATCTGCCCTTTCGGCACGCTCTGGATACCGGCCCGGATGATTTCCGAGTAGTAGGCCGCCTCGAACAGTGCAAAGCCCATCATCGCCGAAGAGAGGCGCAGGTCGGCACCGGGCGGGAAGTTGAGCAGCGTCTCGACGAACTTCGGCACGATCAGGAAGAACCAGAGCAGCACCATGACCAGCGGCACGGCGCGGAACAGGTTGACGTAGCCGGCGGCGAACCAGGACAGCGGCTTGACCGACGACAGCCGCATCATGGCCAGCAGCGTGCCCCAGACAATGCCGATGACGATGGCCTGGGCGGTGATTTCCAGCGAAATCTTCATGCCGTCCCAGAGGAAGGGCAAGGCACCGGGAATGGAGGACCAGTCGAATTCGTACATGTTATTTACCTCCGATATAGCCGGGCACGGCAATCCGCCGCTCGAACCTGTGCATCAGGGTCATCACGGTGACGTTGATGATGATGTAGGAGACCGTCACGGCAATGAAGGACTCGAAGGGCTGCGCCGTGTAATCGACCAGCTGACGACCCTGGGCGGCGAGTTCAAGCAGACCGATGGTCGAGCAGACGGCGGAATTCTTGAAGATGTTGAGAAACTCGGACGTCAGCGGCGGCACGACCAAGCGGAAGGCCATCGGCAGCATCACGTAACGGTAGGTCTGCGGCAGCGTGAAGCCGAGCGCCAGACCGGCATTCTTCTGCCCCCGGGGCAGCGAGTTGATGCCGGCCCGCACCTGCTCGGCAACCCGTGCACTGGTGAACAAACCCAGGCAAACCATCGAGGCGAGGAATTGCTGCAGCACCGGATTGGACTGCTTGTAGGCATCGCCAATACTGGCCGGCAGCAACTCGGGCAAGACGAAGTACCAGATGAAGAGCTGCACGAGCAGCGGCACGTTGCGGAACATTTCGACGTAAGCCGTCGCCACGCCCGACAGGGCCTTGTTCGGCACGGTGCGCAGCACGCCGACCAGGGCACCGACCAGCAGCGCGATCAGCCAGGCACTGAGCGACAGCGTGATGGTCATTTTGAAGCCGGAGAACATCCAGCCGAGATAGGTGTCGTCGCCGGTCGCGCTCGGCTGCAGAAAGACACCCCAGTTCCATTGGTAATTCATGATTGCCTCCTCAGCAAGATGAACGCGCCCTCTCCCGCCAGCGGGAGAGGGGCCGGGCCAGGCTGATTACTCGAAAGCCTTGTCGTTCGGCGCCTTGTACAAGGCTTTCATCTCGTCGGAGAGCGGCATGTTGAGATTCAGGCCCTTCGGCGGAATCGGGTTCATGAACCATTTGGCGTAGATCCTTTCGGCCTCGCCGGAAGTCATCACCTTGGTCAACGCCGCATCGACCACCTTCTTGAAGCCCGGATCGTCCTTGCGCACCATGCAGCCATAGGCTTCCTTCGATTGCGCTGCACCGACCACGGTCCACTCGGCTGGCTTCCTGGCCTTGGCCATCTCGCCGAAGAGCAGCGCATCGTCCATCATGAAGGCGACGGCGCGGCCGGTTTCCAGAGTCAGGAAGCTTTCGCCGTGATCCTTGGCCGAGATGATGCTCATGCCCATCTTCTTGTCTTCGTTCATCTTGCGGATCAGGCGCTCGGAAGTCGTACCGGCCGTGGTCACGACATTCTTGCCGGCGAGGTCGGCGAAGTCGTTGATACCGGACGTCTTCTTGGTCATCAGCCGCGTGCCGATGACAAAGATGGTCGTCGAAAAGCCGACCTGCTTCTGGCGCTCCAGGTTGTTGGT
The DNA here is from genome assembly GCA_049294655.1 of Azonexus sp. Lineage (GTDB taxonomy): Bacteria > Pseudomonadota > Gammaproteobacteria > Burkholderiales > Rhodocyclaceae > Azonexus. The sequence continues at coordinate 45,932 of JBAQDI010000033.1, forward strand.
GGTCGAACCGCACTCGATATCGATCGTGCCGTTCTGGATCAGCGTGATGCGGTTGGCCGAAGTGACCGGCATCAGCTTGATGTCGAGCTTGGCCATTTTCAGTTCGGACTTGATGCTTTCGACGGCTTTCAACATCAGTTCGTGCGAGTAGCCGATGACCTGCTGCTTGTCGTCGTAATAGGAAAAGGGAATCGAAGATTCGCGGTGGCCGAGCGTAATGCTGCCGCCCTCCTTGATCTTCTTCAGGGTCAGGGAATCGTCCGCTTGGGCAGGCAGGACGGCGACGGTGCTCAGGACGGCAGCAAGCGTGGTAACCAGGGCAAATCGTTTCATGTCATCTCCAGTTCAGTGGCTGTAGCAGCGGACGGGTTCGGCGACAAAGACAATGCAGGCAACGTGCCAGCAAAGCCAGCGCCACCAACAAAAACAAGGCATTGATTTAATTAACGATTATTTGACAGCAACAAGCTCAGGTGCCGGATTTCCGATAGAACGGGGAAGCCTGCCATCGGATTTCCGACACTCAGGATTATTACTCTCTCCTGCCCCGGATGGAAAAATATAAATACCGGTCGATAGCGGCCCGGCCTGCATTCCGGCGCGACAAACGCAGCCGGGAATATCCGGCCGGCTTGATGCATATCAACGCAGATATATTCAGAGCCGGGACAAGCGCTATAGAATTGCCAAACGCATTTTTCAAAACAACAGGAGGCTAAAAATGAAACAACTCGTATTGGGCTTTGCCCTGCTGGGTATCCTGGGTGGCGCACAGGCCGGCGAAAAGGAGGATGCCACGCAAATGGTCAATGATGCCGTGGCTGCCGTCACCAAGGACAAGGCAGCCGGCACGCAGGAAATCGGCAACCCCAAGGGCCGCTTCGTCAAGGGCGAGATCTACGTCTTCGCCTATGATCTGAGCGGCAGCATGGTGGCCCACCCGATGAATCCCAAGCTGGTTGGCAAGAATCTGCTTGATGTTCCGGATGCCGCCGGCAAGATGTTCCGCCAGGAAATCATTGATGGCGTCAAGCGCGCCGGCGTGGTGACCGTCGATTACAAGTACAAGAATCCGAAGAGCGGCGCCATCGAAGACAAGGTCACCTACTGCAAGAAGGCTGCCGAGCTTGCCGTCTGCGCCGGCTATTACAAGTAGTCATCCGAACCGCGCCATGGGCAGACAGGCTTTGCCCATGGTCACCGACAACAAGAATGAGGACAGCCGGTTAGCGCCGGCGGTAGCCGCCCATGCCGACACTCGGATTTCGTAAAGCACTTTATCTGCTGGCCATCGCGACCAGCCTCAGCCTGTTGCTGGTTGCCGTCGGGGGAATCTGGCAAAGCCGCACCGCCGCCCGGGCAGCCGCCCGCATTTACGAAGAGCGCACGGCACCGACGCTGGCGCTGATCCAGGCCGTCGACGCCTTGCACCGCGCCCGGCAAACCATCCTGATCGCCCTTTCGGAAAGCAATGAAGACCGTGCAGCGGCCCACCTGACCAGGCTCAAGACACTCGACGACACCATGAACCAGGCCCTGCATGCTGCTGCCGCGGCAGCGCCCGACCAGCAAAGCGCGCTGAGCAGTCTGCAAGGCCTGATTGCTGACTACAACAAGGCCCGCGACCAGTCGGTCAAGATGATCCAGGTCGGCGACCTGCCCAGTGCACTCGGCAACATCCAGCACAACGCCGGGCCAAAATTCGACAAGGTGCTGCAGGCCCTGACCGACGTCATCGAAAAGCAGAGCCAGCTGGCCCAGCAGGACCACCAGGAAACCACGTCCAGCCTGGCGCTGCAGACCAATACGCAGATCGCCCTGTCCCTCACGCTGCTGGTCGGCATGGCCCTGTTCATTTTCTGGGTGCTGCGCCGCGTGCTCGGCCAGCTCGACGAAATGCGCCGGGCCATGGCCGATGTCGTCGAGCGCGGCGACTTCACGATCAGCGTGCCGGTGCATGGCGAGGACGAAATCGGTGCCGTGGCGCACAATTTCAACCAGCTCGTCGCCGCCTTCCGCAGCATCCTCGAAACCCTCGAACGCGAAGTCAGCAACGTCGACCAGGTGACCCGCGATCTCAGCCAGGCCGCTGCCTCGTCGGCCGCCAGCGCCTCGGCGACCAGCGACTCCGCCGCCGGCATGGCGGCCGCCGTTGAGCAGATGTCGGTCGGCCTAGACCAGATGCGCAACAACGCCGAAACCGCAATCAGCGTTGTCGAGCGCGCCAACACCGACTCCCGGGCCGGCGGCGACGTCATCCACGAAGCGGTGCGCGATCTTGAACACATTTCGAGCGAAGTCCGCGAGGTCGCCGAAAAGATCGTCGATCTCGGCAAACAGGCCCAGGAGATCAACAGCGTCGTCGCCCTGATCCGCGATGTCGCCGACCAGACCAACCTGCTCGCCCTCAACGCCGCCATTGAAGCTGCCCGGGCCGGTGAGCAGGGACGCGGTTTTGCCGTCGTCGCCGACGAAGTGCGCAAGCTCGCCGAACGTTCTGCGGCGGCGACCAAGGATATCGCCGGCATCATCGAACGTATCCAGCGCAGCGCCAGAGATGCCGCCGAGACCATGAAGGATGCCCTCGGCGATGCCGATGCCGGTACCTCGCTCGGCACCCAGGCCGCGCTGGCCATCGACAAAATCCGCCAGGCTGCCGAAGAAGCGGCAACCGTCGTCCGCGACATCGCCTACGGCATCGCCGAGCAATCGCAGGCCGGCCAGCAACTGGCCGGCAATGTCGAGCAGGTGGCCCAGGCCGCCGACAGCAACAGCGGTGTCGTCACCCGCACCGCCGAGGCCGCCCGCCGCCTGGAAAACCTGGCCACCGCCATCCGCGGCCAGATCGGACGCTTCCGGCTCAAATAGGCGCCCGGCCGGTCACGGCCGGGCGGCACGGTGCTTGACTAGCTCGCCGCAGAAGCGAGCTGCCCGCCGACCAGATCGGCCAGGGCAGCCGTCGGGCGAGCGATCAGCCGGCTCAATTGCCGCTCACCGTCGAACAGCCCGCCTTTCGAGGCACCGACGTCGGATTCGGCAAGCAGCGTCGCCAACCCTTCCGGCAACCCGGCCGCAAGCAGCGCCGCCGTGAACTCGCTCTGCGGCAAATCCTGATAGGCCACGGCCTGGCCGGATTGGCGCGCAATTTCGCCGGCCAGTTCGCCCAGCGTATATGCCTCGTCGCCGGCCAGTTCGTAAATGCGCCCGGCCTGGTTATCGAGCAGCAGCACGGCGGCCGCCGCTGCGGCATAGTCGGCGCGGGCTGCCGAAGCGATGCGCCCGGCCCCGGCGCTACCGAGCAGCACGCCGTACTGCAGGGCGGCCGGAATGCCGGCCAGGTAGTTCTCGGTGTACCAGCCATTGCGCAGGATGACGGCCGGCAGGCCGGCGGCGCGGATCAAGGCTTCCGTTTCGCGGTGCTCGACGGCCAGCGGCAGCGGCGAAACATCGGCATGCAGGATGCTGGTATAGGCCAGCAGACCGACGCCGGCCGCCTTGGCCGCTTCGATGACGGCACGGTGTTGCGGCACGCGGCGACCAACCTCGCTGGCCGAAATCAACAACAGCTTGTCGGCACCGGAAAAAGCGGCAGCCAGGCTGGCCGGCTGGTCGTAATCGGCCTGGCGGACCTGCACGCCACGCGCCGCCAGATCGGCGACCTTGGCCGGATTGCGCACGGCAGCGACAATCTCGCCGGCCGGCAGTTTCTCGAGCAGGGCTTCGATGACCAGGCGGCCGAGTTGGCCAGAGGCTCCGGTAATAACGATCATGATGAAAATTCCTTTATTTCGAATGGGGGAAACGGCAGAATAGCGACAAATCTAACTTTTAGTAAGTACGCACAAAAAGGTAAGCTTGAAATGCATGATGAAACCGAAAATGCCGCCCAGCCCAGCCTCGCCAATCTCATGCGGCGCGGCGAACTGTTCTCGGACAAATGCCCCTCCCGCGAAGTCCTGAAACATGTCACCAGCCGCTGGGGCGTTCTGCTGCTCGTCGCCCTGCTCGGCGGCACCCACCGTTTCAGCGAATTGCGCCGCAAGGTCAATGGCATCAGCGAGAAAATGCTCGCCCAGACCTTGCAATGGCTGGAGGGCGACGGCTTCGTCGAACGCATCTCCTACCCCGTCGTGCCGCCCCATGTCGAATACCGGCTGACGCCGCTGGGCGAGGAAATCGGCCAGAAAGTCGAAGCCCTGGCCGACTGGATCGAGGTGAAATTGCCGGTGATATTGGCAGCGCAACGGAACCGTTCATGAGGCAAAATGCCCAATGATTGAATTTGGTCCGGCTCACATTCCTGATATGGCGACATGAACACACCCAAGCCCAAAAAATCCCTGGCCGCCCTCCTGTGCGCACTTTGCCTGGTCTTGTGCAGCACGACTGCCAGCGCCGAGGCGCCGGCGAAGGAGGCTGATCCCGCCGCCAGCCCGGTCAAGATCCGGCTCAAGGAAAAGAACAACGATGCGGAGTGGATCGTCCTTGAGAACAGCGATTGCCTGTTTTTCGTCTTCTACAACGACAAGACCAAAAAGTATAAAACCCGCATCGGCATGAATCATTGCTCGGCGATCGCCAACACCGCCTACAAGGTTGTCGGCGACGATGTTCTGGTAGCCAATTTCGCCAGCGAGCGCGGCGGTTATGTCTATATTTTCCATGCCGCAGAAAACAAGCTCTACTGGGTCAACGAGAAATACAACTCTTCCGACGAATCAGAATTCATCATCACCAGAAACGATTCGAGCATAGTCATCGAAACCGACAAGACCCGGATTACCGCAAAAATACTGAAAAACGGAAAAATTGAAGTTCAGAGTGAAGAGAAGCCGCATTCCGCCACTCTCGAAAAAACCAAGCCGAACGATTAAAAAGCATGCGGAAAATTTCCATTTGTTCATTCCTGATGCTGACACTTTTCGGCTGCAATCAAGCTCAAATAAAAGTTGTTGATGAAAGCAACAATCCGCTGGCCGGCGCCCGGGTTTTTAGCCTGTCTCCTTCTACGCAAGGCGAACCCGGCATCACCAATTCAAACGGCATTGCGCCAATTCATCAAATTATTGGCGGCAATATGCTGCGTATCGAACTGGCCGGGTTCGAGACTGCATTTATCAATACCGACCCGAAAGCCCCCGCACTGGTTGCATTAAAAAAGACCAGCCACTAGCTGGGGACCGGCAACTCCGGCCGACTATACTGACGGCACACCGCTTGCCGGAGCGCACCATGGAAGCCCATCTCCTCCACACTCCCCGCCACACTCCCGACCAGTTCATCCTGGCGCTCGACCAGGGCACGACCAGCGCCCGCGCCATGCTGTTCGACCGGCAAGGCGACATCCGCGGCATCGCCCGCCAGGAAATCACCCAGCATTACCCGCAGCCCGGCTGGGTCGAGCACGACGCCGGCGAAATCTGGCAGGCGCAGCTCGCCGCCGCCCGCGCCGTGCTGCGCGACAATGCCGTGGCGGCCCGGCAGATCGCCGCCGTCGGCATCACCAACCAGCGGGAAACGACCGTGCTCTGGGACCGTGCCAGCGGCCAACCCTTGCATCCCGCCATCGTCTGGCAGGACCGGCGCACGGCCGGCATCTGCGACACGTTGACCGCCGCCGGCCATGCCGCGCTGTTCGCCGAGCGTACCGGGCTGGTGCTCGATGCCTACTTTTCCGGCACCAAGCTCAAATGGCTGCTCGACAACATTCCCGGCGCCCGCCGGCGCGCCGAACGCGGCGAACTGGCTTTCGGCACCATCGACAGCTGGCTGGCCTGGCAACTCTCAGGCGGCCGGGCGCATCTCACCGATCCGTCGAACGCCTCGCGCACCCTGCTGTTCGATATCCACCGCCGCTGCTGGGACGAGGACTTGCTGGCCTTGCTCGACATTCCAGCGGCGCTCCTGCCGCAGGTCGTCGACAGCAGCGGCCCGATCGCCGCCATTGATGCCGCCTGCTTCGGCGCCGAGCTGCCGCTGTGCAGCCTGGTCGGCGACCAGCAGGCCGCGACTTTCGGCCAGGCCTGCCTGAGCCACGGCATGGCCAAGAACACCTACGGCACCGGCTGCTTTCTGCTGATGAATACCGGCGATCAGCCGATGGCTTCCGGCCACCGGCTGCTCACCACCATCGGCTGGCAATATCAGGAGCACACCACCTACCTGCTCGAAGGCAGCGTCTTCATGGGCGGTGCCACCGTGCAATGGCTGCGCGACGGCCTCGGGCTGATCAAACAGGCCGGGGAGATCGAGGCCCTGGCCGCCTCGGTGCCCGACAACGGCGGCGTCTACCTGGTGCCGGCCCATACCGGCCTGGGCGCGCCCTACTGGGATCCCTTCGCCCGCGGCGCCATGTTCGGCATGAGCCGCGGCACGACCGGCGCCCACATCGCCCGCGCGGCGCTCGAAGCGATCGCTTTCCAGAGCGCCGAGGTGCTCAAGGCCATGGAAAGCGATGCCGGCCAGCCGCTCAGCGAATTGCGCGTCGATGGCGGCGCCGCCAGCAACGATCTGCTCATGCAGTTCCAGGCCGACCTGCTCGGCGTCCCCGTGGTCCGGCCGCAGATCACCGAAACCACGGCGCTCGGCGCTGCCTACCTGGCCGGCCTGGCGGTCGGCTTCTGGCAAGACGAAGCCGAACTGACGGCCCTCTGGCGGACCGACCGCCGCTTCCTCCCGGCGATGTCCGCCGACCACCGCGCCGACCTGTTCGCCGGCTGGCAGCGCGCCGTCGAACGGACCCTGTACTGGGCGAGCCCCGACTGATGCGAGCCATCGCCAGCCGCGAAGATCGCCTCGCCGCCCTGCGCGACCAGGCGCCCTGGGATGTGCTGATCATCGGTGGCGGCGCCACCGGCCTGGGCGCTGCCGTCGATGCCGCAGCCCGCGGCTACCGCACGCTACTCGTCGAGGGCCGCGATTTCGCCTCCGGCACCTCCTCGCGCAGCACCAAGCTGATCCATGGCGGCGTCCGTTACCTGCGCCAGGGCGATCTCGCCATGGTTCGCCACGCCCTGCTCGAGCGCTCGCGCCTGCTCGCCAACGCGGCGCACCTGGTGCATCCGCTGGCCTTCGTCATTCCCGCCTGGCGCCAGCGCGACCGCTTCCTTTACGCGGCCGGCCTGAAACTCTACGACCTGCTGGCCGGCGCCGACAATCTGGCGGCCTCGTGCAGCCTCGACCGCCGGCAAGTCATCGCCGCCCTGCCTGGCCTGCGCCGCACCGGCCTGTGCGGCGGAATCCGCTACTGGGACGGCCAGTTCGACGACGCCCGGCTGGCCATCACCCTGATGCGCACGGCCAGCGACCTCGGCGCCACCTGCTGCAATTACCTGCCGGCCAGCAAACTGCTCAAGGCCGGCGGCCGCGTCGTCGGCGCCGAACTGCGCGATGCCGAAAGCGGCGAGTCGTTCGAAGTCTTCGCTGGCGCCGTCATCAACGCCACCGGCGTCCATGCCGACAGCCTGCGCCAGCTCGACGATCCGGCAGCAGCGCCCTTGCTCACCCCGAGCCAGGGCATCCACCTCGTCGTCGACGCCGACTTCCTGCCCGGCCGGCAGGCCCTGATGATTCCGGAAACCGAAGACGGCCGCGTCATGTTCGCCATTCCCTGGCACGGCAAGCTGCTGATCGGCACCACCGATACGCCGCGCCCGGAGCTGTCCGGCCTCGACGATCCGCAACCGCTCGCCGCCGAGATCGATTTCCTCCTGCGCACCGCCGCCGGCGTGCTCAGCCGGCCGCCCGGCCGGGCCGACATCCGCAGCCTCTTTGCCGGTCTGCGTCCGCTGATCCATCCGGACAGCACCGACCGCCAGAGCACAGCCGCCCTGTCGCGCGAACACGCGATCCTGGTCAGCGCCAGCGGCCTGATCACCATTACCGGCGGCAAATGGACCACCTACCGGCTGATGGCCGAACAGGTCATCGACCGTGCCGCCCAGGTCGCCGGTCTGCCCGCCGAGCCCTGTCCGACCCGGCGGCTGAAACTGCACGGCAGCCAGGAAACGCCTGGCGACAATCCGTACGGCAGCGACGCCCCGCGGCTCGCCACCCTGCCCGGCCACGACCGCCGCCTCCACCCGGATCTGCCGTACAGCGAAGCCATGGTGCGTTTCGCCATCCGCCACGAAGCGGCGCGCAATATCGAGGACATCCTGGCCCGCCGGACCCGCGCCCTGTTTCTCGACGCCGCAGCCGCTGCGGCGAGCATCGGCCGCGTTGGCGAGATCTTGGCCGAGGAACTCGCCCTGCCGGCCGAGCGCCTGGCCGCCCTGCTCAGCGCGGCACGCGCCAGCGCGCGCCGCTTTCTGCCCGCCGACCTGGCCGGCGGCTGAGGCCGGGGGTACTCGCAGTAAATCTCGTCAGCGCCAACCAGGCCTTCCGGGCGGCAAGCCCTTACGGCAAATGAACAAGGCCGGGAAGAAATCCCGGCCTTGGATTATTTCGCCTTGTCCGGCACGAATTTCAGCACGTTGCCGTTGATGCAGTAGCGCTTGTGGGTCGGCGGCGGGCCGTCGTCGAAGACATGACCAAGGTGGATACCGGAGCTCGCACTGCGCACCTCGACCCGCTTCATGCCCATGCTGACATCCTCATGCAGGGTGATCGAGCCGGGTTGCGGGTTGAAGAAGCTCGGCCAGCCGGTGCCGCTTTCAAACTTGGTATCGCTGCGGAACAGCGCGACGCCAGTGATCGGATCGACGAAGGTGCCGGGGCGCTTTTCATCGAGATTGGAGCCGGTGCCGGGGCGCTCGGTGCCCTGCTCGAAGGCGATTTTTTGCTGGGCCGGGGTCAGCAGGTGAAAGCCCAGCCATTGCCAGAAACGCGTCGTTTCGCCGCTGTAGCCGGTGTAGCGCGAAACCTCCCTGCCCTTTTCAAAGAGCACCATGGTCGGCGTGGCAAACAAGGCCTTTTCCAGCGTCCAGCCGGCCGGCGCTTCCGGGTTCAGGGTGCGCGCCACAGTTACCGGCGAGGTCCAGTGGTCGAGCACATCGGCCTTGAACTTGCGGCAGTAGGCACAGTCTTCGGCTTCGAAAACGATCAACTGGCGCTCAAAATTCAGGGCCTGGGCCTCAAGTCGCGGCGCCTTGGCGGCCGCCGGCGGCATCGGTGTGGTGGCTGCACCGGCCAGCGGATACTTGACGCCGGTACCGCCCAGGCCGCAGTAGCCGTTCGGGTTCTTGACCAGATAGTCCTGGTGGTATTCCTCGGCCGAGTAGTATTTTTTCAGCGGTGCGATTTCGGTGGTGATGTTGCCGTAGCCGGCTGCCTTCAGCGCGCCCTGGTAAGCATCGCGCGTCTTCAGCGCGAGGGCCTGCTGGGCATCGTTGTGGGTGTAGACAGCACTGCGGTAATTGGTCCCGACATCGTTGCCCTGGCGGTCACCCTGCGTCGGGTTGTGGCTTTCCCAGAACTGGACGAGGATCGTTTCAAGATTAGCCTTGGCCGGGTCGAAGCTGACCTTGATGACTTCGGCGTGGTTGCGTTGCGTCGTCTGGCCGGCGCGCAGCATCTTTTCATGGGCGAGCACAGCATCGTAGGTACCGGCGATCTCGCCGTTGGCGTAGCCGCTTTCGACATCGAAAACACCGGGAATGGCCGCCATGCGCTTTTCGGCGCCCCAGAAACAGCCCATGCCGAGCACGATGCTGTCGCTGACGGCCGGTTTTTCGACCTTGGCGGGAGTCTTGGCGTCGGCGCAGGCGCCGATCAGGAAACTGGTAGAGAGGGTCAAGATAAGTCCTTGAATAAATCGTCGGGGTGACATTGCTGGCCTTTCGCTGGCGGGGGAAGCGGGCCGGGCAAAAACGCCGGCTCGCCGCCTTCCGCCTGTGGTGGACGGTCTGATTGCTCAGTGGTTCCCTTTAGTCGTTGCAGGCGGCCATTCCTTACAGCGAAAGCAAAAATACCTGAATTCTTGGCGTTGGCGGCAAATTCCCTCTTTGCTCCACCAGGCAATTCGGGCGCGGCAGGACTCGCGCACTTTCCCGGTGCCCCCGCTGCACCGCCAGCGTGCTGCCCGGGGTTTGCCGGCGCCAGCCGAGGGGCTTTGCCGGCTGGAACAAATGTTGCGTGACAAGAAGCAGCAACAGGAAACAACAGGAAGCAACCGGGAGAACATCATGAACTGCCGACTCAACGAAGAAGCCATGTTCTGGATACGCCTCGGCGCCTTTGCGCACCTGTCCGAACAAGTCCTGTGCACTGGCGCATCCGTCGCCGACGCCGAGGAACTCCTTTTCGGCTGGAGCCTGCCCGGCGATCTGCCATCGCGTTTTGCCTGCCTGACCGGCGGTGTCGCAAACACGACACTCAGTGTCTGACTGCTGCCGCCGGGTATCAGCCGGAGTTGTCCGCGGAATCGCTGCTCGCACAAGGGCTGACGCAGACCGCTGACCGCGTCGCAAAGTTGTAGTAGCCTTGCGACCCCTTTCGACGTCGAACCAGGCCATGATCATGACGCGTGGATTGCAACGCGCCACCTTCAATCGCTCCGCCCTCGTCCGCGTCCTGTCCGACACGCTCCCGGAAGCCACCGATCCGAAATACGATTTCGGCGAACGGCTCGGGCAGTGGCTGGACTTTTCGGATGCGCTGACGCTGTTTTCGGTCCTCAACACTGAGGCCGGCAGCGGCGCGCCCATGCCCGCCGGCAACAGCGACCTGCCGGCCCAGCTGGCCCGCCTGCGCCGCAACCTCGGTGCTTCGATCGACAACGACGGCGTCTTCAACCGCGATCCGGCCGCCAACCCGGCCCACATCCCGGCCCGCATTCCGTTCCCGACGCCGCTACCCAACGCCACGCCGGAAAGCGCCGCCGATTTCTCGCCCTACCACCGCTACTACCTCGCCCACCAGCGCGACATGAACGCCACCATCACCGCCCTGCGCGCCAATGCCCGCAAAGCGCTGGCCGGCCAGTCGGCAGCCGGCCGGCAACTGGCCGAACTCGATGCCACCTTCGAAAAATTCCTGAGCGCCCGCGAGCGCAACCTGCTCGCCAATATCCCGATCATGCTCAGCAAACACTTCAACCGGCGCTATGCCGAACACCGTGCCGCGCTGGCCGACCTCAGCGCCGACGACCCCGCCACCTGGACGCAGCCGGGCAGCTGGCTCGAAGCCTTCTGCCACGATGCCCGGACCGTGCTGCTCGCCGAACTGGAACTGCGCCTGAAGCCGGTCGCCGGTCTGATCGCCGCCTTGCCGGCCGTCCCGGGCAGCGCCAGTGAAACCAAGGAAACGAAAGCCCCATGAACCGCAATCTCAGTCTCTTCGCCTTCATCCTCGGCCTGTTCGCCGTCGTCTGGGTAGCCATCGGCTACATCGGCGGCCACAGCCTGGCCTTCAGCGTATCCTGCATCATCGCCGTGGTCTATGTCGCCGGCGCCCTCGAAATGCGGCGTTTCCACGCCAACAGCGCGGCGCTGGCCAAGGCGCTCGGCAATATCCCGGACGACATCGGCCACCTCGGCGAATGGCTGCAACAGGTACCGGCCGCGCTACAAAACGCCGTCCGCCTGCGCATCGAAGGCGAACGCGTCGCCCTGCCCGGTCCGGGCATCACGCCCTACCTGGTCGGCCTGCTCGTTTTGCTCGGCATGCTCGGCACCTTCCTCGGCATGGTCGTCACGCTGAACGGCGCCGTGCTGGCGCTGGAAAGCACGACCGACCTGCACACCATCCGCTCCGCCTTGGCCGCGCCGGTCAAAGGCCTCGGCGTCGCCTTCGGTACCTCGGTCGCCGGCGTCGCCACCTCTGCCATGCTCGGCCTGATTTCGGCGCTCTGCCGGCGCGACCGCCTGCAAGTCGGCCAACTGCTCGACAGCAAGATCGCCAGCGTGCTGCGCGACTTCTCGCTCACCCATCAACGCCAGGAAACCTTCAAGGCCCTGCAGGCCCAAGCGCAAGCCTTGCCCGAACTGGTCGGCAAACTCGATGCCATGATGAGCCAGATGGCCGAACACCACCGTCAGCTCGGCGAACAGCTGCTGGCCGGCCAGCAAGGCTTCCATGCCGAAGCCAAGGGGCTGTACACCGACCTGGCCCGCTCCGTCGACCAGTCGCTCAAGGCCAGCCTCAAGGACAGCGCAACGGTCGCCGCGCAGACCATCCAGCCCGTCGTCACCGCCACGATGGCCAGCATTGCCGATGAAACGCGCGGCCTGCACGACAAGCTGTTCGGCACCGTCGAAACCCAGCTGGCGGGTATCGCCGGCCAGTTCGCACAAACCGTCAGCACGGTGAGCGACACCTGGACGCAAGCCCTGAGCCACCACGAACAGGCCACCGACACCCAGCACCAGCAACTGCAAAGCGCGCTCACTGCCTACGCCGACACTTTCGAGCAACGCTCGGCCGCGCTGCTCGCCTCGGTCGAAAACACCCAGGCAAAGCTGCAGGCCGACGCCGCGCAGCAGCACGCCGCATTGGCCGAAACCACTGCCGCCGGCCAGCAGCAACTGGCCGCAACACTGGCCAGCCAGTTCGACGGCGTCACCGCCCGTCTCGATCAGGCCGTCAGCCAGGTCGCCGATACCTTCGGCGAACGCACGCAGGCGCTGCTCACCGCCATCGACACCAGCCACACCGCCTTTGCACAGACCACGCAGGATCAGCAAACTGCGCTCAGCCAGCAAGTCGCCAGCCAGCTCGACGGCATCGCCCAGCGTTTCGACGGTACCGTGCAAACGGTTTCCGAAACCTGGACCAGCGCCCTGGCCAAGCACGAACAGGCCAGCGACCGCCTGACCCTGGCGCTCGACAAAACCCAAACCAGCCTCGCCGAGACCTTTGCCCAACGCAGCGCCGCGCTGCTCGCCGACATGCGCGCCACTCAGGCTGATTGGCAACGCGATTGGGCAAGCGGCGAACAGACGCGCCAGGCCAGCTTTACCGACGCCCTCACGGCCATGGCCGGCCAGCTCGAAGCGCAATGGCAGCAGGCCGGCCAGGCGACGCTGGAGCAGCAGGAGCAGATCACCAGCACGCTCGGCACCACCGCCCGCGACCTCGTCGCCACCCATCAGCGCCAGGCCGAAACGACCATTGCCGAAGTTACCCGCCTGATGCAGACCGCCGCCGAGGCGCCCAAGGCCGCGGCCGAGGTCATCGGCCAGCTGCGCCACGAACTCTCGGCCAGCATGGCGCGCGACAACAGCCTGCTCGAAGAACGCAGCCGCATCATGGAAACCCTGGGCGCCCTGCTCGACGCCATCAACCACGCCTCGACCGAGCAGCGCAGCGCCATCGACGCGCTCGTCGCTTCTTCCGCCGAACTGCTCGAACGAGCCGGCAGCCAGTTCGCCGCCAAGGTCGAGAGCGAAGCCGGCAAGCTCGTCGAGATCGGCACCAGCATCACCGGCGGCGCCCTCGAAGTGGCCAGCCTGGGCGAAGCTTTCGGCCATGCAGTGCAACTCTTCAGCGAGTCCAACGACAAGATGATGATCGCCCTGCAACGCATCGAAGGTGGCCTTGCCAAGTCGCTGACGCGCAGCGACGAGCAGCTCGCCTACTACGTCGCCCAGGCGCGCGAAATCATCGACCTCAGCATCATGTCGCAGAAGAAGATGGTCGACGACTTGCAACGCGTTGCCGGTAGCGAGGCATAACGATGGAAGACATCGACGCCGGCGTTGAACACAGCACACCGGTCTGGGCCGTCTTCGGCGACCTGATGGCCGGCCTGCTCGGCGCCTTCGTGCTGATCCTGGTCGGCGTGCTCGGCGTCCAGCTCGAACTGGTCACCAGCCTCGAAGCTGAAATCCAGAAGCGCCAGCAGGAAGAACAACGCCGCGAAGCCCTCGAAAAGGCCCTGGCCGGCCCGCTCGCCTCGGGCCGCGTGACGCTCAGCAACGGCAAGATCGGCATCAGCGGCAATGTGCTCTTCGCGCTCAATTCCGACCAGTTGCAGCCGGAAGGCAAGCAACTGCTCAAGAGTTTGTCGGAGCCCATCGCCGCCTACCTCGGCGCCAGCGAACAGATGCTGATGGTCAGCGGCTTTACCGACGATACGCCGGTGCGCGGCAGCAACAGCCAGTTCGCCGACAACTGGGAACTCTCGGCCCAACGCGCCCTGACCGTGACGCGCACGCTGATCGAGGATGGCGTGCCGTCCTCGTCGATCTTCGCGGCTGCCTTCGGGTCGCAGCAACCAGTCGCCGCCAACAGCGACGCCGACGGCCGCGCCCGCAACCGCCGCGTCGAAATGGCGCCGGTGCCCAAGTCCAGAACCAACGGCAAGGAAGGCAATGGCTGATCCGGGCGAAACCGGCGATCCGGACGAAATGGCGGCAATGGCCAATCACTCGCCTGAGCTCGATGCCCTGCGCGCCAGCGGCGTTGCCGCCCGCGACCCCGTGCGTTTCGCCTACCTCGCCGCCCTGGCCCGCCGCGCCGCAGCTCAGCCACCAGCCATCCGCCTTTCGCTCAACGCCAGGATCAGCGCTGCCGCCAGCGAACTCGCCGCTCGCCCGACCCCGGCAACGAGTGAAATATCGAAGAAAAGCACCGTCAGCCCGCTCGCCGAGCTGCTCGCCTACATCAGCCAGCACGCACATGAGCCGCCCGCAGCGACCCCTGAAGGGAACTTTAGCCCAAGGCCCCGTAGCCTTCAGGGCGCGGCCAACCGGCATCTTGAGCAAGAATCCAAAAACGCGTCAGCCGGCCGCAGCGGACAAGGCCCGGAACTCAAATCCGTCGCCTACTTCCGCAACGAGTGGTCCAAGCTCAGCAGCGAGCAACAACTCACCCAAACCCTCGCCCAGGCCCCGGAAAACGCCGGCCCGATGAACTCCCAGCACCTCGTCCTGCGCAGCCTCGAACGCATGCGCGACATCGCGCCGGACTACCTGCAAGGCTTCATGTCCTACATCGACACGCTGATCTGGCTGGAGCACGCCGACCCGACAAAACCGGGGGCTGGCCGTGCAGGAGGCGAAGGAGAGAAGAAGACACGCACCACGAAGCGCGGCGCGACAAATCGCTGATTCGACATCGGCCAGCCAGCCCAACCGCGCAGCATTTGCCCGTGCCGCGGCAGGTATAATGCCCCATTCATCACATATTTCCAGGCTTCCACCAATATGGATATTGAGTACAACAACAACCCTTTGCACGGCGTTGGATTAAAACAGCTAGTCACCGAGATCGTTGATTACTACGGCTTTGAAATTCTCTTTGCCTATTTGAATATCAATTGCTTCAACAGCAATCCCAGCATCGAATCCAGCATCAAGTTCCTGAAAAAGACAGATTGGGCCCGCCAGAAAGTCGAAGCGTTTTATCTATACAAATTCAAGAGTCTGCCGCGCGCATCAGACGAACAATTTGAACTGCCGCCCAGAGACCGGATTATTCCGCCAGACCAAACCCCGAGCGCACCGGCTGAATTAAGCCTGGAAGATGCTGATCGGTTACGCGAAAAACGCACCAAAAAAGCGGCGCTGCACGATGCGGACGCAGGCCGCCGCACCACCCCGGAGAAGCGCAACTCGAGTTATGCAAAGCCATCTGTTTCTTCTGATTCAGATCCATGGGCGAAGTGGAGAAAATAGAACCTGGCAGATACTATTGAACAACTCACGGCACAGCCACATTTGGCAACTCCATGCAAATGCTGGCCAAAATCAGCGCAACATCCCTGAGTCCGAGAGCCAGGAACTCATTCAATTATTTGCGCAAAACGGCGGCTAACATTCCGGGTCATGGCGTACCTTCGGTCGCAGAGATTGCCACCTAAAACGAATAAGGAAATTTTTTAAGATGATTAAAAAATATCTAGTTCTTGGCTCCTGCCGAGTTGTAAATACTATCGCATATGAAATTGGTGACAACATCCTTTTGAATAAAAAGGATCTGTGGTTCACCCACTATTCTCATGAGCACATCCAGAAAATCAAGCATTTATTTGGGGCAAGCTCCATTCCAAGCGAACATAAGGAACTATTCGTTCGCTACGAACAGCAGAATCACTATGGCTCTTACACCCAGCTAAGAGTGGGGGATTCCATAGAGAGTGGCACAGTGGAACTTCAGAATAATGGCCATTATGGAACGCTTAATGTCGCCGTAGAATTCCCAACCAACCGCTATATTAAAGTACCTATTAATGGGATAGTTTTATGGGGGCACACAAGCAATATTGATCTCATAAGAAATTCTCCATTCAACCAAGTGGGTGGATCTTATACTGACGAAGAATTTCTAGAATTAATGAATGAGTTCGAGCAGGTTGTTATAGACTCAGTCTCATCCTCTAAAGTTGCTAAAGCTGTTAACTTTATCTATGTACCTCATAATCCATTCATAGAATTGAAAGAGGGGGGTTGGGGGATATCTGACCAACGGGTACATATCTTTGATTTGATTCGTCGGCATTGTTCAAAAAACGTTCAAGCAACGGGGTTGCCGATGACACGGTGCTCACTGGATATCAAAACCATGATTGAAGAAAATGGTGGAGTTGAGTGCATGTTGGAAGATCAGAACCACTACTCAACTCAAGGCCGTAAAATAGCATTCAAGTATCTGGATGAACTGGCTCTATAGATAGCGACCTTCAGATTTAATGAAAAATAATGGATTTCAGTTCATTCCGAATCCTTGTTCCTCCCAAACCAAAGGGGTCAGAGACATTTCAAGTATTTGTTTTAATTCCAAGCACCTCTGCCTCATTTAGTCCACTTTAGTCCATAAAGGATTAAATTTAATGCAATTCAAACGAATATTTCTCACTCTTTTTGTATTGATACACTTATATGGTTGCGCTGAAAATCCAGTTGTATCGCCTTCGTCATTAAAAGATATAACCAAAAATGAAACGATAGTTCTACCAGAAGCAATATCCCATAAAGTTACTACCGGCCTCGCGAATATAACTACAGAATTTGGACTCTTGCCTGGGAAATACACTTCACTGAAAGAAGATGCTCATGGAACTTTCTACTTTGGAGAAGGGTTGCCTATCTGGATAAGAAGTTACGCTCAACAAAATATGCCGTACTCCACCAGCAAGGGAGGATTTTGGGTACCTAAAAATGATGGAAAATCTGTATTGCTTTTTAGTGTCGGAGGAGAGGATGGGGCCCAATATTCTACTTACGAAAATATGATTAGCGGTCGTTCATATGAAATTCAAGAACCTAATATGCAGGGTGCAAAATGGCTTATTGATAGTGCAATTATTCGTCAACAGGTTGCTAATAGTCCGATTGCTCGCCAACAAGTTGCTGGGGCAGTGTTGGGTGTAGCCGCTGCTGCAGCTATCGTAAATTCAGAACAAGAGGCAAGAAAAGGAAAACTAATTTTACTAAACGGCAGCAGTAGCAATGAATTCGATATAAAAATCATGAAATTCATTTCGAAATTAAACCAAATGGATTAGAGACATTTCAAGTTTTCGTTTTAATTCCAAATATCCCTGACCCCTTTAGTAGTACAGATCCATGGGCGAAGTGGAGAAAACAAAACCTGGCTTTGAATATTTCAAGGCTGCCGCCAATGCCCTCACTTGACAGCATTCGGCTAACACTCCAATCCGCCCGACCTACTACAAGCTATGCTTGCCCACGTCCGGAAATTTACAACGTTAGCTGCATGAAAAACTTCTCCCTCTTAATTTCAGTTGCCACGCTATGCCTTCTGCTTGCCGGGTGTTACGAAACATTCTCGCCTATCAAATCGGCGAACGTTACTCATTGGCCGGGTGGAAAACCACAAGCTGCCACACAGCAACTCGAACCGGAGCAAGTAGAAAAGCTGTCCGCTTGGCTGCAAAGCCATCGTTGGGGTTGGTATCCCGTAATTGCTACCTACCTCCCGGCAACGCTGTTGTCGGTTAAACATTCTGACGGCACAGCTACATTCGTGAACCTCATGCATAAAATTCTGATTGTCGGCCAAAATCAGCGCAACCTCTCTGAGTCCGAGAGCCAGGAACTGCATTCAATTATTGGTGTGCAAATTGGCAGCTAACATTGCGCAATGAATTACAGCCCCTTGCTCGTCAAATTCGCTTTCCTTATCCTTTGCTGGTCGGCAACGGCAATTCCAGCTTCGGCCAAAATCGACAATCATTTTCAGAAACTTTCATCGACACTGAACGCGACAGGCGACGAAATCTGTCATGCGCCGCTCGACAAAAGCATCGCCTATCCGGATGCCCTGCGCGTAGCTATCGAACGCTGCTTTATCTACCCACCGTATCTCGATGATGGCGCAAGGTGCGAAATTCGGGTCTGGCAGACGCCCCAAGGCAAGGTCACACGTGTCGACGTCCAGGAATGCATCGGACATCCGAAATTCGGCGAGTTTGCCGAACGGGCTGTTTTAAAGGCTTCGCCGCTTCCAGTACCAGTCAGGAGTACCTCTTTCCTTCCGGAATTCGGCATTATATTTTCGCCAGATGTCCGCAAGTTTCGTCAAAGTCTGGCAAAAAGCCCGATGCCGGTTCGCGAAACATCGATACAAGAAGCCCCCGGGCAAGGATTCCTGTCAGAGCGCGAGAATGCCGATCAGAAGAAGATATATCGGACGGCATACCCGCCTGAATCCCGACAAGCCGGAGAGGAAGGAACGACAAAGCTGCGTGTTCTGGTCGATGCGCAGGGTCTGCCACAGACGGTTGAACTCGCCAGATCCAGCGGTTTCTCGAGACTGGACAAGGCCGCAATCGATGCCGCAAGAGAGTGGCGTTTTTCGCCAGCCACCGATTCCGGATCACCTGCCAGCGCATGGGTGACCGTGCCGGTGAAATTCCAGCTGGAGCCTTCGGATACGGCCGGAAACAATGGTGCCACGCTCCCAAGACAGCAGACACAGACCAATGTCAGCAATCACACATCGGAGGCACTGCAAAAATTTCAGCAGATGCAGCGTGCTGCCGAACAAGGTGATGCGTTCGCTCAATACCAACTTGCTTTGCTATTTTTCTCAGGTGAAGGCACCGAAAAGGATCTGGAAAAATCGTCTTACTGGCTGGCAAAAGCTGCCAATCAAAGCCATTCCAACGCCCAGTTTTATCTCGGGTTGAATTATCTGAATGGCCATGGCGTAAAAAGGGCCCCGGACCTCGCCGCCGAGTGGCTTCAAAGGAGCGCAGAGCAAGGAAACCCCAACGGCCAATGTGAACTTGGCGCCCTTTATCTGCTTGGCCGCGACATCCAGGCCAACCCTGCATTAGGCATCAGCTGGCTGCGAAAAGCCGTGGCTCAGGGACATGCCGAAGCGGAAAGGGTCCTTGGCTTGGCATACCTGAGGGGACTTGGTGTCAGACAAGATATTGTCAGTGGCTATGCATTATTGGCACTGGCGAAAAGCAATGGCAACGCAGCTGCGGAGCGTTTCCTTACCAGAGTCGAATCAATCATTCCAAAAAACAATTTGGAGGCAGCGCATACGCTTGCCTGGGAGTTGGCCAAACCGGGAAACATCCTGCAGGCCCTGGATCGTCATATCAGCTCTTTACCAGAGCAATAATGAATCGTGCTGCCGGAGGGACAGCCTGACCGACAGCGACAAGTATTGGATTCGGAATCACCAAAGCCCGACCGCCCCAGTACACGTCAAACCTGGAAAGCACACACATTCAATCCCAAGCCAGCGCCCCGCCCGTCTGGTACTCGGTGACTCTCGTCTCGAAGAAGTTTTTCTCCTTCCTCAGGTTGGCCTGTTCATCGAGCCAGGGCAGCACGTTTTCGGCACAGGGGAAAGGCTCCTCGACGCCCACCTGCCGCGCCCGCCGGTTGGCGACGAAGCGGAATTGCTGGACGTGCAGTTCGGCGTTGTAGCCGAGAATCGGTTCGCGCAGGATGTAGCCGGCATAGGCGCGTTCGGCGGCCTCGGCTTCGTCCCATAGCGTGCGCAGGGCCTGCGGGTCGAGTTCCAGGTTTTCTTCCTTGAGCAGTTCGCGCACGACGCGGATGCCGAAGGCGCAGTGCAGCACCTCGTCGCGCATGATGTACTGCAACTGCTCGGCCGTGCCCTTCATCAGGCCGCGCCGCTGTAGCGCGAAGATCGGTGTAAAACCGTTGTAGAACCAGCAGCCTTCGAAAATCACCGCGAAGAAGAAGTAGGAGAGCGCGAATTCGTGCAGGTTGGCGCGGTCGGTGAGGTCGAAATCCGAGCGCAGGACCTTCTCCAGGCGCCGGTTGGCCAGCGCGATCTTGCCGTGGATCTGCGGCACGACGCGGTAGCGGTTGTAGATTTCCTGCTGGTCGAGGCCGATGCTTTCGATGCAGTGCTGGTAGGTCCAGGTGTGCAGCGCTTCTTCATAGACCTGGCGGGCCTGGTAGATCTGCAGTTCGGGCGCGCTCATCTTCTCCATGACGGCCAGGCCGATGTTACGCATGGCCAGGATGTCGGAGGTGGTCAGGTAGGCAAGCACGTTCTCGAAAACGTGGCGCTCGGCCGGGCTGAGCTTGTGGTGGTAGTCGTGAACGTCCTGCGCCATGGAGATTTCGAGCGGCGTCCAGTGGTTGCGGTTGGCCTTGAGGAAGAACTCCCAGGCCCAGGGGTACTTGAACGGCGCCAGCTGGTTGATGTCGGCCTTGCCGTTGACGATGCGCTTGTCGGCGGCGTTGATCGGCGCCAGGGCCGGCGTGCCGGCTTGCTCGGGAATGGCCGGCGCCACACGGTCGACCGCGGTTTTTGCGGCATTTTCAACGTTGACCGCCGGGCTTTGCGGGACGGCGGGTTGCGACGGGGTGTCCCAGTCGTCGAAGCGGAAGGCGGCATTCATGATGGTTTGAACCTCGGTGTCAGTCGGTGCGAACGGCCCGGAAGCGCTGTCGGCGATTCCAGTCCACGTAGAAGATGCCGCCCTGGGCGGCGGTGAAGCTGTGCAGGCGCTTGCCCTTGAGCGAGACGGCGCTCTGCCCCAGCGAGAAATCGAGTTCCGGCTCGCGGCCGCCGCGATTGACGGCGATCAACGGGATGCCGGTTTCGCGCGAGCGTTTTTCCCAGACATCGCCCGGCCCCATGCCGTCAACGGGCGGCCAGTTGGCCGGCGAGAGCAGTATCCTGGCGCCGCGCGCCGCGAGCTGGGCGGCCGCGTCAGGACGCCAGGCATCGGCACAGATCAGCGTGCCGACGGCGATGCCATCGACCATGAAGGGCGTGCCTTCGGTGCCGGCCAGCGACCAAGCCTCGGCCTGGCCGACCGGTCGCTGCTTGCGGTAGGCGCCGAGAATGCGCCCGCTACGATCAATCGCGGCGACGCTGTTGTGCAGCTTGCCGGTCTGCGCATCGCGCTCGGCAAAACCGACGAAGAGCGCGACGCCGTTGTCGCGCGCGATGGCGGCCAGGCTGCTGATCCAGGCATCGGGGAAAGGCGCGATCCAGTCGGTGCCGATGCGTTTGGCGAAGTTGTAGCCGGTTTCGGCCAGTTCCGGCGTCACCACCCAGTCGGCGCCGTGGCGCACGGCGGCGCGGATGCCGGCTTCGATGCGCGCCCGGTTGCCGGCGATGTCGCCCGGCACGGGATCGAGATGCAGCAAGGCGAGGCGCAGGTCGCCGGCAGCTTTCGCCGGGCCGGCCGCAGCATCGCCGAAGCGCTTGCTGCCCGGCAGGAAATAGCCGTTCTGCTTGCCCAGCGCCTCGACCACGGCGGCGTAAGTGGCCTTGCCGATCAGCTCGCCGATGCGGCTGTGACCGCCGGTGTAGGTGGCGCGCGGCGCTGCCGTGCCGGAAACGACGATGATGCTGTCGGTACCGGTGCCGGTCGCCTGCACGTCCTTGGTATAGCTGCTCGGCACCTTGAGGTCTTCGAGCGCCGCCGTCTTGCCCTCGGTGATGGTGATCAGGGCGCGGGCCAGCGCCGCGTCGCTGAGTTCGACATTGGCGAGGACCATGATGTTGATGGTGCCGGCTGGCGTTTTGTTCTCCGCTTCGCCTTCGATGTAGGCACTGCCATCGACGCCGGTCCGCATGGCATTGCTCTTCGCCCCGGCCGTGGCCAGCACGGTAACGGTCAGCGGGCCATGCCGGCGCGTCACGACGGCGAGGTTGTCCATGTCGGCCGCCGTGGACATCTGGGCGACGGCAGCCGGCGGCAGTTGCAGGCGCTCGGCCGCCGCAGCGCGCCGCTCTTCGCTGTAACGCTTGCCGTCGGCGCCCAGCTTCATCCATAGCCAGGGATGCGCCGCCTGGTTGAGGGCAGCGCGCGCCGTGAGCGGGCCGTCGCTGGTCGACAACGCGCGCCGCTCGCCGGCAAAACGCACGACCAGGGTCTTTTCCCAAAGGCCGTCGCGCTCGCTGCGGTCGACCTGCGCTGTGGCAGCAATTTCGGCCGGCAAGTCGAGGTCGGCCGCCACGGCGATAACAGGCAGCGCCAGCAACAAGGCCAGCGCAGGAGGCAGGCAGGAAGCAAAGAAGGATTTCATCGAAATGTCTCGTGATACGGGAAGGCCGCCAGCTTAACCCTGGATGTGCGGCTCGGTTTCATTGACAACACTTGTTCAACGCCCAAAGGCGGCCATCGTCTGGCGCAGCTCTTCGAGCCCCTTGAGCAATTCCGGGCCGGGGTGGGTTAAGTGCTCGCCGGTGAGCGGCAGGATGGGGATACCCGGTTTGGCGATCGCCGGGTTGCAGCTTCCCGCCTTGTGGTCTTGCAGCGCGAACAGCAGTTCCGGCCGACGCTGGCTGATCCAGGCCGCGACATCGCCCTGCGGCGTCTTGGGATTGAAGTTGCGAATGTGCTCGTGGTCGGCCACCACCTCGAAGCCAGCGGCGGAAAACAGCTCGAAAAGCGTACTGCCCCGGCCGAAGGAGTACGGCGATTCGCCGCAGGCAGACAGGATCAGTACGCGGCGCTGGCGGCTATCGACCTGCGCGGCGGCCTGGCGCCAGTCGGTGGCGAACTTGGCGACGCGACGGTCGATGTCTTGCACCTTGGCCGCCCGCCCGACCTCGCGCAACATGCTCTCGACGCCAGCCATGCCGCGGAAACCGCCAACGCGCACGGCCTGCGCACCCTGCGGCGTGGCCGATTGCACGGTCTCTTCCCGGGTCCATTCGGAGTAGATGACGACATCCGGCTCCAGATCGGCCATCGCCGCGCCATCCGGATCCATGACGCCGCCGGTATGAAAGAGCGGCAGGCGGTCATAGCGGCTGACGCCGACGATACATTCGCCCCGCCCCATCCATTCCAGCGCCCGGCTGATGTAGGGCGACTGGCTGATGATGCGCGGGCAATTGGCGGCCTGGGCAAGGTTGGCAAGCAGCGCGAGGCTGAGCAGGAGAAAGGTTTTGCGGGCGAGTTTCATTGGCAGGCCTCGCAGGTCGGATCGTCAATGGCGCAAAACTTCGGCGCCTCTTCCTGCACCACCGAGTCGTCGCGCCCGCCCGCCTTCTCGGCCTGGCTGGCGCCCAGGGTGCGCAGGTAGTAGGTGGTCTTCAGGCCGCGCGTCCAGGCCAGCTTGTAGATCTCGTCGAGTTTCTTGCCGGAGGGCAGCGCCAGATAGAGGTTCAGCGATTGCGCCTGGTCGATCCATTTCTGCCGGCGCGCCGCCGCTTCGATCAGCCACACCGGGTCGATCTCGAAGGCCGTCGCGTAGCGCGCCTTGAGTTCGTCCGGCACGCGCTCGATGCGAGCCAGCGAGCCGTCGAAATACTTGAGGTCGGCAACCATCACCTCGTCCCACAGATCGAGCGCTTTCAGATCGCGGACCAGCGCGTCATTCACCACGGTGAACTCGCCGGAGAGGTTGGATTTGACGTAGATGTTCTGGTAGGTCGGCTCGATGCTGGCCGAGACGCCGACGATGTTGGAAATGGTCGCCGTCGGCGCGATGGCGACGCAGTTGGAATTGCGCATGCCGTAACGGGCGATGCGGTCCTTGAGCGCGGCCCAGTCGAGACTGGAGTTGTTGGAAAACTCGCGGTTCACCTCGAGATAACCGCCCCGCCCTTCCTCCAGCAGCCGTATCGAATCGAGCGGCAAAATGCCCTGGTCCCACAGGCTGCCGGTGAAGCTCGAATAACGGCCGCGCTCGCGGGCCAGTTCACTGGACGCCGAATAGGCGTGGTAGCAGACGGCTTCCATGGTCTTGTCGGCAAATTCGACGGCAGCGGTCGACGCGTACGGAAGGCCGATTTCGTACAGGCAATCGGCAAAGCCCATGATGCCGAGGCCGACCGGGCGATGCCGCAGGTTGGCGTTGCGCGCCTTGGGCGTCGCGTAGAAATTGATGTCGACGACGTTGTCGAGCATGCGCAGCGCGGTGTTGATCGTGCGCGCCAGCTTGGCCTGGTCGAGCTGGCCGTCCTTCAAGTGGGCCAGCAGATTGACCGAACCGAGGTTGCAGACGGCGGTTTCCGAGTCGGACGTGTTCAGCGTGATCTCAGTGCAGAGATTCGAACTATGCACGACACCGACATGCTGCTGCGGTGAGCGCAGGTTGCAGGCATCCTTGAAGGTGATCCACGGATGGCCGGTTTCGAACAGCATGGTCAGCATCTTGCGCCACAGTTGCACGGCCGGGATTTTCTTGTGCAGCTTGAGTTGGCCGCTGGCCGCCTGCGCTTCGTAGCCGAGATAGGCGACCTCGAATTCGGCGCCGCACAATTCGTGCAAATCGGGCACGTCGACCGGCGAGAACAGCGTCCACTCGGCGTTTTCCATGACCCGCAGCATGAACAGGTCGGGAATCCAGTGGGCGGTGTTCATGTCGTGCGTGCGGCGGCGCTCGTCGCCGGTGTTCTTGCGCAGATCGAGGAATTCCTCGATGTCGAGATGCCAGGTTTCGAGATAGGCGCAGACGGCGCCCTTGCGTTTGCCGCCCTGATTCACGGCAACCGCCGTGTCATTGACTACCTTCAAAAAGGGAATGACGCCCTGGCTCTGGCCGTTGGTGCCCTTGATCCGGCTGCCCAGCGAACGCACCGGCGTCCAGTCGTTGCCCAGGCCGCCGGCGTATTTCTGCAGCAAGGCATTTTCCTTGATCGACTGGTAGATGCCTTCGAGATCGTCGGCCACGGTGGTCAGGTAGCACGAGGACAGTTGCGAATGCAGGGTGCCGCTGTTGAAAAGGGTCGGCGTCGAGCACATGAAATCGAAGCTGGAAATCAGGTCGTAGAACTCGATGGCGCGCGCTTCGCGGTCGATTTCGTTGAGCGCCAGGCCCATCGCGACGCGCATGAAGAAAATCTGCGGCAGCTCGATGCGGCGCCCTTCGATGTGCAGGAAGTAGCGGTCGTACAACGTCTGCAGGCCGAGATAGCCGAACTGCAGGTCGCGCTCGGGTTTCAGGGCGGCAGCAAGGCGCGGCAGGTCGTAGGTGGCAAGGCGCGGATCGAGCAGTTCGGCGGCGATGCCCTGCTTGATGAAAACGGGCAGATATTCGGCGTTGACCACTGCGAGCTCGTCCAGCGTCACCGCCCGGCCGAGCACTTCGCGGCCCAGGCTGGCCAGCAGCAGGCGGGCGGTAACCTGGTTGTAGGCCGGCTCGCGCTCGACCAGCGTACGCGCGGCGAGGATCAGCGCCTGGTAGACGTCGGCCAGCGGCACACCGTCGTAGAGATTCTTCAAGGCGCTTTCATAGATCGTCCTGGCCGAAACCACGTCGCCGAGACCGAAGCAGGCGGCTTCGCAATTCTTCAGCAGCAGCGCGCGATCGAGCGGCAGGCGCACGCCGTTGTCGAGCACGTGCAGTTCGGCGACGCTGACTTCCTCAAGCTGGCTGGCCGCCCGCTCGGCGGCGCGGCGTTCGCGGTAGAGCACGTAGGCACGGGCCACGTCATGCTCGCCGGCACGCATCAGCGCCAGTTCGACCTGGTCCTGGATGTCTTCAATATGCACCGTGCCGCCGTCCGGCGAGCGCCGGGTCAACGAATTGACCACGGTCTGGGTCAGGCGGGCGACCAGTTCGCGGATGCGCGAGGACACCGCGCTCTGGCTGCCTTCGACGGCGAGAAAAGCCTTGCTCAGCGCAACGGCGATCTTGTCGGGATCGAAAGCGACGAGCGCGCCATTGCGGCGGATGACCTGCAGGGCAGCGACCGCGAACTGATTAGCGGCAGAGAGAGACTGGACATTGGATTGCAAGGCGATTCTCCGTATCGGGGGGCGGAGAACCGAGTGCGCGGGAAGCCGGAAAGCGCGCGTCAGTAACGCCGGAACATCTCCGGAAAGCGACTGGCACAGCGGAATAACGGCAACAGACCACGCAAAAACCTCTCGTCAGGGACACCCCGCCCCAAAAGCATGAAAGAAATTTGTCGTGGCAGGTCTCCTGGCTCTCGGTTCATCACGTTTCAGCGGCCTTCCCAGTTCGAAAACCAGTGGCAGAGAGGCGAAACGCTCGCCGATTACAGTTGCGGGGGCAGCCCCGGAATTCAGGTTCGAACAGCATGAACCTGGCACCGGATTCCCGTTTTAATCCCCGGAAGGGAACCATCAACGGGCTGGAGTGTAAGCGCCCCGCAAAAAGCCTGTCAAGAAAACATTACCGTATTTAGTAGAAAAGCCAGCGGTACTCACTACATGCAGTAGGTCACGCACGTATCAGCGCAATTTTAGAATTCCATTCGGGCCAACTGTCGGTGACAGCGGAACCAGGCAGCTGTAATTCATTTCCCTGCCAGGAATGCCCCGCCCTCGCCACGAACGGCATGCTTTATATCCCTTGTGAAATCTGGGTATATTCATTCCTGACCGAAAGAAACAGGAGCAAAAGATGGCACACGCCGCAACCGCAGAAGAACTGTTCAACGCCCTCAAGCTCATGCCGACAATTGAGCGGCAGAAGTTCTTCGTCCTCCTCTCGACAAACGCATTTCGTGGCGATGATCTTGCCCATGCCGAGTTGTTCGGCCATCTATCCGGGGATGGGTTCACCGCTGGAGAGGCAAGGGAATACCTTGAGGTTTCGATGTCGACATTTCGGCGCTTCGTCGCCAGAGGGAAACTCCTGCCGAGTTCGCTGGTTGGACGAAGCCAGCTCTTCGCCGTACAAGACCTGAAAAACTTCAAAAAAGCACTCAAAACAGCCAAAGGCTAGTCGCTGGCATGACTTGAAAAGGCAGCGAGCAGAAATCGAGAAATCAGGGACAAACCACGATTTCATGTTTTTGAAACATGCTCAAAAACCGTGGCCTGTCCCCGATTATTGGTCCCCGATTATTGCCGACTATTGCGCGCCCAATTCGGCCTGTGCAGCCAGACAACGCTCATGCTGATAACATTCGCTGTCGGCCAGGAGACATTTGCGCCGGCGTCTTCCTTGTGAGCTTTTCTCACTCACAACATGGTTGGTATTGCGCTTCAAACAGATATGAGGGAGGAAAATGTGGAACAACAGCTTATGTGGATCATTTCTGGGCTCGGAGCATTGTCGATTGGTGGAGTTTTCTGGCGAATGCAGAATGGCTTTGGCCCCTTCAATCTTCGTGCTGTTGGCATTGTCTTAATTGCCACGCTTTCCTCCCTATTGGCACTAAAAGATGGCAGCTCCCTAACAGCAGCAATGGGCATCTTGGGCGCAATTGCGGGCTATCTTTTTAGCATCAGGGAAAAATAGGTAGTAAGAGTGGAAACCTTTTGCTCCGAGTTTCTGCGCCGGGCGAAGCTATTAGGCTGGTCATGCTCGGAGAACACTCCTCGAGAAGCATTCAATCTGATCCTGATTTGCTGGCACCCAAATTTCGAGGCGTTTCGCGAGAGGGTACGCTTGAGCGGTTCAGTACTACCGCTCGATTTTGTCGGGTTGGCTTGGCAGATCCAGATAGAAGCTGGCGAAACAGCTATATCGGCGCCCATGCCGATATCCGACCGTGCGGCCCTTCGGCCCCCCAAAGAGGGAGGACCGCAGTCCTGGCGAATTCCAGCAGTTAAAGTCGTAAGTCTTGTCCTAGCCGGAAGCATTGCATTGGTTGCCTACCAGTTCATTGATTGGTGGTGTTTGCTGGTCCTGCTATTCGCCAACGAGGTAATTCGGGAACAGATCTACAACCGTACTGACCACCTCGGTACCGGCGCATGTATTGCCTGCGGGAACCGCAGGGAGCTATTTAGCGAACCGCTATGTGCTGCATGTATCGAGAAGCAGCGAGCAGTCGAAAAGGCAGAAGCGGAGGCCAAGGAGCGCATACGCCAAGCTGTTCAACGTGCTGAAAGGCAGCGTCAGCAAGAGCGACAGCAGCGTCTCTCCTACTGGAAATCGCTCGACCCGTATGATTTCGAGAAACAAGTGGCTGAGCTGTTTTCCGACTGCGGTTTCGAGACGAGAGTCACCAAAAAAGCCGGCGACAATGGTGTTGATGTGATCGCCACAAAAAACGGGAAGCGTTACGCCATCCAGTGCAAGAGGTATAGCGATGCTCCAGTCGGCAGGCCTGTCTGCCAGCAGCACCTTGGTGTTGTCGTCTCTGGCAGATATTCGGGCGGATATATAGTGACGACCAGCGATTTCTCAGCGCCAGCGATTGAGTTTGGGGCCAAACATCAGCGTATCAAGCTCATCAACGGATCGGCTTTGATCAAAGCGAAATCGGAACGCCGATTACCCTAATCATCCGCGTCACTCTGTAAGGACTTGATGGCTAAGGTAGATATTGTGAACATATTGTTCACTGGAAGGTGTTTCGGATGCCATCTCCGGACAGAGCCGGTCAGCGTCCAATTTTGAACGCCCGTTGTCAGCCTCCAGCAGACCTACGTCGCCACCGAGCGAACTTCCGCTTCTGGCCGTTCTGCCTGATAACGATTGTGTAAGTAGTCACAGCCCCAAGCTGGTCATGTTCCTTATATTTGCTGGCGAACGTTGCTAAGAAGCGATGGAGTCCAGCTGATATTTCACACATGGAAGGCGACAGGTGCGTCGGAAAACAATCGCCAGACCGCCAGCAACCCATCACTCCCCCGCCCGACTCGCCACCGTCACAGCCCACCACGGCCCTTGCGTGCGGCCGAGTTGCGCCGCCCAGTACCAGGCGGAAACGTCGCTCCATTGGCCGCCGCCCGGCGCATAGATGCGTTCGGCCACTTCCAGCCGGACTTTGCCGCGCGTAGCGGTGAAGCGCGACCACAACGTTTCGCCTTCGCGCTTGATCGGCAAGGGCTCGATGCGGTAGCCGTTGGCTTTGAAGCAGTCGCTGCTGGCGTGCAGCTTGCGGGTTTCCTGGGTTACCCAGCGCAGGATGATTTCGCGCTGACCATCGCTGAAGCGCCCGACGCGCCCCGGGAACTCTTTTTGCAGGCTGTCTTCGAGCGGGGTCAGGGGCTGCATGGTCAACGGCCGGCCGGCGAAATGCGTCGGCCAGCCGGGAAAGGCCGTGTCGGCCGCGGGTTCGCCGAGAAAACCGCGGGCCAGCGGGGCCAGGGCGGCGCACAGGCAGATCAGCAGGAAATAGCGGGGGAACATGCCCGACCTCCCGTGCCACGTTCGATCCGGTACAGGCCATGCACGATGAGCAGGCCGGCCACCAGGAAGACGCTCATGCCCGCCGCTTCGTGGGTCCAGGCCGGCAGGGGCAGCAGGCCGCTTTCGAGATAGAAGAGCGCGGCGGCGCGCACGGCATTGGCGGCGATGACGATGGCGCCAGTCAGAGCAGCGGCGAGCAGGGTCTGGCGCGGCGAAAAGCGGAACAGGGCCGCCGCCGCGGCCATCAGGTAGCCGCCCGCCCAGAGCATGCGCAGGCCACTGCACGGCGCGTCGATGGCGATCTGCCGGCCGTCCCAGAGAAAGACGGCGCCGTCGAGGACGACCGCCAGACCGTTCGATTTAAGCAGGCCGACGGCCAGCCAGCCGGCCAGCACGCGCAGCGGATAGCCACCATAGAACTGCAGCGAGGCGGTCAGCGGCAAGGCCAGCAGGGCCAGGGCGAGGAGCGGCAGATCGAGCCGCCGGCCCAGATAGCAGGCGCTGGTCAGCGCCGTCATGGCCAGCGCGGCAAGCATGGCGCGCAGGGCAATCGGCAAACCGGCGATGCTTGCCAGGCTGTAGAGCAGCAGGAAAAGACTGGGCAACAACAGCGGCTGGCGCGGCGGCACGGCCGGCGGGGCGCGCCAGACGACGAACCCGGCCGTGGCCAGGGCGAGCAGGCCCCAGGGCTCGTTGGAACCATCGAAACTGCCCCGCCCGTACCAGGCCAGCACCGGCCAGCAGGCCAGCGCAAGTAGCACGAAGGGGGCGAAACGCGGCATTTTCATGCGAGGGCCGGATGGCTGGCGCGATGCCGGCGCAGCATCCACACCAGCAGCAGGCCGACGATGAACATCAGCATCCATTCTTCGGGTTCCGGCACAGTCGGCACGCTGCCCTTGTCCACCGGCTTGAGGCCAGCCGCGTCGTACTGGGCGGCGCTTTCGAGCACGACAGCACCGCTGACCGGTGTCACCAGGTGGTATTTCAGTGCCAGCGCGGTGGCCGCCTGACGGCTAGGTTCGTCGCTCTTGAGCAGCAGCCGTTCGATGCGGTCGGCCGCCCACAGGCGCACCAGGTGATCGGAAGTTTTCACCGCCGACTCGCCGGCCAGGGCCGAAAATGCCTGCTCGGCGCGCAGCGCGCGGATTTCCGTACTCCCCGGCCGCCAGCCCGAGAACAGCCTTTCCAGCTCGCCCGCCAATTTGCCGCCACGGATCTCCGGCGCCATGCCGGCAAAGCCGTCCAGGGCTTCGAGCACCTCATTCGGGCCGGCCACGGCTTCCAGCGGATAGAAGCGAACCTGGCCGGGGGCGCGCTGATTGCGTTGCAACAGCGGCTCGACACTGCCGAGCACGACGGGCTGCGGGCCGTGTATCCACAGCAGGGCGCTGTCCGGCGTTGCGGCGGCCCAGTCCCAGGCCTTGCCCAGGGCATCGAGGTTGTCCTGACCGCCGACGAAATCCATCCGCCGCAACTGTTTGGCGGCCGCTGCCGGAGAGCTGCTGCCGGCCAGCGGCTGACCGCTATCGCTGGCGACAAAAACTGCCAGTTCGATGCCGGCCGGGAGCTTGTCCAGCGCGCCGGCAATGTCGCCGGCCAGCGGCGCCAGCGCCTGCGAGCCGTCGATCACCAGGGCCAGCCGGCGCGGCACGCTGACCGCATGCTCCTGCAGGCGCTGCGTAACGACAACGCCCGGCCCGGCGGCGGCATCCGGGCTCCAGGTCGTGCGCAACTGCGCATCGCGCGGCAGATCGATCAGGCTGGCCGGCGTGCCCAGTTGCTCGTCAACCAGTTCGCCGCGCAGGGCGTAGGCCTGCTCGCCGATCTGCTCGCGCCGCCAGATGCCGCTCGCCGTCAGCGGCTTTTCCGCTTCGAGCCAGACGCCATGCGTGAGCGCCTTGCCGATCTCGAAATTGCGCTCGCGCAGGGCCGGCAGCTGCAGCCGGGCCAGGGCGGGCGTCGTTAGTTGCAGGGGCGTGGTGATGCCGAGACGTACCTTCATCTCGCCACCGCCCGGCGGGATGGGAAAGAGTTGCA
The DNA here is from genome assembly GCA_049294655.1 of Azonexus sp. Lineage (GTDB taxonomy): Bacteria > Pseudomonadota > Gammaproteobacteria > Burkholderiales > Rhodocyclaceae > Azonexus. The sequence continues at coordinate 77,335 of JBAQDI010000033.1, forward strand.
GCATGACCCGGTCCTTGCCCGCCGTCGTCACCAGCACCGGATCGCGCCGGGCCTGCACGACGCTCTGGTAGGCCTGGCGGGTCTGGTTACGCGTGCCGAAAGCCGCCTCGCGCTCCTCGCCGTTGATCCACAGCGTCAGGCGCGAAACCACGGCCCCCGGCGGCAGGGCGATCTGGGCCCGGCCTTCCTGCTGCATCGGGCTATCGTTGCGAAAAACCATGGTCCATTCGAGATAGCCGAGCGCCGCATCGGCATCGACGCTGCCGTCGAGGCGCGAATGGCTCAGGCTGACGCCTTCAAGGCGCCGCCCGACGTGCTTGCCGCCGAGATCGAGATCACCTTCCCACCAACGCTGGCGCCAGCCCCTGGCGACCGGTTCCGGCAGATGATTGAAGGCTTGGCCGGTGACCAGGTAATAGACTCGCCTGGCCTCGTCCGGCGTTACCGAATCGCCGAGGTTGAAGAGCTGGCTGAGCAGGTCGATGGATCGCCCGGAGCGGCTGTAGCAGGCCTGTCGCATCAGTTTCTCGTCACCCACGGCGCGCAACCAGCGCACGCCGAACTGGCGGTCTTCCGGCGCCGTATGCCGGGCCATTTGCAGGCCGATATGCGTCAGGCTGGCCGGCAGGTTGACCATCAGCAAGGCCAGCATGGCCAGACCGATGCCGCGCCAGAAACGGGCCGGGCCAGCGGCGCCCTGCTCGGCCAGCCGCCGTTTGAGCAGCGAGCGACCACGCCAGGCAGCAATTAGCGCCAACAGCGGCGTCAGCGGCAGGAAACCAAAGCCGTAGAAAATCACCATGAAAGGCGCAAACGGCGTCAGCGGCAGGTAAAGCAGGGCATGAAAGGCGGCGATGCCGATCGCCAGGGCATTGAAGGTGCCCAGGCCGCGTGGCAGGCGCGGCACACGCCGGCCGAGTTCGAAGAGCAGCCAGGCATTGGCCAGCGGCACCAGGGCAAGCAGGAGGATGTGGGCAAGACTGGGAATGGGATCAAAAAACGATTCCCCGCTGACATGGGTGGAAGCCTCGAAACCCAGGGTGAAGATCGGCAGGATGACGCCGGCCAGCAGAATGAACAGCCGGGACTTCTGTTTGCGCTCCGGTTCCGGTGGCACCTCGCTCGGCGCCGGGTCTTGTTGCTCGGACATGTCATGCTCCCTAGGTTATCGGTCTGGCGGCAGTTTCCGCCCGGCCCATGAAGAGACGGCGAGGCGAATGTGAAGCGGGCGTGAAGATAGCAGATCGGCATTATTTGATGCCATCGGGTTGACACTCTGAAACGCAGAGTTATAAACTCTGCAAATCAGAGTTAATTGACGAATCCCATGAACCATCCCGCCAGCCAGCAACTCAGCGCCATCCACGCCATGCTTTCGGTCGGTCACCGCAACCTGCGCATCGAACGGCACAGCCTGCTCCTGTGGGGCATTCCGGCCGGGCTGCTGTTCGCCATTTCCGACCGCATCCTGACGCCGGAGCAGATTCCCGCCCTCGAACAGCGCGCCCTCGCCTGGCTGCTGCTCCTGACCGTCGTGCTCGGTGCCGTCGGCCGCCTCGACTGGTGGTGGACGCGCCGCGTCAAGGAAGCGCGCGACGAGGCCTGGTCTTTCATCCATCGCCAGGTGCAGAAGGTCTGGTGGCTGCTCATGGGCCTGGCCACGCTATGCACCTTCGGCATGTTCTTCTTCGGCGGCGGCTACATGGTCTGCGCCCTGTGGCTGGTCGTCGTCGGCCTCGGGCTGTATTTGCACGGGCTGTTTTCCGAGGAATTGCTGGAGTGGGTCGGCGCGACGATCATTGTGCTCGGCATCGGCAGCCTGTTCGCCCAGTTGCCTTACGAAACCATGCGCTGGATCGCCACCGCCGTCTTCGGCCTCGGCCTGCCGTTGCTCGCCGTGATGCTCGACCGTGGCCGGCACCGGGCGGTATACGTCCGCCTCGGCCAGTTGCTCGGCTGGCTGCTCGCCGTGCTGGCCCTGCCGCTGTGGCTGGAAAGCCAGGCCCAGCGCAACGTGCTGCCCGACGAACCGGCGATCAGCCTGGAAGATTTCCAGCGCAACGGCAACGCCGCCGGCCACACCATCGTCAACCTGCCGGCCGGCACCCGCGTGCCGGTCGAAATCGACGTCGAGGGCGACCTTTTCGTCAATAGCGGCGACAAGGCCGTGCTGCCGCTGACCCTGGCCCGCCCCATCGAACTGCTGCTGGTCGACGGCAAGCTGACCGCCAACAACCGCTTCCCCGGCGAAGCCTGGCAAGCCGCCCGCCAGGCACGCTGGATCACCATCCCCTTCGTAAAAGCCGAATTGAGCCCGGAAAAAGGCCCGTTCGTCAGCAGCAAACTGATCGTCCAGATGCGCCAACCCTGATCCATCCCAACCCCAGGAGTCATCATGAGAAACACCCTCTGTCTCGCCGTCGCCGCCCTGTCGCTGTCCGCCTGCGCCAGCCTGATCCCGCCTTCGGCCGAAGAAGCGGCAGCCCTGCCGACCATCCGCTTCGGCCAGACCGCGCCGACCGGCAAGGATTACGTCCTGCTCTACCCGGCCGGCGTGCCGCTGCCCATGGATGTCTCGATTACCGGCAACCTGTTCGAAAAGAACGAGCAGACCACCCTGAATCCGCGCCTCAAGCGCGACATCTATCTCTACAAGACCTGGGGCAGCTACGACGGCAAGACTTGGCAACGCGCCAACCAGCTGGTCGGCGGCAAGATCGAACTGCACCTGCCCGGCGAAGACGACGGCCACAAACCCGGCACGCTGAGTGTCGAATTTCACGAGAAATAAACGCCATGGAAGAACTCGACGCCCTGCTCCACCAGCCGCTGCGCACGCAGCTGGTGGCCTATCTCGCCGCGGCCGGCGAACTGACCTTCAGCGACCTGAAACGCCAGCTCGAGGTATCCGACGGCAATCTCGACGCCCACCTGAAAAAGCTGCTGGCCGCCGATTACGTCGCCGTCCGCAAGGAATCCGGCAAGGGCCGGCCGCAGTCCTTTTTCGTGCTGACGCCGATGGGTCTGGCGGCGCTGCAGGCCTATGTCCAGCAGCTCCAGAAACTGTTGCCGCTGACCGCTAAAAGCCCCGTCACCAACGGCGGGCTGATCGCCGGGCTGGCCAGCTGAAGCCCGCCAGCAGGCCGCCGCTCTGGCTCGGCATCGCCCTGTCCATGCTGCTGCACCTGCTGATCGGGCTGGCCTGGCGCGGCGAGGAAGGCGGGCAAGCACCTGCCGAGCCGCGGCCTGTCCTGCACGCTCAGTTGCGTATTCGCTTGTTCGAAGCGCCCGCCCGAGCACGGCCGGCGCCCTTGCCCACGGAGACCGCACGCGGCGAAGTGAAAGCACGCCACCTGGCCGATGGCCGGGCACCCGCGCCGCCAGCCGCGCGCCTCACCACCTCAGTCCAGGCGCTGACCAGCGGCCCCGACACTGGCCAGGTCACCGACCCGCTCAGCGGCAATCTCCTTGAACGGGCCAGGGGCCAGATCGACCGGGAATCCCGCCAGCGCGTGCTCGACCCAATGTTCGCCGCGCCGGCCGGCCAGGCCCCTGCGCTTTCCCCGCTGGCCCGCGCCCTGGGCGTGCCGGTCGTCGGCGAAAGCCGGATCGGCGAGCGCCTGTACCAATACACCACGGCCGGTGGCCGGCGTTTCTGCGTCAGCGTGCCACCGGACATCGACCTGGCCAACCGCGACCTGCCGACGCCCGCCCGGACCCTGGTGCCGACCAACTGCCCGCAATGAGTCGGCCCGGGGCGAAACCGGCTATCATCCTGCAGCCCAAAACAACCGCCGCCCGCATGAAACCCCTCGCCTTCGTCGACCTCGAAACCACCGGCGCCACCGCCACCAGTGACCGCATTACCGAAATCGGCATTGTCGAAGTCGATGCCGACGGCAGCGTGCGCGAGTGGCAGCAACTGGTCAATCCCGGCATGCGCATTCCGCCCTTCATCGAGCAACTGACCGGGATCAGCAATGCCATGGTGGCCACCGCCCCGCCGTTCGCCGAAGTCGCCGGCGAAGCCTTGCGCCGCCTCGAAGGCCGGCTGTTCATCGCGCACAATGCGCGCTTCGACTACGGTTTCCTGAAGAACGAATTCCAGCGCCTGGGCATCGCCTTCCGGGCGCCGGTGCTGTGCACGGTCAAGCTGTCGCGCACGCTGTTTCCCGAGCACAAGCGGCACAATCTCGATTCGCTGATCGAACGCCACGGCCTGCACGCCGAGGCCCGCCACCGGGCTCTGGCCGATGCGCAGTTGATCCACCAGTTCTGGCAGCGCATCCACGTCGTCCCCGGCGTGGAGAGCGTACAGGCCGCGCTGAAGACGCTGAATGCGCATCCCAGCCTGCCTTCGCAGCTCGACCCCGGGATCATCGACGAATTGCCGGAAACGCCCGGCGTCTATCTGTTCTACGGCGAAAACGAACTGCCGCTCTATATCGGCAAGGCCAAGGACATCAGGAAGCGCGTCCTGTCGCACTTCGCCGCCGACCATAAATCGCCCAAGGACCTCGCCCTCTCGCTGCAGATCCGGCGCATCGACTGGCAGGAAACGGCCGGCGAAATCGGCGCCCTGCTGCGCGAAGCGGCCCTGGTCAAAAGCCTGCAACCCAGCCACAACCGGCAATTGCGCAAGAACGACGAAGTCTGCACCTGGACGCTGGTCGACGAGGGAGAAGGCTGGCTGCGGCCGGAATTGCGTTCGGCGCACGACATCGAGTTCAGCCTGCGCGCCGCCTGCTACGGCCTGTTCAAGACGAAAAAGGAAGCGACCGACGTGCTGCGCGCCCTGGCCGACTCGCACAACCTGTGCGACACCCTGCTCGGCCTGGAAAAGGGCGTTCCCGGCAAACCCTGTTTCGGCCACCAGATCAAGCGCTGCAAGGGCGCCTGCGTCGGCCGCGAGCCGCTCGCCAAGCACAGCATGCGGCTGGTCGGCGCGCTCGCCCGCCTGAAACTCGTCGCCTGGCCTTTCACCGGCCCGGCGCTCATCCGCGAAGCCGAAGAAGCCCACCTCGTCGACAACTGGTGTTATCTGGGCACGGTAAAGTCGGATGAAGATATTCACGCCCTGCTCGCCACGCCGTGCCCGCCCTTCGAGCGCGACACCTACAAGATTCTCAGCAAGTATGTCAGCAAGATGACGCCGCTCCGCCTGAAACAGCCCGCCACCGAGGAACAATGAAATGAAACTGCCCAACGCCCTGCTCCTCGCTTCCCTTGCCCTGCCCGCCGCGGCGGAGGAAGTCAGCTGCGTCACCACGTCCTGGAAGCTGATCGGCGCCAACCACCGCGTCTGCGTTTATGCCTTCGACGACCCGGAAATCCCCGGCGTCACGTGCCACGTCAGCCAGGCCAAGACCGGCGGCCTGAAAGGCTCTTTCGGCCTGGCCGAAGATCCTTCGCAGTTCTCGCTGGCCTGCCGCCAGATCGGCCCGATCAGCAAGCCGGCCAAGCTGCCGGAGGACAAGATCGTGTTCAGTGAAAACACTTCGCTGCTTTTCAAGGAAACGGCCATTCACCGATCCTACGACGAGAAGCGCAATGTCCTGATCTACCTGGCGATCAGCCGCAAACTCATCGACGGCGCCCCGGCCAATTCGATTTCGACGGTGCCCATCCAACCCTGGGGCAGCAAGTGACCAGCCGAACGGCGCGCGACCGGATCGCGCCGTATATCACCCTCGATGGCTCGGAAATCCGCGAATTGCTGCACCCGGGCCGGCATGCCGTACGCCAACAGAGCCTGGCCGAGGCCGTCGTGCCGCCGGGCGCCAGCACCCTGCTGCACCGCCATGCCATCAGCGAAGAGATTTATCACGTCACCCGCGGCAGCGGCCGGATGACCCTGGGCACGGAAAAGTTCGCCATCACCGTCGGCGACAGCATCCTGATCGCGCCGGGCGTCGCGCATTGTGTCGAGAACACCGGCGTCGCGGCGTTGCACATCCTGTGCTGCTGCGCGCCGGCCTATGCGCATGAGGACACCGAACTGCTCGCCACAGGATAACGCCAGATCGGTGGCCCGCGGCCTAAGCCAGAGCCGACAAGGCTTCTGCCAGCCCGCCAAGGACAATTTTCACGGGCACGGCCAGCATCAGATTGAGCGGCAGGCCGAAATCCTCGACATGCAGGCCGTCGCGGTCCACCAACCGGCCGTTGTCATCCGTCTGCAACAGCCCGAACAGGCGGGCAACGCGCTCGACCGTGGTCGCCGCATCGGCCAGGTAGCCGATCACCGGCTTGCCCAGCGCCAGCGCAAAGCCGACTTCGACACAGGTGCCGGAATCCGGCTCGCAGCCGCGAAAGGGATTGAGGTTGGCAATGACTGCATCGGCCGCCCGGATCAGCCCGATATTGGCGTGATAGATGCCGGCGGCCGTGGTTTCGACCCCGTCGAGCGGCACCAGCGCGCCATGGCCGGCCGCAGCGCACAGGCGGCGCGCCTCGGCGGCCCAGGCCAGGGCATCGGGGCGAAAGACATCGGGGCCGGCGAGATAGATTTTCATATAGCTGCGTCCATTAAACCTTGAAACATGGTGATACAAACCGTCGCAAAAAGCGTACTTGAAAAACCCGGTTTCTGCGCAAACATGGCGCCTATGCTTTTTTTGCAGAGGAAAACAACCATGTCCAGCATCGATCCCCAGCAAGTCACAAGCATCGCCAGATTACTGGCCACCTCACGCAGTTATTTCGGCCTGCCCGAACGGCGCCGCCTGGCCCGCCCGCCCCACAACCACCTGCGCTGGTTGCGCCTGGCCTTGCTGGCCGGCGGCATCGGCTCGCTGTTCGGCAGCCCCGCCATGGCCGAGAACAATACCCGGGCAGCGCGCCAGCCGGGCGGCTCGACACAGGTCGAAGCGCTGGCGGCGCCGACCCGGCGCAGCATCGAGCAGATGCCCTGAAAGCGCCGCCGATCAATTTCCGATTTTTTCGCAACAACAAAATGGAGAACCCAGCCATGCAGATTCGAAATCTCAAACTGAGCGTTATTGCCGTCGCCTTCGCCGCCGCACTGGGCGGCGCCTACTCCCTTGGCCACCTCGAAACCATCGGGGCAGCCCATGCCGCCACGCCGCTCGCCGCCATTGGCGCCCCCCAGGCCCCGGCGCCGCTTGGCGCCCTGCCCGACATGGGCAGCATCGTCGAGCGCAACGGCCCGGCCGTGGTCAATATCAGCGTCAGCAGCGCCCGCAAGACGGGCGGCCAAGCCGATATGCCGCAGCTCGATCCGGACGATCCGTTCTACGAATTTTTCCGCCGTTTCCGCGGACCGCAGCAACGCGGCGGCGAAGCGCCGGTGCGCGGCCAGGGGTCCGGCTTCATCGTCAGCGCCGACGGCACCATTCTGACCAATGCCCACGTCGTCGATGGCGCCGAGGAAGTCACCGTCAAGCTGACCGACAAGCGGGAATTCAAGGCCAAGGTCAAGGGCCTGGACAAGGCCAGCGATGTCGCCGTGCTGAAAATCGAGGCCAGCAAGCTGCCGACCGTGAAGATCGGCAGCGCCGCCAACACCCGCGTCGGCGAATGGGTCCTGGCCATCGGCTCGCCTTTCGGCTTCGAGAACAGCGCCAGCGCCGGCATCGTCTCGGCCAAGTCGCGCAGCCTGCCGGACGGCAGCTACGTGCCCTTCATCCAGACCGACGTTGCGGTCAATCCCGGCAATTCCGGCGGCCCGCTGTTCAACATGGCCGGTGAGGTGATCGGCATCAATTCGCAGATCTATTCGCGCAGCGGCGGTTACCAGGGCCTGTCCTTCGCCATCCCGATCGAAGTGGCGATGAATGTCGAGAAGCAGATCCTGAGCAGCGGCAAGGTGCAGCGCGGCCGCCTCGGCGTGTCGATCCAGGAAGTCAACCAGGCGCTGGCCGACAGCTTCGGCCTCAAGAAACCGGCTGGCGCCCTGGTCAGTTCCGTCGAAAAAGGCAGCCCGGCCGCCCAGGCCGGTCTTGAACCGGGCGACGTGATTCTCGGCGCCAATGGCCGGGAGATCAGCAACCCCGGCGACCTGCCGGCCCTGGTCGCCGGCATGGCGGCCGGCGAAACGGTGAAACTGCAGGTCTGGCGCAAGGGTGCGGCGCAGGACATCAACGTCAAGGTCGGCAGCTTCAGCGAGCCGAAAGTTGCCACCAGCGACAGCGGCGAAAGTGCCAAGGGTCGGCTCGGCGTCGCCGTCCGCCCGCTGTCACCGGAAGAACAGCGCCAGACCGAGATCAAGGGAGGCCTGCTCGTCCAGGACGTGAGCGGCGCAGCCGCCCGGGCCGGCATCCAGTCCGGCGACATCATCGTTTCGGTGAATGGCCAGTCAGTCAGCGGCGTCGATCAGTTGCGCAACATCATCAGCAAGGCCGGCAAGAAAGTTGCCATCCTCGTCGAACGCGGCGATTCGCGCCTCTTCGTGCCGGTCGATCTCGGCTGATCGGTCGCTGATAGCAAAAGGGCCATTCCGCGGAATGGCCCTTTTACATTTCAGTCTCAGTTCAGCTTCTCCGGCGAACCGCAGCATTGCTTGAATTTGCGACCGCTGCCGCACGGGCAGGGATCGTTGCGCCCGGATTTCGGTTCGTCGCGCTTGATGGTGCCGCCTTCGCGCTTGTTGCGCCAGAAGTTGTACAGGGTCTGCACGATGACCGGCAGGTTTTCCTGAATATCGGCCACCAGGCGGGCTTCCTCGGCCGGCGCGAACCAGCGTTCGCCGCTTTTTTCGACGTCTTCCTTGAGCATGCCGTTGAGCAGGAACATCGGTTCGAGCAGTTCCGACAGATCGTCGGCATGCTTGCCGGCCAGCTCGTACCAGTCGCCCGCCATGCCGGCGCCGAAGACGTAGGAGTCGGCCCAGGCGGCGTAATCGTAGTCTTCGCACTTTTCGTCGATCGGGTAAAGGACCGGCGAAACGGTTTCATCGGCGAGCAGTGCGGCGGCGATGTCGTTGTTCAGGCGCATCAACAGTTCGATCGTTTCAGCAACCACGGCGTCATTGGCATTCTCGACGCCCTTGCCGAGCACTTCGGCCAGCCAGACGCCCGGCGCGACCGGCAGCGGACCGCTGATGATGGCGCAGAGAATGGCCTGAACCTCGTCCAGACGCATGGCATCGTCCTGAAAGACTTCGGCTTCGAGCAGTTGTTCGAGCCGGTCAAGCTCTTTATCGCTAAGGGGGGTGGGGTTCATTTTGTTTATCCAGTGTCACAGAGTGAATCTGCGACGAGTATAGGACCCTGACCGGACTCCGCCAAGCCCGCCCGGGCGATTCACCGCCCCTGTTTTTTCCCTTGCGCCGGGTTCATGCTCTCCGTGTATGCCGACAGCAAGCTCCTTTGCTACACTGGCGCCCTTTTCCCGGACCTGCCCAAGCGCAGGACGTCAGCCACTTAAACAAGGAGTCCCGCATGACCATTGGTGATCATCAGTCCTCATTTTTCGGCAAACCCATCGTGGACTACCAAAAGGGCGAACCGGTAGAAGCCCTCGACAAGCAGGTCTACCGCCTGTCACTCGACTACGATGACGAAACCCCGATGGCACAGTTGCTCGACGAATTCCTCAACAGCGCCGACAAGGCGCAACTCGACGCCCTGGTCATCGGCATGTGGGAAGAGGCCTACGAAAATTCCGCCCAGGAAGCGCTCGACCTGCTGGTCACCCGCAAGGACGAACTGCCCGCCCTCAAGGCTCTGTTCATCGGCGACATCACCTACGAAGAATGCGAAATTTCGTGGATCCACCAGGCAAGCTACAGCAAGCTGCTGGCCGCCTTTCCCAATCTGGAAGCGCTGAGTATCCGCGGCAGTACGGAGCTCTCCATCGAAGCCTTCAGCCATGCCAGGCTGCGCGAACTGCGCATCGAATGTGGCGGCCTGCCGGCAGAAATCCTGCGCAATCTGGCAGCCTCTTCCCTGCCCGCCCTGCAACGTCTGGAACTCTGGCTGGGCACCGAGGAATACGGTTTCGACGGTAGTCTCGACGACGTCATTGCCTGCCTCGCAGCCATCAAGCCAGAGCGTCTCGACTACCTCGGCCTGCGCGATGCACAAATTGCCGACGAAGTGGCGATCTGGCTGGCCGGGCAAGCCTGGCTCGGCCAGATCCCGAATATTGACCTTTCCCTCGGCACCCTGGGCGATGCCGGCGCCGAGGCCCTGTGCAACAGCCCTTACCTGCAGGGCGTCAAGCACCTCGACCTGTCCCACCATTACATCAGCGAAAGCTGGCAGAAAAAGCTCGCCAGCCTGCCGCTGACCGTGGTCCTCGACGACCCGCAGGAAGAAGAGGACGAGGACGACCGTTACGTCGCCGTCGGCGAGTAAGTTTGGCACCTCCCTTGCGCCTGGTGTTGCTGGCGCACCCGGGCCTGCCCCGGGTAGACAGCCTGCAGGCCGCCCTTGCCGCTGCCGGCCACCAAGCGGCCAGCGTAGTCGCCTGGCAGGACTGGCTGCGCAATCCGGACTGTCTGCTCCCTCACCTGAGCAGCAGTTCCGGAGATCCAGTCTGGCTCAAGCTCGAAGCACCGGGCGAAGCCCCCGGCTGCCTGGATCAGTTACTTGACCTGAGCGCCCGGGCGGCCGGCCTGGCGCCCCCTGCCCCTTTGCTACCCGGTGAACTGGCCCACGGCGCACTCGGCCACGCCGGCTTTCAGGCGGCATTGCACGGGCTGCAGGCACAATTGGCCGCCCATCCGGCGGTCCGCTGTTTCAACCCGCCAGCCGACATCCTGGCGATGGCCGACAAGCTCGCTTGCCAGCAGACCCTGCAGGCCGCCGGCGTGCCGGTCCCGCCCCTGCTCGGCGCCATCAGCAGCTTTGAGGAACTCGTCGAAAAATTGCGCCAGACGGGCCGGCGGCGCGTTTTCGTCAAACCCCGCTACGGCTCGTCGGCGGCCGGCGTGGTGGCGCTGGAAAGCGACGGACATGGCCGCTACCGGGCGACCAGCTCGGTCGAAATGGTCGACACCGACGACCCGGCATCGCCCCGCCTGTTCAATTCGCTGCGCATCCGGCGCTATGCCGGGCCGCAGCTTCCCCGCCTGATCGATGCCCTGGCGCCGCACGCCCCCTACCTCGAGCAATGGGTTCCCAAACCCCGCCTGGGCCGGCACAGCTTCGACCTGCGCGTTCTGACCCTGGCCCGCCAGGCCTGCCACCGCGTCGCCCGGCTGGCGCCCCACCCGCTGACCAATCTGCATCTGGGCAACCAGCGCGGCGCGGTCGAGGATTGCCTTGATCCCGCCGCTCAAAGCCAGTTGGCCAGCGCGGCTGCCAGTGCCGCCGCCTGTTTCCCCGATAGCCTGATGGCCGGCGTTGATATCATCGTCAATCGGGGACGCGCCCACGTCCTCGAAATGAATGCCTGCGGCGACTGGCTGCCCCGCCTGAGCTGGCAGGGACAAACGGTGCACCAGGCGGAAATCGCCCTCATGGAACAACTCAGCCGTGCCTGAAAATTTCGCCGACCCCACCGGCACCCCGGACATGAACCGGATCGTCGGCAACTATGACCTGGTCCTGATCACCCTCGACACCCTGCGTTACGACGCGGCGCAAGCGCTGTTCGCCGCCGGCCGCCTGCCCACCCTGGCCCGCCACCTGCCCGCCACGGGCTGGCAACGGCGCCACACCCCGGGCAGTTTCACCTACGCCGCCCACCAGGCCTTTCTGGCCGGTTTCCTGCCGACGCCGGCCACGCCGGGGCCGCATCCGCGGCCCTTTGCCATGGCTTTCCCCGGCAGCGAGACGACGGCTGCCACCACCTGCTGCTTTGCCAGCGCCGACCTGGCCAGCGGCCTGGCCGAGCGTGGTTACCACACCCTGTGCATCGGCGGCGTCGGCTTCTTCAACAAACTGACGGCGCTCGGCCAGGTCTTGCCAGGATTGTTCCAGGAAAGCCACTGGTCGCCGGCCTTTGGCGTCACCGACCCGCAATCCACCGAACATCAGGTCGCCCTGGCCGGCCAGCGATTGCAGGAAATCCCCGAGCGGGTCTTCCTGCTGCTCAACATTTCCGCCATTCACCAACCGAACCGCCACTATCTGCCGGGTTGTGCCGCGGACAACCTCGACAGCCACATGGCGGCCATGGCCTATGTCGACAGCGCCCTCGCCCCCTTGTTCGCCGCGCTCGAAAAACGCGGCGCCTGGGTCATCATCTGCGGCGACCATGGCACCACCTACGGCGAAGACGGCTACCACGGCCACCGCCTGGCCCACCCGACGGTCTGGGACGTTCCCTATGCCGAATTTCTGATCCCCTCAGCCACATGAACGATTTCATTGCCGCCCCCCGCCTTGCCGAATCGCTGGCCGAGCGTCTCGCCGCCAGGGCCTATACCGCCTACTCCTATTCCTATCCGCACAAGACCGCCTACCGCCCGCTCGCCGAACCCGTCCCGCTCGCCCCGCTGTGGGCCGCCGAGAAGCGCGACGCGCTGTTCCTCTACCTGCACATCCCCTTCTGCGAAATGCGCTGCGGCTTCTGCAACCTGTTCACCATGGCCCGCCCGGACCCGGAACTGCCGCGCCGCTACGTCGCCCAGGTGCTGCAACAGATGGCGGTCACCGCCGATCTGCTGGGAACGCCCAAAATCGCCCGCTTTGCGCTGGGCGGCGGCACCCCGACCTATCTCGGGATGGCCGAACTGGAAGCCCTGCTGGCCGGCACGCAGCGCCATTTCGCCGTCGATTTCGGGCAGGTGCCAGGCGGCGTCGAGGTCTCACCGGAAACCGCCAGCCGGGAAAAACTCGCCCTGCTGCGCGCTAGCGGGCTGCAACGGGTCAGCATCGGGGTACAGAGCTTTCTCGAAGCCGAAACGCAAACCCTGGTCCGCCGCCAGCCCGGCAAACAGCTTGCTGCCACCCTCGAACGCATTCGCGACTGGGGGCCGCCAACCCTGAATCTCGACCTGATCTACGGCATCCCGGGGCAAACCCCGGCCAGTTTCGTCGCCTCGCTCAAACAGGCCCTGGACTGGCAACCCGAGGAAATCTACCTCTATCCGCTGTACGTGCGGCGCCTGACCGGACTGGACCGGATCGCCAGCCGCCACCCGGAGCGCTATCCGGAAATCCGCGTTCAGGCAGCGGCCAACCGGCAGCGCGCCCATCTTTACCAGGCCGGCCGCGACCTCCTGCTGGCGGCCGGCTATGAACAGGTTTCCATGCGCATGTTCCAGCGCCCGACCGGCTTGGCAGTCAAGGCGCCGGTCTACTGTTGCCAGGAAGACGGCATGATCGGCCTGGGCAGCGGCGCCCGTTCCTACACGCAGCAGCTGCACTACGCCAGCGAATACGCCGTCGGCCGCTTGTCCACCCGGGAATTGATCGAGCAGTACTGCGCCCGACCTGCCGAGTGGTTCACCGCCGCCCACCATGGCATCCCTCTTGATGCCGACGAGCAGCGCCGACGTTTTGTCATCCAGTCCCTGCTGACCCAGCCGGGGCTGGACCTGACTGCCTATGCCCGGCGTTTCGCCGGGGCCGATCCGCTGACCGATTTTCCATTCCTGGAAGAACTGCAGCAGGCCGGCCTGCTCACCTGCAACACCAGCTTGCAACTCACCCCGGCCGGCCTGGCGCTCTCCGACAGCATCGGCCCGAAGCTCATCTCGCCGGCCGTGCAGGCCCGCATGGATGCCTACGCCCTGAGCTGAAGATGAGCCTCATCTCCCTGCTCTACCGCGGTTCCCTGGCCAGTTGCAACTACCACTGCCCTTACTGCCCCTTCGCCAAGATCCGCGACAGCCGGGCCAGCCTGGCGCGCGATGCCGGCCAGCTGGCGCGTTTCACAGACTGGATCGCCAGCCAGGAAGACCCGGGACAAAGTTTCAACCTGCTGTTTACGCCCTGGGGCGAAGCCCTGACCCGACGCCACTACCGCCAGGCCATCATTCGCCTCTCCCGGCTACCGCAGGTGGCGCGCGTCGCCATCCAGACCAACCTCTCCATCCGCCCACTGTGGCTGGCCGATGCCCAGACCGAAAAAGTCGCCCTGTGGTGCACCTACCACCCGGGCGAGACGCCCCGTGCGGCTTTCCTGCAGCGTCTGGCCCAGCTTGCTGAAATGCGTGTCCGGCACAGTGTCGGCAGCGTCGGCTTGCGCGCCCACTGGCCTGAAATTGGCGCCCTGCGCCAAGCCCTGCCGCCGGAAACCTATCTGTGGATCAACGCCTACCAGGACCCCGACGGCAAAACCGACCCAGCCTATTATTCCGCCGCCGAGGCCGACTGGCTGAGCGCCATCGACCCCTGGTTTCCCGGCAACCGGCAACCACCGGCCAGCCTCGGCGCGCCCTGCCGGGCCGGCGAGAGCGCCCTTTCAGTCGATGGCGAAGGGGGGCTGCGGGCCTGCCATTTCCGCCCCGAGCCACGCGGCAACCTGTACCAGGAAAACTGGCGCCAGACCCTGAGCCGGGGAACTTGCCCGCAGCCCCGTTGCGACTGCTACATCGGCTACATCTTGCGCCACGACCTGCCGCAGGGCGCCGAATTCGGCCTCGGAGACCTGGCCCGGACGCCGCCCGATTTTCACTGGCAGCGCCCGACGGGCTGGCCAGCCGAGGGCCCGGCAACGCAGTTGTCAGCTTACGTTTAGAACGCCGCCACCCAAACTGGTTTGCTCCGGGGAAACGGCTTGTTTGCCTTTCCCACCCGGCCTATCGATCCGGCCCGAAATTGCCATTCGCTGATGAGCTCCCCCAGCAACAGCTGTCTTCGTCATCGTCACCCGGCAATCGGGTATGCAGAACGCCGCCGGGTTTCACTTCCGTGAAATAGAAGAAGTTATCGGCCAGCAGCACGATGGCGCGCCGGCCATTCTTGCTGCGTAGCGTCAGGCTTTTGCGCTGCGGGTTGGCGATGTCGATCCGGCCGCCTTCCGTGACATAGCTTTCGAGACGGGAATGGCCGGCACGATCCGGGTTCTCGCAGCCCTTCCCGTAAAAATCGGTGCTCCGGACGCGAATATCGCCAACGACGCAGGCGGCCCCCTGGCGGCGCATCGTCATGACGATGCCCAGCTTCGTTCCATAGCAATCCGGAGCGCCGCAGTCGGCGCTGTGCAGATCGGCCACGAGTTCAAGCGCAATTTTTCCACCCGGCAAAGGACGCAGCAAACCGGCTGCGTCGTACTTGCTCAGGAAAGGCGGCGTTGCGCAGAGTGCTTGCGCATCGCCGGCCAGAGCCGACGCACAGCAGGCCAGCAGGACAGGTACACCCAAAGCGGTCAGGTAGCGAATTTTCATCTCCTCGTCGTCATTCCCGGCAAAACCGATGATGCCCGTCCTGTGCCTTGTCTTACAGCCCGCGCGCCCAGGCCGGCCGCAACTGCGCCTGCTCGGGCGTCGCGATGGCCTGGCGCACCTGAGCTAGCAACCTCTCCTTGTCGGCGCCCAGGGTGCCTTTGAGAACCAGCCAGTTGGAGGCATGGTCACTGCGAAATACCGTGCGCCGCAGTTCCAGGCCGGCCAGGAAACGCTCGGTTTCGACGAACAGTTCATGTTGGCTGAGCGGTTCCCAGCCGGGGAATCCGGCGCGCAGGCGCTGCTCGCCCTGCGGGAAGCTGACGACCAGGGTGGCCAGGTATTCCGGCTGCGTGGCATTGATCAGACGGGCCGAATTGTCGGCATGCTGCGCGCTCAGCGCCTTGCCGCCGAGGCCGTTGAGAATCATCACCGAACGCGTGATGCCGGCGGCACCAAGCTTGTCCAGCGCCTGGCGCGTGCTTTCCCAGGTTTCGCCCTTGTCGACGGCGGCCAGCACGGCGTCGTCGCCGGATTCGGCGCCGACGTAGACCATCTTCAGGCCGGCCGCGGCGAGTTCGTCGATTTCCGCCTGGCTCTTCTTGCCCAGATTGCGCGGCAGGCAATACGACGAAATACGCCGCACGGCGGGCATATGGGTACGTATCGCGGCAAGGATATTGAGCAGGCGGCGCGTTGGCAGAACCAGCGCATCACCATCGGCCAGGAAGACGCGGCGGACCTGCTCGCCGTAACGCTGGCCGGCGAAGGCGATGCTGGCCAGCACTTCGTCTTCGTCGCGCGCCCGGAATTTCTTCTGCGGCGCGGTATACATCTCGCAAAAAGAGCACTTGTTCCACGAGCAGCCGTCGGTAACCGGCAGGATCAGCGACTCGGCCTCGCTCGGCGGACGAAAGACCGGTTCGACGTAGCGGATGGGCAGCATGGCCTAGACCGTGACCTTGGCGATGAAGGCGGCCGGCGCCGCGGTCGGCTTGCGCACCGCGTAGTCGAAGAAGACGATGCCGTGCTTGCCGCGCGCCACTTCGCGCCCGGAAGCCTGGTCCGACAGGCGCCAGACCAGGTCGCAGCCGAACTTGTTGAAATCGTTGGCACCCATCTCGACAACCAGGGTCTCACCGTGGAAGGCTTCGGATTTGTACTGCGCCGCGACATCGGCGACGACGATGCCGACGCCTTCGATATCGAGTTCCGTATAGCCCAGCGCCTTGAAGAAGCGCACGCGCGCCTCGGCAACCAGCGCGATCAATGCCGCATTATCGAGATGATGGCCGTAATTGATGTGGCCGATGTAGATGGGGATTTCGGTCGAGAAACTGAAACGCTCGGGCAGATCGATCTTGATGCGGGGCATGATGGTCCGGGTAAAGTTGGCCGAACCGCGATTCTAAGAGTTGCCTTGGCCGACGACCAGCACTGACCGTTCCAAACGTCATCAATGCGGCTAAACTAGCGGCCTTTGGCGACGGCCCAGCCAGCGCCCCCAGTATTCAGCCAGGACCCGCAAGTGAGCATTTTTTCGACCGTCGTCAAATTTCTGAGCCTCCCCCTGGCCACCGCCAATTACCGCGAACGCCTGCGCCGCACGCTGCTCGCCGCCGGCGTTGATGCGGCCCTGCTCGGCTTTGTGCTGATTTTCATCATGCTGCTCAGCGTGCTGCCCGGTCTGCCACCGCTCGATGTCGTCACCGACTATCAACCCAAGATCCCGCTTCGGGTCTATACGGCTGACGGCGCCCTGCTCGGCGAATTTGGCGAGGAACACCGCGATTTCGTGCCGATCCAGGAAGTACCCCAGGTCATGAAGGACGCCCTGCTGGCCATCGAAGATTCACGTTTCTACGAACACGGCGGCGTCGATTACCGGGGCGTGGCGCGGGCCCTGGTCGCCGACCTGACCGGTGGTTTCCACCAGGGCGCCTCGACCATCACCATGCAGGTGGCGCGCAATTTCTTCCTGACGCGCGAAAAGACCATCTTGCGCAAGCTGACCGAGGCGCTGCTCGCCTATCGCATCGAATCGGCGCTGAGCAAGGACCAGATCCTCGAGCTGTACATGAACCAGATCTATCTCGGCCAGCGCACCCACGGCTTCGCCAGCGCCGCCCGGACCTATTTCAACAAGCGCCTCGACGAACTGACGGTGGCCGAGGCAGCGATGCTGGCCGGCATTCCACAGAACCCGGCCAAGCATAATCCGGCGGTCAATCCGGTCCGCGCCAAGGCGCGTCAGAGCCTGGTCCTCAAACGCCTGCTGGTGCTCGGCAAGATTACCCAGGCGCAATACAACGAGGCCCTGGCCCAGGCGCTCAAGGTCAATGATCGCCAGTTGTTCGCGGTGCATGCCGACTATGCCGCCGAACTGGTGCGCCAGGAACTCTTCGCGCAATACAAGGGCGACACCTATACGCGCGGCTTCAACGTATACACCACGCTCAACAGGGCCGAGCAGAACGCCGCCTACGACTCGCTGCGGCGCAATGTGCTGGCCTACGACCAGCGCCACGGCTATCGCGGTCCGGAAGGCTTTGTCGAGGTCAGCGGCGACGAGGAGGAGCGCGACGACGCGATCGACCGCATCCTGGCCAAACACCCGAACAGCGACAACCTGGTGGCCGCCGTGGTGACCGAAATCTCACCGAAACGGGTACGCGCCGAACCGGCCTCCGGCGATACCATCGAGATCAGCGGCGATGGCCTCCGTTTTGCGGCCCGCGCCCTGCAGACCAGTGCCAAGCTCGATTTCAGGATCCGCGTCGGTTCGGTCATCCGGGCCAGCCGGGACGGCAAGGGGCGCTGGGCGATCAGCCAGATGCCCGATGTCGAGGCGGCTTTCGTCGCCCTGAATGCCGAGGACGGCTCCTATCGCGCCCTGGTCGGCGGTTTCGATTTCTCGCGCAAACAGTTCAACCACGTAACCAGCGCCTGGCGCCAGCCGGGCTCGAGCATCAAGCCCTTCGTCTATTCGGCGGCGCTGGAAAAGGGCTTCATGCCGGCCACGCTGGTCGAGGATGCGCCGCTTTCGCTGCCCGGCGGGGCCAACGGCCAGGCCTGGGAGCCGCAGAACGACGATGGCTACGACGGCCCGATCAGCCTGCGCCGCGCCCTGGCCAAATCGAAGAATATCGTTGCCGTGCGCCTGTTGCGCGCCATCACCCCGCAGTATGGCCGCGACTACCTGCAGCGCTTCGGCTTTGACGAAGCCAAGCATCCGGCCAACCTGACCATGACCCTGGGCAGCGGCTCGGTGACGCCGCTGCAGATGGCCGGCGCCTACGCG
This sequence comes from Azonexus sp., assembly GCA_049294655.1. Classification (GTDB taxonomy): domain Bacteria; phylum Pseudomonadota; class Gammaproteobacteria; order Burkholderiales; family Rhodocyclaceae; genus Azonexus. The sequence continues at coordinate 95,877 of JBAQDI010000033.1, forward strand.
GTATTCGCCAATGGCGGCTACAAGGTCACGCCGCACCTGATCAACAAGATCACCGATGCGCGCGGCAACGTGCTGCATGAAACCCCACCGCCGCCCGTGCGCCAGGACGAGCAACGGGTCATCGACAGCCGCAACGCCTTCATCATGGACAGCCTGCTGCGCGAAGTGGCGCACAGCGGCACCGGCGCCCTGGCCGGCGCCCGCCTCGGTCGCCCCGACGTGGCCGGCAAGACGGGCACGACGAGCGATGCCTTCGACGGCTGGTTTGCCGGTTATGCCGGCGATGTCGTCGCCGTCGCCTGGATGGGCTTCGACCAGCCGAAATCTCTGGGCGGTCGCGAATTCGGCGCGACGCTGGCGCTCCCGATCTGGATCGACTACATGCGCCAGGCACTGGCCGGCAAGCCGGTCAGCGAAAGAACACCGCCAGCCGGTGTTTCCTTCGTCGATGGCGACTGGCTCTACGACGAATTCAACGGCGAGGCCGGGGTCAAGGGGCTGGACATGGATGCGGCACCGGCCGAACCGGAGCGACTGCCCATGCCGATAAACAACGCCTGATTGCCGGCAGCCGCCGTCGCGACAGGATCAGGGTGGTATGCTGACGACCACCCAATTCAACGAGCACTATCGATGGCAACTTTTCTGGCCTTCCTGGCCCTGGCCCTACTGACCGGCGTCTGTTATTTCATCTATGCCCGCTCGGTCGCAACGGCGGAAGCCACGGACGAAAACGATCTGCAACGCTTCATGGTGGCCAATCGGGAATTGCACCTGGAACGTATCGACCCGGCCATCTGGGACACCGCCCTGAAAATTGCCCATGGCGACGAAGGGGTCGCCCGGGCGCGCTACATCGAACTCAGGGTGCAGCAGATGAAGGCCGAGAGCGCGCCAGCGCAACAACCCTGAAACACCCCATGCCCCCGCGCCCAAGCATCGCCGCCGCCCTGCTCGGCCTTGCCTTCCTCGCGCCGTTCGCTCAGGCCGAGGCGCCAGCCGTACAAAGCGTCAGCCAGATCGACCTGACGCGCTATGCCGGCAAGTGGTACGAAATTGCCGCCTTTCCGATGTTCTTCCAGCGCAACTGCAGCGCCGACACGACGGCCGAATACACACTGCGCGCAGACGGCGAGCTGACGGTCGACAACCGTTGCCGCACGGCAACCGGCAGCGATCAGGCGATTGGCCGGGCCTGGGCGGTCGCCGGAGCCGGCCCCGGCCAACTCAAGGTGTCGTTCTTCTGGCCCTTCCGTTCCGATTACTGGGTCATCGGGCTCGATGCAGATTACCGCTGGGCCGTGGTCGGCAACCCGAACCGCAAATATTTGTGGATCCTGTCGCGTACGCCACAACTGCCGGCGGCCGAACTCGAACGGGCCCGCCAGGCCGCGAGCGCCCAGGGCTATGATCTCGGCCAACTCAAAACCACCCGTCAGACGGAGACCGCACCATGAGTTCGATCGACCACAAACGCCTCGACCAGATCGTCGCCGACGCCCGCAAGGCAGCCGACCAGCGCGCCGCGGGTTATCGCGAACGCGCCCTGAAAATCTATCCATGGATCTGTGGCCGCTGCGCCCGCGAATTCACCACCGCCAACCTGCGCGAACTGACCGTGCACCACCGCGACCACAATCACGACAACAACCCGAACGACGGCAGCAACTGGGAGTTGCTCTGTATCTATTGCCACGATAACGAGCACCAGAAGCAGATCGAGGCCGACCGCGGCTATACCGACAGCAGCACGCGCGGCGGTGGCGCCACCCATAACCCGTTCGCCGCGCTGCAGGGCCTGCTCAAGGACAAAAAGCCGTGAGCCAGCAGCATCACCTGACCTTCAACACGCATGGCCGCGGCGCCGTCGAGATTACCGACGACATCGCCGCCATCGTGCGCAGCGCAGCGGTCAGCGCCGGTATTGCCCATGTTTTCGTGCGCCACAGCAGCTGCGGCCTGGCCATTACCGAAAACGCCGATGCCAGCGTCCGCCACGATCTGGAAATCCTGCTGCAGCGCTGGGCGCCGGACGGCGATGCGGCATACCGGCACGACATGGAAGGTGACGACGACATGGCGGCGCACGCCCGCTCGCTGCTCACCGGCACGTCGGTGACCGTCCCCTTTGCCGACGGCCATCTGCTGCTCGGCACCTGGCAGGGCATCTACCTGTTTGAGCACCGCACGCACGGTCATCGCCGGGAAATCGTCGTGACCCTGATCGGCTGAGAACCTACCCGGCTCATGGCATTTGCTGCCAGGCCAAGACAACTAAACGCTGGACAAGTACTCCGCCCATCGGATAATGGGGAAAAATTCGGCAATTCCCGTTGCCGCACAACAAGGGAGATTCGCCATGTCTGGCGCCACATTCATCCGCACCGCCCATAGCTGCGCCAGCGACCCTGTGCTGGCTGCCCGCGAACTGCACGCCGCGCTCAGTCAGCCCGAACTGGAGCTGGTTCTGTTCTTCTGTTCCAGCGAATACGACCTCGAACTACTGGCCGGCGAACTGAACCGGCTCTTTGCCGGTATTCGCGTCGTCGGCTGCACGACAGCCGGCGAGATCGGGCCGGCCGGCTACCGCGAACACAGCCTGGCCGGCGCCAGTTTTTCGGCGGCGGCCGGTAAGGCGGTCAGCGGCCTGTTGCCGCAGTTGCATCAGTTCACGACGGAACAAGGTCAGGCCCTGACCCGGCAGTTGCGGCAACAACTGGAGAATGAGGAGTCGCCCGGTGCGCCAACCAATGTCTTCGCCTTCCTGATGATCGATGGCCTGTCGATCCGCGAGGAACCGGTCGTCCATGTGCTGCAATCGGAGCTGCGCGGCATCCCGCTGTGCGGTGGCTCGGCCGGCGACGACCTGCGTTTCACCGAAACCCGGGTTTTTCACGATGGCGTCTTCCATGCCGATAGCGCGGTGCTGTTCCTGTTCAGTACGGCACTCCCCTTCCGGATTTTCAAAACCCAGCACTTCACCAGTGAAAACGAGCGCCTGGTCGTCACCGAGGCCGATGCCGAACACCGCATCGTCCGGGAAATCAATGGTCTGCCGGCCGCGGCCGAATATGCGCGCATTCTCGGCATCACGCTGGAGCAACTCGACGCCGCTCACTTTGCGGCCACCCCGGTGGTCGTGCTGATTGACGGCACCGACTATGTCCGCTCCATCCAGAAGGCCAATCCGGACGGCAGCCTGAGCTTTTACTGCGCCATCGAGGAAGGCGTCATCCTGCGCGTCGCCCGCGGCGGCGACATCGTTGCCAGCCTGGCCGCAGCCTTCGCCGATATCCGCGGCGAAATCGGCCCGCCCCTGCTGACCCTGGGCTGCGACTGCATCCTGCGCAAACAGGAAATCACCCAGAAGCATCTGCGCGCGGCGGTCGGCGCCGAACTGATCGGCAACAACACGGTCGGCTTCAATACCTATGGCGAGCAGTACGGCGGCGTGCATATCAACCAGACCTTGACCGGCATCGCCATCGGGGCGCCGAACGGAGAACAGGATGTCTGAACCGGGCAATTCCCTGAGCGCCCCGGACGAAGCGGCGCTGCGCGGCGAAATCGTCCGCCTCAACAAGATCGTCACCGCCCTGATGAACCGGGCCGAACGCGACATGAGCGCCAGGGTTTCCGATTTCGGCATGTTCCAGACCGCTGTCACCCTGGAAAAGCAGGTCCGCGAACGAACCCGCGAGCTGGAAGTGGCGCTGCGCGACAACGAAAGCATCAACCGGGCGCTGCAGCGCGAGAAGGAAGAGCAACGCGTCCTGATCCGCCAGCTGGAGGATGCGCACAACCAGTTGCTGCAATCGGAAAAACTCGCCTCGATCGGCCAGCTGGCCGCCGGCGTCGCCCACGAAATCAACAACCCGATCGGCTTTGTCAATTCCAACCTGGGCACCCTCAAGGGCTATGTCGCCAAACTGCTCGGCCTGATCGACGCCATCCCGGCCCGCCTCGAACCCCTACTCGCCAACGACCCGGGCGCCCGCGCCAGCCTGCAGGAACTCTGCCGACAGGCCGACCTCGATTTCATCCGCGAAGACATTCCCAGCCTGATTACCGAATCAATCGACGGCACCAGCCGGGTCCGCAAGATCGTCCAGGACCTGCGCGACTTTTCGCGGACCGGCGATATCAGCCTGGAGTGGGCCGATCTGCATAGCGGCCTGGAAAGCACCCTGAACGTGGTCTGGAACGAGATCAAGTACAAGGCCGAGATCGTCCGCGACTATGGCTCGCTACCCAAGGTCCGCTGCCGCCCGTCGCAGATCAACCAGGTCTTCATGAACCTGCTGGTCAATGCGGCCCAGGCCATTGCCCAGCGCGGCACCATCACGCTGCGCAGCGGCTGCACCGGCGACCAGGTGTGGGTGGCGATCAGCGATACCGGCAGCGGCATCGCGCCGGAAATCCAGGCCCGGATCTTCGATCCCTTCTTCACCACCAAGGCCGTCGGCAAGGGCACCGGCCTCGGCCTCTCGCTGTCTTACGGCATCATCGAAAAACACGGCGGCAGCATCAAGGTGGACAGCACCGTCGGGCAGGGCACCACCTTCACCATCCTGTTACCGATCGGCGAGGAAGAATCGGTCGAGGGGTAAGTCACCCTGCCCCGGCGTTTCGCACACCGATGCTTGATGGTGCAATGCGCCTTTGGCTTATTGCACCCTACACCACCAAGTAGACGTAGGGTGCAATAAGCGAAGCGCATTGCACCTTCGCATCGCACTCCCCACTACAGCGCCGAGCTTAATCGGCCACCTTTGCCTGCCCGGCCGCACCGCAGGCGTGGCAAAAACGGGCAAAGGCGCTCTTGCGCTGATTGCATTTGACGCAATGGTCGAACAGGCAGATGCCGCAATGCGGGCAGTAGTCGATGGCGGTGTTGGTCAAGTCCACCGGCCTTTCGCAGCCCGGACAGACTTTCTTGGCCAGGCGGGCCAGCGCCGTGTCGTAAGACAGTTCCTTGCGTCGTTCAACATCGGGTAGCGTCTCGGCCAGCTTCTGCTTTTCCAGATAGCGGTTCAACGCGACGATGGCGTAACGGCCAATCAGCACGGTGATGACAATGCCGACCACGTAGCGCACATAGCCGCCATAGCTCGGCAAATACGGGACGAGCTCGACGAAGAAGGCGAACAGCGCGAAATAGATGAAGCCCCAGACGAACGGCCACCAGGTGCTCTGGCGCTTTTTGGCAAACAGCCAGCCGGCGACGCCGAGCAGCGGCAGGGTCAGGGCCAGGCGATAAAGGAAGACGCGCAATTCCTGGCTGCGCAGCTCGCCATACAGCAGATGCGAGGCCGCCTCTTCAAGCCGACCCAGTTCGCGCCGGGCATGCTGCTCGGCCTGCTGGGCATCGAGCTGGATCTGCTGCTGCGCCTCGACCTTGGCCAGTGACTTGCGCTCGACCGCCTTCAACTGGTCGAGCTGGCGGGTCCGGGCCAGGAGTTCCGGGTCCTGTTCGGCGCGCTGCGTGACCTGGCGCGTGGCCAGCCAGTTGTTGAAAGTTTCGCGCGCCGTTGCCGAGTCGGCCTGCGCCTTGTTCAGGCGCAACTGTTCCTGTTCGAGCTTTTCATCGGCCGCCTGGCGGATATCCTGAGTCTGCCGGATGGCGGCCCGCGCCGCATTCGCCGCTGCCTTGTCGATGAAGTCTTCCTGCGTGTAGTTTTGCTCGACCTGGGGCAGGTCCTCGACGACCGTACCGCCCAGCCCAACCAGGAAGCCGGCAAAAGCGAAGGCGACCAGCCACAGACCGAGACGAAACCATTTTTCCGACAGGCGCAGCGCCTTGCTCATGCTGGGCTCCGCTTCAAAAGCTTGACCAGCTTGCCGAAGACGGTGACGGCCAGCAGGGCCAGCGCGCCGCCGACGATGCCGACCAGCGCGTTGAGCAGCGCCGCCACGACACCACCGAACAGGCCGATCACTTCGCTGATGTTTTCGATCCCGTGATGCAGCGGGCCAATGCCGTGCGCCAGAATGCCGCCGCCGACCAGGAACATCGCCGCCGTGCCAATCACCGTCAGCGCCTTCATGAGTTTCGGGGCGGTCAGCAGCAGGCCCTTGCCAACGATCTGCGCCACGCCATTGCCCTTTTTCAGCAGATGCAAGCCGACGTCGTCCATCTTGACGATGGCGGCAACGAAGCCATAGACGCCGATCGTCATGACCAGCGCGATGCCGATCAGCACGACGACCTGCGTGGTGAACGGCTGGCCGGCCACGGTGCCGAGCGCGATGACGATGATTTCGGCCGACAGCACGAAATCGGTACGGATCGCCCCCTTGATCTTTTCCGCCTCGAAGACTTCGAGATCGACACTCTCGTCGGCCACTGCCGCCAGTTCCTCGGCATGGTGCTGGCGGTCTTCCTGCGGCGTGTGCAGCCACTTGTGAGCCAATTTCTCGACGCCTTCCAGGCACAGGTAGAAGCCGCCGATCATGAGCAGCGGAATGATCGCCCAGGGAATGAAGGCACTGATCGCCAGCGCCGTCGGCACGAGGATCGCCTTGTTCTTCAGCGAACCGACGCCAACCGCCCAGACCACCGGCAATTCGCGCTCGGCCCGGACGCCGGAAACCTGCTCGGCATTGAGCGCCAGATCGTCGCCAAGCACCCCGGCCGTCTTCTGGGCGGCCACCTTGGTCAGGACGGCGACGTCATCGAGAATCGTTGCAATATCATCAAGCAGAACTAACAGACTGGCACCGGCCATTTTTCTTCGTAATCCGTATAAAGGTTTTAACCGTGCAGGGCCAGATCCAGGGAATACTCCCTGAGCCATGAAGCCCGTCGATCGAGATGGGAACGCCGATCAGCCGTGATCAGACCATCAATGGTCTGATAAGGCGGCGGCTGGATATTCTTGCACAACCTTCTGTCCCTGGCGCGACTGCAAATGGCGGCATTCGCAAAAACATGCGTGGACAATTCCTGAGTCATGGTCTTCCTGGTCCGCGTTCGTTATCGGGATGGCATTATGCCATGAGCACCTACAGTGCACACCATGCCGGGAACCGGTAGAATCGCGGCACTCCGGGACTTCACCGGCCAATCGCATCCCTCTCCAGAATCGCATGACCGACTACTCCGCCTCCTCCATCCGCGTCCTGAAAGACCTCGAGCCCGTCAAGGAACGTCCCGGCATGTACACCCGGACGACCTGCCCGACGCACATCGTCCAGGAAGTCATCGACAACTCGGCCGACGAGGCGCTGGCCGGTTACGCGAAAAAGATCGGCGTGGTGATCCGGGCCGACGGCGTCATCGAGGTGTCCGACAATGGCCGCGGCATTCCGGTCGAGATTCACCCGGAAGAAGGCCGGCCGGCCGTCGAACTGGTCTTCTGCAAGCTGCACGCCGGCGGCAAGTTCAACAAGAAGGACGCCGGCAACGCCTACCGCTTCTCGGGCGGCCTTCACGGCGTCGGCGTTTCGGTGACCAATGCGCTGTCAACGCGCCTGGAAGTCGAGATCAAGCGCGGCGGCGGCATTCACCACATCGCCTTCGGCGCCGGCTTCGTCACTGAACCGCTGTCGCGCATCGGCGACTGCGGCCAGCGCAACACCGGCACGACGGTGCGCATCCAGCCCGATCCCAAGTATTTCGATTCGCCCAAGATCAATCTGGCGCAACTGGAACATCTGCTGCGCTCGAAAGCCGTGCTGATGCCCAATGTCACGGTCGAGCTCGACATCGAAGGCCAGGAAAAGAAGACCTGGTGCTACCAGAACGGCATGGCCGACTACCTCAACGAAATGATGGTCGGCACGCCCGTGGCGCCGATTTTCGTCAGCGAAAAACATGTCGAGACGGCCAACGGTTTCGCCGTCGGCGAAGGCGCCACCTGGGCCCTGGCCTGGTTCGAGGAAGGCGGCGGCAAGCCGGAATCCTACGTCAACCTGATTCCGACGCTCGACGGCGGCACCCACGAAGCCGGCCTCAAAGCCGGCGTTTTCGAGGCGATCAAGACTTTCGCCGAACACCACGCCATCCTGCCGGCAAAAGTGAAGCTGGCGCAGGAAGACGTCTGCGGCCGCATGACCTATCTGCTCTCGGCCAAGGTGCTAGACCCGCAGTTCCAGGGCCAGACCAAGGAAAAACTGACCAGCCGCGATGCCTACAAGCTGGTTTCGCAGATGGTGCGCGACCCGTTCGAGCTATGGCTCAACAGCCACGCCGATTTCGGCAAGAAGATCGCCGAGCTGGCCGTCAAGGCGGCGCAGAACCGCATGAAATCGACGCAGAAGGTCGAGAAGAAGAAATCCTCCGGCATCGCCACCCTGCCCGGCAAGCTGACCGATTGCGAATCCGACGACATCGGCCGCAACGAGGTTTTCCTGGTCGAGGGCGACTCGGCCGGCGGCTCGGCCAAGCAGGGCCGCGACAAGGAAACCCAGGCCGTTCTGCCGCTGCGCGGCAAGGTGCTCAACACCTGGGAAGTCGAGCGCGACCAGTTGTTCAAGAACAACGAAGTGCATGACATTTCGGTGGCGGTCGGCGTCGATCCGCACGGCATCGAGCAGATCGACACGGTCGACGTCTCCGGCCTGCGCTACGGCCGGATCATCGTCATGTCCGACGCCGACGTCGATGGTTCGCACATCCAGGTGCTGCTATTCACGCTCTTCCTCAAGCACTTTCCGGCCCTCGTCGAGCGCGGCCACATCCATGTCGCCCAGCCGCCGCTGTTCCGCGTTGATGTCGAAGCACGCGGCCACACGCGCAAGGTCTATTGCCTGGACGAAGCCGAAAAGCTGCAGACCCTGCAAAAACTGCGCGACGAAGGCGTCTCCGAAAACAAGATCACCGTTTCCCGCTTCAAGGGCCTCGGCGAAATGAACCCGGACCAGCTCTGGGAAACCACGCTGTGCCCGGACACCCGCCGCCTCGTGCCCTTCCAGGCCAGCCGCGAAACGATCAGGGAAATGACCGCCACTTTCACCCTGCTCATGGGCAAGGGCGAAGCCGCCGGCCGCCGCGCCTGGATGGAGAAGGACGGCGGGCTGGTCGAGGCGGACGTCTGAGAAAATGCGGCCAGGACGGGCAAGGCAAAAAGCCAAGCGCATATTGCAATTGGCTGAACGCCTTGCTACCGTCGCGCTGGGCCGGGTGTCATCCGGCCTGGGCGCTGCTTAGCGATGGCGCCCCGCCCCCGCCAGACTGAGAAATTGTGATGAAACCGACTGAATTTTCCCGAACACTTGCCTGTTTTTCCGCTGCCCTGCTTGCTGCCAACCTGGCCTGGGCCGAACCGGCCGCCCAGTCCGACAATGCAGCCCCTACAACAATTGGCGAACATGCAGGCAAGGTTCTCGTCACCTTCAATCAACTGCCGGCCAGTGGCGATTTCGAGGTCATCGGGCCGATCAGCGTGTACAAACGCTGGTTCGGCGGCACCGGTGCCTCGATGCAATTGCTTGGACAAAAGGCCCGCGAGCTCGGCGCCAATGCCGTTGTCGAAAGCCGGGTCTGGCTGGCCCCGGCCTTTCCCGCCCAGGTCGCTCCGCACGGCAGCGGCATAGCGGTGCGGATCAGGGATATCAAAATTCTTGAAGCACTGGTCGACGAAGCCAGCTCTTGGGAATAAGCAGCAAGACTAAGCAGCCAGCCGGTTGGTCGATGCGCTTTAGAAAGAACATCCCAACCATCGTCGAGTATCTGCCCGAACGATGTAAATTGGCGACAAGCGCCACCTGTCATGCAGCCCCTCCACCCATGTCACCCTGCCCATGCCCGCCATTCCTCGCCTGAGCATTTTGCCCTTTCTCGCGCTGGCCGCCATGCATGCCGGAGCCCAGTCGCTCGGTAACTGCCGGCGCCTCGCCGACGATAGCGAACGCCTGGCCTGCTACGACGCCCTCGGCAAAGCGGAGAGTCGCCCGGTCATTAGCACCACTGCCGCGCAGGCGCCCAACGAGACGGCAGCGCCCGGCCTGAAAATGCCGGAGACCGCCGACACGCTGCTCGGCCGGGCCTGGGAAATCGACCCTGACGAGCGTGGGCGCATCCTGCGCATCCGCCCCTACAAGCCGGTTTACATTCTGCCCGGCTTCCACACCAGCCGGACCAATCCCTATCCGGGCTCGCCGGCCGCCGGTCATACCAGCACGACGGATACCGGCCAGAGCAGCGACGAGGCCAAGCTGCAGATCAGCCTGAAGACCAAGCTGGCCGAGGACCTGTTCGGCAACAACGGCGATCTCTGGTTCGGCTACACCCAGACCTCGCGCTGGCAGGTGTACAGCGGCAACACCTCGCGCCCCTTCCGCGAAACCAATCACGAACCTGAACTGATGCTGGTCTGGCGGACCGATTACACGCTCGCCGGCTGGCGGGCCCGCTATCTGTCGCTCGGCATCAATCACCAGTCGAACGGCCGCTCGCTGCCGCTATCGCGCAGCTGGAACCGGGTCATTGCCGGCATCGCCCTGGAAAAGGACAACTGGACGCTGACTTTCCGTCCCTGGTGGCGCATTCCGGAAGCCGGCACGCAGGATGACAATCCGGACATCTCCGATTACCTCGGCCGGGCCGACCTGCAACTGGTCAAAAGCTGGGGCAAGCAGCAGTTTTCCGTGTTGCTGCGCCACAGCCTGCGCGATGGCCGTAACAGCCACGGCGCCCTGCAGCTCGACTACGCCTTTCCCCTGGCCGGCAGCCTGCGCGGCCATCTGCAGTGGTTCTCGGGCTACGGGGAAAGCATGATCGACTACAACCACCGGGCCAATTACTACGGCGTCGGCGTTTCGCTGATCGAGTGGTATTGAACGCGCACGGCGATTTCCCGGCCTGATGGCCGTGATGAATATTGATCTCCGGGGGCTCCCGCTCGAAACCGGAAATTGCCGGCTCCATGCTCATGGCCGGGGCTTGCCATCCTGGCGCCGGCACTCCCGCTCCAGGTCGCGCTCGCCCTCGCGCAGGCCGGCATAGACGCCACAGGGCCAGTCGTAGTGGGAGATATACCAGTAGGGCGGTTCCGGCGAACAGACATGGAGCTGGGCGACACGCCAGCGCTCGTCGGTCCTGGCGAGCACGATCCACAGGCTCTTGTCGAGATTAGGGTCACATTCGGCAGCCTTGCTCCAGTCGAGCGGGCCGCCATTGGCGCCAACCAGGCTGCCATAGAGCACCGCCCAGTTGGCATCGACATTGAGCTGATCGACCTTGAACCTGACTGCCTGGCCAACCCGGGCCATCACGGCCGGCCGGGCGGCCTCGAGGATTTCCCGGCGCTCCGCCGGCGCAGGTGGCGCGGCCAGGGCATGGCCGCCGGCCAGTAGCACTGCAGCAAAAAACAGGCATCTCAACATTTCAGGCATCTTTCCATTCATAGCGGCCGATCCATCAGTCCTCCAAGATATGCCGAAACATAACCGGCCGCCGCCGGCCAGACAAGATGACATGCAGCTTTTCCTGCAAAGGCATGAAAAAACGGCGCCCCTTGTCGTTTCCCGCCGCAAAGACCACTTGTTTTCACCCGACGCTTCGGCAACACTGTCGCACTCTGCAAACAGGAATGGCGACGCCAGCTCTCGCCCGCCGCCCGAAAGTCATCGCCCCATCATGGCCAAAGCCCTCCCCCTCGCCATCGCCGCCGGCGCCGTCGCGCTGGCCGTCGTCCTCAATCCATCGCCGGAAAGACACCGCGAAAAAATCAAGGAAGTCATCGCCGAACGCAGCCAGCTCGAACGTTTTCTCGGCCTCGGTCATTTGACCTCCTTCGCTTCGCGCTACCACTCCTTCGGCCTCGGCTCCTACACCACTGTCGATGACAAGCTGACCTCCGTCGGCGCCTTCGGCCTGGTGTTCGTGCCCGATTAAGGAAGCGCCGAACTGAACCGACGTCCGGTGCAGCACCGTGCCAGGCCCACGCCCCCCTTTGGCCGCCAAATCGTCAATCACTCTCACGAAGGCTGTAATGCCCACTATCCGCTCCATTTCACGCCGCTGGCTGCTCTTGGCCGGCATTTCCCTGCTCGCCGGCTGCTCGCTATTCCCCGAAAAACCCGTCGCCCCGACGCCGGTCGTCGCCCACAAGCCGAAGATTGCCCTGGCCCTGGGTGGCGGCGCGGCGCGCGGCTTCGCCCACATCGGCGTCATCAAGATGCTTGAATCGCAGGGCATCGTGCCCGACTTCATCGTCGGCACCAGCGCGGGCGCCGTCGTCGGCTCACTGTATGCCGGCGGCTACGATGCCTACGCCATGCAGAAAATCGCCCAACAACTCGACGAGAAGATCTTTGCCGACTGGACCCTGGGCGGGCGCGGCCTGCTCAAGGGCGAGGCGCTGCAGGATTTCATCAATCAGCATCTGCAGAACCGGCCGCTGGAAAAGCTTAACAAGCCCTTCGCCACCGTCGCCACCAACCTGCAGACCGGCGAGCGCGTCGTCTTCCGGACCGGCGACACCGGCATGGCAGTGCGCGCCTCAGCTGCCGTGCCCGGTGTTTTCCAGCCCACCCAGTTTCGCGGCAAGACCTACGCCGATGGCGGGCTGACCAGCCCGGTGCCGGTCCAGGCGGCGCGTGAAATGGGCGCCGACTTCGTCATCGCCGTCGATATTTCGGCCAAACCGGACGGCCAGCCGCTCGACAGCCTGAGCAGCATCCTCTGGCAGACCACCTGCATCATGGGCGGCGTCATCGGCAAGGCCGAAATGGCCGGCGCCGATATCGTCATCCACCCCAAGCTGCCCTACGTCAAATCCTGGGACTTCACGGCCCGCAACGACGCCATGCTCGAAGGTGAACGGGCCGCCCAGAACGCCTTGCCGCTGATTCGCCAGAAGCTCGGCCGCTAGTTTATCGGGCCAGACGCTGCCCCTCGCCGTAATCCCGGGCGTATTGCAGGCTGGTCGCCTCGAGCACCTGGGCGATCCGCTCGCTGCTCGTGGCGACATGCTGAATGGCCTTGCCGTCGCTACGATCTGCGCCGCCCAGGCGATTGACGGCGCTTTCAAAGAAAATCCACTGGTTCTTGGCCAGCGCAATATTCTCCCGGCTGGCCGGCGAGTTTTCGCGCGCCGTATCAAGTTCGCGCAGGCCCGTCGCGAATTCCTTGCGCGCCTGTTCGACATCGGTCAGCACGCCCTGCGAGCGGTCGCCCGCCTGAACCTGCAGGTAAAGGCGGGCCAGGCGCTGGGCCAGCATGTTGAGACGGGATGAAAGATCAAGCAGACGGCCGACCGGGGTTTCGCCATCGGCCTCGATCTGCATGGCGAGCTTGCCGGTGTGCAGCATCAGCTCGTCGGCCAGCTGATTGACGCGTTCGGCCGAAGCCACCGTGGGAGCCTGTTTCAGCGCGCCGCGCAGATCCTGCCAGAGCGCCTCGCTGCGCGTATAAGTCCGCTGGATCGCCGGCTTTTTGCCGTAGCGGGCCAGACGACCGAACTCGAGTTCGACCTCGCCGCCGGCCAGCCCGATCTGCTGCTGCGCCTGCACCGCATTGAGGCCCATCGCCGCCTGCTGGTAGAGCTTGGCCAGGCGTTGCGACTGCATGCGCAGGCGACCGGCGCTGGCAATATCCTGGGCGAGCAACGCGCTATCAGGCGAGACGAGGGCCGCGGCCGGCGCAACATGGACAACGGCGATCAGGGAACAGGCAAGGAAAAGCATCCGGCAGGCGGCGCCGGCAAAGCGGGATCTGGGCATCGTGGAACAGCACTAGGTTGATAGGGGTGGGCATTGGAGCACGCCAACATTGCACGCGCTTTACAGGACGCTTGCTATCATTCGCTTCATGCTCGCCACCCAACTCCGCGTCCTCTCCGTCATCCCGCCGATGACGCAGCTCAACACCCCCTACCCGTCCACCGCCTACCTGACCGGCTTCCTGCGTTCGCGCAGTGTCGACGCGGTGCAGGAGGACATCGCGCTGCAACTGGTGCTCGAACTCTTTTCGCCGGCCGGCCTGCGCGCCATGCATGAAAAAGTGCTGGCGATGCCGGGCAAGAAGCGCACGCCCAGCCTGCACTGTTTCGTCGAACACTTCGAACGCTACCTGGCCAGCGTCACGCCGGCCGTCGCTTTCCTGCAGGGGCGCGATCCGTCGATCGGCCACCGCATCTGCGGCCGCCAGTTCCTGCCCGAGGGGCCGCGCTTCGCCTCGCTCGACAACTACATCGATGATGAAGGCGGCGATCCGCTGGCCTGGGCCTTCGGCTCGCTCGGCGTGCAGGACCGGGCGCGGCATCTGGCGACGCTGTATCTCGACGACCTGGCCGACGTGCTGCGCGATGCCGTCGATGCGCGCTTCGAATTCGTCCGCTACGCCGAGTCGCTGGCCCGCAGCCAGCCGACCTTCGAACCGCTGGCTCGCGCCCTGGCGGCGGCGAAAACCCTGGTCGACACGACGCTGGAAAATCTCACCCTGGCGGCCATCGCCCGCCACCAGCCGGGCCTGGTGCTGGTTTCCGTGCCCTTCCCCGGCTCGGTCTATGCGGCTTTCCGCATGGCGCAGGCAATCAAGGCGCAGCACCCGGACATCGTCATCGCCCTCGGCGGCGGCTGGGTCAATACCGAATTGCGCGAATTGAAGGAAGCGCGCGTCTTCGACTATTTCGACTACGTCACGCTCGACGACGGCGAGCAGCCGATCATCGCACTGCTTGAACATCTCGCCGGCCAGCGGCCACGCCTCAACCTGGTCCGCACCTTCACCCGCGTCGACGGCCAGATCCGCTATTTCACGACCGGCGAGCCGGACGTGCCCTTCGCCGAAGTCGGCACGCCGACCTGGGACGGCCTGCCGCTCGACCGCTACCTGTCGCTGCTCGACATGCTCAACCCCATGCACCGGCTGTGGTCGGACGGGCGCTGGAACAAGCTGACCGTGGCGCACGGCTGCTACTGGAAGAAATGCAGTTTCTGCGACGTCGGCCTCGACTACATCGGCCGTTACGACGGCATTGCCGCGTCCACGCTGGTCGACCGCATCGAAACCATCATCGGCGAAACCGGCCAGAGCGGCTTTCATTTCGTCGACGAAGCCGCGCCGCCCAAGGCGCTCAAGGCCATGGCCGAGGAATTGCAGAAGCGCAACCGGGCGATTTCCTGGTGGGGCAATATCCGCTTCGAGAAATCCTTCACGCCCGAACTCTGCAACCAGTTGGCCGACAGCGGCTGCATTGCCGTTTCCGGCGGCCTCGAAGTTGCCTCCGACCGGCTGCTGAACCTGATGAAAAAGGGCGTCTCGGTCGAGCAGGTCGCCCGCGTCACGCGCGCCTTCAGCGAAGCCGGCATCCTCGTGCACGCCTACCTGATGTACGGCTTCCCGACCCAAACCGTGCAGGACACGGTCGATGCCCTGGAGTATGTGCGGCAGCTGTTCGCCGAAGGCTGCATCCAGTCCGGCTTCTTCCACCGCTTCGCGTGCACCGTGCATTCGCCCGTCGGCCTCAATCCGGCCGAGTACGGCATCAAACTGAAGGCGCTGCCGCCCATCACCTTCGCCACCAACGACGTCGAATTCTTCGATCCGACCGGCGTCGACCACGACAGTCTCGGCAAGGCACTGAACAAGGCGCTCTACAACTACATGCACGGCATCGGGCTGGATGAGGACGTGCGCGCCTGGTTCGACGAGCGCGTGCCGAAGCCGCGCGTCGGACGACATTTCATTGCCAAGGCGCTGGCAAGCGATAGAAGCGTCCATATCCGCTCAAAATAGGAATATTCCTATATCGTAAATGGATAACATCCGGCACCATCCATGTTCAGATGAGTTCTCTTTTGGATAGGTGGATGGAAAGTATTTTTTTGACCATAGCGGCATCGGGCGTGACACTTTTGGCGGCGATTGCGACGCTGATTGCTTTTGTCCCCCGGGGGCCGAATTGTCTCCACGAAAAGCATTAGCTTTTGAGCCGACCACGCAACCATGCCTAGTCAAGCCAATTGCCAAATAGCCACCTGTCGACCGGACTTGAACTCAGTACCGGGCGGCGTAGGCGGTACGGGAATTACCACCGGTTGCCTTGATGCAGCCGGTAGCGCCGCGCCTTGCATGGCAAATCCTGATCGACCAATCCGGCATTAAGCAGGTCCGCAAGCGGCTGTCGCCCGAAGCTCGGTGACATTGCCGAACTGAGGCCCGCTCAAGAGCGCGCCGCAAGCAACTGGCGGATATCCGCCACAATATCCTCGAGACCGGCCGTATCTTTCAGATAGAGGCGCAGCCGCCCGGCCGGGTCGTAAACATAAGCGCCCGACGAATGGTCGAGGACATAGCCGAGTTCGCCGCCGACCGCCTGGCGGGCGCTGAAAACGCGAAATTCTTCGGTGACCGCCTTGATCTGCCCGGCATCACCGCGCAGGCCGAGAAACGAAGGATGAAACCAGGGCACAAAGCCCTGCAGGCGCTCCAGGCTGTCGCGTTCCGGATCGAGCGTCACGAACAGCACCTGAACCTGCGCCGCCTGCTCGCCCAGTGCCTGCATGACCGCCGCCAGACGCGCCAGAGCGGTCGGGCAGATATCCGGACACGAGGTGTAGCCGAAGAAAACAACGACGACCTTGCCGCGAAAATCAGCCAGTGAGCGCCATTGACCATGGTGATCGCTCAGTTCGAGCCGGCGGCCGAAACTGGCGCCCGTCAGATCGGTATTGCGAAAAGCCAGGGGCACCGGCGCCGGCTGGCAGGCGGCGAGCAGGCAGCAGGGAATGGCAAGGAAGAGGCGGCGGCGCATGAAATTAAATATTACGGAACCAATTACGGAATATTGATTCTCAACCCTGGAGTCGGTTCTCACAAGGGGAGGGAACGGAATGTTGACACTAGCGCTGCATTCTCAGGCTGGCTGGCCGAGCCGCCTATCCCTTTGCGTTCAGCGTGCTGCCCATGTCGGCCTGACAGCCCCCCTGCTTCTGCCGGGAACCGCCGGTGCCGCCTACAGTTTCAATTTCCCCGAGCCGGTCACCCCGATTGCCCGGGAAACGCTGCACATCCACAACGAGTTCATGCTGATCATCACCATCCTGTTCGTGGTGGTGTTCGCCATCATGATCTACTCGATGATCAAGCACCGGAAGAGCAGCGGCCACGCCCCGGCCAAGTTCTCCGGGCCGACCGGCGCGCTGCAGTGGTTCTGGGCCCTTATCCCCTTCGCCATCCTGCTTTTCATCGACTTCGTGCTGATGGGCATTCCGGCCGTGCGGGCCATCATCAACATGGAAGATACCCAGACCAAGGCAGACATGGTGCTCAAGGTCACCGGCATGCAATGGAAGTGGCAGTACGAGTACCCGGAAGCCGGCATCAAGTTCATCAGTACACTGGCCACACCGCGCGACCAGATCGCCAACGCCGAGGCCAAGGGCGAACATTACCTGCTCGAAGTCGACAAGCCGGTCGTGCTACCGGTCGGCAAGAAAGTGCGCATCCTGCTCACATCCGTCGATGTCATTCACACCTGGTGGGTGCCGCAATTCGGCGTCAAGCGCGACGCCATTCCCGGCTTCCTGCGCGAAACCTGGGTCCTTATCGAAAAGCCCGGCATCTATCGCGGCCAGTGCGCCGAGTTGTGCGGCAAGGATCACGGTTTCATGCCGGTGGTCGTCCATGCCGTGCCGGAGCCTGAGTATCTCGCCTGGCTGGAAGCGCAGAAAGCCGAAGCCAAAGCGGCGGCCGGCGGAGCCGAGCGGACCTGGAGCAAGGACGAACTGCTCGCCGAAGGCAAAGCCGTCTACGAAAAGGTCTGCGCTGCCTGCCACCAGCCCGATGGCAAGGGTCTGCCGCCCGCCTTCCCGGCGCTGGCCGGCAGCAAGATCGTCAATGGCCCGCTGCTCGACATGAACGGCAAGATCATCAAGGACAGCCATGTCGACCGGGTGCTGCACGGCAAGGCCGGTACGGCGATGCAGGCCTTCAGCGCCAGCCTCTCCGATGTCGAACTGGCGGCCGTCATCACCTATGAGCGCAACAGCTTCGGCAACCAGATGGGCGACATGATCCAGCCCGCCCAGATCAAGTCACTGCGCTAGGAGACAGCGATGAGCACAGCCACCCACGCCGCCGAACACCCGGCCGAACATTATCCCGGCGGCCTGCTGCGCTGGCTGACGACGACCAATCACAAGGACATCGGCACGATGTACCTGACCTTCTCGCTGATCATGTTCTTCGTCGGCGGCCTGATGATCCTCGCCGTGCGGGCCGAACTTTTCCAGCCCGGCCTGCAGCTCATGCAGCCGGAGTTCTTCAACCAACTGATCGGCGTGCATGCGCTGGTGATGATCTTTGCCGCGCTGATGCCGGCCGCCACCGGCTTCGCCAACTGGATGCTGCCGCTCATGATCGGCGCCCCGGACATGGCGCTGCCGCGCCTCAACAACTGGGGTTTCTGGCTGTTGCCGCCGGCCGCCATCCTGCTCACCCTGCCCTTCACGCTGGCCCTGTTCGGCGTCGGCGACGGCGCCATCGCCACCGGCTGGACCTTCTACGCGCCACTTTCGGTGCAGGGCGGCATGGGCGTCGATTTCGCCATCCTCGCCGTGCATATCCTCGGCATCTCGTCGATCATGGGCTCGATCAACATCATCGTCACCATCTTCAACATGCGCGCGCCGGGCATGACCATGATGAAGCTGCCGCTCTTCGCCTGGGGCTGGCTGATCACCGCCTTTCTGCTGATCGCCACGCTGCCGGTGCTGGCCGGCGCGGTGACCATGCTGCTCACCGACCGTCATTTCGGCACGCATTTCTTCGATGCGGCCGGCGGCGGCGACCCCATCCTCTTCCAGCACCTGTTCTGGTTCTTCGGCCACCCCGAGGTGTACATCCTGCTGCTGCCGGTCTGGGGCCTGATGCCGCACGTGCTGTCCACCTTCTCGCGCAAGCCGACCTACGGCTACAAGGCACAGGTCTACAGCTTCATCGCCATCGGCCTGCTCTCGGTCGTCGTCTGGGCCCACCACTTCTTCACCGCCGGCCTGCCGGTACCGGCGCTGATCTACTTCATGTTCAGCACCATGGCCATTTCGCTGCCGCTCGCCGTGCTGTTCTTCTGCTGGATCGCCACCATGTGGAAGGGCGCGATGACTTTCGAGACGCCGATGCTCTTCGCCGTCGGCTTCATCGTGCTCTTCGGCATCGCCGGCCTGACCGGGCTGATCCTCGCCGACGTCGCGGCCGATGCCCAGTATCACCACAGCTATTTCGTCGTCGCCCACTTTCATTTCGCGCTGTTCGCCGGCGGCATCATGGGTGTCATGACCGGCGTCTATTACTGGCTGCCGAAATGGACCGGCCACATGTACAGCGAAAAGCTCGGCAAACTGCATTTCTGGTTGACGGTCGTTTCCTTCAACCTGACCTTCATTCCCCAATTCTTTCTCGGCCTGGCCGGCATGCCGCGACGTATCCCGGACTATGCCCTGCAGTTCGCCGAGTTCAACGCGATCTCGACCCTGGGCGCCTTTGTCCTCGGCCTCAGCCAGTTGCTCTTTGCCTGGAACATCTGGTGTTGCGTGCGGGGCGGCCCAAAGGTCGAGAACCAGGTTTGGGAGGGGGCGGAAGGACTGGAATGGGAACTGCCCTCGCCGCCGCCCCACCATAGCTGGGAAACCCAGCCGGTGATCAAATGAGTGAGGACCCGATGACCCCGGCCTTTTCCTCCAGCGAGCTCGAACGCCGCCGGGCCGCCTCGCGCCGCCTTGGCTGGCTGCTCGGCATCGTCGTGCTGGCCATCTACCTCCTCGGGCTGTTCATCAAGCGCTGAGATCATGGACCAGGCCCCGACCGCGTCGATCAGCCCAGCAGTCAGCCACCGCCGTCTGATCGGCAAGCTGCTGCTCATGGTGGCCGGGGCCTTCTTCTTTGCTTTCGCGCTGGTCCCGCTCTACGACGTGCTCTGCGCCGCCACCGGCTTCAACGGCAAGACGGCCGGCCCGGGCATCATCCGCGACGGTTTCGGAATCGGCGGCCTGCAAACCGGCACAGCTCCTGCGCCGAAGGTCGACACCGGGCGCACTGTCCGCGTCGAATTCACCGGCACCGTGATGCCCGGTCTACCCTGGGACATGCGGCCACTGACGCTCAGCCTGGACATCCACCCGGGCGAACTGCAGCAGGTCAGCTACCTGGTGCGCAACACGTCGAACCGGACAATTGTCGGCCAGGCCGTGCCGAGCGTGACGCCCGGCCAGGCGGCACAGCATTTCGAGAAAATCGAGTGCTTCTGCTTTTCGCAGCAAACGCTGGGACCGGGTGAAGCGCGCGAAATGCCGCTGGCTTTTATCGTCAAACCCGAGGTCGACCGCAACATCAGCCACATCACCCTGTCCTACGCCTTTTTCAGCATCGACGGACAGCGCCAGACACTGACCAGCAGCAGGGAGGCCCGATGAAAACCAGTCCAGCCCACGCCGCACACGCGGATCACTATTTCGTTCCCCAGCCCAGCCTGTACCCGGTGATCCTGTCCGGCGGCATGTTCCTGCTCGCCTTCGGCTTCATTCAGTTGATCAATAATTTTGGCGCCGGCAAATGGTTCATGTTCGGCGGTACTGCGGTCATCCTCTATGTTCTGTTTGGCTGGTTCGGCAAGGTCATCGGCGAATCGCAGGTCGGTGCCTATCGCGACTGGGAAGACCGTTCATTCCGCTACGGCATGATCTGGTTCATCGCCACCGAAGTAATGTTCTTTGCCGCCTTCTTTGGCGCGCTGTTCTACGTGCGGGTGATTTCGGTGCCGACCCTGGGCGGCATGGAAGGCGCCCACGGCGTCAGCCTGTGGCCGGAATTCACCGGTGCCTGGCCGACCAGCGGGCCGAAAGGCGCCGCCTTCACGCCGATGGGTGCCTGGGGAATTCCGGCGCTCAATACCGCCCTGCTCCTGAGTTCCGGTGCCACCGTCACCTGGGCGCACTGGGGGCTGTTGCGCAACCAGCGTAGCCATCTCATCCTTGGTCTGGCGGCGACGGTCCTGCTCGGCAGCACCTTCCTCGGCTTCCAGGCCTATGAATACCACCACGCCTATACCGAACTCGGCCTGACCATGGGCGCCGGCGCCTACGGGGCGACCTTCTTCATGCTGACCGGCTTCCACGGTTTTCACGTGACGCTCGGCACCATCATGCTGGCAGTCATCCTGCTGCGCAGCCTGAGCGGCCATTTCAGCGCCGAGCGCCATTTCGCCTTCGAGGCGGTGGCCTGGTACTGGCACTTCGTCGATGTGGTCTGGCTGATCCTTTTCGTCTTCGTTTACTGGGTGTAGCCGGGAATGAGACCGAACCTGAAACCGGCCAGCAGCAACAGGAAGAGCGCAATCGACAGCCCGATGCGCAGGGTCAGCGCGCACACCGTCCGCTCGCCGGCCCCCTGGTCGCGGTAGAGATAGAAGAGCCCGGAGAACAGACTGCCAACGATGGCCAACAACAGCAAAACGACCAGCAGCTTGAGCATCGGCGATGCCTCCGAAGGGATTCCCGTGGCCCAGTATGCGCGCCGGCCGGGCAGCGCGGCAAGGGCCAGCCGCAAGCAGGCGGCGATCCTCGGCGCCCTGCTCCTTGCCGTCCTGCTGCCGGCTTTCGTTTCGCTCGGCCTGTGGCAATGGCGCAAGGCCGAGAGCAAAACCGCGCTGCAAAGCGAACTCGACACGCGCAGCCACGATGCCGCCATCGCCATGCCAACGACGCTGGCCAATGTTGATTCACTGCGCCATCACCGGCTCCTCCTGCGCGGCACCTACGACGCAACCCGCCAGGTGCTGATCGACAACCGCCTGCATCAGGAACAGGCCGGCTATCACGTCATCACGCCGCTGCAACTGGCCGGCTCGACCATGCATGTGCTGGTCAATCGCGGCTGGCTGGCCGCCCCGGCCGATCATCAGCAGCAGCCAGTGGCCGAGGTGCCGGCCGGCGAAATCGAACTGAGCGGCATCGCCGTGCTGCCCGCCCGGCGCTTCTTCAACCTGGCGCCGCAGCCGACCAGCGGCTGGGCGCCGGTCTGGCAGAACCTCGATATCGAGCGCTTCCGATCGGCCGTGCCCTATCCGCTGCAGCCGCTGATCATCGAACTCGACGCGGCAGCGCCCGGCGGCTATGTGCGTGACTGGCCACGCCCCGACGAGCGGGCCGACCGCCACCGCAGCTACGCCCTGCAGTGGTTCGGCTTTGCCGCCGCCAGCCTCGGCATCTGGGGCTATTTCCTGATCCGTCGGCCATGAACAGCGCAACGATCCATCAACCGATCCATCCGCTCCCCAACCAGCGCCAGGGCCGGCGCATGCTGGCCCTGGTCGCCAGCCTGCTCGCCCTGCCCTTCGCGATTGCCGCCGGCCTCTATTTCGGCGGCTGGCAACCGGCCCATACCCTCCAGCACGGAGTATTGCTGGCTCCACCCATGGCGCTGCCGGCCAGCGGCTTGTTGAAGGCCGATGGCGCCGCCCTGCCGACGGCCGAATTGCACGGCAAATGGCTGCTCGTCCTGAGTCTCGACGGCCCCTGCCGCCAGGCATGCCTGGCCCGCATCGACGAAATGCGCCGCATCCAGGTCTCGCTGAACAAGGAGATGGGGCGCCTGCGCCGGGTCGTGCTGAGCGAACAAACAGGCGATCCGGAGCTGGCCCTGGCCGGCCGAATGCAACCGGACCTGCTGGTGCTCGGCGCACCATCCGGCTGGCTGACCACCGGCCATCACCTGCACATCGTCGACCCGCAGGGCCGGCGGGTCATGGACTACCCCGCCGAGGTCAGCGCCCGCGAAGTGCGCAGCGACCTCGAACGCCTGCTCAAATTCGCCTGGACCGGTTAGGAGACCTGCCATGCATGCCCTCAGCGCCCCCCCGCTATCCTTCGGCCAACGCCTGCTGGCCTTCAGCCACTTGTGCAAGCCGCGCGTCAACAGCCTCATCGTATTCACCGCGATGATCGGCATGTGCCTTGCGACCCCGGGCTTTCCGCCCGTGCTGCGCTTTCTCGTCGCTTCGCTCGGCATCGCGCTGGTTTCCTTCGCCGCCGCGGCGCTGAACTGCCTGGTCGAACGCACCGTCGATGCCAGGATGGCGCGCACCAGCTGGCGCGCCACGGCGCGCGGCGATATTGCGCCAGCGGAAACCGTAGCCCTCGCCACGCTGCTCGGGGCCAGCGGCCTGGGGCTGCTGCACACCTACATCAACGATCTGACGATGTGGCTGACGCTGGCCACCTTCGTCGGCTACACCGTGATCTACACGCTGATCCTCAAACCGGCGACGCCGATGAACATCGTCATCGGCGGGGCTTCCGGCGCCATGCCGCCGCTGCTCGGCTGGACGGCGATGACCGGCCAGGTGTCGGCCGAACCGCTGGTCCTGTTCCTGATCATCTTCCTGTGGACGCCGCCGCATTTCTGGGCCCTGGCCTGTTACCGGCGCGACGACTACGCCCGCGCCGGCCTGCCGATGCTGCCGGTGACCCACGGCATCGCCTTCACCTGCCAGCATATCCTCTGGTACACCGTGATGCTCGCCGCGGCCAGCCTGATCCCGGTGTCGCTCGGCATGAGCGGCCTGTTCTACCTGCTGGCCATCAGCCTGCTCGACCTTGTCTTCCTCGGCTACGCCATCGCGCTCTGCCGCAACTACAGCGACGCGCTGGCCCGGCGGGCCTTCCGCTATTCCATCCTCTACCTGACCCTGCTTTTTGCCTCCCTGTTCCTCGACCGCCTGTTCTGATCCGCCGATGCGCCTCTACCGCCGCCTGCTGATTGCCGCCACGCTGCTCGCCGGCCTGGTGATCGCGCTGGGCGCCTATGTCCGCCTGGCCGACGCCGGCCTCGGCTGCCCGGACTGGCCGGGCTGCTACGGCCACTGGCTCGGTGTTCCCAGCGCCGGACACGAGCAACTGGCGGCCAGCGCGGCTTTCCCGCAGCGCCCGCTCGACAGCGGCAAGGCCTGGAAAGAGATGATCCACCGCTACAGTGCCGGCACGCTCGGCCTGCTCGTCCTCGCCATCTGCTGGCTCGCCTGGCGCGAGAAAATCCGCCCGCACACCTCCCCTGCCCTCGCCAGCCTGTTGCTCGGCATCGTCGGCCTGCAGGCCGCCCTGGGCATGTGGACCGTGACCCTGCTGCTCAAACCGGTCATCGTCACCCTGCACCTGATCGGCGGCATGAGCACGCTGGCCCTGCTGCTCGCCCTGATCCTGCGAACGGGAAGCCGAACACTGGGCAGCCCGCAGCGGGCTCCCATTCGCTGGCTGGCCGCCGTGGCACTGCTCGCCGTCATTACGCAGATCGCCCTGGGGGGCTGGGTCAGCAGCAACTACGCCGCCCTGGCCTGCCCGGACTTTCCGTTGTGCCAGGGGCAATGGCAACCCATCGCCGATTTCAGCCAGGCCTTCAAACTGCACCGGGAACTGGGGCAGACCGACGATGGGCAACTGCTCGGCAACGCGGCACTGACGGCGGTGCACTGGTCGCATCGTCTCGGGGCCATTGTTGTCTTGCTCGCCGTCGGCGGACTTTCTGCAGCCTTGTTGCGCAGCGGGGAACGCTACTGGCGAAATTGGGGACGCCTGCTGCTCGCCCTGCTGGTATTGCAGATTGGCCTGGGCATCGGCAATGTACTGCTGGCCCTGCCCCTGCCGCTGGCCCTTTCCCATACCTTGGGGGCCGCGGCCTTGCTGATCGCGGTCCTGAGCATCAACATCCTGGGGGCGCCCCGGCGCGCCGGCCAGCTTCGCCAGGTGCCGAGGGAAACCGGGGTGGGACCGAGAGAGCCGCGCCAGAAGCCGGCCTGACAATAGTCATCAATGCAGTCATCAACGCGGTCAGGTAGCCGGAAGATGGCAAAATCGGCAAACGAACAGAAAAGGAGCACGCCATGACCCAGAGCGAAACTGAACTCGACACGCTTCCCGAAACGCCGCTCAGCCGGCGCAATTTCATCGTCTCGGCGCTGGGTGCCGGCTTTGCACTTGCCGTCCAGCCGATCATGGCCCAAACGGCGATCACCACCGGCAGCGATGGTCTGCTGGCCGGCGAAATCAAGGTCGCCGCCGCCGGGGGCGAAATGCCGGCCTATCGTGCCCAGCCGGCCAGCGGTGGAAAATTCCCGGTCATCCTGGTCGTCCAGGAAATCTTCGGCGTCCATGAACATATCAAGGATATCTGCCGTCGCCTGGCCCGACTCGGCTATCTGGCCATCGCCCCGGAACTCTATGCCCGCCAGGGCGACCCGCGCCAATACAGCGACATCCAGGCCCTGCTGGCCAATATCGTCGCCAAGGTTCCCGACGCCCAGGTCATGGCCGACCTCGATGCCTGCGCCGTCTGGGCCGGAGCCAATGGCGGCGACCTGGCGCGCCTGGGCATCACCGGCTTCTGCTGGGGTGGCCGCATCACCTGGCTATACGCGGCGCACAACCCGCAAATCCGCGCCGCCGTCGCCTGGTACGGCCGTCTGGTCGGCGCGGCCAGCCCATTGAATCCACTGCATCCGGCAGACATCGCCGGCCAGCTCAAGGGCCCCGTCCTCGGGCTTTACGGCGGTCAGGACCCGAGCATCCCGCTCGACAGCATCAGCCTGATGCGACAACGACTGGCCGACTCAAACACACCGGCCAGCCGGACGTCGAGCATCCACGTCTATGAGGATGCGCCACACGCCTTTCATGCCGACTACCGCCCGAGTTATCGCCAGGCGGCGGCCGAAGATGGCTGGCAGCGGATGCAGGCCTGGTTCAAACAGAACGGCGTCTGACTCGCTGCAAAATCAGGCGCCGGTTGATCGCAGGCTGAGCAAAACCGCTTCTATCTCGGCAAACAGCGGCCGGCGTTCAGGAATATCGTCGGCGCAGCGCGCCTGCAGCTCAGCCAGGACTCTGCTCGTTTCTCCGGTTTCGTCCGCCGGATGGCAATGCGTGAGCAGTTCTTCAAGCAAACAGCCAAACGCCCGCACCTCGATGCGCTGCAAGGCCAGCGCCTGCGCTGCATCGCCCAGGTCGAGCGGCGAAGCGGCGCCAAAATCGCCGAGCAGCGCCGCACCGTCATCGAGATGCAGGATGTTGTGGGCGTACAGATCGCCATGCGTGACGCCCTGCGCGTGCAGATGGCAAGCCGCCGCGGCGATGCCGTGTGCCAGGCGCAGCGCGGCACTCAGGCTGAAAGCGGCAGTGGCGGCATAGATGTCGCGCGTGCAGGATTCCAGACTGGGCGGCCCGGCCAGGTTTTTGAAACCGTGGCCGATCAGGGCCATGACCAGCCCGTCGACATTGCCCGGATGTTCTGCGACTCGCCCGAGCACCGGAATCAGGTTGGGATGTTCCCCGGCCACCAGGCAGGCGTGCATTTCGCTCTGCGGCAGGCCGTCGCTGGTCAGCGCGCCCTTGAACAGCTTGACCGCCACCGGCTGCGTCGTTTCGCCGGCCTGCCATTCGGCGCGATGGATGATGCCGGAGGCGCCCTCGCCGAGCTTTTCGCCGAGCGCCAGTTGCGCCCAGTCGATACGGTCGACCGCCACGGCAGGCAGGTTTTCGCAGAAAGGATTGCCGGCATAGGCCAGCCAGGACAGGCGCGGTAAAGAAAACAGCCAGTCCGGCAGTTGCGTCAGCCGGTTGGCCGCGATGCGCAGCAATTCGAGATTGCGGCATTCGGCGAGTTCGCCCGGCAAGGCAGTCAGCCGGTTGCCGGCCAGCATGAGCTTTTGCAGGCGGGAGCAGCGGCCGATTTCGGGCGGCAGTTCGGCAACTGCGTTATCGGTCAGGATCAGCCAGCGCAGCCTTTCTGGCAGGGCGGCGGCCGGCACCGAGGCAATCCGGCAGGACTTGAAGCCGACCATTTCGAGCTGCAGGCATTGCCCGAGCACGGCCGGCAATTCGGTAAACGGATTGCCGGAGCAGAAAATCACGCGCAGCCGGTGCAAACGCGGCAGGTCGTCGGGCAGCGCGGTCAGCGCATTGCCGGAAAGATCGAGGATTACCAGCGACTCGGCGAGCGTGAAGATCTCGCGCGGGAATTCCGTCAGGCCGCAGGCCAGTTGCAGGCGGCGGGCGCCGGCCAGTTCGCCATCTCGGAGTTGTTGCAGAGTATTCAAGGTAAGTTGAGCCAACAAAAGTAGCCGGCATCTTACCGCGGCCAGTCGCCCGCCAGACCAAAGGACTGGCCGGAGCTTAGCGCCTGCCCTTGAGCGGGTTTTCAGGTTCCTCGAGCGAGCGGTCTTTTCGACAGGCCGACAAGGGTTTGCTGTATGCGGAGACGATCTCTTCGATTTCCTGAGTGTCGGCATTGACCTTGACGCGCATGCAGGTACACCCGTAACCATAGGACCCGACGCCAGTGCGAACCCATTGTGCGGGCTTGAACTGTGGCCAGTCGCCGGCTGCTTGATGGCCCCCCTGCTGCGCGATCGTCCATTCGCCATCCCGGTCGGCCAAGGTGGCATTGCCCGGACTCGAGTTATCGAACCATCCGCAGCGGGTCTGCACCTGCGGCACCTCGGCCCGCAAGGCATCGGCCGGGCTCAGCAATACGCCGAACAGCAAAATCCACGCAGCACGAAAAACCCTTGTCTTCACGATGCGCTCACTTCCTGGACAGAGGCCTGCAGCAGGATTTTCTCGAAACACTCGGCCAGTTCCGCAATCTTGTCGGCACAGTCGCTGCCATTCACCATCGCCCTTGCCCCCTTGTAGTCACTCTTTTTTTCACTGAAATAACGTTCCAATCGACGACCATTGGCAAAACCCGAGCCGGTTATCATGCCTTGCGCCATCAAGGCATAAGCGACCTCGGGTTGCTTGACCAGTTCAGGGTCGAACAGCAAGTCAAGCCCGCGACCAATGGATGCGCCGCCTTCAGCGTAGTTCGACCACCAGGTCAGTTGTACATAACCGCGACCAAAATAGCACTGCTCGACACCTGTATCCTGCTCATATCGCTTATGGGCGGCCATGCCGTCCTTGCTGCCCATCGTGGCTTTCTTGGTGATCGCCGAGCATTTGCCGTTGGCTTTCACCAGAAACTGATCTCCGTCCCGTTCGGTAATTTGAGCTGTCCCGTTGGGCAGACGTTGAACCTTGACCGGGTCGTGGTACTTGCGACCTTTGCCATGCCCGACCTCTTCTACCGGAGCCATGGTGAACAGCCATTTTTTTTGCTTCAGCGTGACCACCTTCCCCTTCTTGTCTTTCTTTTCATAGGTGAAGGTGAGCGGCGAGGTCGTTTCCCAAGCCACGGTTGCCAGCATGTAGGCGATCCATCGCAAGTCGGTGATCCGCGCATCACTCTGCATTTTCTCCAGCAGATACATCACCTGCGGGATGGCATTAGCGTTGTAGCGCGGATTCTTGACCATGAATTTCGTGTATTCGGCCATGAAGATCGGCCTGTCGAAAGTTTTTTTCTTGTAGTCGTTTGCCATGAATTGTCCGGATTGTCTGGAACAGCTTTTTCTGCGGCAGAGACAACACCCCGGAAATCAGCCCTTATGCCGGCATCGTGCCGTGAACCATATGGAATATCAAGTTGCCTCACGGCCATCGTAGCGTCGAGCCAGGCCAAGTTTCCGGCCCACTGTCCAAGCTACGGACTTTTCACCCACTCCGCCTGCACGGCAACAATCTTGCGAACTTCCACCTCGGCCACCCCAGCCGCGGCGGCAAACTCCGGCCAGCGGGCAACGGCTTCAATGATCTGCTGCAAGCGCTCACGGGCGCGGCGGATGTCGTAGGTCTTGGCCAGGGCGAGCAGATCGTCGACGCCGATAGCCCATTTCTTGCCACCGACCTGCATCTGGTGCCAGCGCGTCCACTTGCCTTCGGCCGGGTTGTGCGCGAAGCAGGTGTCGTAGGCCGGCGCCAGGCGCCACTGGCCGGCACTCTCCATCAGGAAGCCGAAATTCTTCGTGTGGTCGTCGCAATTGACGATGGCGACATTGAAGGCGCAACGCGCCCAGGCCTGTTCCAGCGCATCGGCGCCGAGGCGCAGGCCGAGCACGGTGCGCAGGTATTGCTCGTAGCCATGCACGTAAGGCATGTTGAAATCGAGATGCAACAGACCGCATAGCGTCTGGGCATGCAGTTTGGCGTTGCCGACCCGGTCGAAGCGTTTGGTCATGAAATGCGCCCGGCCGCCTTCTTCGAGCAGGCGGCATTCGCTCATCTCGATGCCGGCCGCCGCCGCCATCAGGGCATGGGCGTATTCGATACGGCCAAAACCGGCCGTCGTGCCCAGTTCGCCGTCACCGCCGACATCGAACTTGAGCAGCCAGTGCTCGAAGCCCTCCGGTACGTCGAATTGCCCGGAAACCACCTGATTGGTCTGGCGGTTCCAGCCGATCACTGCCTTGGCGCGCGCCCCGCCGGCCGAGCTGCCAATATCGATGATGTCCTGGGCGATGCTGGAAAACTCGCCTTTCAGCGCCCGCCGCGCATCCTCGACCAGGTGCGCCATGTCGAGCGGCAGGCTGGCCGCGGCGCCGCGCAACTCCCTTTCGGCCGGCTCGAATTCCAGTGCGCCCATGCTGCGCCGCCCCACGTAGAGCAGGCGTTGCAGGCTGCTGATCTCGCCGGGCAGGATGCCGCGCCGGGCCAGGTATTCGTCGATCAGCGCATTGCCGAACTTGTCGGGCAGCGCATCGGCGAGCAGGCCGGGCAGACCGTGAAAAGTCTCCTGCGCGAGGGCCGGAAAGCTGAAGCGGCGCTTCGCCTTGAGCGGCATCAGGATGGGCGAGAGTTCCAGCCCGCCCTTGGCAAACTCCGGCGCATAGCTGAATTCGTAATAACCGGGCTTGTTGCGCAGCGGCGCGACGGCCCCGGCGAACTGGCCCCAGATATTGACCTGGACGGCGCGGATGTCTTCCATATTTACGCCTTGCGCGAGCGCGGCGCGCGCTGGCGAACCTGGCCGGATTTTTTCTGCGCCGCGGCCAGCACGTCGAGCGGGCTCGGGCTGTCGGCGTCAGGCACCAGACTCTGCAGGCCGTCGAGCAGATCGAGGGCGCGCAGGATGGCGATCAGGTTGCGCAGGGTGATGGCGCCGGTCTTCTCAAAGCGCTTGAGCGGCGTCAGGCCAATGCCGCTCTTCTGCGCCAGATCCGCCTGGGTCAGCGCCGCGCCGTTGGGCGAAACGCGCCAGGCCTTGAGGCTGGCGGCCAGTTGCGCGGCCAGTTCGTCGTTGGTCATTCGGTAAGCATCCATAGCCTATTATTAGCTCCTTATCTTGCTTAGATAAAATTTACAGCCTAATTATAGACTTCAAATTTAAAAACAAAACAAATAGCCTTCTTTTAGGCCAATATGCAACAATAATTGACTTAAAAGTCTATTTTTAGCTCCTTAAATCCACCAAACAAAGCCTGCAATATTTCATCACCCCCACCGCCCAGCCAGTCGCCAGCACATCGATTAGGACGAATTGCCGCCAGGCACTTGCCCCCTATGATAAATTTGCCGCCGACTTGATTCAGGATACCAACGCAAGACCATGACCGACCAGCTCAACCTTTTCGACGCCAGCGCCAAACCGGCCGCCGGCGAACCGGAAACGCCAGCCCAGCCCGCCGCTGCCGTGACGCTCGAATTGCCCCCCGCAGCGCTGCCGGATTTGCCGCCAGAAGCCGATGCAGGCGCACCGCCCGACCTGCCGCCCTCGGCCTCCGGCCCGGCCTCGGATATTCCCTCGCCGGCCGATTACGCCGCCCGCCGCTACCTCGAATACGCCATGAGCGTCGTCACCGGCCGCGCCCTGCCCTCCGCCGCCGACGGCCAGAAACCGGTGCAGCGCCGCATTCTCTACGCCATGCACCGGATGGGCCTGTACAAGAGCCCGCGCCACGTCAAATCGGCACGCGTCGTCGGCGACGTGATCGGTAAATACCACCCGCACGGCGATTCCTCGGTCTATGACGCGATGGTCCGCATGGCCCAGGACTGGAGCCTGCGCTACCCGATCGTCGACGGCCAGGGCAATTTCGGCTCGCGCGACGGCGACAACGCCGCCGCCATGCGCTACACCGAAGCCCGCCTGACGCCGATTGCCGAACTGCTGCTCGCCGAACTCGACGAAGGCACGGTCGACTGGAAGCCCAATTACGACGGCGCCAATGACGAACCGGCGCTGCTGCCGGCACGCCTGCCGTTTTGCCTGCTGAACGGCGCCTCCGGCATCGCGGTCGGCATGGCGACCGAAATCCCGGCCCACAATCTGCGCGAAGTCGCCGCGGCGGCGGTCAACTTGGTCAAAAACCCGGATTTCACGGAAAACGAAGTCCTGGCGCTGATTCCAGGCCCCGATTACCCGGGCGGCGCGCAGATCATTTCCAGCCCCGAGGAAATCGCCGCCACCTACAAGAGCGGTCGCGGCAGCCTGCGCGTACGCGCCAAGTGGAAGATCGAGAACCTGGCGCGCGGCCAGTGGAAGCTGGTCATCACCGAACTGCCGCCGGGCGTATCGACCGCCACGGTGATGTCGGAAATCGAAGCCTGCTCCAACCCGGTCGCCAAGGAAAAAGCCGGCAAAAAGGTCTTTACGCCGGAACAGCTCAATCTCAAGGCGGCCTTCCTGTCGTCGATTTCCGAATCCGGCGTGCGCGACGAATCGGGCAAGGAACACGCCGTGCGCCTGGTCATCGAACCGGCCAGCTCGCGCCAGGGCCAGGATGACCTAGTGCGCATGCTGCTCGCCCACACCAGCCTGGAAACCAATGCCTCGATCAACCTGACCGTCCTCGGCGTCACCGGCACGCCGCGCCAGGCCTCGCTGTACAGCATGATCGCCGAATGGTGCCGCTTCCGCCTGGCTACCGTCGAACGCCGCACGCGGCATCGCCTCTCCGCTGCCGAAAAACGCATCCACATTCTGGAAGGCCGCCTCGCGGTGCTGCTCGACATCGACAAGGTGATCAAGGTCATCCGCGAATCGGACGACCCCAAGGTCGATCTGATGGCGCATTTCAAGCTGTCCGAGATCCAGGCCGAAGACATCCTCGAAATCCGCCTGCGCCAGTTGGCCCGGCTGGAAGGCATCAAGATCGGCGAGGAACTCGCCAAGCTGCGTGAAGAAGCCAAGGGCCTCAATCACCTGCTCGACTCCGAACCGGCGCTGCGCGCCTGCGTCGCCGCCGAAATCGAAGCGGATGCGAAGAAATACGGCGACGATCGCCGCACCCTGATCGAAGCCGATGCCAAGGTCACCATGTCGGATGCCAAGACGGTCTCCATCGTCGACGAACCGACCACGCTGATCGTCTCGAAACACGGCTGGCTGCGCTCGCGTCAGGGTCACAACATCGACCCGACGCAACTGACTTTCCGTTCCGGCGACAGCCTGCTCGCCTGCCTGCCCTGCCGCACGGTCGATCACCTGATTTTGCTCGATACAAACGGTCGCGCCTACTCGATTCCCGCCTCCGACATTCCCGGCGGCAAGGGCGATGGCATCCCCGCCACCTCGCTCGCCGACTTCCAGGACGGCGGCAAGCTCAGCCTGGCCCTGGCCATCAAGAACGAAACCATCTACCTGGTCGCCGCCGACGGCGGCTACGGCTTCCGCTGCAAGGGCGAAGATTTCATGTCACGCGGCAAGGCCGGCAAGGCCTTCCTGACCCTGGGCGAAGGAGAAGCCCCGGCCGTCTTCATGCCGGCCCCGAGTGAAGGCGAAATCGCCTGCGTAACAAAGGATGGCCGCGCCTTGGTCTTCAACATCGAAGAAGTCCGCCTGCTCGCCAAGGGCCGCGGCCTCAAGCTGATCGACGCCGATCCCGGCAAGACGGCGCTCGACGACATCATCCCGGTCATCGACGGCGCCGCCGCCAAGCTCAAGGGCGAACGCCTGGAAATCTGCCGCGGCAACCGCGGTGGCAAGGGCAAGCTGGTACGCGCCTCGCGCAAGTAAGGTGCCCGGTAGTGCACGAGAAACGGGGCAAAAATGCCCCGTTTTTTACGACTGGTCGAGCGAGAAGAATCAGGCAGCCTGGTCGGCCGCATGCATTTCCTCGACCTGCTCGTGCTCCCATTCCTTGATCGTATCGGAGACGAGCCGGGCCTTTTCATGCGGATCGGGCTGGTGATGCTGCTCTTCGACAAAATGGTCGAGCGCCTCGTGAATGGCCTCGGCCTTGCTGGCGGCATGGGTATGCGGCATCGCGAAATCTCCAATAAAAAATAAAAAAGCCCTTGATCAACAAGGGCTTTTTGTCAGAAACCGCAGCCAGGCTGCGGTTTCATCGACGCATGTCGCTTAGGCAGCCTTCTTGCCGGAAGCCTTCGGCGCGGCAACCACGTTGGCAGCCTTGAGGGTGGCGGAAGTGGCAGCGGAAACGCTGGCTTCGGCAACTTCGGCAGCTTGCTTGGCAACCTTGTTCAGGCCTTCGTAAGCTTCGTTGGCCGACTTGATGGCGGTCTTGACGGCAGCCACGGCAACTTCGGAACCAGCCGGAGCAGAAGCCAGAGCCTTTTCGACCAGGCCGGAAACCTTGGCGTTGGTATCAGCAACGTGGGTTTCAACTTGCTTGGCGATCTTGTCCTTGGTTTCGGAGGCGATCGAGATCACGTTACGCGAATATTCCAGGCCCTTCTCGATGGAAGGAGCGGACAGTTCCTTGTGCATGCTGACGAAGGACTGGACATCCTTGGCGCCGAGCAGCGAGGTGATGTTCGAAATGGAAGCTTCGAAAGCGGAACGGGTAGCAGCCAGGTTCAACAGGGCCAGACGCTCGAAACCTTCGAAAGCGGCATTGGCGAAGAACAGGGCGAAGTTGAAACCGGACTTGGTGAAATCTTCAGGCTTGGTGAACATGGCAAATCTCCGTAAGGGTTGGGGTAATCGTGGCGGGCTAAACACTTTATGTTGCACCGCAGCATGACTCCATTCTAACCAAGGAAATTGCGAGGTCAAGAACTTTTTGTGCACCGCACCAAAATATTTTGGCATATGCCGGAATCTCGCCCCCGAGCAGCCTCTGGGCAACCGGCAAGCACTACGAATCGGGATATCAACGCACTGAGCGTGACCAGCTTTGCGCCAACCGGGCGGCAATTGCCGCGTTGCCCGCCGGCTGCGAAGAAGCTCTGGCACCCAAAAACTCTTCGCAGAAAACAAAAAAGCCAATCCGGAGATTGGCTTGATTGCTTGGTTCTGCTGGTGCGCCCGGAGCGATTCGAACGCCCGACCCCTTGGTTCGTAGCCAAGTACTCTATCCAGCTGAGCTACGGGC
>JBAQDI010000034.1:0-38992 GCA_049294655.1 Azonexus sp.
AAATGATCCCCACGCTGCAAGTCAAGATGTTCATCGTCGCCGGTCTGCTCGACGCCGTGACCATGATCGGTGTTGGTATCGCTCTGTTCCTGCTCTTCGCAAATCCGTTCCTGGCTCTGCTGTCGCACTAATCCGCGCCCCTGAAACCCTTATAACCAGGAGGTTAGCGTGAATATCAACGCTACACTTATTGGACAGGCAATCTGGTTCGGGCTCTTCATCTGGATTACGATGAAGTTCGTTTGGCCGCCGCTGCAAAAGGCGATGGCTGACCGTCAGGCTCAAATTGCAGAAGGTCTGTCCGCAGCCGAACGCGGCAAGCACGAGCAGGAGATCGCTGCAAAGCGCTCCGCCGAAGCATTGCGTGAAGCCAAGGGCAAGGCTGCCGAACTGGTAGCCCAAGCCGAAAAGCGTGCGCAGCAAATCGTCGAGGAAGCCAAGGGCAACGCCAAAGTCGAAGCCGACAAGGTCGTTGCTGGTGCCAAGTCCGAAATCGAACAGGAAGTCGAACGTGCCAAGCAGCAACTGCGTGAGCGCGTCGCCGAACTGGCGGTTGCCGGTGCCGAGAAGATTCTGCGCAAGGAAATCAATGCGTCCGTGCATGCTGACATGCTGGGCACGCTGAAACAGGATCTGTAAGCCATGGCCGAATCCGTCACTGTCGCCCGGCCTTACGCCGAAGCCCTGTTCCGCGTGGCCAAGGAAAGCGGCAATCTGGTTTCTTGGGCTGAACGCGTCGCCGTGTTCGCCCAGGTTGCCGGCAATTCCGAGGTCAATGCGGCTATTGGCGACCCCAATGTCGCTGCACCGCAACTGGTCGAACTTTTCAAGGCTGCCTATACATCAGGCAACGCGGCAGTCGATGCGGAGTCCTCGAACTTCATCCAGCTGCTTTCCGACAATAATCGTCTCGGACTGTTGCCCGAAATCGCCGCCCTGTTTGAGCAATACAAACGGGCCGAAGAAGGCACCAAGCAAGCCGAAATCATTTCGGCCTTCCCGATTGACGACCAACAGGTCAAAGCTCTGATTCCCCAGCTCGAAGCGGTCTTCAAGACCCGACTCGAAACCACGGTAGCGATCGATCCCAAGCTGATCGGCGGTATCAAGGTCATCGTTGGCGACCAGATGCTGGATGTTTCAGTCCGCGGCAAACTTGACGCGATGGCAACGGCGCTGAACCACTAGGAGAATTTCATGCAGTTGAATCCTTCCGAAATTTCTGAACTGATCAAGAGCAAAATCCAGAACCTGCAAGACGCATCGGAAGTGCGTACGCAGGGCACGGTGGTTTCCGTCACTGACGGTATTGTCCGCGTGCATGGTTTGCAAGACGTTGTGCAAGGCGAAATGCTGGAATTCCCCGGCAACACCTTCGGCATGGCGCTCAACCTCGAACGTGACTCCGTCGGCGCCGTTATTCTCGGCGAATACGAGCACATCACCGAAGGCGACATCGTCAAGACGACCGGTCGCATTCTGGAAGTGCCCGTTGGCCCGGAACTGCTCGGCCGCGTGGTCAACTCCCTGGGCCAGCCGATCGACGGCAAGGGTCCGATCAACGCCAAGCTGACCGACAAGATCGAAAAAGTCGCGCCGGGCGTGATTTGGCGTAAGTCGGTTTCGCAGCCGGTGCAAACCGGTCTGAAGTGCGTCGATGCCATGGTTCCGGTCGGTCGCGGTCAACGCGAACTGATCATTGGCGACCGCCAGACCGGCAAGACCGCCGTCGCCGTCGATGCGATCATCAATCAGAAGGGCAAGAACCTCTTCTGTATTTATGTCGCTATCGGTCAAAAGGCTTCGACCATCGCCAACGTCGTGCGCAAGCTGGAAGAAAACGGCGCCATGGAATACACCGTGGTCGTTGCTGCTTCCGCTTCCGAATCGGCTGCGCTGCAATACATCGCTCCGTACTCCGGCTGCACCATGGGTGAATACTTCCGCGACCGCGGTGAAGACGCCCTGATCATTTATGACGATTTGACCAAGCAAGCCTGGGGGTACCGTCAGGTTTCCCTGCTGCTGCGCCGTCCGCCGGGCCGCGAAGCCTATCCGGGCGACGTTTTCTATCTCCACTCCCGTCTCCTCGAACGCGCTGCTCGCGTTTCCGAAGCCTGGGTCGAGAAGCTGACCAATGGCGAAATCAAGGGCAAGACCGGTTCTTTGACCGCGCTGCCGGTGATCGAAACGCAAGCTGGTGACGTTTCCGCTTTCGTGCCGACCAACGTGATTTCCATTACCGACGGCCAGATCTTCCTGGAAACCGACCTCTTCAATGCCGGTATCCGTCCCGCGATCAACGCCGGTATTTCCGTGTCCCGCGTCGGTGGTGCTGCCCAGACCAAGCTGATCAAGAAGCTCGGTGGCGGTGTCCGTCTGGCTCTGGCTCAGTACCGCGAACTGGCTGCCTTCGCGCAGTTTGCTTCCGATCTCGACGAATCGACCCGCAAGCAGCTGGAACGCGGCCGTCTCGTGACCGAGCTGATGAAGCAAGCCCAGTACGCTCCGATGAGCATCTCCGAAATGGCCGTCACGCTGTACGCAGCTGACAAGGGCTACTTCGATGATGTCGAAGTCAAGCGTGCTCTGGAATGCGAAAAGGCCATGATCGGCTATCTGAAGACCAGCTGTGCCGACGTCATGAACACCATGGAATCGACTGCAGACCTCAGCGCTGATACCGAAAAGGCTCTCGCCGCCGGCATCCAGGCTTTCAAGAGCAGCTGGGCCTGATCTAGGAGATAGCCATGGCTAGCGGCAAGGAAATTCGCAACAAGATCAAGAGCGTCGAAAACACGCGCAAGATCACCAAGGCCATGGAAATGGTGGCCGCCTCCAAAATGCGCAAGGCGCAGGAACGGATGCGGGCTGCCCGACCCTACGGCGAGAAGATCCGGCGCGTTGCAGCCAACCTGTCTCATGCTCTGACCGAGTACAAGCACCCGTTCCTGGTGAATCGCGAACAGGCCAATATCGGCCTGGTTCTCGTCACCTCGGACAAGGGCCTGTGCGGCGGTCTGAACTCAAACCTCCTGCGTCTGGCAATTGTCAAGATGAAGGAATTTGATGCTCAGGGCAAAAAGTTTCAGGCGACCTGCATCGGCAACAAGGGCTTCGGTTTCATGCAGCGCGCAGGCGCCAAGATCGTTTCGCATGCAACGGGCCTCGGTGACACACCGCACCTGGAAAAGCTGATCGGACCGGTCAAGCTTCAGCTCGACGCCTACATCAAGGGCGAGATCGATGCTTTGTATATCTGCTACAACCGCTTCATCAACACGATGAAGCAGGAGCCGGTATTCGAGCAATTGCTCCCGCTCGCCGGCGATGCTGTCGGTTCGTCGAAGACGAACTGGGATTACGTCTATGAGCCTGAAGCCAAGTCGGTGATCGACGATCTGCTGATCCGTTACGTTGAAGCTTTGATTTATCAGGCAGTGGCTGAAAACATGGCCTCCGAGCAATCCGCCCGGATGGTCGCCATGAAGTCTGCTTCCGACAACGCCAAGAACGTTATCGGTGAATTGAAGCTGGTCTACAACAAGACCCGTCAGGCCGCGATTACCAAGGAATTGTCGGAAATCGTGAGCGGCGCCGCCGCCGTCTGATGCCAACGCGAAGCAATTTATTTTTGGGGATTTGAATATGAGTCAAGGTTCAATCGTTCAGTGCATCGGCGCCGTTGTGGACATCCACTTCCCGCGCGACGCGATGCCGAAGGTCTACGACGCGCTCAAGCTGGATGCCGCCGAAGCCAATGGGATGGCCGAAGAAGGCCTGACCTTTGAGGTTCAGCAACAGTTGGGTGACGGCGTGGTTCGTACCATCGCCATGGGTTCTTCCGACGGCTTGCGCCGTGGCATGAAGGTTAACAACACCGGTGCCCCGATTTCCGTGCCGGTTGGCCCGGGTACCCTGGGTCGCATCATGGACGTGCTGGGTCGCCCGATCGACGAAGTTGGTCCGATCGAAGGCAACGAACTGCGTCCGATTCACGCCAAGGCACCGAAGTTCGACGAACTGTCGTCCTCCGTTGATCTGCTCGAAACCGGCATCAAGGTTATCGACCTGATCTGCCCGTTCGCCAAGGGCGGCAAAGTCGGCCTGTTCGGCGGCGCCGGCGTCGGCAAGACGGTTAACATGCTGGAGCTGATCAACAACATCGCCAAGCAACACTCGGGTCTGTCCGTGTTTGCCGGTGTGGGTGAGCGGACTCGTGAAGGTAACGACTTCTATCACGAAATGTCTGACGCCAAGGTTATCGACCTCGACAACCTGAGCAACTCCAAGGTTGCGATGGTGTTCGGTCAGATGAACGAGCCGCCGGGCAACCGTCTGCGCGTCGCCCTGACCGGTCTGACCATGGCTGAGCGTTTCCGTGATGATGGCCGCGACATTCTGTTCTTCGTCGACAACATCTACCGCTTCACGCTGGCCGGTACCGAAGTGTCCGCACTGCTCGGCCGTATGCCTTCCGCCGTGGGCTATCAGCCGACGCTGGCTGAAGAAATGGGCCGTCTGCAAGAGCGTATCACCTCGACCAAGGTTGGCTCGATCACCTCCATCCAGGCCGTTTACGTGCCTGCCGATGACTTGACCGATCCGTCGCCTGCTACCACCTTCCTGCACTTGGACTCCACCGTCGTGCTGTCGCGTGACATCGCCTCCCTGGGTATCTACCCGGCCGTCGATCCGCTCGACTCCACCTCGCGCCAGCTCGACCCGCAAGTCGTTGGCGAAGAGCACTACCAGGTCGCGCGTGCCGTTCAGATGAACCTGCAGAAGTACAAGGAACTGCGCGACATCATCGCGATTCTGGGTATGGACGAACTGTCTCCCGAAGACAAGCTGTCCGTTTCCCGCGCTCGCAAGATCCAGCGTTTCCTGTCGCAGCCGTTCCACGTTGCTGAAGTCTTTACCGGTTCGCCGGGCAAGTACGTCACGCTCAAGGATACGATCAAGGGCTTCAAGGGCATTTGTGATGGCGAATACGATCACCTGCCGGAACAAGCGTTCTACATGGTCGGCGGCATCGAAGAAGCCATCGAAAAGGCCAAGACCCTGCAGTAATGTCGTATCAGCATAGGAGCCAGCGATGGTTATGACTGTTCATTGTGATGTCGTCAGCGCCGAGGAATCCATTTTCTCCGGCCTGGTCGAGATCGGCGTGTTTCCTGGTGAAGCCGGCGAGCTCGGCATTCTGCCGCACCATACGCCGCTGCTCACCCGCATCAAGCCCGGTACCATTCGTCTGAAGGTACCGGACCAAAGCGAGTACGAGCTGGTTTATGTCTCTGGTGGCATGCTGGAAGTTCAGCCTGACATGATTACCGTGCTGGCCGATACGGCCATCCGGGCTCATGATCTGGATGAAGCCAAGGCACTGGAAGCGAAGAAGCGTGCCGAAGAAGCGCTGGCCAATCGCCAGACCGACGTCGACTACGCGGCGGCCGAAGCAGAACTGGCCCAGGCCATTGCTCAGCTGCACGCCATCCAGCACCTGCGCAAGGGTGGCATTCACTAAGACCGGAATATCGGCAAACAAAAAAGGGCAGCTTCGGCTGCCCTTTTTATTTATTGGCCATTCAGCCAGAGCTGGCTACAGTCGGAGCAGGCGCTTTTCCAGGCGGGCCAGGTCATCGCGCACCGCATCGACATCGCGCGCAAAAGCTTCGATATCACGGCGCGGCGCCAGCCAGTCGCTATCCTCGCAGGCGTACTCGGCGAGATTGCCGAAACCCCTGGCCGTGGACTCTTTCGCCTGTTCGAACAATGTCCGGCGCAGCATTTCCAGACGGCGGGCCGGAATATCACCGACCAGACGCGCCAGATCAGCCTCGACATCCCAGCGCAAATTGCGGAAAACGAAAGCCAGGGTTTCCGCCAGGTCGGCTGAGCCCGACAGTTTGGCGGCCTGGAAGACGCTGCTTCGATCACCCAACAAGCGGAAGGGTGTATCAGCCGGCAAGCTGATCGTTACAGCCGCCTCCTGCGAGGCCACCCCGGCTTCGAACAGACCTGCCGCATCAATCACCAGGTGCACATCGACGAAACCGGCCCGGATCAGTGCCTGGCTACCGGCGTGAGGGCGCAGGCGCTCGCGGGCCCAGGATTCGCCCTGCAGCAGATGATTCAGCGCGCCACAAATCATTGCATCAAGCATCGCGCGAGCCTCGCCCAATCTGGCCTAGAACTTGAACCCCCGGTGCAGGGCAACCACGCCGAGCGCCAGGTTGAAGTATTCGACTTTCTCGAAGCCGACCGTCTCCATCATGGCCTTCAGTTCTTCCTGGCCAGGATGCATGCGGATTGATTCCGACAGGTAGCGATAACTGTCGGAATCATTGGTCACCAGCTTGCCAACCTGCGGAATGATGTTGAAAGAATAGAAATCGTAGGCCGGGGCCAGCGGCTTCCAGATCTTCGAGAACTCGAGAACGAGCAGGCGGCCACCCGGCCGCAGCACGCGATACATCTCGGCCAGCGCCGCATCCTTGTGCGTCATGTTGCGCAGGCCGAAGGCGACGGTCACACAATCGAACCAGTCATCGGGAAAAGGCAGTTTCTCGGCATCGCACTGCGCGGCCGGCACCATGTAACCCTTGTCGAGCAGACGGTCGCGACCGCGCGCCAGCATGGCGTTATTGATGTCGGTCAGCCACACCTGGCCGCTCTTGCCGACCCGCTTGGCAAAGGCCAGCGACAGGTCGCCGGTGCCACCGGCCACGTCGAGCACGCGCGAACCTTCACGGACGCCGCTGCGGGCGATGGCGAAGGCCTTCCACAGGCGATGCATGCCGGCCGACATCAGGTCGTTCATCAGGTCGTAGCGACTGGCCACCGAATCGAAGACGTCGGCGACGCGGCGGGCCTTTTCCTGCTCGGCTACCGTTTCGTAGCCAAAATGTGTAGTTTCTTTTGTCATGATTTCAGTGATGATGGCCGCAGGCACCGCCTGCCGCCGGACGCGAAGAGGTATCGAGATCGCGGGACAGGCCCTGCGCTTCAATCTGCTTCAGGTATTCGGCCCAGAGTTCGTCGTGATGCTTGGCAAGGTTGTAGAGCAGATCCCAGGAATACAGGCCACTGTCGTGACCATCGGAAAAAACCAGGCGCAAAGCATAGGTGCCGACCGGCTCGATGCGTTCGAGAACGACCCCACGCTTGCCGGTTTGCAAGGTTTCCTGCCCCGGGCCATGACCGCGCGCTTCGGCCGACGGAGTAAATACCCGCAAATATTCGAAATCGAGCATAAAGCTCTCGCCGCCGGCATAGCTGATTTCCAGCCGGCAGGATTTCTGGTGCAACTTGATTTCGCTCGGAATGGGCGTATCGCTGTCAATACCGGCCATGTTTTCCTCCTCGATGAGGGCAATAGTTTAGCGCACCCATCCGGTACCGACGCTTACGTGCATCAAAGGGTTTCGTAACTGATGCGGTCAAAGTCGATACCGCGCTGCAGGATATGCCGCAGGCGCAGGCGCCAGATATTGTCACCATCGGAAACATCGAGCAGCCGACTGGCCTGATAGATACCGGAAGGCAGGACGATCGAACCCTCTTCATGGACCACGGGCACCGGCGGTAACAGGAAGGCGCGATGGAAGCGCTCATGGTTGGGTCCGGTCGCTTCGCTGGCGTAGCGCACCCCGACACCGGCCGGCATGCCCGGCAGGATGGCGACCCCGACGATCAGGCCGCCGCTTTCCTCCTGCATCAGCCAGGTGGCGTGTACCAGCAGAAAATGATCGCCATCATGCGGGCAGACCACCATCAGCTGGCCATGTGCCAGCTTTTGTCCGGCACAGCTGCGGGCCAGCCGGAAACCGTTGGCTGAATGATTGATCACCGACCATTCATCCACCGGGAAATTGATCTGCGGCTTGATGGCCAGCGTCTGGCCGGGGTCGGCCCGGTCACGGAAGGTGAACAACTGGTCGAATTCATCGCGCGAGTAGGCGCGGGCCGAATCCGGCTGCTCGAATTCCTGGCCGGTCACGCAAAAATGCATGGCCTCGAAGCCGATCGCGACACGAGCGACGCCTTCACTCGCATAACGCCGGAACTTGCGCGGCGAGGCAGCCTGGGTCCACGGACGGGACAGATGCTCCAGCAACTGGATGACATGGCCGCCCGTTTCTTCGCCGAGGCCCAGCTGGGAAGGGGTGATGCGCTGCCGCAACTGGCTCAGCATGTGGCTGATCTGCAGCCCGAGGCGCGTCGTATCCAGCCGGCGGGCATCGACGTCCGGGTTGTCGGCATCCGAGCAGGGATGCAGGGGGGTATCCTTCATCAGCTCGACGACATACGGGGGCACTTCCAGATCGTTCTCGAGCAGGTGGATCGAAACCAGCGGCGCCCACATGCCGGCCCAGCGCCGGATCAGGTTCAGATTGCGCACGCTGTTGCTGTACGGGCTGGCGATCTCGATGAGCAGCAGGGTGATATAGGCAGCGGCACAATGCGTCGCCTGCAGGCTATTTTCCAGCACGTCCTCGACCGGCGTATAGGCGACGCCCCATTCCTCGGCGGTCTCGTAGTAACCGTGCAACTCCATCCAGATGCCGGCCGGCAGCTCGCGCCGGGCCCGGTAATGTTCGAGGATGATCATCCCGGTGTAATACAGGCAACGATGCAGGATGGTGGCAA
The DNA here is from genome assembly GCA_049294655.1 of Azonexus sp. Lineage (GTDB taxonomy): Bacteria > Pseudomonadota > Gammaproteobacteria > Burkholderiales > Rhodocyclaceae > Azonexus. The sequence goes on from JBAQDI010000034.1 coordinate 8,653, forward strand.
CCAGGCTGGCGTATTTCGGATCACTGGCATCCGGCTCACCCAGGCGGGCGCACAGGGCATAGGCCTTGCCGATCTTGCGCCAGGCGGCAACCACCTGCTGGAAGCAGTTTTCTTCTTCGTCGGCAAGGACCAGCGGCTTGTTGTGATAGCGCCGGGCCATTTCCTCTTCGACAAAGCAGATCGGCACCCGCGCCTGCTCGAGCAGCGAAAACAGGGTATCCGAGTCGGGCGGCGCATTGAGCAGGGCATCGAGAAAACGAATCAGCTGCTGTTCTGCGACGACCGGGTTGGCCAGCGGTAACTGGGCAAGGAAGCCCATGCCGCTCTGCAGATCGGGAAACGACAGTTCTGGCCCGGCAAAATCAGTGTTCATGACGAATCCCGTCCGTATTGACAGCGCCCAGCGCCTGTTCCAGCGCCCGGCTCAATGTTGCATTATCGATTTCCGGCAGCGTGAGTTGTCCGGCGCGCTGGACGGCCCCCCAAACGGGTTCCGGAAAATGTCGATCGTCCGGCCAGCGCGGGATGATGTGCCAATGCACATGCGGCACCATGTTGCCGAAACTGGCCAGATTGATCTTGTGCGGCTTGAACAGGCGGCGCACGACGCCTTCGACGGCGAACACCACCTGCATCAGCGCAGCGCGCTGAGCCGGCGACAGGTCGGTCATTTCACGCACATGCGCCGCCCAGATCACCCGGCAAAACCCCGGGTAGTGGGCATCGGCGACACGCACGACCCGGCAGTCGGGCGAGGTCCAGAGGATCTCGCCACCCGCCGAAGTACATAACTCGCATGTCTTGCCGCTGTTTCCCACGCCCACCGCTCCCGTAATATGACAAGCATTACACCAGAGGCACAATACCGCAAGCCATTGCCGGACATTCCGGGCCGATTTGCGAGATCGGCCCGCCGGTCAAATCAAAGCAATACCCTTTCAATCCCGCCATTATTGGCCCGATCGACATACTGTGCCGCCCAGTTTTCGCCAAGCAGATGTTTGGCCAGTTCGACGACGATGTAATCAGCCTTGGTATCGGCATCGTCGTCGTAACGGGACAAGCCCTGCAGACAGGCCGGGCAGGAGGTCAGAATCTTGACGTCGCCGGTGAAGCCATCGGCGCGCAAGGCGGCGGCCCCCTTTTCGATTTCCTGCTGCTTGCGGAACTTGACCTGGGTCGCGATATCCGGCCGCGAGTAGGCGAACGAACCGGCATCGCCGCAGCAACGGTCGGTCAGCGGCACTTCCTGGCCCATCAGGGTCTTGGTCACGGCCAGCGGCGCATAGACCTTCATCGGCGTGTGGCAGGGATCGTGGTACATGTAACGCGTGCCTTCGACCCCCTGCAGCTTGACGCCCTTTTCCATGAGGTACTCGTGAATGTCGAGCAGGCGGCAACCCGGAAAGATCTTCTCGAACTGGTATTTCTGCAGCTGATCCATACAGGTGCCGCAGGACACGATCACCGTCTTGATGTCGAGATAGTTCAGGGTGTTGGCAACACGGTGGAAGAGTACACGGTTGTCGGTGGTGATCTTCTGCCCCTTGTCCTCGTCGCCCGATGAGGTCTGCGGGTAGCCACAGCACAGGTAGCCCGGCGGCAGGACAGTGGTGGCACCGACTTCGTACAACATCGCCTGGGTAGCCAGACCGACCTGCGAGAACAGCCGCTCCGAACCGCAACCCGGGAAATAGAAGACGGCATCCGACTCTTCGGTCGTCTTGCGCGGATTGCGGATGACCGGGATGACCTTGTCGTCCTCGATATCGAGCAGGGCGCGCGAAGTCCGCTTGGGCAGGTTGCCCGGCATCGGCCGATTCAGGAAATGAATGACCTGCGTCTTGATGCTCGGCGCCCCCAGGGTTGCCGGCGGGTGGGCCCGGCTGTCCTGGGTCAGGCCGAGCGCCTTGGCTGCCTTGTGCGCCAGGCGCTGGGCCTTGAAGCCGAATTCCATCATGCCGGCACGCATCAGCTTGATGGTCGCCGGATCCTTGAGATTCAGGTAAGTCATCGCCGCCACGGTGCCAGGGCTGAAGCGCTTCTTGTCCTGCTTGCGCAGGAAGTTGCGCATGGCGACGGAAACATCGCCAAAGTCGATATCGACCGGGCAGGGTTTGACGCAGCGATGGCAGACCGTGCAATGGTCGGCGACGTCGTTGAATTCGTCGAAATGCTTCAACGAAATGCCGCGCCGGGTCTGTTCCTCGTAGAGGAAAGCCTCGACCAGCAGCGAGGTCGCCAGAATCTTGTTGCGCGGGCTGTAGAGCAGGTTGGCGCGCGGCACGTGCGTCGAGCAGACCGGCTTGCATTTGCCACAGCGCAGGCAGTCCTTGACCATGTCGGAAATCTTGCCGATCTCCGACTGTTCCATGATCAGCGATTCGGTGCCGAGCAGACTGAAGGACGGCGTATAGGCATTGGCCATGTCGCCGCCGGGCATCAGCTTGCCCTTGTTGAAATGGTTGTGTGGATCGACCTTCTGCTTGTAGGCGCGGAAGGGCGCGATTTCGGCTTCCGTCAGGAACTCCAGTTTGGTGATGCCGATACCGTGTTCGCCGGAAATCACGCCATCCAGCGAACGGGCCAGATGCATGATGCGCTCGACTGCCTTGTTGGCCGTCTGCAGCATCTCGTAATTGTCGGAATTGACCGGGATGTTGGTATGCACGTTGCCGTCGCCGGCGTGCATGTGCAGGGCGACGAAGACCCGGCCGCGCAGCACTTCCTTGTGGATGGCCTCGAGCCGTTCGACGATCGGGCGATAGACGCCGCCGTCGAAAATTTTCGAGAGGCGGCCGTGCAGTTCATGCTTCCATGAAACGCGCACCGAATAGTCCTGCAGACGGTGGAAGAGGCGGGGATTTTCAGCTCTATTGCTCAATTCGCCGGCCTGCACGCCGTAGGACAGGAAGCGCGATTCAGCTTCGGCCAGCGGCAGGTCGAGATTGTCGAGCAGCCATTCCCAGCGCAGGCGCACGGCCGCCACGTAATCGAGCGCCGCCTGGCGGCGGTCGCCAAGCAAAACGTCGGTATCGAGGGTGGTGTCGCCGCGATGCAACGGCAGATCGCCCTGCAGGAATTCACTGAGGGCATCGCACAGGGCCAGCTTGTTCCGCGTGGACAGCTCGATGTTGATGCGCTCGATGCCATCGCAGTAATCGCCCATGCGCGGCAGCGGAATGACGACGTCTTCATTGACCTTGAATGCGTTGGTGTGACGCGAGATGGCCGCAGTACGCGAACGGTCGAGCCAGAATTTCTTGCGCGTTTCGGCATCGACGGCGATGAAGCCTTCGGCGGCGCGCAGGTTGCACATGCGGACGACTTCTGAAGCGGCGGCCATCACGGCCTTTTCATCGTGGCCGACGAGATCGCCGATGAGGACCATCTTCGGCCGGCCGTGGCGCTTGGCCTTGGTCGCATAACCGACGGCCTTGACGTAGCGCTCGTCCATGTGTTCGAGACCGGCCAACAGCACACCGGCGGCATGCCCGGCACCGCCCGGCTTGAAGTAATCGGTGATCTCGACGATGGCCGGCACCGCTTCGCGCACCTGGCCGAAGAACTCCAGGCAGACGGTGCGCGTCACCGGCGGCATCTTGTGCAGCACCCAGCGCGCCGCGACGATGATGCCGTCGGTGCCTTCCTTCTGCACACCGGGTACGCCGCCGAGGAACTTGTCGGTGACGTCCTTGCCCAGGCCGGTCTTGCGACAGGCGGCGCCCGGCATGGTCAGGATTTCCTCGCCGAGGAACTTCTTGCCGCTCGGGTCGAAGCGCTTCAAACGGAATTCGACGTTTTCCTGTTCGTGGATCTTGCCGTAGTTGTGATTGACGCGTTCGACTTCCAGCCAGTTTCCGTCCGGATCGACCATCTTCCACCAGGCTAGGTTGTCGAGCGCCGTGCCCCACAGCACGGCCTTCTTGCCGCCGGCATTCATGGCGATATTGCCGCCGATGCAGGAAGCCGAAGCCGAAGTCGGGTCGACGGCAAAGACACGGCCGGCCAGCGAAGCCGCTTCGGCAACGCGGTCGGTGACCACGCCGGCGCCGGTACGAATGGTCGCGTACGGCGTCTCATGGCCGGCCAGCACGAGCTCCTCGACCGAGCCGATGTCGATCAGCTTTTCGGTATTGATGACTGCCGAATTCGCCGTCAACGGCACGGCACCGCCGGTGTAGCCGGTACCGCCGCCACGCGGAATGATGGTCAGGCCGGCCTCGATACAGCCGCGCACGAGGTGGCCGATTTCCTCCTCGGTATCCGGGTAAAGGACGACGAAGGGATATTCGACACGCCAGTCGGTCGCGTCGGTAACGTGCGAGACGCGGGCCAGGCCGTCAAAGGCGATATTGTCCTTGCGCGTGTGCTTGCTCAGGATCTTCGTCACCTTGCGGCGCAGGTCGTGGGCTTCGCCGAAACGCTCGGCGAAGCGGTTGACGGCGTCGCGTGCCGCATCGACCAAACGCTTGACCTTGGCCGAACGCTCCGGACCTTCGTCTTCGGTTGCCGCACGGCGTTTTTCAACCTCCGACAGGCGATGGTGCAGGGCATTGACCAGCGCATCGCGCCGTTCGCGATTGGCCAGCAGGTCATCGACCAGGTAGGGATTGCGCTGCACGACCCAGATGTCGCCCAGTACCTCGTAGAGCATGCGCGCCGAACGGCCGGTGACGCGCTCGGAACGGAGTTCGTCGAGTACCGCCCAGTTGTCGGCGCCGAGCAGGCGGATAACGATCTCGCGATCGGAAAACGAGGTGTAGTTGTAGGGGATTTCGCGCAGGCGGGCAGTCATGGAAGCAGCCGGGGTCCGTCAAAAGGTGGATTTTAGCGTATTGCGGCGCAAGACGCGGGCCGAGGTAGACGTGCACTCCCGCCAAAGGTTCAGGCTGCCTGCCATCGGCTCGCCTTGAGTCGCAGGGACACAACAGCCTGTCTCGGGCAAAATCGGGCTTGGTCCGTTAATTGTCTGGTTCCGATGGAAAACTTCGAGAAATTGCTGGCAATCGTCAGACGCAAATCCGTGTATGACCGCAACAATCCCTGGTACTCAGGCCCGGAAAGTTATCTGTACGGGCTCAAGGACGAGGTCGAGGAAGTCATCGAAGAGATATCCCGGCAGCGCGCCTGCTATCTGGAAGACGAACTTGGCGACCTGCTCTGGAACACCCTGAATGCCGTGGTCGCGCTGGAGAAGGAGCGCGGCATCACGCTTGAATCTGTCCTGGACAGGGCATGCCTGAAGTTCGAAGCGCGGCTTTCCGGCATCGAAGCCGGACGTTCATGGCAGGAGATCAAGGACGAACAGAAGCAGGCGCTGGCCCGGGAACATGCGGCGGGGGCAAGCGGCTGACGACAGACAGCTGGTTTCCGAATTTGCTTTCGCTGCCGCCCTTACCCCGGCCCCGGCGCGAGGCTTCAGCCGGCCAGGGCGGTCTGCGCCACCAGCCAGTAACGGAAGAACTTGCCGAGCGCCATGCACAGGCAGCAGGGCAGCCAGTGCAGGCGCAGCCAGCCAGCAGCAACGCACAGGGCATCACCAACCAGGGGTAGCCAGGCGAAGAGCAGGGCGGGGCTGCCCCAGCGTTCGAGCCGCTCGCGCTGCGGCAGGTTTTCGAGCTTCTGCCAGCGCGGCAGGTAGCGGCCACACCACCAGGACGTCATACCGCCGGCCGTGTTGCCCAGCGTAGCCAGCGCCAGGGCCAGACCGGATTCACCGGGATGCAGCCGGAGAAAGCCCCAGAGCAGGGCTTCCGAACCGCCCGGCAAGAGCGTCGCCGAGAGAAAACTGCCCAGCAACAGGCCCCACAGGCCGCTTTCCGCCGTGACGTTTAGCCACTCCACCCGTAGAATCTCCCTTTTGCCTTAAATGAATCGCGCCATGCACCCGGATTATCTCGAAAAAGTTCTCAACGCACAGGTTTACGACGTGGCGATCGAAACGCCACTCGAACTTGCGGCCAACCTTTCCAGCCGGGCCGGCAACAAGATTATCCTGAAGCGCGAGGACATGCAGCCGGTGTTCTCCTTCAAGCTGCGCGGCGCCTACAACAAGATCGCCAGCCTGTCGGCCGAGAAAATGAAACGCGGCGTGATTTGCGCCTCGGCCGGCAATCACGCCCAGGGCGTTGCCCTGTCGGCCGCCAAGCTCGGCTGCCGGGCAGTCATCGTCATGCCGACCTCGACGCCGGCCATCAAGGTCGACGCGGTGCGCCAGCGCGGTGGCGAAGTCGTGCTGCACGGCGATTCCTTTGACGACTCCTACGCCCACGCGCTGGAGCTGGAAAAGATCGAAAAGCTGACCTTCGTGCACCCCTTCGACGATCCCGAAGTCATCGCCGGCCAGGGCACCGTGGCCATGGAAATCCTGCGCCAGCATTCCCGCCACAACGGGGCGATCCACGCCGTGTTCTGCGCCATTGGTGGCGGCGGCCTGGCGGCCGGCGTGGCGGCCTACATCAAGCGCCTGCGCCCGGAAATCAAGGTCATCGGCGTCGAGACCTTCGACGCCGATGCGATGAAGCAGTCGATCGCTGCCGGCAAGCGCGTTCGCCTCGAGCAGGTCGGGCTGTTCTCGGATGGCACGGCCGTCAAGTACGTCGGCGAGGAAACCTTCCGCCTGTGCAAGGAATACCTCGACGACATCATCCTGGTCGACACCGACGCCATCTGCGCCGCCATCAAGGACGTTTTCGAGGACACCCGCTCGATCGTCGAACCGGCCGGCGCGCTGGCCGTCGCCGGGGCCAAGGAATACGCCCGCCAGCACAAGCTCAAGGACAAGAACCTTATCGCCGTGACTTCCGGCGCCAACATGAATTTCGACCGCCTGCGTTTCGTCGCCGAGCGCGCCGAGGTCGGTGAAAGCCGCGAGGCCGTGCTCGCCGTGACGCTGCCCGAGAAACCGGGGGCCTACAAGAAGTTCCTCGGCCTGATCGGCAAGCGCAATGTCACCGAGTTCAATTACCGCTACCACACGGCCAGCGAAGCCCACGTCTTCGTCGGTGTACAGGTCGCCAACCGGCACGAATCGGCCAAATTCCTCGAGCAACTGGTCAAGCACGGCTACCCGAGCCTCGACCTGACCGACGACGAGATGGCCAAGAACCATGTCCGGCACATGGTCGGCGGCCATGCGCCGCAGGTTTGCGAAAATGGCATGAGCGAGCTGCTCTACCGCTTCGAATTCCCCGAAAAGCCGGGCGCCCTGATGAATTTTCTGGCCCAGATGAGCGCCGGCTGGAACATCAGCCTGTTCCACTATCGCAACCACGGCGCCGACTACGGTCGCGTGCTGGTCGGCATGCAGGTGCCAGCCGGCGAAATGAAGCAATTCCAGGAATTCCTGAAAAACCTCGGCTACGCCCACTGGGATGAAAGCCAGAACCCCGCCTACAAGCTGTTCCTCGGCTGATTGCTTTCCGGCTAATTCCAATTAGTTATTTACTAGTGAAAACTCATTCTTTCACTGAATAAGCCTGAGCTGCCTATACTCTCGTCATTCCGAGTTCTGACTCGACTGACGGGAGTTTTTCATGCGCAAACAGGTTCTTTCTGCGGTCCTCGCCGCCACCCTGACGATCGGCAGCGCCTTTGCCCAGATGAGCCTGCTCAACGTCTCCTACGACCCGACCCGCGAGCTGTACAAGGATTTCAACGCCGCCTTCGGCAAGTACTGGCAGGGCAAGACCGGGCAAAGCATCAACATTCGTCAGTCGCACGGCGGCTCGGGCAAACAGGCGCGTTCGGTGGCCGACGGCCTGGAAGCCGATGTCGTGACCCTGGCTCTCGGTTCCGATCTGGATGCCCTAGCCGAACGCCACCTGATTCCGGCTGACTGGCAAAAGCGCTTCCCGCACAATTCGGCGCCCTATACCTCGACCATCGTTTTCCTGGTGCGCAAGGGCAATCCGAAGGCCATCCGCGACTGGAACGACCTGGCCCGCCCCGGCATCGCCGTCATCACGCCGAACCCCAAGACCTCCGGCGGCGCCCGCTGGAATTACCTGGCGGCCTGGGCCTGGGCGCTGAAGCAGCCGGGCGGCAACGAACAGAAGGCCAGGGAACTGGTCACCGCCATTTTCAAAAACGTGCCGGTACTCGATTCCGGCGCCCGCGGCTCGACCACGACCTTCGTCGAACGTGGCCTCGGCGACGTGCTGATTGCCTGGGAAAACGAAGCCCAACTCGCCGTCAACGAAATCGGCAAGGACAAGTTCGAGATCGTCGCCCCCAGCCTGTCCATCCTCGCCGAACCGCCGGTCGCCGTCGTCGACAAGGTGGTCGACAAGCGCGGCACGCGGCTGACCGCCCAGGCCTACCTCGACTACCTGTATTCCGAGGAAGGCCAGAACATCGCGGCAAAACATTACTACCGGCCGCGCGACAGCAAGATTGCCGCCAAATACGCCGCGCAATTCCCCAAGCTCAAACTGGTGACCATCGACGACACTTTCGGCGGCTGGGGCAAGGCGCAGAAGACCCACTTTGCCGACGGCGGCAGCTTCGATCAGATTTACCTGAAAAAATAAGAACATGCCGCTGACCGACCTGATCCGCTATTTCAACAGTACCGACTCGGCCGGCGACAGCACGCTGTATGGCGAAAACGAAGGTGCCGCGGCCTGGCACGACGGTCTGCACCTGCGCTCGCTGTTCCAGCCCATCGTCAACCTGCAGCGCCAGCAGGTCGTCGGCCACCAGGCTTTCCTCGCCGCGACGCGCCAGGACGGCAGCCCCCTGTCGGCCGAGGAAGCCTATGCGGCCTGCCAGAGTGCCGAATCGGTGGTGCATTTCGACCGCCTGTGCCGAACCCTGCATGCCCTCAATTTTCTCGCCCAGCGCCATCATGCCGGCGGTTACCTGCAGTTGTCGGTACATCCGCGCCATCTGCTCGCCGTGCCGAGCAAACATGGTCTGGTGTTCGAAGCCGTGCTCAAGCGCTGCGGCCTGGCCCCCGACGACCTGGTCCTCGAACTGGCCAGCGGCCGGATACTCGACGATCAGCGCCTGGCCGACGCCGTGCACAACTATCGCCAACGTGGCTACCGCATCGCGCTGTCCGGCACCGACAGCCACCCGGAACTGTTCGCGCCGGACATCATCAAACACACGCTGGACAGTCGCCGCACCCCGGCCAGCCCGGCCCGGCTGCATATCGAAGGCATCGCCAGCAACGAGGATGTAGACCGGGCCCGCCAACAGGGCGCCGAACTGGGCCAGGGTCCGTTGTTCGGAGAAGCCCGGCCGCTTTGCGTTTCCACCCACAACACCAGCCACAACGCGCGCTGAGTCGCCTACAATTCCGCCACCAACCTTGGGAGCCCCCATGAAAATCGCCAACAATGTCACTGAACTGGTCGGCAACACGCCGCTGGTTCGCCTCAATCGCATCACCGAGGGCGCTCCTGCGACCATCGCCGCCAAACTTGAATTCTTCAATCCGGGCCACAGCGTCAAGGATCGCATCGCCGTTGCCATGCTCGACGCCGCCATCGCTGCCGGCCAGATCGGCCCCGACACCGTCGTCCTCGAGCCGACCTCCGGCAATACCGGCATCGGCCTGGCCATGGTCTGTGCGGCGCGCGGCATCAAGTCGGCCTTTGTCATGCCGGAAACCATGAGCCGCGAGAGAAAGTTGCTGCTCAAGGCCTACGGCGCCGAGCTGATCCTGACGCCGGGCCCGGAAGGCATGGGCGGCGCCATTGCCAAAGCCAAGGCGATGGCCGAAGCCGATGCCAAATATTTCATCCCGCAGCAATTCGAAAATCCGGCCAATCCGGAAATCCACCGCAACACGACGGCCGAGGAAATCTGGCGCGACACCGACGGCCAGGTCGACATCTTCGTTGCCGGCATCGGCACCGGTGGCACGATCACCGGCGTCGGTGAAGTGCTCAAGGCCAGAAAGCCGGGGGTCAAAATCGTTGCCGTCGAACCCGATGCTTCGCCGGTCCTGTCCGGTGGCGCCAAGGGGCCGCACCCGATCCAGGGGATCGGCGCCGGTTTCGTGCCGGGCGTGCTGAATACACAGGTCTACGACGAGGTGATCCGCGTCAAGAACGACGACGCCTTCGCCATCGCCCGCCGCATGGCCACCGAAGAGGGCCTGCTGGTCGGCATTTCCTCGGGTGCCGCGACCTGGGCCGCGATTGAACTGGCCAAACGCCCGGAAAATGCCGGAAAACTGATCGTTGTCGTCATTCCGTCCTTCGGCGAACGTTATCTGTCCACCGCCCTTTACCAGCATCTCGAAGTTTGAGCATTTTCGACCAGCCCATCGACCGGCACGCTTCCGACTCCATCAAGTGGAGCAAGTACGCCGGTCGCGACATCCTTCCGCTGTGGGTCGCCGACATGGATTTTGCCGCGCCGCCGGCCGTGCTCACGGCCCTGCGCCGGCGCATCGAGCACGGCGTGCTCGGCTATGGCGGCCCCTGGCCGTCGCTGACCGAGTCAGTACTTGCTCACCTGGAGGGCGAATATGGCTGGTCCATTCAACCCGAATGGATCGTCTGGTTACCGGGCCTGGTCAGCGGCTTGAACATCGCCTGCCGGGCCGTCGAAGGCGAGGTGCTGACGGCAACGCCGATCTATCCGCCTTTCCTGTCGGCGCCGCATTTCTCCGGCCGCAAACTCCAGCATTTCGACCTTGAACTGGCCGGACAGCGCTGGCAGTGGGACAGCGCCGCCCGGCAAGCAGCCGTGACCGACGCCAGCCGCCTGTTCCTGCTCTGCCACCCGCACAACCCGGTCGGCCGCTGCTGGACGCGCGAGGAACTGCTCGATCTGGCCGCCTTTGCCGAGCGCAACGACCTGATCGTCTGTTCCGACGAAATCCACTGCGGCCTGATCCTCGATGCCGGGCGCCGCCACATTCCCTTCGCCAGCCTGTCGCCGGAGGCCGCCCGACGCAGCATCACCCTGATGGCCCCATCGAAGACCTTCAACATCCCCGGCCTGGGCAGCGCCTTTGCGGTCATTTCCGACGCCACGCTGCGCCGCCGCTTCGTGCAGGCCATGCAGGGCATCGTGCCGCACACCAACATTCTCGGTCTGGCCGCCACGGAGGCCGCCTACCGCGACTGCACCGACTGGCATCACCAGCTGATCGCCTACCTGGCCGGCAACCGCGACCGCGTCGAAGCGGTCATCGCAACGCTTCCCGGCGTCACCACCAGTCATGTCGAAGCCACCTACCTGAGCTGGATCGATGTGCGTGGACTCGGCCTCGCCAAACCCGCAGCACATTTTGAAGCACATGGCCTGGGCCTCTCCGACGGTGCCGATTTTGGCGCCCCGGGCTGGCTGCGCCTGAATTTCGGCTGCCCACGAAGCACGCTGGACGATGCTCTGAATCGCTTCCGGAAAGCCTGCGAACACGCATGAATCCCTATCCACTGGCCGTCCTCGGCCTCCTGCTCGCCGCCATTGCCCAGACCAGCATTGCCTGGGTGGCGACCGAGCGTTTCCTGGGAAAAGGCCTTGGCCGGCGCCAACGCCTGGCCTGGCTGGCGATTGCGCTGGGCGCCGGATTTCTCGCCCTGCAACACGGCTATACCCTGGAGCTGGCGCTGCGCACGGGGCTCTACGATTTGCGCCAGGCCCTGCTGGGCGCCGTCGTCGGACTGCTCTTCGCCCTCGGCACCTACGGCCTCAGGCCAACCGCGGCCTGAAGGCGCCGGCCTCGGTAACGATCCAGTCGAGGCGCTGATCGTGGCTTTCCGGGCGGATGCTGTCTACGCGATTAATCTCGAAACCGACACCGACGGCCAGCGGGCGCGGGCAAAGCGCGGCCAGCGTCCGGTCGAAATAGCCACCACCGTAGCCCAGCCGGTAGCCCGCCGCATCAAAGCCATTGAGCGGCAACAGGATCAGGTCAGGCTGCACGAAAGCGCCGGTCTGCGGCGTCGGAATGCCGTAACGGTCGGGCGCCAGCCGCGTGTCAGGCGACCAGAGCCGAAAAGCGAGCGGCGCATCCGCGTTCACGACGACGGGCAGGGCAGCCTGCGCGCCCAGCCTCACCCATTGTTCGACGGCCGCTCGGACATCCGGCTCGTGCTTGATCGGCCAGCAAAAGGCGACGCAGCGCGGCAGCGGCAAGGCAGCATGCAGACCTGCGACGATCAGGGCCGACAATTGCTCATGCCGCGCCGCGTCCAGGGCTGCCCGCCGCGCCACCATCTCGCGCCGCAACGCCCGTCGCCAGGCCGTGTTATCCTCAAACCGATCAGTCATCATAGAAATCTAGCATGAAGTTTCGCGTTCTACTGTTAAGCCTGTCGCTATCCCTGCCACTTTTTGCCCAGGACGGCAACGACCTTGCCTTCCTGACCGCGCGCGATGCCTTCCGCGCCGGCGACCGCAACAAACTCGAAAAGGCCAGCAGTCAGCTCGGCAATCATGAACTGGCGGTCTATGTCGAAAGCTACCGTCTGCGCATGTGGATGGATCAGGGCGACAGTGCCAGCCTGCGCAGTTTCCTCGAGCGCAACGAAAAAAGCTACGTCGCCGAGAAATTGCGGGCCGACTGGATACGCTGGCTGGGCAAGCGCTCGACGTGGAACGAAATCAATGGTGAGTACCCGAAACTGCTGGCGCCCGAGGCCGATGTCACCTGCTACAACCAGCAGGCCCGGCTGGCCCGCAATGACAAATCGGCCCTCGACGAGGTGGAAAAACAGTGGCTGACGCTGCTTGAACCGCCCGAAGCCTGTCGCCCGGTGTTCGACGCCCTGATCATCAGCCAGCGCATGAGCAGTGACGACGTGTGGGCGCGGGCCCGCCGCCAGCTAGAGGCCAACCGGCCCAACTGGACCCGGACCACGCTCAATTACCTGCCCGACAGCCAGATGCCCGAAAGCAAGGCGCTCGATTCGGCAATCAACAACGCTATGAGCTATCTCGTCCGGCAGCCGGCCAACTGGCACACCAGCCGGAGCGGTCGCGAACTGGCGGTTTTTGCCATACAGCGCCTGGCCACCAACGATCCGCGTACCGCCGCCGACGAACTGGAAAAACTCAAGACTCGTCTGCAGGACCCGGAAAAACAATGGGCCTGGGGCCAGATCGCCCTCCAGGCTGCGAAAAGGCACCTGCCGGAAGCCCTTGCCTGGTACGCCAATGCCGGCAAGATCGCCCTCTCGGATGACGCTTACCAGTGGAAGGTGCGCGCCGCGCTGCGCGCCCAGGAGTGGGGCGTCGTTCATCAGACCATCCTGGCCATGCCGGCCCCCCTGGCCGCCCAGCCCGAGTGGATCTACTGGCTGGGCCGTGCCCACAAGGCCGGCGGAAGAACCACCGAGGCCGCCGCCCTGTTCGAGAAAATCGCCGGGCAGGCCAGCTTCTACGGCAACCTGGCCGACGAGGAACTGGGCCGGACCATCATGCCGCCCCCCAAGGCCCGAGCGACGAGCAGCGAAGAACAGGGTGCGGCCCGCGACAATCCGGGCATCCGCCGGGCGCTGGCCTTCTTCCGCCTCGACATGCGCACCGAAGCCGTCCGCGAATGGAACTGGGCGCTGCGCGGCATGGACGACCGGGAATTGCTGGCCGCCGCCGACCTCGCGCGCCGCAACCAGATCTGGGACCGGGCCATCAACACGGCCGATCGCACCAGGAACGAACACGATTACAGCCTGCGCTTCCTCGCGCCGTACAGCGACCAGGTGCGCCCCACCGCCCACAACCAGTCGCTCGACGACGCCTGGGTGTATGGCCTGATGCGCCAGGAAAGCCGTTTCATCACCAGTGCCAAATCGAATGTCGGCGCCTCCGGCCTGATGCAGCTGATGCCGGCCACCGCCAAATGGGTGGCCAAGAAAATCGGCCTGCGCGACTACAACCACGGCCGGGTCAACGAGACTGAAACCAATGTGCTGCTCGGTACCAGCTACATGCGTCTGGTCATGGAAAATCTCGACAACCATCCGGTACTCGCCTCTGCCGCCTACAATGCCGGCCCCGGTCGGGCCAAGAAATGGCGGGCCGACCAGCCGCTGGAAGGCGCCATTTACGCCGAAACCATCCCGTTCAGCGAAACCCGCGACTACGTCAAGAAGGTGATGAGCAACTCGGTTTATTACTCGGCCATTTTCAACGGCAAGCCGGACTCGCTGAAAGCCCGCCTGGGAATCGTCGGCGCCCGTACGACAGACGCCCCCAAGGATGCAGATTTACCTTAGTATTCAAGATCATCCGTCAATCGCCAATTACTCATATGGTTTACTCGACCGCTCCCCTGAAAAATGCCGTCCCGGCTGCCGACGATGCATTTCACATCCTGCGTGATTGCCGGGCGCTCTACCTGAAACAGCTCGGGCAATTGCTGCAGGAAGCCGAACGCGTTCCCGCCTCGGCTGTACTGGCTTTTCAGCAGACGGTTGGCGAATATTTCGACGAAATGGCCTCGTCTACCCGACGCAGCGGTTTCGATGTGGCGGATGGATTGACCGCGTCGCGCATCTCGCTGGTCGGCGAGAGCGACCTCGAACTGGAAATCCGCCTCGGCGATTTCTCGGCCCGGCTGATGGAAACCACCGGCGGCGACCTGTGGCGGGTTTACCTGCGCTTCGTCACGCTGTTGCGCCGCCCTGACCTCAGTACGGCGGAAAATCCCGTCGGTCCGAAAGGCATCGCCATCGGCCTGATGGACTTTTGCGCCCAACTGGGCGAAGACCACGAAAAGAAACTGGCCCGCGTCGATCAACTGGAAGACTATTTTTCCAAGCATCTGACCGTCCTCTACAATACGCTCAACGACTTCCTGGCCGAACGCCATGTCGAGACGGCCCAGCCATCGATCATCACGGCACCGGATTCGACGACAACGGCCTCGGCGGCCAGCCCGGCCAACCCGGCCGCCGCCCTGCAAAAAAGGCTGCTCGGCCCGGCCGGGGAAACAGCAACCCCGCATGGCGGCCCGGCTGCCAGCTTGCTTTCCCAGGCGATGCTGGCCAACCTGCTCAGCCGACTTGATGAACTCGAAAAATCCGGCAAGCTGGCTTGGGTAGCCCCGCCAACCTTCTCGAATACCGCCTCGCAACCCTCCCTGGAAACCCTGATCCCCGGCTTGTTCACCGATCAGCCGAAGGACGAGCCGGAAGCCCCGATACACGCACTGAATTCCGGCGAACTGGGCATCCCGAGCGGCGCCCCGGAAGCCGCCACGATCGATACGCTGGCGCTCATTTTCGAGACCATTTTTGCCTCCACGGCGCTTTCCGAAGCCATCAAGAGCGCCCTGGCCAGTCTGCAGATCCCGCTGCTCAAGGCAGCCATGCTCGATGCCGGATTTTTCGCCAGCCCACACCACCCGGCCCGCCAGGTCGTCGACAAGATAGCCCTGGCCGGCCTGGGTCTGCCACCGGATGTCTCGGCCAACCATCCGGTGTGCGCCCGGATCCAGGCAATCGCCTCAAAAATCCGCGGCGAATTCACCAATGACATCACGGTCTTCGAACAGCAGGCCAAGGAGCTGAACCTGCTGATCGCCGAACGCGACAGCAACGTCGCCCATTCGGCCGAGGCCTACGTCCCGCTGTTGCACCAGGTTGAGCGCCAGAACCAGGCCGGCCGCCGTTGCCGGCAGGTCATCGAACAGCATTTGACGCATGGCGCCCCGGCCGAGATTGCCGCATTCCTGCGCAGTTACTGGCAGCAGGTCCTGCAGGCCATCTGGCTCGAAAGTGGCGAGCAAAGCACGGCCTGGCAGGAACACGACGCCCTGATCAACGACCTGCTGTGGAGCATCCAGCCGAAAACCGACATGGAAGAGCGCAAGCATCTGGCCAAGATGCTGCAACCGATGCTGCAGCGCCTGAATGCCGGCATGGCCGGCATCAAGGTCCCGGAAGCCGAGCAGGCCGCCTTCCTCGACACCTGTTTCGCGCTGCAGACGGCTGCCATGCGCGGCGCCACGGGCAGCCCGCCGGCGGTGCCGGAAGCCCCGCCCGCCAAGGTCCTCAGCAAACGGCCGGACATCCGCGAACTCATTGTCGGCGAGCAACGCCTGAAAATCATCGACCAGACCTCAGGAAGCAACCGCCTGCGGCCACCACCAGCCCGGCCCGGCAGTTGGCTGCGCCTGTCCCTGAGCGAAGGAAGCGAAGACTTGCCCTTGTGCGGCCGCCTCTGCCCGAGCAGTCCGGACAGCACCCTGTTGCTGATCGCCAATCCGGACTGGGGTTTCGCCCTGGCCATCCACCCCGAGATTCTTGACAACCTGTTTGCCAACAACGCGGCCCGGATTTGCTCGACCGACTCGCTGTTCGATGCGGCCGCCGAAAAGGCGCTGAAACAAACGGCAAGCCTCTGAAAAAAGGCATAGATCAGCCGTTCTCCGGCAGCAATTTGCCTTAAAATCGAGGCTTTACGAATTCTGTTTCCGGGGTTGTACATGGACGTCAAAAAGGTCTTGCTGCTGGGGGGTAGCGGTTTTCTCGGTACCTATATCGCCAACCGCCTGTCGCAACGCGGCATCGAAGTCACCATTCCGACCCGCCGTCGTGAACGGACCAAGGCGCTGATCATCCAGCCCAATGTCGAGATGCCGGAAGCCAACATCCATTGCCCGGAGACCCTGGCCGAACTGGTCCGCGGCAAGGATGTGGTAATCAACCTGGTCGGCATCCTGCACAGCCGCGACGTCCAGTTGCCGTACAGCAAGGATTTCGCCGAAGCCCACGTTGAACTGCCGAAGAAGATCATCGCCGCCTGCAAAGCCACCGGTGTGCGCCGCCTGGTGCACATGAGCGCCCTCAAGGCCGATCCCAAGGGGGCATCCGAATACCTGTGCTCGAAGGGCGAGGGCGAAGCCATCGTACTCGCTGCCAGCCCTGCGCTGGATATCACGGTCTTCCGTCCCTCGGTCATTTTTGGCCTGGGCGACTCCTTCCTGTCGACCTTCGCCAGAATCCTCAAAAAAGTGCCGTTCTTCCCGCTCGGTTTCGGCCACGCCCGGTTCCAGCCGGTGTGGGCCGCCGACGTCGCCGACGCCTTCGTCGACTGCCTGGGTAACGAATCGACCTATGGCCAGGCCTACGACCTGGTCGGCCCGAAGGTCTACACCCTGCGCGAACTGGTCGATTACACCGCCGAACTGACTGGCAGCACGGCAAAAATCATCGCCCTGTCCGAAGGCTGGGCCTACCTGCAGGCCGGCCTGATGTGGCTGGCCCCGCAGCCGGTGCTGTCGCCGGACAACCTGCGCTCGATGCAGGTTGATAGCGTCTGCGAAGGTAGCTGCAATCCGCCGGCCAACTGGCGGCCGACCGCGCTGGAAGCCATCGCCCCGACCTACGTCGCGCAGAACACGCCGAAGGGCAAGCTCGACAGCTTCCGCTTCCGCGCCGGACGCTAAATCCAACCCGGCTCGACCGTGCAGATTTACATCGTCGGCGGCGCCGTCCGTGACGAACTGCTCGGCCGGGCCAGCGCCGACCACGACTACGTGGTCGTCGGCGCCACCCCGGAATGCATGCTGGCCAAGGGCTTTCGCCCGGTCGGCAAGGATTTTCCGGTGTTCCTGCACCCGCGGACCCACGAGGAATATGCGCTGGCCCGCACCGAAAGGAAGAGCGGTCACGGCTACCACGGCTTCACCTTCCATGCCGCGCCCGACGTCACACTGGAACAGGACCTCGCCCGCCGCGACCTGACCATCAATGCCATGGCCCGGGGCGACGATGGCCGACTGGTCGACCCCTTCAACGGGCAACAGGATCTGCAGGCGAAAATCCTCCGCCACGTTGGCCCGGCCTTTGCCGAAGACCCCGTGCGTATCCTGCGCATTGCCCGCTTCGCGGCGCGTTTTCACGATTTCAGCGTGGCTCCTGAAACACTGGCCCTGATGCAGGGCATGGTGGCCGCTGGCGAAGTCGATCACCTGGTCGCCGAACGGGTCTGGCAGGAACTCGCCAAGGGACTCATGGAAGCCCGTCCGTCACGGATGTTCGAAGTCCTGCGCGAGTGCGGTGCGCTGGCCCGCCTGCTGCCGGAGGTCGAAGCCCTGTTCGGCGTGCCGCAACGGGCTGACTACCATCCGGAAATCGATACCGGCATTCATACCCTGATGGTCATCGACCAGTCGGCCCGGCATGGCTATGCCCTGCCGGTGCGCTATGCGGCGCTGACCCATGATCTCGGCAAGGCGGAAACGCCAGCCGATCTGCTGCCCCGGCATATCGGCCACGAAGAACGCAGCGTGCGCCTGGTCGAACAATTGAGCAGCCGGCTGCGCGTCCCCAACGACTGCCGCGACCTGGCACTGCTCATGGCGCGCGACCACGGCAACATCCATCGCGCCGCCGATCTCAAGCCGGCGACCATCGTCAGCCTGCTTGAAAGAAGCGATGCGCTGCGCCGCCCGGAACGTTTCAGACAATTGCTTGAGGCCTGCCGTTGCGACTACACCGGCCGCCTGGGCTGGGAAGACCGTCCCTACGACTCGCCGGCCCGCCTGCTTGCGACACTCGCTGCGGTCAATGGCGTGGAGGCGGGGAAAATTGCGACAGCCTGCGGCGACCCCGGCAAAATCCCCGAACGCATTCACGCGGCCCGCGTCGCTGCCGTCAAGGAATGCTTAAATGACCCGCGCGATTAACCAGAGCAGCACCGAGAAAACCAGCGTTGTCGCCACGGGAAAGGTGTAGGCTCGACCACGCCAGCGGAAAACAAAATCGCCGGGCAGGTGCCCGAAGCGGATAAAACGCGCCAGATGCGGGC
The DNA here is from genome assembly GCA_049294655.1 of Azonexus sp. Taxonomy (GTDB): domain Bacteria; phylum Pseudomonadota; class Gammaproteobacteria; order Burkholderiales; family Rhodocyclaceae; genus Azonexus. The sequence goes on from JBAQDI010000034.1 coordinate 27,379, forward strand.
TGATGATGCCCAGCAGGAAAATCGCCAGCACCAGGGTCAGTATCCACTTCAACATTTTGCCTTGCGCCGCAGGGTAAAAGTCGCATTTAATCACGCTTCAACCCCGATAGATTGCCATGCTAAAAACTCAAATCATTGAAGGCCTCGAAGTCTTCTCCTGCCTGCCAGCCAGGAAAACCGACCGCCCCCCCGTCCTGTTCATCCACGGCGCCTTTGCCGGCGGCTGGATGTGGACCGAAACCTTCATGCCCTTCCTGGCCAAGGCCGGTTATCCCTGCTACGCGCTATCGCTGCGCGGCCACGGCGGAAGCCAGGGCATCGACCAGATCGACTGGCATTCGATCAACGATTTCATTGCCGATGTCGTTACCGTCGTCGACTGGCTGGGTAAGCCGCCGGTCCTGATCGGGCACTCGATGGGCGGCTTCGTCGTCCAGAAATATCTCGAACACCACGACGTGCCGGGTGTCGCGCTGGTTTGCTCGGTGCCGCCACAGGGCCTGATCGCCGCCCAGTTCCACCTGATGTTCCAGAAACCGCAGCTGTTCATGGATATCAACCGCATCATGAGCGGCAATTACCCGGATACCGAAATTCTCCGGGAAGCGCTATTTGCCGGCGAAATCGACGAAGTCATGCTGGCCGCCTGGCTCGACCGCATGCAGCCGGAGTCGCATCGGGCACTGTGGGACATGTCGATGTTCAACCTGCCCAACCTGCACGCCATGCACAAGCCGCCGATGCTGATTCTGGGTGCCGAACTCGATGTGCTGGTGCCGGCCTTCCTGGTCCAGACCACGGCCCAGACCTACGGCCTGCCGGCCCATATTTTCCGCAACATGGGCCATGCCGTAACCCACGAAAAAGAATGGCCGCTGGTTGCGGCCAAGCTGCGTGACTGGCTGAACGAACTCAAGCCTTGACGTCTACGCTGTTGCCCAGATTCGGCGGATTGCTTGCCTGTTGCGGCACCGCCTGCAGGAGTTGCAGGGCGCTCTCTGTCTGAATTTCATTGGCTTTCTTGAGCACCAGCAGGCTGGCCGCTTCCTGGGTCTGGGCGGGTGACAGGGCGCTGCTCAAACTACCGACAGAAAAAACATCCATGATCGACTCCGAAACACTTGGCTGATGGCTTCAGTCTAGTGGCAAATGCCAGCAAAGCAACACCGTTCACGCTGGCCGCCTACAAGCGGCGACTCTGCTCGCCCGTTGAAAAACCGCAGAGTGTCTCGTCAAGACCGCGTCCGATGGCAATCACCTTGAACAATTCGCCCATTTCATGCGGCATCAGCAACTTGCCGACAGCCCCGGCGGCCCGCACATATTCGGGGGTATCGATGGGAAGCTCCGCCAGCCGATCGAGAATGCCGCAATTGAGCAGGAACTGGCCCTGGCTGGTGTAGCCGAGCAGATCGAGTCCGCTGCCGTGCGCGGCGGCGATGACTGCCGTGAAATCGACATGCACGGTGACGTCCTGCAAGCCTGGCAGGTAGAAAGGATCGGGGTGGGCATGGTGGCGGTAATGGCACATCAGCGTGCCGCGCGCCCGTTGCTGGTGGTAAAACTCGCGACGCGGAAAGCCATAGTCGAGGAGCAGCAGCGCGCCAGCCTGCAGGCGATGCCCCCATTCGGCCATCCACGAACGTACCGCCAGACTGATCTCGCTCTCGAAACCCGGGGGCAGCTGGCACTGTTCGCCGATTTCGCTGGCCGCCGCGAGCAGGGCTCCGCTGGCCGGCCGCTCTGCCCAGGCAAAGGCGCCAGCCGCATCCAGCGCCACACCGCGTTCGAAAATGCCGTTTTCACGCCAGGCGACGATTTCGGCCGGCATCGCATCGAGCAGCTCATTGCCGAGCACCACCCCGGAAAAACTGGCGGGCAGACTGTCCAGCCACTCGACGCGCGGCAGCAGGTGCGGCGCAGCGGTAGCCAGGGTCTGTTGCTGGCGCTCGCGCAAATCGGCCGAGAGATCGAGAATTTGGTAGGTTTCCGGCAGGCTGCCCAGGCGCTCCAGTTCGAGCAAGAGGTCGGCGGCCAGGCGGCCGGTACCGGCCCCGATTTCGAGCACGGCCGGGGCGGAAGCGGCCATGATCTGAGCCACCTGACGGGCCAGCGCCTGGCCAAACAAGGCCGTCATGCCGGGCGCCGTGACGAAATCGCCGGCCGTGCCGAATTTGCGGGCACCGGCTGTGTAGTAACCGAGGCCCGGCGCATAGAGCAGTTGTTCCATGAAACGGGCAAAGGACAACCAGCCGCCGGCCGCGGCGATTTCGCCGCGCAGGGCGACGAGCAGGCGCAGGCTATGGGCTTGCGCGTCGGCAGAAGGCTGGGGCAGGTTCATGGGCGCGAATTTTAGCCGGCAAAAGAGCGGCTCGCCGAGTACCAGCGATTTTTTTACAATCAGCCCCGGCATCGGCAGTCGGAACGCGCCGCCGTTCTCAGGGTAAACTGGCCGGATTCAACGACTTCCCGCGACCCAGATGACCATCTCGAACACGCTGCAAAAGCTGCGCAAATTCCTCGAAAGCCGCACCGGCAAGGCAATCGGCGACTACAACATGATCGAGGATGGCGACACCATCCTGGTCTGCGTTTCCGGCGGCAAGGATTCCTATACCCTGCTCGCCATGCTGATGGCCCTGCAGCAACGCGCGCCGATCAAGTTCCGCCTGATCGCCATGAATCTCGATCAGAAACAACCCGGTTTCCCGGCCGACATCCTGCCGCGCTATTTCGCATCGCTCGGCATCGAGCACCGCATCGTCGAGGCCGACACCTACTCCATCGTCAAGGACAAGATTCCCGAAGGAAAAACGACCTGCTCGCTGTGCTCGCGGCTGCGCCGCGGCATCATCTACAAGACGGCCAAGGAACTGGGCGCCAACAAGATCGCCCTCGGCCACCACCGCGATGACATGGTGCACACGCTGTTCCTCAACCTGCTGTTCGGCGGCAAGATGAAAGCCATGCCCCCCAAGCTGGTGACCGACGACAAGGCGCACGTGGTGATCCGCCCATTGGCCTATTGCGCCGAGAACGACATCGCCAAGTTCGCACGCGGCATGGAATTCCCGATCATCCCATGCAATCTGTGCGGCTCGCAGGACAACCTGCAGCGCCAGAAAATCCGCGAGATGATGCAGGACTGGGATCGGCGTTATCCGGGACGCACCGAGTCCGTATTTACCGCCATGCAGAACGTCGTTCCCTCACACCTCGCCGACAGCAATCTGTTCGATTTTCGCGGCCTGACCCTGGATACGCCGGTCGAGGAGGGCGACATTGCTTTCGACAGCCCGGAGATGCCAATCAGCGGCAGCATCCCGATCAGTCTGGGGACATGACACCGGACAGCGCGCAAACCGTTATAATCGCCTTATCAATATCTTGCGTCGAAAAACCCCGTCGATGACTTCTCCGCCACGCAAACAGTTTGTCATGTTCGCCGATATCGCCGGCAGTTCGCAGCTTTTTGAGCGACTGGGTGATACCGAGGCGATGCATGCCGTCGAACGCTGCCTGAAACGCATGGGCCGTTCGATCGATGCCTTCCATGGTCGCACCGTGCAAGTCGTCGGCGACGAATTGCTGGCTGCCTTCGAATCCGGCGAAAGCGCCTGCCAGGCGGCGATCGACATGCAGCAACGGGTGGCCGACATTCCGCCGGTCTCCGGTCTCAAGCTGGCCATTCGCATCGGCTTGCACGTCGGTCCGGTGATCGACAAGGATGGCGAACTGACTGGCGAAGTCATCACCAACGCGGCGCGCATTGTCGGCGCCGCACGCCGTGACCAGATTCTCTGCAGCTCTGACCTGATCACCGAGCTGGGCCCGCAAACCCCGCTCAGGCTGCTCCCGATGCCCGACATCGAGAGCATCCCGCAAAACGGCGGGCAGTTTGAGATTTTCCAGGTTCAATGGAGCATCCATCCCATTCCTGGTCAATTCAGCGCCCTCAGCATCATGCCGGCCACCCGGCTCAGCGTCTGCTATCGCGACAAGAGTCACCTGCTCGATGACAAGATGCGGGTCCTGACGGTTGGCCGCGATCTCGCCAACAAGGTCCATATTGACGACCGCAAGGCCTCGCGTTCACACGCCCGGATAGAAAAGCGCAACAGCGGCTTCTATCTTGTCGACACCAGCACCAACGGCAGCTACGTCAGTTTTGCCGGGCGCCAGGAAATCCACGTCAAACATAATGAGGTCCTGCTCGAAGGCAACGGCAGCATCAGCTTCGGCGCCTCGAAGACCGACCCGACGGCCCCGATCGCCGACTTCGAATACCTGTAAACGGCGAACGGCCATCCGCAGATGGCCGTTCGTGTAAATCAGGATTGCTTACTTGGCAGCTACAGCATCAGCCGCACACTTCTTCACGAAACTGTTCTTGGCCGCACCGGCCAGTTTCTTTTCCTTGGCCGTTGCCTCGCAGGCAGTCACTTCCGGCCCCTTGGCATCGGCCTGACACTTCTTCATGAAACTGTTCTTCGCAGCACCGGCCAGCTTCTTTTCGGCTGCACGGGCAGCACAATCGTCGGCCGCATAGACGGAAGATGCAGAGAAAGCGATGGCAAGAAGGCAGATCAATTTTTTCATAAGGTCTCCTGAGTCAATTTTGATGTGAGGCCGGCAAACTATCGATCATTCATGCATCATCGTCAAGCATGACGCGTTGCTGGCGATCCATGAAATCCTGCATGCTGTCGATGCCGCGGAACTGCAGGATGGTATTGCGCACCGCGGCCTCAAGCAGCACCGCCAGATTGCGGCCGGCCGCCACCGGGATCAGCACCTTGCGCACCGGTACACCGAGTACTTCCTGAGTCTGCGCATCGAGCGGCAGGCGCGGCGCGTCGTGGCCGGCCAGCGACTTCTGCAGATGCACGATGAGCTTGAGCTTCATTTTCCGGCGAGAGGCGGTTTCGCCGAAGATGGTCCGGATATTGAGCAGACCGAGGCCACGGACTTCGAGGAAATCGCGCAACATGCCGGGGCAGCGGCCTTCGATGGTGGTCGGGGCGATCCGCGCCATTTCCACGACATCGTCGGCGACCAGGCCATGGCCACGGGAAATCAGTTCGAGCGCCAGTTCCGACTTGCCGACCCCGGAATCGCCGGTGATCAGCACGCCCATGCCCAGCACGTCCATGAACACGCCATGCAGATTGACGGTATCGGCCAGGCGGGCCGAGAGGTAGATGCGCAGCATGTCGATCACGGCCGAACACGGCTTGGGCGACAGGATCAGCGGCGTGTTGTACTGCCGGCAGGCTTCGGCCAGCAGCGCCGGCGGCGTCAGGCCATCGGCGACGATGACGGCCGGTGACTGGGCCTCGAGCAAATCCTGGAACATCTGGCCGAATCGTCGTTCGCCGATCCGCATGGCCCAGTCGTACTCGGCCTGACCCATGACCTGCAGCCGTTCCGGATGGATGACATTGATGTGACCAACGACATCTGCCCCGTAATTGTTGGCTGCCTTGAGTTCGATGCGGCAATCGGACTGCTGGCCGATCAGCCAGTTGAGCAACAGCTTTTCGCGATTGTCTTCATACAGCTGAACCAGGCTGATGTGGCGCACGGTGTGAAATCAGGTCTGAAAAAGTGCCACGACAGCGGCAGCGTCGGGAGCGACGAGCAGGGCTTCGCGGAAGGAGCGCTCGGCGAAACGCTGGGCGAGCTCGGAAAGAATCTGGAGGTGCTCTTCGGTCGCCTGTTCGGGGACGAGCAGAACGAACAGCAGATTGACCGGACGACCGTCCGGCGAATCGAAGGGTACCGGTGTCGCCAGGCGCATGAAGGCACCCGCCGCCTGCTTCAGGCCCTTGATGCGGCCGTGCGGAATGGCAATGCCCTGCCCGAGGCCGGTCGAACCGAGTTTTTCACGGGCAAACAGGCTATCGAAAATCACCGCCCGGGCAAGCCCGAGATGATTCTCGAAAAGCATGCCGGCCTGTTCGAATACCCGTTTCTTGCTGCTTGCGTCGAGGTCGAGAAGCACCTGCGAGGCAGACAGGATATTGGTTAAGGGGTTCATAGGAAACTTGGCAAAAACAAAGGCCGCAACAAGGCTGTCGCGGCCTCTCGGCGATCAGTCAGCGATGTGGTGGACTGGCTTGTCACCGCGATGATGATCCTGCACCTTCTGCTTGTACTTCTGGACCTGACGGTCCAGCTTGTCGAAAACGGCGTCGATGGCGGCGTACAGATCGTCGCCGGATTCTTCGACATGGATGTCCTTGCCCGGTACGTGCAGCGTGACTTCAACGTTTTGCTTGAGCTTCTCCACGGATAGAACAACGTTCACACCGGTAACTTTGTCAAAATGGCGAACTACGGGATCGAGCTTGTTCTCGACGTATTCGCGCAAAGCCGGGGTAACTTCGATATGGTGACCAGCGATCTGCAGATTCACTTTATTCTCCTCTCTCTACAGGGTCTTGCGTAAATTGACCGGCGGGATGCTGAGCGACTCGCGATATTTGGCTACCGTGCGTCGGGCAACAACGATTCCCTGCTGGCCTAGTATTTCGGATAATTGACTATCCGACAAGGGCTTCTTGCCATCCTCGGCGCTGATCAACTGCTTGATCAGGGCGCGAATGGCGGTGGCAGAACAGGCACCACCGGTATCGGTGGCGACATGACTGCCAAAAAAGTATTTCAATTCAAAGATGCCGCGCGGCGTCGCCATGTATTTCTGGCTGGTGACGCGTGATACCGTCGATTCGTGCAGGCCGAGGATATCAGCAATCTCGCGCAACACCAGCGGCCGCATGGCAACTTCGCCATGTTCGAAGAACTGGCGCTGACGATCGACGATGGCCTGCGTTACCCGGTGGATGGTCTCGAAACGTTGCTGGACGTTCTTGATCAGCCAGCGCGCTTCCTGCAACTGGCCGGTCAGATTGCCGTTGCCGCGGCGCTGCCGCGAGAGTATCTCGGCATACAGCCGGTTGATGCGCAGGCGCGGGTAGGCGTCCGGATTGATGTAGGCCGTCCATTTGCCCTTGAGCTTCTTGACCATCACATCAGGCGTGATATAGCGCGCCTCGCTTTGCGAGAAACGGGCACCCGGCCGCGGGTTCAGGCTGATGATCAGGGCCTGGGCCAGCTTCAGGGCATCGTCATCACAGGCTGTCAGGCGCCGGATCTTGGCGAAATCGCGGGCGGCCAGCAATTCAAGATGTTTCTCGACAATGGCCAGGGCGAGGATCTGCACCTCGTCCTGCGGCATGGTCTTGAGCTGCAGCGCCAGGCATTCGCTCGGATTGCGCGCGCCGATACCGGTCGGATCGAAATGCTGGATGTGGTGCAGGGCGATTTCCAGCTCTTCGAGCTCGATCTCGTATTCCGGCGGCAGGGTTTCCCACAGTTCCTCAAGCGGCGTGGACAGATAACCGTCATCGTCGAGCGCCTCAATCAGGAAACGCACCAGGCTGCGATCCCGTTCCGTCAGTTGGGTCATCCCCAGTTGCCAGCCGAGATGGTCGCGCAGACTGGTTGTCCCGGCATGGATGTCCTGCGAATCGCTGTCGTCGTCCTCGTCGCGGCCGGCGCCGGTAAAGGTGCCGGCGTCGGAGGTCCAGCGGTCGTCATCGACTTCGGAGGGCGCACTCGGCACTTCCTGCTGGTCGCGTTCCTCGCGCGGTTCGCGCTCGCGCTCCTCGGGCGGCTCGGCGCGCGTCACCTCATTGGTCGGCGAATCAAACTGCTGGGCGGCGCCAAAGGCTTCGCCACCGGCTTCGTCCTCGCGTTCCAGCATCGGGTTTTCGAGCAGGTAACGCTCAATTTCCTGCTGCATTTCAACCGTCGAGAGCTGCAGGAGCTTGATCGACTGCTGCAGCTGGGGCGTCAGCGCCAGATGTTGGGATAGTTTTAGTTGGAGGGCTGGCTTCATCGTTGGGTTTCGGGGTGCTGCCTGGCGGTCAGAGCTTGAAGTGCTCGCCGAGATAAACCTTGCGGACGCTTTCATTATCGACGATTTCGGCCGGCCGTCCAGCGGCCAGCACGCGTCCGGCGTTAATAATATAGGCGTGGTCGCAGATCCCCAGGGTTTCCCGCACGTTGTGATCGGTGATCAGGACACCGATGCCGCGCTCTTTCAGGAAACGGATGATCTTCTGGATTTCCAGCACGGCAATCGGATCGACGCCGGCGAAGGGTTCGTCAAGCAGGATGAAACGCGGGTTGGTCGCCAGGGCGCGGGCGATTTCGACGCGCCGGCGCTCGCCACCGGAGAGGGCTGCGGCATTGACGTGCCGCACGTGATCGATGTGCAACTCGGCAAGCAGGCCTTCCAGGCGGTCGTCGAGTTCGTTTTTCGGCAGCTTGAGCAGCTCGAGCACGGCGCGGATGTTTTCCTCGACATTGAGCTTGCGGAACACCGAGGCTTCCTGCGGCAGGTAGGACAGGCCCTGATGGGCCCGGCTGTGCATCGGCAGATGCGTCAGCCGGCTGTCGTCGATGAAGACCTCGCCGCCATCAGCCGGCACCAGGCCGACGATCATGTAGAAGCAGGTCGTCTTGCCGGCCCCGTTCGGACCGAGCAGGCCGACCACTTCGCCGCTTTTCACATTGAACGAGACATCCTCGACCACCGTGCGCGATTTGTAGCGCTTCTTGAGGTTGTGGGCAGTCAGGGATGAAACCCGGGAATCACTCATCTTCGGCTCCGCGCATGACCCGGCGAATAGCGTCGCCGGAAAAACCGCGATATTGCAAAAAACGCATCTGTTTGGCCCGTTCGGCCGCGCTGTGCGGCAAAGCGCTGAATTTTCTCGCCCACACCGAGCGGCAGCGGGCCGTTTCGTCGCCGGCCTCGGGCAGGGCTGCGACGATATCGTCGTCGCTGACGCCACTCTGCCGCAACTCCTGCTTCAGGCGGGCATTACCGAAACGCCCGGCCCGGGCGACGACGCGCTGACTGGCATAACGCTGGTCAGAGAGCAGACGCTCGGTCTGCAAGCGATCAAGAACAGCTTCCAGCTGTTCTGAAGATTCGGCCTGCGCGGCGAGCTTGTTCGTCAACTCGGCCCGGCTATGATCGCGCCGGGTCAGCAGTCGAAGCGCGGCCACCCGCAACGCCAGGGACGAATCAGGCATCAGGCTTGGCGGCCTTGACCGGCTTGATGACATTGGTGCTGGCTGCCTCGCGGATGCCGGCCTCGATTTCGGCGGCGATTTCCGGATGGGCCTTGAGAAATTCGCGGGAATTGTCCTTGCCCTGGCCGATTTTCTCGCCCTTGTAGGAGTACCAGGCACCCGATTTCTCGACCAGCTTGTGGGCGACGCCGAGTTCGACCATTTCGCCGTGCCGGGAGATGCCTTCGCCGTACAGGATGTCGAAAATGGCTTCGCGGAAGGGCGGCGAGACCTTGTTCTTGACGACCTTGACCTTGGTTTCGCTACCGATGACCTCGTCGCCCTTCTTGATCGAGCCGATGCGGCGGATGTCGAGACGCACGGAAGCGTAGAACTTGAGCGCATTGCCGCCGGTGGTGGTTTCCGGCGAACCGAACATGACGCCGATCTTCATGCGGATCTGGTTGATGAAAATGACCAGCGTGTTGGTCTTCTTGATGTTGGCAGTCAGCTTGCGCAGGGCCTGGCTCATCAGGCGGGCGTGCAGGCCGACCATCTGGTCGCCCATTTCGCCTTCGATTTCAGCGCGCGGGGTGAGGGCGGCGACCGAGTCGATGACGATGATGTCAACCGAACCGGAGCGAACCAGCATGTCGGCAATTTCAAGGGCTTGTTCGCCGGTATCCGGCTGCGAGATCAGCAGGTCGCCGACATTGACGCCAAGCTTCTGGGCGTATTGCGGATCGAGCGCGTGTTCGGCGTCGATGAAGGCAGCAACACCGCCGAGCTTCTGCATTTCGGCCACGACTTGCAGACAGAGCGTGGTCTTGCCGGAAGATTCCGGACCGTAGATTTCAACGACGCGACCGCGCGGCAGGCCACCGACGCCCAGCGCGATGTCCAAACCGAGCGAGCCGGTAGACACGACCTGAATGCCTTCGTCGATTTCGGCGTCGCCCATCTTCATGATGGAGCCTTTGCCGAATTGCTTTTCGATCTGTTGCAGCGCTGCGGCGAGCGCCTTTGCCTTGTTGTCGTCCATGGAGTTACCTCGGAAATTTGAGCGGATTATGGCACAGGGGCCAAAGATGGAATAGAAATTGCTGCGTTTGATCGACAGGCTGATTGTTCCGGATATGCCATCGGCAGCCGTCAATTTCACTGATTACACGGAGCAGACGAGGTATATTCCCAGCCCGCTCCGCCATTACTTAAATACTGTGTATAAATACAGTACATTTACCATGACCGCTTGGCAAGAAAATTCTGCATTCAAATCAAGGCTCGGCAAGCTGCTGCTCTGCATTTGGCTGGCCGTCAATGCGCCGCAGAGTTTCGCCAAACCAGCGCCGTGGTACTGGTGGGCGAGCAAGACGACCGACCACCGGGTCTGCGCGCAGACTTCACCTGGAACCGGCTGGTTTCGCGAGAGCACGGCGTTCAGGGACAGCGGCTGCAGTGTCCGGGTGAAAGCATTTTGACGGCCTATTTTCCCCCACCCGATAGCGGTCTGACCGTCATCCACGTCGATAACGAAATCATCGTTGTCGACAAACCGGCCGGGCTGCTCTCCGTCCCGGGGCGCGGGGAGGGCATGGACGATTGCCTGGCGTCGCGCGTCCAGGCCCGTTATCCCGATGCACTGATTGCCCATCGCCTCGACATGTCGACCTCCGGCCTGCTCGTTCTGGCCCGTGGCGCGGAAATGCACCGGCAACTTTCGCGATTTTTCCGCGAACGCCAGATCGACAAACGTTATGTCGCCATCGTTCACGGGCAAATGGTGGAGGATAGCGGCGAGGTTGAGCTGCCGTTGATCTGCGACTGGCCGAACCGGCCGCGACAAAAGGTCGATTTCGAGATCGGCAAGCCGTCGTTGACCCGTTTTCGCGTCGTCAGTCGCGATCCGGAGGCCAACACGACGCGCGTCGAACTCGAGCCGGTGACTGGCCGCTCGCACCAGCTACGCGTCCATATGGCCTCGCTCGGCCATCCGATTCTCGGTGACGATCTCTATGGCGGCGAGGCGACCGCGCTGGCGGATCGACTGCTGTTGCACGCCATGGATTTGGGCCTTTTTCACCCGTTGACCGCAGCAGCCATTCAATTTCATTCCGACGCCCCGTTTTGACGCTGCGAAACGCCGCAACGACCTTATAATTTTTGCGTTTTCAGTCCATTTTTCCGGTTGACCGTGCAAACATGCTGATCTGGTTCGTCGTCCTCTACCTGATGGTTTCCATCGGCATTGGCCTCTTTGCCGCGACCCGCGTCCATAGCGCCAAGGATTTCGCCGTGGCCGGCCGTCATTTGCCGCTGCCCGTGGTTACCGCCACCGTCTTCGCCACCTGGTTTGGCGCTGAAGCGGTGTTCGGCGTCTCCGCCACCTTCGTCAAGGACGGCCTGACCGGCGTCGTCGCCGACCCCTTCGGCTCGTCGATGTGCCTGATCATCGCCGGCGTTTTTTTCTCCCGGAAGCTCTACAAGCTCAACATCCTGACCCTCGGCGACTATTTCCGCCTGCGTT